>CAZTDD010000009.1:0-103085 GCA_964612675.1 uncultured bacterium
ATCCCTCTTTGTCTTTGTCTCTGAGTTTCTGTGCGGCGCGGGCACGTGTCACAACGCTGTCGGCGTGTTCCAACTCCCACATCAACATATCGTCCGATTTATCAAAATCTGCAAACTCGATCAGCTGCGTCATCTCCGGATTGACATCGATCGATTTGGGCTCGTCATCACAATCGATGGTGAAATCCTGTTCTTTTTCAACGATGTCAACGATTTTGTCGACGGTCTCATTCTCGGTCGACAGGCGCACATGAAGCGGAAAGAAGAACGGCTGCGCGCCCTCCTCCATTTCCTGTACCTGCTTGACACTCATCTTCACTTGCTTCTCTTTTCCCAACCACGACCATTCGATCTTCAGCTTGGGGTGTCCGGGACGGAAGATCCACTGCTCGAAGAAGCGGTCCAATGTTTTTCCCGTTGCTTCTTCGATTGCCTCTTGGAAGTCGTCCGTATCGACAAGCCCGTCCTTGTACTTCCTGCAGTAATGTTGAATCGACGCGAAGAAAAGATCGTCTCCGAGTTCGTCTCGGAGCATGTGCATTACCCATGCCGCTTTCGGATACGAATGGCTATCGAACATCTCAGAGGCCGAGTCGAACTTGTTGGTGACAATTGCGCGGGTATACCGGTTCGCTTCACCCATGTAGCTTCGAGCGTTGTTGTACATTCGAACCAGGAACTCGTTTTTGCCTTCCGAGTGTTCCGTGTAGACCGGATCGAAGTACGTAGCGAATCCTTCGTTGAGCCACAGATGCGGCCACGACTCGCAGGTCAGCAGATCGCCGAACCATTGATGGACCAGCTCATGCGCGATTAGCCATACCTGCTCCTGGTCGACGCGCGCGCGTTCGCTCAGGACGATGTGCTCGTGCATCGTCGTAGCGGTGGTGTGTTCCATCCCGCCCGCCGGAAAATCCTTTACCGGTACCTGCGCATACTTCTCGTATGGATAGGGCACACCAAAAACCTCGCTGTAGAATTCGATGATTTCCGGTGTCATCCCCATCGACGCTTCCGCATCCTCTTCATCCCCCGGCATACAATAATACTCAACAGGAATTCCTCTCCATTCGTCTTTCACCACGCTGTAATGCCCCACAACGAGGGAGACAAGGTAGGTGACATGTGGGATCTCTTGCGACCAATGATGTGTTTCCCATTCGCCGTCGGGGCTCGCCTTTTTCGAAAGCAGGGCTCCGTTCGAAATTGTCGTAAAACCTTTCGGCACCACAGCAACGATCTCGGTCGTCAATCGGTCGCTGGGATAATCGAGGCAGGGAAACCACGACGACGCACCGCGCGGTTCGCATAACGTGAACGCCTGATCTGCTTCGTCGGTGTAAGCGTCTTTTGTGTTTCGCCAATAGAAATCGCGGGTCGGGGAGCCGTTATAATGAACGCTGAGCATGAATTCCTCACGCTCCTCCGTTCCCTCCGGCAGATGGATCGTCAGCTCGTCTTGTTTGGGCACATAGTCGTAATCAAGTGCCAGCGATTTGTCGAGATAAACATTCTCGACTTTGAGGCCGACGCAGTCGAGCTGGACACGGTCGATGTATTTGTGAATCGGCGAGACCGTCAGGTGAACGATTCCGCTGATTTCCCTCTCGTCCATATCCACCCGAATTTCTAGGCGGAGATGCTTCATATCGACCGTTCGGTCCGGCCGGTAGTGCCGCGGATAGATCCCGTCTTCCATCCGGGCAGGGAAGTACGATGATTGATCGCTGCTGAGACTATCTGCAAACAGCCCGATTCCCCAGCCGCTCGATGCAAAAAGCAAAACAACGATGATGCCGAACCCGATATGTTTCATGATCGTGCCCTTTCCGTCATCTAATTACGATCAACGCTTTGGCAAAAAGTCTTCTCCCTCTCCCCTCGGGAGAGGGCCGGGGTGAGGGGACTCCTCCTGACCGTTCTGCCCATTTCCTACCGCTCCGACAGATTCGAGAAGCTGGCACACCCATCCACCCGCGTCAAGCGCCCTATCTGGAATGCGGCGACCCCGACGCCGCTTTGGTTGGTCAGGTGCAATTCAAATCAAAAAGTAGGGGCGGTTCGCGAACCGCCCCTACGGACTTCACATTTGATTCGGCTGGCCTATTGCCCTCAATGCAGCATCCAGGTCTCCACCGGTACGGATGTTCCCTCAAATACAACATTCGAGAACATACCGGCCCCGAGTGACCCATCTTCGTGTGAGGTTACGGCGATGCCGACATAGATCGGATCTTCCATAAACACGGTCCAACCATCCCACTCCACTTCGTCACCGGTGTTCGCGTCGGTGAAGAAGGCGAAGAAATCGTCGTCTCTGCGTTCCAAAATGAATCCACCGTCATGGTCGGGTGGGTAGACCGCCGCATCTGCCACAAAGCCCGGTGCGGCGTCGATTCCCGCTTCTTCTCGGTATTGGAACATATACGCCTGGTCCTCCATACGGACCATTGCATACGTATACGCGGAACCGGCGTCCAACGAGTCGCGGGCCATGATGCCCATCTTCGCCCAGTTGTTGCCCGTTGGGGTTTCGCCGAACGGAATGATCGCGGCATTCTCGATGCTCATCTTGAAGTCGCCCTCGACGCGTTTGTAGAGGTAGTGGAACGCGTCCGCCGTACCCCAAATATCCGCGCCGCTGCCGACAACCGCCCAGTCCTCGCCGCCGCGACCGACGCTGCCTTCTGCCGCAACGGAGCCAATGTCTTCATGCCAGTCAAACGGGCTGAGATCGGCCGCCGGGAACGCCATCAATAGCAACTCGCTTTGACCGAGGTCGCCGGAGTAGCCGGCCCCGTCATCGTATGTACCGCTGAGCGCTACCGTGCCGCCCATGTCTGAGGGGATGTTCAGCCTGTAAGTCAATGTCCCGTCTTCTGACACGCCGCTGCCGGTCCAGGTGATTGTTCCGGAGCCGTCATCGTCTGCCTCGCCGACGGTCGCATTCACGTTGCTGACACTAGTGCCTTCCGGATACTGCTCGACAATCGTGAAATCGGTCGTTTCGCCTTCACTCACATCCAACGCCACCGTGACATCCACCGAGCCACCGGGTGCTACGCTGTCCGCAGAGACACTGCGTGACGCACCGAATGGGAAGATCTCCAACTCCACGCCTGTGTAATAGCCAACCGACCACTGGCCGTCTGAGTGCGACGTGACCGCCAGTCCGGCATACACGGGATCTGTAAAGTTGATTGTACGTGTGTCGTACAGGGTCCATTCTTCGGTGTTAATATCGAAATAATAGGTGCTGACTGTGTCGCCCATCCGGACGATCTCTAACTGGCCAAACTGGCTATCGGTCGTTAGCATATTGGCCGAAGTACTACCCGAACCCGCACCGGGGCTTGTCCGCCACTGTGCGTCCACGCCAAGATCCGATCCGCGGACCAACGTGTCGTAATGAACCGCGTCTGCGGCCAGTGAATCGCGACACATTAACGCGGCCTTCATCCAGCCGTCGCTGCTATCAATGCCTTCAACATAGACAGTAGCCCTAAGCCTGAATGCACCGTTGATTTCGGAGTAAGCAAAGTGGAATTCATCCGCACCGCCCCAAATGTCGGCACCGCTTCCGATGACCTGATATTCACCCGTATCGGAATTCAACGTGGCATCGCCTTCTCCGCCTACGGCACCAATGTCCATGTGGTTATCGAAAATGCCGATGGGTTTGGCGAGAACCATGCTGTTCATCCCGGCAGTAGCGATGGAGCCCAAGGAACCTGCGAAATCACCGGCGTCGCTGGCTGTGGCCGGCGGCGTAACTTTGTACGAGACCGTCTTCTCCCCGCCCTCAAACGCCAACGACCAGGTGATTGTCCCACCGGACTCGGTTCCACCGTCGGAGATGTCGCTGACCGTCCAGCCCGCCGGAGGTGTCTCGGTCAACGTGAGGTCTCCTGCCTCTCCCTGTATGAGAATCTCCACTTCCGCCGCTTCGCCCGGTCTGTAGATAACCGAGGGAAGTGTGCGGGTTGCCAGGGCCCCCGTGACGGCCTCGATCGTTACGTTACGGAACGTGGCCTCTGCCCACGATGCCTCGTCGTCGATATGCGACGTGGCTGCGATCCCCACGAGGATTTCTTCCGGCATTGCCTCAATTGTCTGTGGGAGACTCACCCACTGTTCGGTTACTATGTTGTAAAACTGTCGGATGAATATGTTGCTTGGGGCAATCCGAATGATCGCCAAGCGAGTGGGTAGACCCCACATTTCTTCCGGTAGATTCGACCACCCCGTCGTGTAGCCCGCTCCCGTGGTTAAGCGAGCGCCGTGCTCATATCGGTCCGGGCTGGTAGGGTGACCGGATGTAATGATGTTTGTTTGCACGGAATTCGCATCCGTTGACTCCCGGCACATCAAACCGGCTTTGGACCACTCGTGAGGTCCGTTGATCCATTCCAGCTCCGCTTCGATGCGGAAACTGCCCGAGATTTTCCTATACGCGTAGAAGCATTCATCGCCGGTCTCCTGGATATCCCAGCCGTTCCCAGCGATGTAATACTCCTGCGTCGATTCGTCGTACTTCACTTCACCTTCCACATGGGTATTACCCCGCGTTCCTGTCGGTATGATCTCTGCCGTGTCCGTGAAATCCGGACCGATCTGCGCGGGAACAGTCAGGGGAAGGAGAAGCAGTACACCTAAACCTACTGCCACACCAACGAAATAGTTTTTCATGAACTCTCTCCTTTCAAACTCTCTCTAAGAAATGAATAAGCAACCACTGTTGCTATCGTCCTAACTGACAAAAGTAAAACGCCTTGATGTGAGTTTCATCTAATGAAAAACAGGAACTGAATTGCTCCATGGTCGGTTGGACCCGCTAGCACCACCCCCTTTCAACTCTCTCCACTGTATTCTGCTACAAATCCAGAGACTGAGACCCTGGAAGGTTCCAAATCTCGGATTTGAAACCATTTTTCATAATCTCGGCACAGTTTTGAACATGCCTTTCTAATTGTCAAGCCCTTTCTCAGATTATTCCTGTAAGTGGGGTACATGGGGCGTTGACCGGTCAATATCCCTCGTCATTGGATTCAACCTGGATTATTCTCTCTCTATCACGGTTGGGAGGAAACAACTATGGAACTCTTGCGAGAACTATGTGAGGCTCCGGGAGTCGCCGGGCGCGAAGAACGTATTCGGGACATTGTGAAACACCAACTCGGTGGACTCGCGGACAAGATCAGTATTGATTCGATAGGCAACCTTGTTGGTTTGAAAGAAGCCGGAAAGAAAACGAAACCAGACCGACCCGCCGCTCGTCAGAAGGTTATGCTGGCCTGTCATATGGATGAAATCGGCTTCTATGTCAAACATATTGATGACAAAGGTTTCCTGCGCGTTGTAAATCTCGGTGGATTCGATACCCGCAACCTTTTCGCACGCCGCGTTCTGGTCCAGGGCAAACGCGACATTGTTGGTGTTATGAATCCTACGGGCAAACCGATCCATATAGCAAAAGAGGAAGAAAAAAAGAAGATCTACGACGTTGCCGAGTTCTTCGTCGATGTGTTTCTGCCGCCGGATGAGGTCAAGAACAACATTCGTGTCGGTGACCCCGTTACATTGGTCCAGCCGTTCATGGAGCATGGCGATGTCGTGACCTGCAAGGCGATGGACAACCGGATCTCACTCTGGGTCGGGATCAATGTTCTCAAGAAGATCAAGAGCCAGTCGGCGTGGGACATCTATATGGCTGGCGTGGTTCAGGAGGAAGTCGGGTGTCGCGGATCGGGGCCTTCGTGTTTCGGTCTGGAGCCGGATGTGGGGATTGCGATTGATGTGACCCTGGCGTGCGATATTCCCGGCACGGAATCGGATCAGGCGGTCACGAAACTTGGCGAAGGCGTGGCGATCAAGATCATGGACAGCATGTCGATCTCCCATCGCGGCCTTGTCGATTCGTTTATCGAGGTCGCCGAAAAGAGGCGGATTCCCTATCAACTAGAAATCCTGCCGCGCGGAGGAACGGATGCCGGGCCGCTTCAACGGACGAGCGCTGGACGACCCGCGATCACCATCAGCGTTCCGTGCAGGTATGTCCATACGGTTGTCGAGAGCGTCCACAAGAAGGACCTTCAGGCGGCGGTGGATCTCCTGGTCGCGTGGTTGAAGACGGGGCATAAGCTGGTCTGACTGCAGGGTAATGAGTTATGAGTGATGAGCGACACGATATCGGGTAGCCCCGATTGCTCGAATTTGTCCACACGAAAGCAATCGGGGTGGCTGAAGCCACAAGAGGCCCGTTGGCTTTTTCCCTCCTTTTTTGCGCTTTCGTAGAACTTTCGTGTTTTCGTGTTTCGGTATTGTCTGGCCCTTCGCTGTCCCAATCCGGTCTCTGGCCTGGCACCAAGAGGAGGCAACGCAGTCCCTCTTCCACTGTCTGAATCCGGATGATCCCACCCTACGACGATCCCACTTACTGACGACTTTTTGCCGCCCCGTCGAAGCACGTAGGAAGCGCAGGGGCAGGTTGGACGGTGGAGAGCGATGCTACCCTACCCCCGTACGACATGCACCTGCTCCGGCGAAAGAGAAACACTCACCTCCCCCTTGCGAAGACGATTGTCGCGGGTCGCTTGATACACCGCCACCTCCCGGCCGAATAGACGAATCGTGTACGAGGTGTAAGGTCCCCGAAACTCGCACGATACGATGCTCCCTTTCCAATAATTCGGGTGGCGCGGAGCCGGGGCCAGTTCGTCTTGGAGTTCCAAGGATTCGGCTCGTAAAACAAGCGTTACAGCTTCATCCACACGGGCATCGAACGGTGGCACCATAATGCTTTGTCCACTGCCGTCTATCGCGACCGTGCACGAGTAGGGATCTGCTCCGCTTACGGTACCTGGCAGGATGTTTTGATGCCCCATAAAGCGAGCGACAAACTCATTCGCAGGCGAAAGATACACCTCCGTTGTCGTCCCGGTCTGCTCGATTCGCCCCTCATGGAGCACCGCCAGGCGGTCGGATAGCGCCAGTGCTTCTTCCGGGTCTCGGGTAACGTACAGCGTCGTCACGCCGGACTCATGTACCAGCTCCCGTAACCGCGAACGAGTCTCCGAACGTAATTCGTCATCCAGGTTCGACAGGGGGTCGTCAAGGAGTAGGACATCGGGGCGAATGACCAGCGCCCTTGCCAAGGCTACTCGCTGTTGTTCGCCTCCCGATAACTGCTGCACGGACCGATCTTCCGAACCGGCGAGATCGACCGTTGATACCGCAGCGCGTACCTTGGCCTCGATCTCCGCTTTGGGCAAATGGCGGGCCTCCAGACCGAACGCAACATTTTCCGCCACGCTCATGTGGGGGAATAGAGCATAATCCTGAAACACCATCCCCACGTTGCGTTTGTTCGGCGGCATCGCGGTGATGTCGCGTTCTCCGAAATGGACCGACCCTTCTTCGGGCGATTCGAACCCTGCGATCATGCGCAGGATTGTGGTCTTTCCACTGCCTCGGGGACCGAGCAAACCAAAGAATTCACCGGCACGAATGCGCAAATCGATCGCTTCCGCCGCGACGGTGGCTTCAAATCGCTTCGTAAGGCCGACCAGTTGGACATCGCTGGCCATTTCTCGGCTCCTGTTCCTCTCCGGTGATTTGCGTAAGAAAGGCAAAACGTCCTGTCATTCTGTGTTGGTGGGTTACGCGTCGCCGGCGGACGTCGTACCGTTGAGATCTCTTGGTCTGCCGGGCTCCGCTAACCCACCCTACGGCTATACCACGGCTATTCTCTTCCTCTTGCCTTTTTCCTTCGTGCTTTCGTGGAGCTTTCGTGCCTTCGTGTTTCAATATCTTCCTAACCGGCGTCGTTCCACTCCGGCTTCCTGCTCACCATAGTCTGCCTTCGCTAAATACCGACCTCCTCCTCGATTTCCGTCACCGCCTCTTCGAAAACGTCCAATCCCTCGTTGAGCGCTTCCGGCGATACGCACAGCGGCGGGTTGATCTTAATGGTCTCACCGCCGGGGCCGACCGGATTGAATAGCATCAACCCCTTCTCCACACAACGTTTCACCACGGCTTTGGCGACGTCCGGAGCCGCCTCTTTTGTCCCTGCTTTTGCGAATAGGACCCCGGCGACAAGGCCTTTACCGAGAACCACGCCGATGCTCCGCGTATGTTTCCGTTGAATTGCCTCGAGCCGCGCATGCATTTGCTTTCCAAGCGATTTGGCTTGATCCACAAGCCCTTTTGACTGGATTCGCTCGATGTTGGCCAAGGCGGCCCGGCAGGCAACCGGGTTTGCCGAATGAGTTGTTGACATCGAGCCGGGCTCGTATTGGTCCAAAATGTCCTCTGTTCCGACAACCGCAGCCAGGGGAAGGCTGCTGGAAATTCCTTTTCCAAGACACATCAGGTCCGGCAACACGCCGTAGTGCTCAAAACCCCAGAAAGTCCCCGTGCGCCCGAAACCCGCCTGCACCTCATCGAAAATCAAGACAGCCTCATTTTGGTCGCACCATTTCCGCAGCTCCTGGACGTATTCGGCCGGCGCAAATGCGGCTGTGGCTCCCTGGTAGGTCTCCATAACGACACCGCAAACCTGTTCCGCGGCAACTCTCTGTTCTTTCAGGCTTCCCTCGAATGCTGAAAATCGTGTGTCTGTGTTCCGCCATCCGTCAGGGAAGGGCACTTGCACAAAATCGGTCCCGAGATTCGCGGCCCATTCCTTCAGTTTCGGCAACCCACCGATCAACTGAGCCCCCAGTGTCCGACCGTGAAAGGCGTTTTCAAAAGATACCATGATCTTTTTGTCGCGATTGCCGCGCCGGAGACCGGCTGTCCGGGCCAGCTTGATCGCGGCCTCCGTTGTCTCCGAACCCGTTGTGAGCAGAAACACCTTGCTCAGTGGATCGGGGCTCAGATCGCAAATTTTCTTAACTAGCTCGACGCGAGGCTGATTGGGAAAGCAATAGCTGTGGAGGAGACCGTGGTCCGCTTGTTGCTTTACCGCCTCGACGATCTCGTCCGCACCGTGGCCTGCGTTCGCGACAAGTACTCCGCTGGAGAAATCGATCCAACGGTTGCCATACGTATCCCAAATAGAGTACTCTTTCGCGCGATCCCACAGGATGGCCGGCTGTCCGCCCATGGAACGTGGTTCACACGTGGCCAACTGCTCCAGTACAGGAATGCTGTCCGGCACGGGGATCGGTGTTTTGATTGTGCGGAATTCGGTTGAAACATGAGGTACTTCACGCGGTGTAAGAAGTTCTTCCGTCATCTCGTCTCCTTCATTGCTCACCCCATCTCTCTGGACAAGGATCATGTAATCCTGTTTGATCCTACGATACGTTCATCCTTCAGGATAGATGCCCCGGTTGGGTTTTCCCGGCGATTTGTATAGATAACATCGTCAGTCTGGATTGAAATGAACGATTCGTTACGCTAAGATCCGTAGATTGATCCTGTCAATCCGGCAGGTATTTTCTTTGTCAATCTCTAGGCGTACCCATGGCAGAACAAGAAAGCTCCGCAAACAACCACGAAACCGTAACGCTTACGCGAAGTCCTTATGAAATCCTGAAGGTCGATCGCAGAGCCTCTAACGAAGAGGTGAAGGCATCGTACTTTCAGCTTGTAAAGAAATACTCTCCTGAATACTATCCCGACGAGTTTATCGAAGTCCGAACGGCGTACGATCTACTGAAGGATCCCGCATCTCGAGCGCGCGTGGATGTCGGCATGCTCTCGCCGCCACCGCGGATTCGCTACTCGGACTATCCCGATTATCCGCAACAGCCGTTGTCGCATTTCAAGCTGAACCAACAGCTGTCCGCGCTCCTGGGCGATCGCTCCATCCAGGATCTCTCGGGTGAGGAACTCGATAAGGGGCTGCATATTCTTCGCGGCCGGGCTCTGTATCAGGCGGATCACGGTCGATGGGACGAAGCTGAAGAGGATTTTAAGCAGATCCTGCAGTTTAAGCCCAATGACAATGAGACATTGGCGAATCGTCGCACCATGCGCTGGAAACAAGGCTACGACCTCGCTCAGGATGGCCAGTGGGAAAAAGCAGTTGAGACCTGGTTGCAGCTGGCTGAAGAAGTGCGCGATGGTGAACTGTACCAGAACCTCGGTATCGCCTACGGTAAACTGAAAGACGAAGAGAACGAGGAGAAATGGTGGAGGAGGGCCCTCGAGGCCTGGCACAGCAGTCTACGCAACGATCCGGAGAATGAGTACCTCAAAGCGCTCATACTCGCAACGCATAAGCACTTCGGTGGACGGTTCCTGGGGGGAACGGCGGACGTGTCCGATGAGGATCTTACGTCCGGGTCCGGCAAAGACCTGGGGTATGCGTGTATGCAGCGGGGAAACTGGGCTCAGGCGGTGCGTGCGTTCGAGTCGTGTTTCGATGAATACCGGGATGATGTAGATTTCCTCTGTCAGCTCGGTTGGGCGTACCTCAATACGAACAAGATCAACGAAGCCTTTCATATGTGGAACCGGGCCATGAAATTGGCCCCCGGCAAAGAGAAAGTCAAAGATCATTTGATCCGCGGGAACGTCACCATCGCGAAGCGGCTCCGGGACCAGAGAATCCATCAGCAGGCTCTGGCCCACTTCAAAAACGCGCTTCGATACGATCCCAAGAACGTCGATCTCCGCATTATGATTGCAGAGACGTATTTCGATATGCGCAAATTCGTCGCTGCCGCCCAGGAATATGAGAAGATTCTCGAAATTGATCCTCGGAACAAACACGGAAAACAGGGAATAAGAGAAGCAAAACGACTTGGTAAACTACGTTAAGCCAACGTTAGTAAGTATAGTATTCGTGACGAGATGGTATAGAATCGGCAGGGAATGATCTTATGCTCTTTTGGGGAATTGGCAGATCGGAACAGACAGATCCCAAAGAAGCGTTTCCCATTGAGGAGATGCCGCTCGATGTGCGAGGAGGCGTGGGGAGTGATGATGTCCTCTCGACCTGTCTTTCGACTCTGGCGGACGGCAACAAACTTCTCGCGGCGCGCCGGTATAAAGACCCGCAAGAGAAGATGATGCGGCGTCTGATCCCCGTTCTTGACGCAATGGATCATATTGTGCGTCATTCGGAAAGCGTTGATGTGGAAGACGATGAGATCCTGGAGAACTGGTTCAAAGCCGTAACGGCCGTTCGGCGTCACCTGCAGCTCGCACTAGAACGGGAAGGGCTTTCTGAGATAGAATCCCTTGGCCTGAAGGTGGATCTTTCCGTTCACGACGTTGTTGAGGTGCGCGAGGACCCCAACATCGAGGAAAATAACGTCATCGTTGAAGAAATAGAGAAAGGATACCGATATAAAGATCGTGTCCTTCGCGATGCACGCGTCATCGTGGCACGAAGACCAGGCGAATAAAGTGAACCGCTGGAGGACAGCTAACCCTTTCACAGTTCTTTGTTTAAACTGTGTCATGCGGCTCACTTTGTGATAAAATCTCAACACATCTGACTGTTGCGCAGTTGAGGAGTAGCGGATGGGAATTATCCTCGGCATCGACCTTGGTACAACCAATTCTGTAACGGCTTATATGGATAACGGGACACCGACCATCATCCCAAACGATGTCGGGGATCGGTTGACTCCGTCTGTCGTCTATTTTTCGGAAGATGGCGAAATTCTGGTAGGCAAGAAGGCCCGCCGCGCCGCGGCCCTTCATCCGGATCGTACGGTTTTCTCGATCAAGCGTCGAATGGGCACGAAACATCGGGTTACTATCGATGGAAAAGAACATACGCCTCAGGAAATCTCTTCAATTATTTTACAAAAGCTAAAGACGGACTCGGGCGAGTTTCTCGGGCAGGAGATCGAGCAGGCGGTTATCACCGTGCCTGCCTACTTCACGGACGCTCAGCGGCAGGCAACGCGGGACGCCGGGATGATTGCCGGATTACGCGTTCGTCGGATCATCGACGAGCCGACCGCCGCAGCGATTTCGTACGGGCTGGATAAAGAAGACGATCAGGTCTTGATGGTTTATGACCTTGGCGGTGGAACGTTCGACGTCTCCATCATCGAAATGGTCGGTGGTGTGTTCCAGGTCCTTTCCATTAAGGGAAACAACAAACTCGGTGGTGATGATTTCGACGAGCGAATCGTCAATTATCTTCTTGAGGAAATCAAGAACAAGCACGGCGTGGATTTGTCCCAAGATTCGAAAGCGATGTTCAGGCTTCGAGACGCCGCCCAAGAAGCCAAAATCGATCTTTCCGGTGTCACGAAGACCAACATTTTGCTCGAAGCGGTCGCTATGACCGATAAGGGACCGGTCACTGTAGATATGGAACTTACGCGCGCTAAGTTCGAGTCGCTTGTTAGCGATTTGATCGATAGTACCATCGATCCGTCGCGCGAGGCGATCTCCGACGCGGGTCTTGAGCCCGATGACATCAGCAACGTTCTCCTCGTTGGAGGCAGCACGCGGATCCCTTATGTGCAGCGCGTCGTTCGGGAACTTATCGACAAGGAACCGCGCAAGGACGTGAGTCCTGACGAGTGCGTTGCCATGGGAGCAGCGATTCAGGCCTCCATCCTGGCTCCGCTGGACGAGGAACTGGAATCGACGGCCGCCGATGCGGTCGAGACCGAGGGGCCGGTCATTGTTCACTTGACGCCTTTCTCGTTGGGTGTTGGGCTGGCTGACGACCGCTTTGGAGTGCTCATCGAGCGGAATTCCACTTACCCGACCGAAGCGCGCGATCTGTTCACCACGACCCGCGATTTCCAGACGGCGATTTCGTTCCCCGTATACGAGGGAGAGGAGCCGGTCGCATCCTCCAATACGTTCTTGGATATGCTACGGATCGACGGCATTCCCCCTGCGCCCCGCGGTGTGCCGCGCATTGAAGTGACTTTTCGGCTCAATCAGGACCGAATTCTGGAAGCGACTGCGACCGATCTCACTACGAATAAAGAGGTTAGCGTTACCATTCTTTCGACCGACAATCGGCTCAGTCCGGAAGAAGTCAAAGAATTGACCACGGAAGCCCGCGACCGCGTCGAGAAGATGCTCCGCTCCCGCGCGTCGGACGATTTGCAGAATGAAGCGGAAAGTCTGATTTATCGGGCCGAGAGGATGTTTGGAGAGTATGATGACGAACTCTCGGAAAGTGCCCGCCGTGTAGTCGACGAGTTGAAATCGGCCCGCGAGTCGAACGATCACGATCAAATGGGAGCAAAGATCGGCGAGCTCAACGAGATCTTGACCAGGATGGAGACGGCGGATTACTAGAAGGGGCCAGGCGGCAGGATGGCCTTGATATCATCTTGCTGTGTCAACCGGAGCGCAGGACATTCTGCTGGAGCCGTCGGAGAGGCGGGCGAAGAAAACTCTGTCGAAGGTTCCGATCGGTTGAGTGTGAGACGAGCATCGACTGAATACTCCCTCCTCTTTACGATTTTCCGTGCGGTGTGCCCTATTCTCGTTTGACCGGCGTGACCCAACGTTCCCGCGGTCCGTTTGCCTGTGCACGGGACCGGCGATCTCAGATGTAAATCAACGTAAAGGAGCCTCGAACTATGGACCCTGCCTCCCGAAACCAGGATCCACAAAACGACAAGAAAGGCCAGGAGAATCAGGACGATACTGTCCAGGCGATCATTGATTCCGGAAACCGCCACTTCAATGAGGCCTTGTCGCTTGCCCATGCCGGTCGCTTGGATGAGGCGCTTGCTCAAGTACAGGCCGCCATCTCCATCGTCGGCAACCAACCGGAATACTACAACCTGCTGGGAACCATTCAGGCCCAAAAGGGACTGTATTCTGAAGCCATTGACGCCTGGCAGCGCTGTCTTTCGCTGGATCCTGAAATGGAAAAGGCCGCCCGGTCGATCGAGCGCGCGCGCCTGATGGAAGAAGAAGCGGTTGAGGAAGCCACCAAGCGACCCTATGTGATGTGGGCGACCGGGGGCGTTGTGGTTGGGGTTTTAAGTCTGGTCGTGGTTGTCTTTCTGGGATATAAAGCCTGGTCCTATCACAGCACAGCGGTAACCCTGAGCGGCAAAGTCGAGCAACTCCGCGACGCGAATATGGAGATGAAGGGGCAGCTCGATGTCTTCAAGACCTTGCCGCCCGATCAGTACTTCCAAATCCAGAAGCGGAAAGAAGAAACGGAAACCCAAGTCGCGGAACTCCGTCAGCAGATCGAACGCTTGAATCAGCAGCACGCGAACAAACTCGCGGCCACTCAACAGGAAATCGGTTCCATTAAGGCCGACCTGGAAACGAAGACACAGGAATATCTGAAACTGGTTGAAGATTACAACGAAGCCGTCTTGCTCAAGGGCGATCTGGCCGCGGCTCAATCGAAACTCGAGATCGCCAACGGGAAGATCGCCGATTTGCAGCGTCAACTCTCTGAGACGAATGCGGAAATGCAGAAGGCCCGCGATCAACTCGCCCAAGTTCGAGCACAGATCGCTCAAACCGAACAGCAAGGCGAACAGGCGGTAATGCAGGAACAACAGCGAAAGATCGCTCAAATGGAGGAGCTGCAAAAGAAGCTGGCTGAACGAGATCAAGAAGTCCTGAGCCTTCGTCGGCATCTAGACAACATGCGTGCCGCCAACTCGAAAACGCTGTTGGCGCTGGAGGCGCTGGAAGAAAACGAGTTCGAGAAAGCAGAGAACGAACTGGAGCGTGCACTCGAATTCGTATCCGGGGAGCCTCTGGCCACCGCACTTCATAAGAAGGTAACCGCCATACTCAATGACCCCGTCGAGCAGGCTCGCTTGCGTGAAGAGGCCGAGCGCCGTGAGGAGGAGCGTGCCGAACGAGTCCAGCGATACATCTCCCAGTACCGCGCGAAGGGCGAGGAACAGCTTTCGAAAGGACTTTACGAGGAGGCCGCGGAATCCTTCCGGCGGGCGCTGGAACTAGCCGGGAAAGAACAGACCCGCGAGGAGATAGAAGGGCTTCTCTCACGTGCGGAAGAGGGAAAGGCCCGCCTTGTGCTTCTTCTGGACGAGGCTCACGAAGCGATGGAACAGGGAGATCTCGCAGCCGCCCAGCGCGCCTTGAAGAACGTACTTGACGAGCAGCCCGGCCATCCGAAAGCCCGCAGATTACTCGATGAAATGGCGCTGTAAGGAAGTCCGATGGAGACTCCCCGCTGGTTGATCGAACTTCTGGAAAAGGTGAAACGGGGCGAGATGCTCCCCCACGAAGCAGCCGAACGCCTTCGGCACCTGCCGTACGAGGATCTTGGTTTCGCGACCATCGATCATCACCGGCAACTTCGTCAGGGATGTCCCGAAGTTGTCTTTTGTGCGGGCAAACAAGTCGAGGAGTCACTCGCCATCATCCAAAACCTGCGGGAGCGAGGCTCCCCAGTGCTGGCCACGCGTGGGAGCGAAGAGCTTTTCGATTTGGTTAAGCAAGCGCTCCCCGAGGCGCAGTTTCACCGCCGATGCAAGGCGATTACTGTGCCGGGAGACGAACCGCCTCCACAAGAACAAGGCAACGTCCTGGTTGTCTGTGCGGGAACCTCCGATATTCCCGTTGCGGAAGAAGCAATCGTCACCGCTCGTTTCCTGGGCTCCACGGTGCGGGAAGCGCACGATGTGGGGGTTGCTGGAATTCATCGTCTGTTCCGGCGGTTGCCCCTACTTCATGAAGCCAACGTGATCGTGGTTGTCGCGGGAATGGAAGGAGCCCTTGCAAGTGTCGTTGGCGGAATCGTGGACGTTCCTGTGATTGCTGTTCCCTCCAGTGTCGGCTATGGAGCCAGCTTCGGCGGCCTGGCCGCTCTCCTTGGTATGTTGAACTCATGCAGCGCCGGTGTGGTTACGGTCAATATCGACAACGGTTTCGGTGCAGGGTACGCGGCACATCGCATCAATGCAGGACGCCCGGGACAGAGTTCCGGCATTTGACGGTCTGCGGCACGAAGGCTACATTTTCTATGGGATGGTCTTCCAGGTTTGTTGCAGGTTCCCCGTTCGATTTTCGCTTCGAAGACCGACCGACCGTCTTGCGATAGCAGGTTCGATTCCAAGCAGCGCGGATACAGTATGTCGAGAAGACTCCTCGCTATAGCTCTCGTAGTATATACCGCACTCCTCTTCGGTTCGTTGGAGGAGATTGCAGGAGATGTTGTTGTCTTCAAAGACGGCCGGCGGTTTCGATGCCGGATTCTCGAAGTTCCCGAGAAGGGGGAGGAAGGGGATTTTCGGATTGAATCGCAGGGAAGTGTTCTTCGAATCAGGGGAGAGTATGTGGAATCGTATCAGCGGGACGACACGGACGACGAGGCCGATCAAGAGGCTATTCAGGCACTTTTGCAGGAATTGATCGACGAAGGGCGTATCGTGCCCAGTATGACCCCACAGATACAGTTTGCCCCAAAGCCGCAAACCGATTCTGACAACGTCACGCTCCAAGTATCCGATGTGCGCGGCTGGGCGTACCTTTTGCACGGCGAAACGAGCGGTACCGGTGGAAGGAGTCGTTTGGCTGAGAACGACACTGTTCCCCCCGGCTATGCTGTCGAGGTCTCCCCGAATAGTCGCCTTCTCCTGGGGTTTGGCTCCGCGGCGAAACTGGGGATGAACGCGGGCAGTCGGCTGAGAATACTCTCCGTCGCTTTCGAAAAGGACACATTTGTCTATCGGCTCGAGGTGGAACTTACCGCCGGTACATTGTGGGTCGATGTGTTATCGCTGGGAGAATTACGGAAGGTGAAACTGATCAACCGTGGTCACCAGGTCTTCCTGAATCAACAATTGGTAGTCTCTCGTGCTTCGCCCGGAGGTGGACTGGAGATCGTTCCTCTCTCCGACACAATTTCAGTGACGAATGCGAACGGAATCCGTGTTCCGAAAGTCAGTCCGGGGGAACGTTGGATATCCAGGCAGGATGGTGTCGAGGTGGTTCCGGCTTCCGAATGGGAGAAAGATGTGCAGATTTGGCAGGAATGGGATGCCTGGCAGCCGGAGAAGTTGCAGATGGAATGGAATCCTGTCCTTCCTACGTCCGAGCCGCGACCCGTGTTTGAAGAAGTCGCTCCGGTATTTCCCTGGAAAATCCCAGTCGATTCCTCTTTTGTAATGACACCGAATACACGTAGTCTACCCGAAGTGATTGCTTCTCTACTCGATGGTATACAGGCCTTTCGTCAGGACACGGGAGCCTATCCATCTCGAGACAAATGGATTCATTCGCTTGTAACCGATCCCGGAATCAGTGGATGGAGCGGACCGTATATCACGGGCGACCTGCCGCGAGTCGATTTGTGGGGCCGCCCCTTCATTTATGAAATATTCCGTGATGGAGAGCGCACGTTCGTCGACGTAAGAAGTCGAGGTCCGAACGGCGAAGACGATCGCGGTTTGAGCGATGATATCCGGCTTGGACGTGAAGAATGACCGAATCGAAATGGAGTACCTCTGCCGACCGTCAGTCGAAGCAGATTCTGGATCCACTTGTCAGAGCAATCGCCTCGCAGTTGGAGGTGGTTGCCCGGGAGACGGTGGAGGGGGCTGTCGTCGGACTGCATCGGAGTCCTTATCAGGGCCGCAACGTCGAATTCAGCGAGCATCGTCCTTACAATCCGGGCGATGAACTGCGCCTGATCGACTGGCGTGCCTACGCGAAGACAGACCGATTTCACGTGAAACTGTTTGAAGAAGACACAAATCTCCAGGCTCTCCTGATTGTGGACCAGAGCGCTTCCATGCGATTTCAGGGTGGGCAGAAACAGAGCAAATACGATCTTGCGGTTCGGCTGGCCGCCTCTTTTGCGTATCTCTTCCTCCGCCAGGGGGACGCTGTTGGGTTAGCATGTTGTACGAACGATGTCGATACATATGTGCCGCCCAGAGCCCGGCGCGATCATCTCAGTACGATCCTGGAAATCTTGGCACGCGGTGAAGCCACCGGAGAATCCCAGCTGTTTCGGATCTTGAATCTCTTGGGTGAACGCATTCGAAAGCGCGGTATGGTGTTGGTTTTCTCGGACCTTTTGGATGAAACGAGCGAGGTCCTTCGTGGACTGGCAATGCTTCGTAAACTCAACCAGGAGATTCTCGTGTTTCATATCCTCGCACCTGAGGAGATCGAACTCCCCTACCGGGGCTCGGTAGATTTTGTCGGTCTCGAGAGCGACGACGTTCTTCGCACTGTGCCGCAGCGACTCCGCCGAGCCTACCAAAAGAAAGTCAAATCGTTTATCAAGAATTACCGGGAAGGAACTGCGGAACTCGGTATCGATTACGCGTTGTGTCGATCCAATCACAGTGTCGAAGAACTGTTCCGCGAGATTCTTGTCGCTCGCCAGCGCGGGCGGGCCGTTCTTATGTCGGAGGCGATGGAGTGATTCGATTACTGGGCTTTTGGGCGACGAAACGGCCTCGTCTTGCTCTGTGCGGAGCGATTCTTTGTCTGTTCGCTGGTTTCGCGGTCACCCACGAACGTGTTCGTCCCGATACGCTTCAACTCAAAGGCGCAGGTACGCTCGAAGGGCACTTTATCTCGAGGGATGATTTGCTCACGGTCTTTGTGACGTTGGATGCAGAGCTTTCTCTGCCCAATCAACGTGTGGAGTCTGTCGAGTGTACATCGGAAGGTGAGAGCGAGCTTTTCATGGGGAAGCAGCTATTTGAGAAAGATCGTTGGGAGGAATCGGAAGAATGGCTGCACGCAGCGGTTAAATTCGAGGGATGGAAAGACGAGGCCGACGGGGTATTCGCTCAAATTGAGGAGGCCCGGCGTAAGAAGAAACAGCACGAGTTGGAGAAGAAACAGAAACGTCTCGCCACGCTGGTTTTCGAAGGCGACTACGAGGCCGGTCTCGAGGCGATCGAAAAGTGGAGCGGGAGAACCGGAGAGGATGTTTGGGAAGGGGAACGCGGGCGGATCCATATGATTCTAGCCCGTATCGCTATCGATCACTTGGACTTCGCCGGTGGAGATCGTCACCTCGAGATGGCCCGTCGGGCGGGTATTGCCGGGCCGGAGTGGGAGCACCTCCGCAAATTGGTCGACTCGCGACGGCGTAGCGATTACCCGGGTACCTATAGAGAGAAGAGAATAAAGAAACCGCCCGTTCAGCAAACGAAACTGGCTTTGGTTCAGAGGGCTCTCCAGGTAGTGGGAAGAAAAGTCGACGTCAAATTGATCCGTCTGGCTCACGATCATGCTTCCGCTCTCGGAATGGATCCGTTGCTCGTGTGTGCGGTCATTCAGGCTGAATCGAACTGGAACCCAGCGGCGAAATCGCCGAAGGGCGCAATGGGGCTGATGCAACTCATGCCGATGACGGCCCGCGAACTCGGCGTGAGTAATCCAATGGACCCGGACGATAACGTGAAAGGGGGCGTGCTTTATCTGCGTGGTCTCATGAGTCTGTACGATGAAAACCTGGAATTGGCCCTTGGAGCCTATAACGCCGGTCCTGCTCGCATTACGAAATACAATGGGTTGCCTCCATTCAAGGAGACTCAAGCGTATGTGAAGAAGGTCACGGACCTCTATCGCCGGATGCGTGCGGCCGCAGGCGAGGTTGCCACGTCGTAGGAGTTGTATAGGTCGCCCAGTCTCTTGATTTGCACAGCAAACAGATTGACAATACTCATTCTGTATGTGCCTTGTAGCGGGCAAAACGACAGAAAAACTTGACAATTCGCAAATGACTAAGTGGAGGAGAACGCTCTGATGAAAAGAATCTGTATTCTGGTATTTGTTTGTACTCTGTTCATCCCTGTTTTCGCGGCTGACGAAGCCGCCGAGCAACCGAAGGAAAGCGCTGAAACGCCAAAACCGACTCCTATACCAAGGGACACGGTAGTCGCTTCCCAACGGGATGTGCAGATTGACGCGGGACTGTTCGCTCTATTGAACGGAGATGCTTTACGAAACCTCGGGCGAGAAACGGAAGAAAAACAGAAAGAAGCGCTTCACTCGATGGTGGACCGGTCGATTCTCATGTTGATGCTCACAAGCGAAGCCAAAGAGCAGGGCGTTCACCAACGACCCGAGATCGCCGAAGAACTTCGGCGAAGCAAACTCGATTGGATGTTTACATACTTTCAGGCGGTTTATCTTCACAACAACTTCGATCCAACCCTGGAGGAGATACAAGAGTACTACGACGAACACATCGACGATTTCCGCGAAACGGAACGCTTCAAATTCCGTCATGTCTTTTTTAAAACCGTTGATGAACCGCCCGCTAAACAAGAGGAGGCTCTCGAACAGGCAAAAGAAGCCCTCGCGAAGCTCAAAGCAGGCGAGGATTTCGTGAAAGTCGCTGAAGAGTACTCCGACTCCGAAAAAAAGGGAACAATCGCAGGGCCGTTCAAGGTGGATGAACCCGACCCCCAGAAGCGCCTGAATCCCGTGATCCAGGAAGCCGTGTTGGCTCTGGAACCCGGACAATTCAGCGACATCGTCAAAACAAAATACGGGTACGAGATTCTTCGACTCGAAGAGTATATTCCGCCCGAACCAAGACCGTTGCGCCGCGTTCGAGGCCAGATCGAACGCGCTTTGCGAGATCAGTTTATCGAGAAAACAAAGAAAGAATTCACAGAGAAATACTTGGATGACGCGTTGACCGACTGGAATCCCGACATTGTCGAGGATTCTTCTGCAGAGGATACGGCTGTTATTTGCCGCGTTTACGGTCGGCCTGTGACCGTCGGCATGTATCGAAGCATGTTTGAGGGGTATCGCGGTCAATCCCGGCGAGCGGAACTGCAGCAGATTGGCCGAGATGAATTCATCAAAGAACATCTCGCGCTGAAATTGGTCGCCGTGGAAAGAGCATACGAAATGGGTTTGGACGAGCGACGACCCTCCCTTGATCGGTTCAAGCGGATGGAGGTTCTTCGGCTGTTCAATGTGGAGATGAACGAGCGGTGGGAGAAATATCAGGAAGATCATCCGATTACGGAAGAGATGATCAAGGAAACGTACCAGGAATACAAAGACCGTCTTCTGGAACCTCAAGAGGCAAAAGCGCGCGAGATTTTTGTCGAACTACCGGAATACGACGAGACCGTGATGTATGAAGAATACAAGGCACGGGAGGAAGCGAAAGAACCTCTTTTTGAAGCTCTCGCCCGGATCGAGGCCGGCGAAGACTTTGCGGCGGTCGCCAAAGACATATCGGACGCGACCAGTGCAAAAGACGGAGGGTATATTGGGGTTCTCGACAGCCATGATACCTGGCGAGGACGCCGCTTTGTCAGCGAGCTCTTCCGCTTGAAAGAGGGCGAGACTTCGAAGGAACCTTTCGAGGTCGATGACGGCTATGCACTCGCGCACATGATCGAACGGCTGCCTCGCGAATCCCAGCCGCTCGACGAGACGCGGACCAGGGTCGAGCGCATGATACTGACACGCCAACGAAACGAATTCTGGGAGCACCTGAATGACGAATACATCGACGCCGACAAGCTGAAAGTAAATGAGGAGGTCCTGTATCGATTGCCGACCCCTGGATCGCTTGTTGGCGAGAAATTCTACGAGGACTCGTGAAGAACCAATTTGTTGCTGAACTTTCTATAGGGGATATAGTTGACGATGTTTTCATTGTGACTCGCATTACTCTGTCTCAGTATGACGGAGGCGAATACTTGCGTCTTCGTTTTGCTGACAAGACAGGCAAGATCTCCGGCGTCATGTGGACTCGAGCCGAGGAGGTCTATCGACTGGTTCAAGCCGGTGACCCCGTCCAGGTGGAAGGCCGAGTGGAACTCTACCGCGGGGCTCCCCAACTCAAGGTTGCGGCCATTGCTCCGATCGGACCGGGTGTGGAGATCGAGCCGAACGATTTCCTGCCGCGTTCACGATTTTCTCCGGAGCGGTTGCTTGAGCGACTCACCGAGAGAGTCGCCGAAGTCGAAGAACCGTATTGCCGCTGTCTTCTTGACGCTTTGCTTGCCGATGAAGAGATGATCCGCCGATTCAGTCACGCTCCCGGCGGGAAAACATGGCACCATGCTTACATCGGTGGGCTTCTAGAGCACACACTTTCCGTGGTTGCTGTCTGCCGCGCCGTCGCCGCTTATTACCCGCAAGTTAATGTGGATCTACTTGTTACCGGAGCGATATTTCACGATCTCGGCAAGACCCGTGAACTCTCCTATGAGACGGCTTTTGATTACACGACCGAAGGACGCTTGATCGGTCATACGATGATGGGATGCGAATTCCTGCGTCATTATGCGGATCAGGTTGACGGATTTCCTCGAGATCTCCTGATCTACTTAACGCACATGATCCTGTCCCACCACGGTGATACGGAACGTTCACCCATCCTCCCCATGATTCCCGAGGCGTTTCTTCTCCACTATGTCGAGAACATGGACGCCCAGATGGCTGCAGTTGCGAACGAGATGGAAAAGGGACGGGAATTGGGGCGGGACTGGACGGATTATGTCGCCTTGCTCAAGCGTCCTCTTTTCATAGGAGATCTCAGCGATCAGAATCCACCCGAGGCGGAAGGCGATAACTCGGAGTGAGGGAGATAGCAATGTTGTAGACTATTTGCTGGATTGCGCATTGACTCCTGCCCTGTTCACGAGAAGGCGGTTATTCAGTTTGCCCCGATTCGTTTACTTTCCTGAGTGACGAAGACCCGAGGACAATTCGCTTAGTACGCTCATACCGGTGCCGCGGATTCAGGGGTCATTTGTATCGCAATCCCCGGGGCGGTAGCTTGTTGAGCGTATTGCAGCCGGTTTTGGCTAGTAGGCGCAAGAATCGGGAAGGTTAGACTATGACAGATACAAAATCAGCCGAACGCCGGGCCTTCGAGAGTCACGTTCAGGCGTTTGGAAATGCATATCGGCGTAGATTGTTGATTCGGTGGGCACTCATGGTAGTAGTCTACGGTCTGCTATCTTTCGTGTTGCTACTCCTGGCCGGTGTGCTTTCAGGATTCTCATTCGGCGGTCTGAATACCGCGGCGTTTCTGGTTCTTGTTGGGGCTGTCTTTCTGTTCGGCATGATGCTTCAGACTGTGGTGTCGGGGCACATCAAGAATCAACGGATCCTTCAGCGTTGGGAAGAGGAACTGCGTGACACGTTCGACCGTCTTTCGACCGCACAGGAGATGATGGACCGGCCGCAGGAGATGAAACGCCTGGGGTACTCGCCGGAACTCGTCGCTCAGACCATTCAGTTCGCTGACGATTATGTTACACGGCTGATTGAGGAGGAGAGGAAACGTCCTCCGGTGGACGTACCGTTGGCGCTTATTACAGGATTTGTTCTGTTCGGCACCCTGGCCCTGGTCGGTCTTCCGGCGGGACGGGCATCTTTAGAGCGACTTTCCGCTTCCATAGACCGGTTGTGGCGCCAACCTTCCGATGAGATCGCAGGCCGAATGGTTCTTACGGTTCCCGAGCGAGTTGCCCGTGGCAGTTCGGTTGACCTGTCCGTGTCAGCTCCACCCGGACCGCAAGCGGCGACACTTCATGTGGAGCGCCGCGGTACCTGGGAGCGAATCGCCCTGGATTTGGGCCGCGATGGGAAAGCGGCCTATGTTCTCGCAAACGTTCGCGACCGCGTCGTCTGTATGGCCACCGCCGGCGATTTGGCCTCCAACCGCCGTGTCATTCAACCAGTGGATCCACCCGCCTTGAGTGAACTCAATTGGCGGGTTTCGCCGCCTACCTATACACGGCTTCCAGAACAGACTCACAAAGGCTCGTTGTCAGGCATTGATATCCCGCTCGGGAGCGAACTTCGAGCGGAGATTCGTGCGGACCAACCTCTGGCTTCCGCTTCATGGCATCTCGGGAAACAGAAGATTTCTTTGGAGATCGAAGGAGCCGTTGCCAAAGGGGCGACCTCCGTTCTCAGTGCTTCGCCCGTCGTGTTCGAGATCGCCAACGATCTTGGGATGACCACTCGATCAGCCACCGAGACGATAACGATCATCCCGGACCAGTCGCCACGTGCCAAGATCATAACTCCCGAGCAAACAAAGGTTCTCGACTCCTCAGGTCGTCAGTTGATCAGCAGCCTCGCTCAGGACGATTATGGCGTACAGCGAGTGGTTCTGTGTTATGAGGTCAATTATAAAGAAGCTCAACGGGCTGCTGTGGAATTGTGGGAAGCTTCAGAAGGTGTTGAGTCTGTTACACAAACGGTTGTTGACTTTGAATGGAATCTAGCTCCTTTCAATCTCTTTCCCGGCGACGAGGTCTCCTATTACGTTGAGGTGTGGGATAACGATCCATTTGCGAATTCCAAGTCCGGCCGGTCAAGTACACAGATTCTACGGTATCCCAGTTTGACAGATGTCTATCAGGACCTGTTTGAGGAGGAGACCGAGCAGGTTGACACGATGGCTGCGATAACCGAGGAGCAACACTCGATCACTGAAGAAGTCCACGAAATCGCGCGGAGTATTCGCGAGAAAACCGCTCAGGAGAAGGCGGACGAGGGGGAAGAAAGTTCTCTATTTGCCGAACAGCGGCGTTTGGAGGACCTGAAAGAACGTCAAGAATCGCTTCAAGAAGAACTCTCCGCGTTGGAAGAAGAGATTGGCAAAGTCACGGAACCCGAGAAGGCCGAGATTGAAGAGCAAGCGGGGTTTTCTCCGGAGACTTTGGCCAAGATCGAGCGGATCCGTGAATTGATGAGCGAAATGATGAGCAACGAGGGCCGGGCTCTGCTCGATCAACTCGACCAAATGGTGGAACAGATGTCGGAGCAGGTCGATCCGAGCGAGCTGGAACAGTTGGAATTCTCCTTCGAGGATTTCGAACAACAACTGGACCGCACTCTCAGTCAACTCGAATCGGCTTACGAGCTCCGTCAGCTCGAAGGTCTGTGGAATGTCGCCGAGCATCTGGCCGACCGGGAAGATCGTCTGGAGCGAGACACGCAGAAACTGGAAGAACAACTGCAGCAGGAGAACCTTGATCCTGAAACAGAACAGCAATTGGAGCGCGAAAAAGCTGCCTTGCAGGACCGCCAGAAGGCTCTGAACCAGGATGCGGCCGCCATGATGGAAGCCATGGAACGACTTGCTGAAAAACTGACCGGGGAGAATCCCCAGCTGGCGGATCAATTACAAAACATGGCCGAATCGGCCCGACGAGAAGCTAGTCAATCGCTTCAGCAGGCGGAACAACAGCTTTCCCAAGGCAATCTCGCCGAAGCGCAGAAGTCAATGAACAACGCGCAGAACAAACTAAGAAACCTCGCCAAAGAACTCCAGGATTCGTTTTCCGGTATGGGGGGTATCAGTCTGCAAATGGACATGCAGCGAATCATGCGGATCGTGGACCGGAGTCTGTTTCTCTCGGAGCGACAAGAACAACTCGTGGATTCACCGCTGGCGGCGAGGCAACCGAAACGATCGCTCGAGAAGGAAGTTTTCTACGCCCAGGAAGCGCGCCGCGTTGCGGAGGAATGGACTGAATTGCTCAGTACCAATCCGTTCATTGATGTTTCAGTTATCGCTTTTTTGAATGCGGCCGCAGGGGGAATGCGCAAGGCTGTTGACGCATCGGAGAGTGAGGAATGGATCGGCTACGGTCCGGCACACGCCGCCTTGCGGAATATCAACGAGGCGATATCGAGAATGCTATCCAGTATGAATTCGCTCCAACAGCAAGCTGCTCAGGGATCGGCGGAGAGCTTCATGCAGCAAATGCAGCAGTTGATCCAACAGCAGCAACGATTGAACGAGCAGACGGATCGTTTGCGCGGCGAGCAACAGCGCGGCCAGGATTTTCTTTCGCAACTGCAGCGAATGGCCCAGCAACAGGCAATGATTCGAAGAGAGATCCAGAAGTTGATGCAGAGATATCGCCACATGCGGAATCTTCAGAGTCGCCTGGACGAAGTGGCGAAAGAAATGGAGGAGGTCGAGAAGCAATTGAGCGACGCGCAGCTGGATCGGGAACTCGACGAGAAACAGGACCGAATCCTCACTCGAATGCTTGAAGCCCAAACCTCTCAGGAACAAGATACCTACGGAAAACGACGAAAAGCCGAGCAACCTACCGGGACCGAAGGGGCGGATACTCCTCCCGATACCGTTGAAACGGGAACGGAAGAACAAACGCGAGACATATATGAATCCGCAGGCACCCGAGGGGTACCGACGCGTTACAGAGATTACGTAAAAAGGTACTTCCGCAACCTGCGGGAGAGGGAGTCGTTGTGATGAAATTGTGTTGCAGGATACCGGCAGCGTTAATGCTGACTGCCGTTTTTTCTCTTTGCGTGCCGCAGCCAGGGTGGTCGCTTAATGAAGACTACACGCGCGGTGTCCGTCTGGAAATCGAGAAAATCGAAGATCGCTTGATGGAAGATATTGCGCCGGAGGAAGAAGCGAAATTGCTTTGGGATTTGGCAACTCGCTCGCGTTTGATCGGCGACACGATTCGCGCACGGTTTGCTCTGGAACAGCTGCGCGAAAGCCCGGCGTGGTCGACATTCCCTTCCCGATTGGACGCGCTGCTTCAAGCGGCCCTTATCGAAGAGAGCCAAAGCCGTTTCGGTCCGGCTGCCGAGATCTACGCTCAAATTCTGGAGGACGAACTACCTCGGCCGAAAGAACTGACGCTCGATTCTACATACGTCGGCTATGCGCTGCGATGGGCGGAATGCCTTGAAAGGGCCGGCGATAGCGGCCGGGCGGCGGCCGTGTACTGGAGCCTGCTGGATGGCCTCCCCGAGAATCATCAAATGACCGTCCTTTTCCGGCTGATGCGCAATTACCGGTACGGTCAACCGTCCAAAGAGGATATGGAACGGCTGGCCGAGCGGGTAAATGCCCTGAGTACCGGCACGTTGCGATGGCAGTTGGCCCAAATGTACGAAGGGAAGGGGATGCACGAGAAGGCGGCCGATTTGTTTGAAGAACTTTGGACGGAATTGCCTGCCGCGGCCGCTTCCTACATGGAAGAAATGTTGTCCGCCTTTCACCAGACCGGTCGTCTCAAAGCTTTTCTGGAGCAGGCTGAAGCTCGTGTGACCGAAAAAAACGACCGTTCTGCCGCTCGCTTCCTGGCGGCGGCCTACCAGCGGCTTGGCGATCCGAAGAAAACAATAGAGATCATTACAAAATGCCAGGCCGCCATGGCGAACCAGCTGATGGCTCAAGCAGAGAATCTGGCTCCGACTGCGAGTGTCCCCATGCCCTCGGAAGTTCACATGCTCACACCGGGGCTGGTCGAACTGCAATACGAGGCGCTTGAGAGTATTGGGAACACGACCGCCGCGGTACAAATTGCTGTCGACATGATCAAACGACGTCCGACCGACATCCGTTGGTATGAAGCGGTCAGCCGGTTGCCGGGCGCCGACCCCGTTCCTCTGTGGAACGACTATATTGCCTCGCACGAAAATCGTCCTACGGCGTTTCGACAGGCGGCCCGTGCCCTTCAGGAGACCGGTTTTCAGGAAGAGGCCATGGAGGTTCTGCGCGCGGGTGCTGAAAAAGCTCCGGCCCATTCGACCGTATTGGCGTACGCCGATGCTTTGATTGCCGACGGTTCGGTGGAAGCAGCATGGGAACAATACGAGAAAGCTCGTGCACAAAACTGGGCAAATGACGATTTCCTGGCCGATCACGTCTTGAAACTTACCGAGCAGCCGTCGGTGCGCGCTGATGTGCGGTCTCTGTTGGAGGAACGGCTCAATCAACCTCCGTCAGGGGGTTGGCAGGATCGGATTCTCCGCACGCTATTGGTCGAAGACGGAGAGATTCCACGTTTATTGGATTGGATCGCCACGGATCCGACCGGTCTTGCTGCGACCCGTGTCGCTCAATGGGCTTTGTTCGAAGGCCGGACAGAACTTGCTCTCCGGGCCTACGATCGCGTTCCCGAGGAATCCCTTTACCGGGACTCGGCGCGAATCGAAATGGCCCGTATTCTGAGAGATTCGGAGGCCGAGGACGTTCAGACCTACAAACGGATCGGTGAGCTTCTGGATCCGGTAATTGAGAGAATCTCATTTCGTGCGGAGGATCCTGCCGCTGCGGTCCGGATGAAACTGGAAATCATCGATCTTTGGGCGCGAGTAAAACTGTCCGCCGGGGGGGAGGCCATCTCGGTTCTGGATCGTCTATACGGCCTCTTTGGCCGGGAAAGACAAGCGATTCTGGATCGGTTTCAGCCCACTGAAGCGGACCGAATTCTCCTACTCCGCGGACTTGCACTTTCGCGGATCGGATCGCTTGAGGATTCCCTTGCGGAGTTTTCCGCGATTAGCTCGCAAAGGGAAGCCGATGCGATATTTCACCGGGCAAGGGTTCGTTTTTGGCAGGAAGACTACGAGAAGGCGCAGCCCTTGTTTGAAGATATCGTTACCAACCCCGCCGCATGGCGTTTTGCCAATGACGGGTTACGATACCTGTCCTTTTTGAATCGGCTCGATTTACCCTCGCTGCGCCTGCTTTCCAGGGCGACCTTTTTGGTGTGGCAAGGGCGCTCGGACGATGCTGTTCCGGTTTTTCGAGATCTCACAGTTCGAGAGTACGGAGGCGATCTGGCTGAATGGGCTCGATACATGATTGGAAAGACGCTCTGGGACGCCGGGGACAAAGAACGAGCGATAGCCGAGTGGCAACGGTTGTCCCAGGAAGGAGACTATGGATGGCTCCGCACCCGGTTAAGATGGGAGATGGTTGCGGGGCGTCCTCTGTCCGCAACAGAAGAAACGGAGCGGGATGCTGTATTGAGAGAGATTATCTCGGAGGCAAATGACACATTGTTCGGCGATCTTGCCCGCCTCGAGATAAAATACAACAATGTTCCGCTACAATCCGCACCAGGAGACGTCTGATGGCAGAGCCGGTATCGGGACAGGACAGACAAGACGACCCGCAACGAAGGCGCATGAGATTTTCACGTGGTGAGATTATTGTTCTCGCGGTCTCATTCTGTCTTGTTGCGTTCGTGGCAATCCCCAGTTTTCTGCAAGCGCTCTATGAGATTCGGGGACGAGAATGTAGCGCGCGACTGGAACTGATCTATAATATTCTGGCGGATATCGCTGAGGAGAGAGGCACGAAGCCCGGCGAAGAAATATGCCAGGAGTTCGATATCAATGTTCGTCTCGATCAAATGAAGGCGTTTATCAAAGTCGGTGCGGAGCCGGACTGTCCGGATGTCGGAGACTTTGTTGTGAATCTGCGTCTCGGAGAGGATGGTCGCCCCATCCCTCCGACTTGTACTCTGGGAGATCGCCCCGATAGTATCCGCAAAGGTCTTCATCGCTTTGTTCCTCCTCATGCGACAGAGTCCGCGGCAGTCGAGGGCAACGAAACCGCCCAATAGTTGTGGTGATCGATGGCTACCATTCTAGTTGTGGACGACGAGGCCAGAATGCGCAAGGTTATTTACCTGGCTCTCGTTGAAGAAGGCCACGAAGTCCTTGAGGCTGAGAACTCCACGCAGGCGTTGGAGATCATCCGAACGACTGCATTGTCTCTCGTGATTACCGACCTGCGGATGCCGGGCGGAGACGGGACGGAGGTCCTGAAAGGTGCGCGTGCCACAAGTCTCCATCTGCCGGTGATCATCCTTACCGCTTACGGAACCGTCGAGAATGCTGTTCAGGCACTAAAAGAAGGGGCTCACGACTACCTGCTCAAACCTTGTGATTTGGACGAGCTGAAGCTCTCCGTGAAAAAAGCGCTGCACGTCCAACAACTCACCCTCGAGAACAGGTATCTCAGAGATCAGCTTTCCGGCCGTTCCGGGTATGGCGAGCTGGTCGGTCGGTCGCCGAAAATGGTTCACGTCTTCGAACTGATCGCGCGAGTTGCCCAGGGAGACAGCACGGTACTCATTCGCGGAGAGAGCGGCACAGGCAAAGAACTGGTCGCGAGGGCAATCCATCGAGATAGTCCCCGCAAAGAGAATCCCTTTGTCGCTGTGAACTGCATGGCTCTGCCGGCGGATCTCCTGGAAAATGAACTGTTCGGTCACGTTCGTGGCGCATATACCGGTGCGATCTCCGCGTCGGTCGGAAAGTTCGAACTAGCGGACGGCGGAACGTTATTTCTCGACGAGATCGGCGACATGCAGCCACGCATGCAAGGGAAAATACTTCGGGCGATACAGGAGCGTGTGATCGAACCGGTTGGAGGGACGCGGAGCAAACGGGTGGACGTGCGGATTGTGGCTGCTACCAACACGCATCTGGAAGAGAAGGTTCGAACGAATGAGATGCGCGCCGATCTGTACTATCGCTTGAATGTTGTTCCGATTCATCTACCGCCGCTGCGTGAGAGGCTCGAGGATATCCCCTTGTTTGTTGAGCATTTTCTTACGAAGAAGTCCAACGGCAGGCCGAGTCTGAAGTTTTCTCCGGATGACCTGAAGATGCTGACGCGGTATCATTGGCCCGGCAACGTTCGAGAGCTGGAGAATCTTGTCGAGCGAGCCGTTGTCTTGGGAACGACAAATGTTGCCCATCTGATGCCGGCTCTTTCCACCGGCGTCATCCCCCGGCCCGTAGACGACTCCCATCCCTTTGACGATCTGTCCAGTCTTCCTTACAGGGACGCAAAACGGATGGTGATCGACGAATTCGAGAAGGTTTACTTCTCCAGAATCCTGGAAAAAACACGAGGGAACGTGAGTCAGGCGGCCGGGATGATGGGGATGCACCGCAAGAACCTTCACACCAAACTCGCCGAGCTGAACCTCGATCCGAAGCGATTCAGTGCCGATAAACCGAATTGATCGTGAGAAGAACTCCTTACGAAAAGATCCATACGCGGCTGTGAGAGTGAGGATCGTTGCTCGCCACCGGTGTCGAGTGGCACGAAACCGGACCATTTTCACTGATCAGTTCGATGGTCCAGGTCGACCCCGGTTTTCGACGTAACCGCGACCAATGTTCCGTCCATTCATCGGAAGACGAGTTGCTGAAATGGCTGAGAGTCTGAGACAGTGCGTCCACGTTCATGCCCAGCACCTGATCGCGACTCAATCCGAATAGGTTGAGGAAATAGTCATTCACTTCGACCACGATACCGGCCCGGTCTGTCACAAGGACGCCCTCTGAGATCTGCTCCAATACGGCCGTGAACCTTCTGTTTTGGGCTGAGATCTCCGCTGTTCGGTCGCCGAGTAACAGTAGCGCCTGTTGGAGTTCGGCGGTCTTGTCCTGGAGATCCTCATTGGATTCTTCGAGTGCCTGGCGTACCCTGTTCAGCTCTTTGTTTTTCTGTTCCAACTCGCCGGCCTTGTCTTCGACCAGGGACAGACTCTGGGCCAGGTTGGTATTCTGGAGACGCATATCCTCATAGAGTGTGGGGGCTGTGCGGGCTCGGAATCGGTCCTGCAAAAAGCCGACGAGGTTCTTTGCCAGTTTCCCGGATGAGCCTGTCCGAGTCTTGGTCAGAAGAACCCGAGGGGAACCCGATGGAGCCAGGTCGATTTCTACGGTGTCCATGAGGCGCCTCATGGCGTTGAGGCCTTTCAACGTGCTACCGCTCGTGGACTCGGAAGCCGCGATCAGTTCATCCAGTTCCGCTTGAGTCATTTGCGTGGAGTCGGTCCCCTCAACCTCGAAGACAATATTGTCATCTTCCGTGCGCAGCCCTGTGACGATTTTGCCTCCGCCGCGGTCCAGAAGAAACCGGCCCAATTCAAAGATGGATGTCGCTATTTTCAAACGGGCGGCTGTGTCGAATCCAAGCTCCTCACACATTACCTGGACTCTGTCGCGAGCTTTTAGAATATCTTCAATCGCTTCTACAGTTGTCTGATAGATTTCCATTGCGAATGACAGGCGTTAAAACCTTTTCAGGGTTGAGGTTGCGTTTGCTGTGGCGCAGTTCCGGTTGCGTCCGATGGAGTTTCCGCCGTCGCGGGTTCCTGGGAGGGCTCCGTTTCAGTTTCCTCGGGAAGTGCCAGATCTTCCTGGTTATCGACTACATGATAGCGGGAGATACCTGCGCCTTCTTCCGCTTTTTCGCCCAAAGTAAACGTTGCCTTGCCCAGTGGTACGGAATTGTCGTAAACCACCGCGGTCCACTCTCCTTCACCGCCCATCTCCATAAGGCGTGGGATGTCGAAGTAAACACCCAGGTCGGTTTGTTTCGGATAGCGAATCGTTTCAGTGATGACGACGAAATCGGCCGGGGAAGTCAGCTCATAAGTAATCCACGATTTTCTGTGTTCGGGACGAAGTTGTGCTGCCACGACAACGCGTGGATCCTCTTCCGGTTTGAATTGATCTGTCAACTGAATCCAGTGCCCTTGGTCGTCCAGACCTTTACACGTAAAGACGTCTACGATCTGCTCTGTAGCCGGGTAGAGAGCCACGTCGCGTTCACTATGTAGACAACCTCCCATCATGAGGGCGGTCACCATGAATGCCGCTAAACCAGCGCAATAGCCATAGGTTTTCATTCTCTGTTCCTTTCCCGGTGAAACCGGCAACAGTATTGTAAGGATGGGGACCGTCCCAGGTCAACGAATCTCCCCTAACCCGCAAGCCCTACGAAGAGTCCGCCTCGGTTCCTGTAACGTTTACTTCTATCGAACGTTTGACCTAGAGGCTGGGTTTCGGGTTTTTCAGTTAACGGAGACTTTCTTTGAACCTAAAATCGGCAGTTGAAACCCGAGCGCGGTTCCTGAGCCCGTCGAAGGGCCGCACGGGTATTGGTGATCGGCCTTTCGAGAAGTTCAAGAACCGATCACCAAATGGGTGACAGATAGGGATGATCACTACTTGTGAAACATGAAGGGTTCGCAGCCGCCATACTGTTTTCAACTGCCGAATTTAGGTTGAAGGGACACTCTGTTCCGGTTGTCCCGTGGTCTGTTGTTGGTCCCCCAATGAGTATGCGTCGAGTTTTGGTGAGTCCAGACCTGACTCTATGAGTTTCTTGTTGTCTGGGGACCGTTGTCATTGGCCCATCCGACCTGCGAGCGATATGCTTGTTTTACAGGAAAATATGGTGCCTCTCAGGGATTTCCAGGGTAAATCTTGCCCATCGGATGTTCACGCGTGCAAGAACTTCTCAGGAAAGTCGATTGAAAGGCAGCATGAGTCTGATTGTGTTCGTAACTAATCTTATAAGTAATTGATATGAAGCATCTTATGGCTATTCTTTTGACTTGATTTCTAAGGAGGACTCCGTCGAGAAAGGAGTGAAGTCGGAGCTGTGCCAGAGGAGGAAGCGGATGTTCGATTGCCTGTTCCGGATTTGCGGGAACAGCGTTTGCTAACAACGCTTAGTGGTCCAATCTGTATCCTCAGACCTTGGGGTGGCAGATATTCCGGCAAGGCCAATAAGTTTCGTTGATTTGACGTATTGACAGTTGTTGAAAGAGAGTTAAATACAGTACGATAAAGCACAAAACGAGATATCGGAGGAGAAGGACCCATGGGTGACCCGGAAGAAATGACCCAGGCGGAAGAGGAGCCTAAAGGTGGTAAAGGCAAACTACTGATCATCATTCTGGTGGTGCTGTTTCTCATCGTGGGGATGGTCATCACGTTTCTGATGCTCAAACAGGGAGAGGCGGAAGACAGTGCTTATGATGTGGAAGAGCAGAGCACGAAGGACACCATGATGGTTCCATTACCGGAGTTTACGGTTAATCTGCCTCCGGATGCGACGAACATCATGAACGTGGAGATCACGTTGGAGATTTCCGCGCGCGACGATCATAGTCTGCAAGAAGCGAAAAAGGAGTTGGCTTCACTCAGCGATGAGAATGCCGCCACCACGAAATATCCTTTGATTCGTGAAGCCATCGCCAATGTGTTACAGAGCAAAACCCGAACTGAGTACATCAGCGAGGTTGGTCGTAAGAAGATCAAGACAGAGATTCAAAATGAATTGAACAAAAGAGGGCCCGGAGCGATCAGTCTGGAGATGTGCAAAATCGAGCGCGTCATCTTTTCGACGCCACCGCTGATCCAGTAAATGTCGTCCAAAGAGACATCGGGTGATCCATTATGGCTGACATCCTCTCACAGAGTGAAATTGATGCGCTTCTCTCCGCGTTTGCAACAGGGGAAGGACCTGTAGATGTCGCTGCGGAGGAAGAAGAGAAAGTCCGGCAGGTCAAGGTATACGATTTCAATCACCCGGATCGCTTCTCAAAAGACCAAATCCGGACAATGCATCAGTTACACGAGCATTTTGCTCGTATCTTCTCTACCTCGCTGTCGGCGTTCTTGCGCACCATTGTGGAAGTGAAACTGGTCTCCGTCGACCAGATCTCCTACGAGGAGTTCATTCGTTCGATCCCGAACCCAACGTCTCTCAATATTATCAATATGGATCCGCTCGAGGGCGACGCGCTGATGGAACTGTCGCCTACTCTGTCATTTCCTGTGGTAGATCGGCTCATGGGCGGGCAAGGCCAAGTTTTTAAGAAGAATCGTGAATTGACGGAAATCGAACAGACCATTATCGAAAAGGTCCTGTATCGCTCGTTCGATTGTCTCCATGAGGCCTGGGCGAATGTCTTACCGTTGAATTTGTCTCTGGAGGCTTCAGAAACAAATCCTCAGCTGTTAATGCAGCGATATCTGCCGTCCGAGATGGTTATCTTGATGACCTTCGAGGTCACCATGGGCGACATTTCAGGAACGCTCTCGTTTTGTATTCCGTATCCCACGCTGGAACCGATCGCCATGCAGCTGTCCAGCACGTCATGGTTTTCAGCGGCGAAGAAGGAACTTTCGGAAGAGCATGCCGACGTTTTGTATAAAAGGCTGCGCCGGATGAATCTTCCGCTTATTGCATACCTGGGGTCGGCGAGGTTGACGATCAGAGAACTTCTGGAATTAGGTGACGAGGATGTGATTCAGCTCGGTCAGCGGACGGATGAGGATCTCTGGGTTTGTGTTGGAAAAGAACACCGTTATCGAGCGAAGCCGGGCATCCACAGGAAGAAGCGTGCGGTTCAGCTCACAAAGATTCTGACACCCCAAGAAGAGTTATAACGCGGGGTGCGGGCGATAAAAAGCAGGGAATGCGGGCCATGGACGGCCCGTTCGAGAAGGCAGCAAGGAGCGGACCATGGTAGCGGAAGCGCTAACGCAGGCGGAAATAGACGCGTTGTTGTCAGGCGGAGCAATGCCTGAGCCACAGGGCGAGGAAGAAGGCGGCGGTGAAGCGCCTGCGCCTTCGATGATTACTGCGGACGAGGAAGACGTCGTACGAAATTACGCTGAGATTATGGCGTCCAGCGGCGGAAACGTCCTTTCCACCCTGCTCGGCGACGACGTTTCGGTTTCGGTTGAAGAAGTGACGGAGACCGATCCGAACACCGCCAAGAAGCAAATCCCCGGCAAAGTTGTGGCTTCTACAATGACGTACAGCGGTCTGATTACCGGGCAGACGCTGATCAATCTTGGGCTGGAAGAATCTCTGAAACTGGCGGGGCAGATGACCGGTGGGGGCGACGTCGATTCGTTCGGCGATTTGGAAGAGAGCGCCCTTGGTGAGGCTGTGCAGCAAATCGTGAGCACCGCCAACACCGAGCTCTCGAATCAGCTTGGTGGGGAAATTGAGGTCGAGCCTCCTGAAATTACTGCGGAACCGGAAAACGTCGGGGAGATTTATCCTCTTTCGGATCAGCGTCAGATTCTCGTTACGTACAAAATACAATCGCCGGTAATCAGCGGCACCATGTCCCAGGTTCTTCCCCGGAACCTGGTCCATGCTCTATTGAATGTGTCCGGGCAACCGGAGGCGGAACCTGAAGGCATTACCGATAGTCGGAGCTACGATTCTTCGGCAAGAGCTCCGGAAGTGCTTTCGCAACCTGCCGCATTTCAGCCGTTGATCAGCGAAGGACCAAAAGCGGACGTCACCAATCTGGAGCTCATCCTGGATATCCCCTTGGAGGTGAGAGTCGAGCTTGGCCGCACCGCTCGGCGTATCCGCGATGTGCTTGAACTCGGCCCCGGGTCTGTGGTTGAACTAGACAAGCTGGCGGGCGAACCGGTAGACATCCTGGTGAATGACAAGTTGTTCGCAAAAGGCGAAGTCGTGGTGATCGACGAGAACTTTGGTGTGCGGATCACGGATATCCTTACTATTGAAGAACGAATCGAGGCACTCAAATAGGATCCCGTGCAGGGAAAACGGCTCTACGGATGATCTGATTGAGACAGATTTGCAGTCGTCTTTTGTAAAGCATAGGATTCTCCCGCTTCGTTCGGGGTATCCTTCAGCGAATATCGGATGCGGAAAATGGTCGAGACCGCGAGCAACCTGAGGATCGCCGATCTTCTGAATCTGCACCCGGGAGATGTTTTACGTCTCCATCGGGTGGATGGTCGACCTGTGTTTCTGTCCTCCTCGGGCCACATCATCGATGAACATGCGTTGGTTGCGCAGAGCGGCCGGGGGCGATCCCGGCTGCTGCGGGAGAATTTGCAGAAGATTTTGAGTTGCGCTGTCGAGACACAGGTTGTCATTCGTCGTGAAAGTGGCAAAATAGTCCAGATCTATCTTCTCGACCCGCGCTCCTGGAAGGACGTGATCGGCCAGGAAGGCGCCCAGGTCGAGCTGCGCATCGGCGGGAGGATCTTCGCCCACGGGCAAGTCGTGGGTGGAGCGGAACCGGGTATCCGGATCTCTTCGCTGGTGGAGCGCAGACCGTGATTTTCTTCACTCGATTATTGTCCCTTACATCGATCTCGTTTCTTATCTGTTTCTTGGTCTCCGATCATGCCCTGTGCGAAGATGCGCCTCTTTCGGCTACCCCATCGGTCGCGACCCCCGTTCCCGCTACACCGTCATTGAGCGAGCAGATCCAAGAATCCGCCAAACAGATGGAGATGGACCCTGTCATTCAGAAACTTCGCGAACGTATGGACGAGACCTCCGGCGGCACAAACAACGGTGACAATGAGAGTGGCCCGGGCGATATATCCGGCTCGGGGCTCGAATTCTCGCTGCTTCTGTGGTTGATGGTTTTGGTCGTAGTCATCATCGGCTGCGGGTGGATGTTGCGGCGGTTTGTCGGAACTTCGGGGAAAGCGCCCAGCGGTCAAATTCGTGTGTTGGCTTCGTGCTCGCTCTCCCAGCGTGCGCGATTGTACATCGTTCAGGTTGGAAGCCAACGTTTCTTGATCGGAGAAGGCGGCGGTTCGGTGTCTTTTCTCGGCTCTTTACCGCCTTCGCCGGACATAGAGCGTCCGCCAGAGAGTGAATCGGACGCCTCGGTCGAGCCCGTGCTTGCTGCGGAGCCGGAGTCCTCGACCTTTGCAGACCGGCTTCGGCAATGGGAGCAATCGGTGGCCGGTCAGAACGTTTCGGGTGAGGTGAAAGCCAGTCTCCGATTCCTTGAAACGCTCAGCCGGAGGCTGCGCAGGGATCCAGGGGCGGATCGAGGCGGAGGCTAGCCGACCCCTTTCATGAACACCGGCAAAAAAAGAGTTGATTCGGAGGGTAAGTCAAGTATAATACGCTGAACGGATTGGTGTGCACACCGTTTGATTGTATTCTTTCCAGGGAGGTTTTGCGGCATGGAGCCGCGGCTTCCTCTGGGCTGGCCTAAAGGGCACTGTTATGTCTCCAGGGTTAAGGCTGCCTCGCAGGGCGGGGTGGCTGTTACTCATATCTGTAGTTATGGGGCTCGCGGCGGTCTCTGTCGGCGCGCAGCAGATCCCTATTACTTCCACAGTCGATCCCGACCAGGGTGACGGCGAACCTCCACAAGATGTTTCCATAACGCTTCAGCTTCTTTTTGTTCTTACAGTTCTGAGTTTTCTCCCCACTATTCTGATTTCTACAACGTCCTTTATCCGTATCTCGATTGTCTTGGGATTCCTGCGGCGGGCTCTCGGGACTCAACAGACTCCCTCGAACCAAATCATGTTAGGAATCTCCTTATTCTTGACTATTTTCATCATGTCGAGTGTATGGGAAGAGGTGAACGAAACCGCCATCCAGCCCTATCTGCGTGGCGAATTCGAAGTGATAGAGGTCGGCGAGGAAGCGCCGGAGCTGTTTGAGGGTAGTGCAGAGCGCAGAATCCTGCCGTTCGAGGTTATGGTGCGTAAATCCATGATCCCGATTCGGAGATTCATGTGGTTCCAGATCAACGAAACCGGAATCTCCGAGGTCGCCATGTTCATGGTCATGGCGCGGCTCGATAAGCCCAACAACATGGATGACGTACCCACCATCGTCTTGATTCCCGCATATATGCTCAGCGAGCTCAAAAAGGCTTTCATCATGGGCTTTGTCATCTTCATCCCATTTGTCATTCTCGACATTGTGACGGCCTCTGTCACGATTTCGATGGGAATGTTTATGTTGCCTCCGGCGCTGATTTCTCTGCCATTTAAAGTATTGCTGTTCACGCTAATCGATGGATGGAGTTTGTTGATTCACGCGATCGGTCTTTCCTTTCTTCGTGGAATGCCCGTCGCGTGACCGCGAGATACGACCATAAGAGAGGTGTTTGGTAATGGGTTCCGCAATGTCCATGGAAACGGTCATCACGTTAGGCCGGGAGATGATGTATCACGCGCTCTTGATCAGCCTCCCGATGCTGGGAGTCGCGTTGGTGGTCGGTGTAGCGATCAGCATCATTCAGGCAGCGACTCAGGTCAACGAACAGACACTGACCATCGTCCCGAAACTCGTAGTCGTCGGGTTGACTTTGCTTTTCTGTATGCCGTGGATTCTCGAGGTGTTGACCTCCTATTCAATCAGATTATTCAACATGCTGCCGTCCTTGGTCGGCAAGTGAACCGAAAGGGAGCAAGGCGCGTGGAGCCTTTTCTTCAGATAACCGCCGGTCCCGGAGGCGAGACGGTACTCTCTGCGATGGAGGAGAGGTTTATCACGTTTATCCTCATCTTCATGCGCTGTATCGCGCTTATCTCCACGATGCCGGTATTCGGTTCTCGGACGGTGCCGGTGATGGTGAAGGTTCTGATCGCTTTAGGGATTTCTGTTGTTGTCGAGGCTGCGATACCTGTGCAGGAGTATGTTTTCTCGGGCACGTTCGATTTCATTTTGTTGGTTGCCGGTGAACTTATGATCGGGACGATGTTGGGATTCATCGGCCAGATCCTGTTCCAGGCGGTTGCGCTGGCGGGCGAAGTCATGGGACAGCAGTCGGGCTTCGCCATTGTTACGGCGCTCGATCCATCGACCAATCAGGATTCCGCCTTGGTTGCGCAAATCTTGATGTTGCTCGCCACTTTCGTGTTTCTGGTCAGCAACGGTCACCAAGTGGTGTTACTGAGCCTTGCGGACACATTTCGTTATGTCCCTCCCGGTGGACTTGCGGGTATAGCGGAACTGGGCGATGCCAGCAGGTCTGCGATTCAGCCCATGGCGGGCGTGAAAGAGGCTCCGGGTTTTTTCGACTTCGCGATTCAATTATCCGGCCCGCTGGTGGTGGCGTTGATCACGACCACTCTCGCGGAAGCCGTTATGGCGAAAATGGTCCCGCAAGTGAACATCATGGTGCTTGGGTTTGCCATTCGAATCATTTTGGGGTTGTTCATGATGGTTCTTGTGATACCGGTCAGCTGCTGGCTTATCCGGCTGCATATCATGCAATATCCCGTTTGGGCTCGAACCATGACGACGTGGCTCGGGGCCGAGCCCATAACCTAAGAAACGAGGTCCAGGATGGGGGACACGGAAAGCGGACAGGAAAAAACGGAACCCGCGACGCCTCGGCGTCGCCAGCAAGCCCGCGAAAAGGGGCAGGTGCCCAAAAGCCAGGAGGCGAATTCCGCCCTGTTGCTTTTGGCTGCGCTGATTCTTTTTTATTTCTATGCGGAAGATTTCTACGTCGGACTATCTTTGCTTTTCCAACAGTACATCGCGAACGCCCATGATTACTCGGTCACCATCGACAGTTTCCCTCTGATTGCGATGTCGATCGGCGGCCAGATTTTCGATCTTGTGTGGCCGTTTGCCTTGACGTTTATAGTCGTCGCGATTGCGACCAATCTGATGCAAGTCGGATTTCTGTTCAGCGGTCAGTCGCTGGTCCCCAAGTTCAATAAACTGAATCCTGCCAATGGTATCAAGCGCATCTTCTCGCTCCGGGGCGTGATGGATACAACCAAGGCGCTCGCCAAAATGGTTGTTGTCCTGCCGGTCATGTTCCACGCCATATATCAAGAGATCCCCATTCTGCTCACTCTGAACCGTCAACCGGTGGAAAACATCCTGATCGAAATGGGACTTCTTTCCTATCGCATGGTTTTCCGAGGTCTGTTAATTCTTCTTTTATTGGCGATCCTGGATTACATCTACCAGCGTTACGACAACGAACAGCAAATGAAAATGACCAAACAAGAGGTCAAAGAGGAGATGAAGCAGACGCAGGGAGATCCGCAAATCCGTTCGCGGATTCGCTCGATCCAACGCGATATGGCACGCCGCCGAATGATGGCCGCGGTGCCGGAAGCGGAGGTTGTTGTAACGAATCCCACGGAGTATGCCGTGGCGCTTTCGTATAAGAGCGGGATGATGGCGGCTCCGCAGGTTGTTGCGAAAGGACGCGGGTATGTTGCGCGTCAGATTAAGGAAATCGCTCGCGAGCACAATATCCCTTTCTACGAGGACCGGTTGCTTGCGAGAACCTTGTACAAACTGGACCTTGGTTCGTATATCCCACCCGAGCTTTATGCGGCTGTCGCTGAAGTGCTGGCGTGGGTGAATCACATGACCGGTCGTTACCAAAGTGTGATCGATGAAGCGGCCCGGGAACGAATGAAAAAGGCTGGTTGAGTGGGATCTACGTTTCCCGACGTAGATCCGAGGAAAGCAAGAAATGGCGGACGTGACCGGACTAAGAAATCTTGCCGGACGGCTCAGTGGGCCGCAGTTGGCCAACATACTGACCGCCGCAGGTTTTGTCGCCATCCTTGGCATCATGCTGGGATCGGTGCCGCCGAATATCCTCTCTTTCTTGCTTGTGCTCGACATCGCCTTTGCTCTCTTGATTTTGATGCTCGGCATTTACATGGAGAAACCGCTGGATTTTTCCACTTTTCCGACGGTTCTGCTGATCATGACTTTCTTTCGCCTGTCGCTGAACGTGGCTTCCACGAAATTGATCTTGAGTCCGGGACAGGTGGGTGCCGGGCTGGAAAAAGCCGGATCCGTGATCGAGTTCTTCGGCGAGGTTGTTGCGGGGGGAAACGCAGTCGTCGGATTCGTTGTTTTTCTGATACTGGTCCTTATTCAATTCATTGTGATCACGAAAGGTTCAGGGCGAATTGCCGAGGTCGCCGCGCGTTTTACCTTGGACGCGATGCCCGGTAAGCAAATGGCGATCGATGCGGACTTGAACTCCGGCCTGATTACCGAGGCGGAGGCCCGCAAGCGACGGTCGGAGATCTCGCGCGAAGCGGATTTTTACGGCGCGATGGACGGTGCGAGCAAATTCGTTCGGGGCGATGCGATCGCGGGGATCATCATTACAATTATCAACATTGTGGGCGGTATTCTGGTTGGATTCTTCCAGGAGAATCTCTTATTCGCGGAAGTCCTTCGACGCTACACGATACTCACCATCGGCGACGGTCTGGTCAGTCAGATACCCGCTCTTCTAATCTCCACTTCTGCAGGTGTTGTGGTTACACGGGCCGCCTCCGAGGAGACGTTGGGAGGCAATCTATCCCAACAGATTTTTGCGCGTCCTGAGGCTATGTATTCAGCGGCAACCGCATTGGCACTCGTGTCGGTTCTTGGGGCCATTGTGGCGCCGAATGTGGCGTTTCCTTTCTTGCTCGTCTCGCTGTTGATTGGTGGAGCCGCTTATCTGCGGCGCCGCATGGACGAAGCCGAGAAGACTCGCGCGGAAGAGGAAATACGCCGCGAAGAAGAGGAAGCTCCTCCCGAGCCGGAAAATGTCGAGAGCCTTCTGGAAGTCGATCCGATGGAAATCGAAATCGGCTATACCCTGATTCCCGTTGTGGATCAGCAACAGGGAGGCGATCTGCTGAACCGGGTGTCGGTGATCCGGCGGCAAACCGCCGTGGAACTGGGGATCGTGGTACCTCCGATCCGCATCCGCGACAACATGCAGCTACCTCCGCGCGTCTATGTGATTCGGATTCGTGGCAATGAAGTCGCTCGGGGCGAACTAAGGCCCGACCGGCTGCTGGCGATGCATCCCTCCGGTCAGGAGACGGAAGAAGATGTTCCCGGCATCAAGACGAAGGAACCGGCTTTTGGACTCCCGGCGAAATGGATCGAACGTTCGGACCAATCGCAAGCCGAGATGGCCGGCTACCAGGTCATTGAACCTGCCGCTGTTTTAGCGACCCACCTGACCGAGGTGATCCGAAACAACGCCCACGAGATTCTCGGCCGACAGGAAGTTCAGCAACTTATTGACAACCTCAGAGAACGGAACGCGGTCCTCGTTCAGGACGTCCTTGAGACAACCGGTGTGAAGATCGGAGTGATCCAGAAAGTCCTGCAGAACTTGCTCCACGAACGGGTTCCCGTACGGAATCTGGAGATCATCCTCGAGACCATATCCGATAACGCCGAAGCCACGCAGCACAATCCGGATGCGCTCAGCGAGTATTGCCGGATGGCGTTGGCTCGAACAATTACACAAGCGTATGTGGATGAAGAGGGAAATCTCCCCGTCATTAATCTGGACCCGAGAATCGAGTCGAAGATTCTCGATGCGCTACAGAAGGGCGGACCGGCGGGTATTATGGCGGTCGATCCGACGTACAGCGAGCAGCTGTTTGCGGCGATGTATACCGAAGCGGACCGGGTTTCCAGCCAGGGACTGCATCCCGTGGTGATTTGCTCCCCGCAGATTCGGGCGCATTTGCGCCGTCTCTATGAAAAACGCATCCCCGGACTGGTCGTTCTGTCATTCAATGAAGTCGCACCCGACGTCAATCTGAGGCGCGTAGGCACAGTCCAACTGGAGGGCAGCCCACAACAGGCGCCCGCTAGATAGAAAGAGATTCAATCCTCGGAACGATTCTCCGAGGAGAACCGAGAGCAGGTGAAGAAAGGTAGGGATCGATCGTGCGAGTGAAGAAATTTACCGCTGCGACTGTTAAAGAGGCGATGCGCCGGGTCAAGGAAGAACTAGGAGAGGACGCGGTCATCGTTCAAACGCGTGAGCACAAGAAACCGATCCTGGGGTTGTTCGGCCGGTCCTACGTGGAAGTGACCGCGGGAACGGGAATCCAGACTTCGAAGCGATCCGAGGAAAGACAGACTCCTCCCGCCGCCAATCCGCTGCTGCCAAAACCTCCGAGCGACGAAATGCCGGTGGACCGAGTGGAACTCTCTTCCGCTGCTTCTCAGAAGGGATCCGTATCCTCGCCTGCGACGCCGAAAAGCGATCCGGGAAAGGCCGCTTCGCTGGCCTCGCCGCAGCTCAAGGCTCTCGCCGAGTCTGTGCTCGCAAAACAGGGCAAAGCCATACAGCCGCAGTCAGACGAACAGATCCGACAAGACGCACAAGACGCGTCGTATTCGTTGGATAAACGGCTCGCATCGCTCGAAGAGCAGATGATCCGGCTGACAGGTCTGATCGAAAATGCCACCGTTGGACACGAACTTTCCGTATCGCCCAACGGGGCAAGGCTCGACGATCCCGATCCGTGGAGAGTCCATCTGAAATCCCGTGAAGTCGATGACTCGCTGATCGAAGAGATTCTCTCTTCTCTGCCGTCGCCTACAACTCGCGCCGCCCTTCGCGAGGAACTTGTCGCCCGTCTTCCTGTGACAGGCCAAATAGAAATCGACAATGAGAAAGCCGGTCCGAAAGTTGTGATGCTTGTGGGGCCTACAGGAGTCGGGAAAACGACGACATTAGCAAAGATCGCGCCTCGCTTCACTCATCTGTATCAAGGAGGCCAGAAGAAGGTTGTGTTCATGACGGCCGATCTGTTTCGTATAGCCGCAGTGGAGCAGCTCCAGAAATACAGCGAGATTCTCCGCGTACCGCTTGAAGTCGTATATACCCCGGAAGAGGCCTCCGCTGTAATCGAGCGACATCAGGATGCCGACTTGATTCTTATCGATACCGGGGGAACCGGTCAACGAAATGAAACTCAGGTGTCGAATCTGGCCGCAATCGCCCAGGCATGCAAGCCGCTCGAGGTGCACCTCGTCTTGTCTTCGACCACCAAAAGCTCCGATTTGAAGGACATTATCGAGTGTTTCGCCGAGTTGGAACCGCAGCGACTGTTATTTACAAAACTCGATGAATCCACGGCTTATGGAAATATCCTTAATGCTGTTTCTGAATCAAAATTGCCCGTGTCCTATCTAACAACAGGCCAAATGGTGCCCGAGGATATCGAGGTGGCAGACTCGGAACGATTGGCGGATCTTCTGCTCGACCGGTCCGAGGACGAGGGGTTTAAGTTCACGGATCTCACGGAAGGCGCGGAACGCGTAGGCCGTTCCGAGGATCAACAGGCCGAACATGCCAGCATGGTAGGAGGGAAAGACCATGCCTAATCACGTTCCCGACCAGGCGGAAGGTCTCCGCAAGCTCATTGAAGCCGGGGGCAGCAGCGAAGGTGGCGACCAGACCTCAATCGCTATCGAGGAAATGGACTCTGCACCGGAAGAGGTGATTCAGGCTCTTACGCCTGCAGACGAGTTACCAACGGAGGAAGAAACCGACCACGAAGAACCGGTTGTGGCAAACATCCCTGCGATAGAACCTGAATTCCAACGCCCTTCGGCGGTCATAACCGTGTCACCTCCGGCACCCAAGCCCGAACCGCTTCCAAGGGGAAGAGAGCGCCTGCCGGTCTGTTCTCAAACCAAGGTAATTGCGGTAACGAGTGGAAAGGGAGGCGTAGGCAAGACGAATCTTGTTTGCAATATCGCTTTGGCGCTGGCGCAAATGGGACGGCGCGTAGCCGTCTTCGATGCCGATCTCTCTCTCGCGAATATCGACGTTCTCCTCGGCATTTCTCCCCGGTACAACTTATCCCACGTCATTTCCGGAGAAAAGACACTCAAAGAGATTCTGGTTACCGGACCCGAGGGGATTTTAATCGTTCCGGGCGGGTCAGGTATCGAGGAACTGGCAAATCTGGAAACCGACGAATTGGAATGCCTTCTCGACTCTTTCGCAGAACTGGACGGTGAGTGTGATGTACTTCTGCTGGATACCGCCGCCGGGATCAGCCATTCTGTCCTCAGTTTCTTGATTGCCGCCGATCAGGTTTTGGTGATCACCACTCCGGAACCGACTGCGTACACAGATGCCTATGCTGTAATCAAGGTGCTTACGCAGCACGCTCCCGATAAACGTGTGGGGGTAGCGGTGAATATGGCGCGGAATCACCGAGAAGGAGGCGATGTGATTCGTCTCATGCTCCAGATCTGTCGGACTATGCTTCGAGTGGGATTTGATAACATGGGGAGTATCCCGCGGGATTTGGACATGTTGCAGGCTGTCCGGGATCAGCGTCCGCTGCTTCTCCATAGTCCATACAGCCCGGCTGCAAAGCAGATTCGACGTCTGGCTTGTGCTTTGGTCCAGACGGGGCAACAGGGCAGAACGTCCGGCGGGATACGCGGATTCATGAACCGGCTTTTGGGCCGTGTTCGTGCACCGGCTGCATAGCCGCATTGTAGGATTGATAGGGGTCTGATAATCTATATACCTGCTGGAGAAGTCGATAGATGGCTGTCTTCGGCCGAACGGTGAGCAGCGATGGATAAACGCCGACTGTATGAGGATATCTCCACAATTAAGAAACGTTTGTTTGCCCTCACGGCGTTTGCTGGATTCTCCACGGTCGCTGCTGCTACTATCTTTGGAAAAGGGTTTGACTTTTTTGCACTTTTTGTGAACAGTGTTGTAGCATTGTTGGTCTTCGGGGGTCTTGGGTTCGCCATTGGTTCTTTGTATGAACGGCTGATCGAAGACCCGTTGATTGAATCCTACAGGGAAGAAGAACGAGGAAGGATTCGAGCTTTACAGCAAGGCGAACCGGAGACACTTGAGATGGAGGTTCCTGTATCTGAGTTGAAGCCGGGAATGTCTGTATGTCAGCAAGTGAATAGTGCGGAGGGGGCTCTCCTGGTGAGGCCCGGCGCAGTGCTTACGGACCGTCTGATCAAGACACTGCGAGATAACGGAATTGATAAGGTTGTAGTGAAGGCGCAGAGATCCCCGCAACAGGAGTCGGAATACGTTCCTCTCTAAGTCTAGAGTCGAACGCAAAACCACACTCAGTGAACATTCGTGATGCGATTACCAACGAACCAAAGAGAGATCGGCGCAGAAGAGGAACTCGAGCTCTGGCTTGCCTTCAAGAATGAAGGTTCCCAAGATGCGCGCGAGGTGCTGGCGAATAAATATATTCACCTGGTGAAGTATGTCATCAACCGCCTGATGTCCTCGTCGCACATCGAGAGCGAAGTGCTCGACTATGACGATCTGTTTTCCTGCGGAGTGATGGGCCTGTTGGCGGCGCTGGATGGTTTTGATTTGTCGCGGGAGGTGAAGTTTGTGACTTACGCGATTCCACGAATTCGTGGGTCGATCATCGACGAGCTGCGGTCCGTCGACTGGATACCGCGCTCTCTTCGCCAGCGTGTGAATCAACTGCAGGCCACGTTCCAGGAGATCGAACAACAGAACCAGCGTCCAGCGTCTGAAAAAGAAGTCGCGGAAAAACTGGGGTTGGATACCGAGGCCCTCAATGGATTGCTTCAGGACGCCAGCCGGGCGGCCTTGTTATCGCTGGACGAGATCCTGCGGATCTCCGACGACAGTACAACCACACGCGGCGAAGTGACCGCCGCTTCCGACACCGACGATCCCCGACGCCAGATCCAAAAAGAGCAAATCGTCGAGATCCTCACAATGGCTATCGAGAACCTCCCCGAGAAAGAACGTTTGGTTGTGATCATGTATTACAACGAAGAACTGACCCTTCGGGAAATCGGCGAGGTTCTTGGCGTGACCGAATCGCGTATCTGTCAGCTGCATACCAAAGCGATGATGCGGTTGCGCGGTAGACTGGCAAGCGTCAAGCACGACTTACTTGTATAAAAAAGGGGTTGGTGTTCCCCCGAATTCTGTTGTATACTGTGTAGCGACTGGTGCACTCACCACGCAGGAGCGGTCCGATGAGACTGGCCGATTTTCAGACACCTCTCGCCAACGCAACCCACGTCCAATTCCAGCAGGAGGCCGGACATCAGGCGGAACGCGCTCAGCCGGTGCATTTGGCCCAGGCCCAGATCCAAGAGGATAGGGAAGAAGCCACCACCGTTCAAACCATGGAAGAGGATGAGGAAGCCGCTCATATCCGGGAAGAGGAAGAGCGTAGACAAGACCAGCGCCGCCGTCGCCGCCGTGCTCCCAACGAAGGCCGTCCACCCGTTCCCACTCAAGAGGAAAAAGCGCCGAGCGACGGTATCCACGGACTCCATTTCGACGCGCGGGCGTGATCCCCATCCCCGGGCTGACATCCGCCAAAAGGATCTGTTCTACTATGAGCGAGCGACTTGTACCTATTGACAGATGAGGAGGGCCTCCTAGACTATTGATGAGGGGCATCCGACATATTTTCCGTGAGTCTGTACCCCAATCGGTTTCAAGCCCCCGCCATAATTGCATGGGTTCAGTTGTTGCTGTTTGATTTCATGTAACCAGACTTGGAGTGACGAGGGGACTCGAATGCCTGACAGCACGGTGGTTGGGGGCGGAACAGACGACGGTTTTGACGATATCTTCGGCGCTCAAGGAGACGCCGATCTTTCGATGCGGAAGTTCGATGAGTTGTGGGAGAAATCAGCCCCCGCTCGCGCCAAGGGGAGTGGAGTCAATCCGAATCAGCTGGTTCGGTTTGTCCACAACGGAAAAGTTCATTGGATTACCCAGGACGAAGCGGACACCTACCTGCAGCTGGCCGACACAGAAGATAAGCGTCAAAACGCTATCAAGAAACAGATCAAGCGCGCCCTGCGCGGCGAAACCCGGTCGATCGATGACGAATTGTCGGTCATATTGGCGATTTGCGCATCAACCCTCGGTCGATACAACCGGGATGGCACACTTCCATCTGAAGAGATAACTCGTCTTCAGCCTGCGCTTCAAAGGCGCTTCCAAGAGAAAGGCACCCAGGTCGAATGTCTTAATGAAGCGGAACAACAACTCGCGTACAAACGAAAGCGAGAACCGCTATTCGACGAATACGAACAACAGCTCGGTGAGATGATGAATCTGCAGCGTATTGGCAAGAAAGCCGAGGCTGCCGCGTTGGCGCAGGAACTTGCCGCGAAGAAACGCCGGTATGTTGTCATGAGCCGGACTCTTGAGCCTGACGTCTATACGACGTACTTCTGCCGGATGGAACTCCAGAAATGTAAGAAGAGGGCGCTTGAACTCCAGGACTATCTCACGTCGCAACGAGAAAACGTTTTGGAAGAAGAAATTAAGAAACTCCAGCAGCACCTGAGGTCCTTGCTGAACGAGAAGGAGACCGACGATGGACTGATGGCTCGCGGTATCAGCATAGACCGGGAGCGTTATGACGATAGATTGGAGCAAATTGACAGAACTCAACAAACACTCGAAGAACGCGCAGCAGAGTTGGATGGCCTGGAAAAGGAATCCCAGATTCTCGTGTCCCAAATCAAGGACGCGGAGGATGTGGTTTCGTATATCAGCACCGAGTTACTGAAAGAAAGTGACCAAGGGGACAATATCGACCAACAGATTAGAATGATGGCTGCGAAGCGCAACACGCGTAAGCCCCCGAAGCTCGACTTCAAGCGGAAGAGAGACAGCCGAATGGTGACAGCGGGCCGTCGTGAGCACTAGGGGAAACAGATGCGCCATTGCTGGTTAATACGGATGCTGTATTGCGCTCAAGGTAATAAATGAGAGGAGCTGTATCCAAGAAGACGCGGCTGACATTCTCGAACGCATCGGTCAGTTTCATCCCATCTTCCCTCGCCTCATCAGCTTCCCTGCGGGTTCGACTGATCTATTCCTGCGCGTCTTCGCCGCACAAGGGATAGGGTGCTGAACCGGCGTAGTCCTCCCATGCGGGCCTCGGCTCGCTCGGCGCCTCCGTTGTCCGCACATGGCGGATTAGGCGCTCGATCAGCATCAGGCACTGGGTGCGTGGAAGCTTCTCGGCCTTGTGGAGAACGGATTCATATTGTGGCGTACTCATCTTTCTTATGTCCTGTCACAGCCGCGCTGGCTTCGTTGCGACACGGAAATTGCCGTCAGCCGGCTGTTCCACTTAGACTTTTCACTGGAGTGCCATGCCGGTACAGGACGTGAAAGCGCGTCCACTCACTTCCGCTCCGGGGCCGTGCCATCCGTTCGTAACACTTGCCGATCGTGTACAAAAGCCCCGCGTGCCGCCCCTTGATCTCCGCCGCTTGTTTTAGCAGCTATGCTTTTTGATACGTATTCGACCAATCGGCCTTTTCCGCCTGTCGCCACACAAGAAGAAGAGGCCCCCAGCGACGGTATTCACGGACTCCATTTCGACGCACGAGCGTAGTGTTCGTTCCGGTAGTCCTTTTTTTTTTAGGTTTCGCGGCCCGGAGAAAACCCCGGGCCGCTTGTGGGATTCGAATTGTTTTATTGGTCAATATAACGTCCAGTTTGTCATCGATGATGTAGTTGTCAGTACCACGTCACGAAACGTAGTAATCGTCTCACCAGTCCAGGAAAAGGAGCAAAAACCAATATAGACAGGATCGGTAAAAGAGAAGGTTTGGGTTAGTGCCGGCTTCCATTCTTCGATCTGCGGATCAAAGTAGTAAGTACTGATCACATCGCCATTCCGCTCAATCCGCAACCTTCCGTCGGAATCATTTGCCGATGCATACTGTCCTGCATCGTGGGCAGTAAACCGTGTCTCGGTTCCTTCCCCCCACGCCGAATAACAATCACCATTGGGTTTCCGTTCAATCATAACCATTATAAAATTGCCTCTATTCAGAGTATTCCAAATACCCAATTCTCCTACCGTATAGTAATCTGTAATAGAATTCTCTACATGAACACGCGCCTCCTATGAGCAGTCGCCGTCTACTTTGCGATAAATGAAATGACCATTTTCGTTCTCCCCCCAGGCAGATTCGCCGACCGTGAGGCGATATTCACCTGTTTGGCTGTCATAATCCACCTCGCTATAATCGACAATGCCAAGATCCACATGATTTTGGAATATTCCGACGGGCTCGGGGGTGCCCTGTTTTACAGTTGTCATACCGCCAATTTGTTGGTCATTAAGTGTTCCTGAAAACGTTTGATCGCCATTCGCTGTATCCGGCGGCATAACAAAGTACGTAATCGAATAATCCGTATACCTTCTTGCTCCCAGATTCACCGTTAGCACCCCATCTGCACCCACCTTGCCCACTGTGGTCATCGTAAATTTACATATACTCCACCCGGCGGGCGGTCTTTCAATAAGGGGCACTTGGGATGCTTCATCGGAGTTGACAATCAACGTTACTGCAAATGAAATATTGGGGAAATACCCGCGTTCCGGTAGTACCCGTTCGGCAACAGGTTGTCCGAATGCGTTAGAGCCGACAAATGACATCAACAACGAAACAAGCAACGTTTTTACTTTTGAAGTTCCGTTCATTTTGTTTTCCTTTCTGTGTTTGGTTTTTTCTGTTGTCTGCTTTGCTGTTCCAGGAGTTCAACTCCTGGACCAGCGAGTAAATTCTTCATTCCGAGGAGCGAAGCGACGTGAGAATCTTGTTGTTGGAACGCGCAACGAAGAGATGGCCACGCTTCGCTCCTAAGAAAACGGTCGCGTATCCGTCATTGCGAGCAAAGCGAAGCAATCTCGCCGTCGAAACTGAATAAGAAGAGATGGCCACGCTTCGCTCGCCATGACGGTAAGGGAGACCGCGCTTTCTTTATCAAACCACCGCTTCCCCGGGTGCGCGGCTCTCGATCACAGAGCGCGCAAATAAATGTGCCCAAATAAATGCCCACCTCCGGACGCACGTCGGCTGTGAAATTGCAAAACAATATCCTCCTTGTCACATACGTATTACCGTATGTGCATCCGTTCTCTGAATTAAAGTTATGCGAGGCTCGCCGGCTTATTTATCGTCCGAAACGATGTCAGATCAATCAAATACCCCGTGGAACGCCGTCCCATTCCGGCGGTGGCTGCGTGCTCCATTGGATATCTCCCGAACTCGTTATCCCGTTGGACGGGTCATAAGGCATTTGCATCCAGTAGGCGAGGTCGTAGTATTGATTCGCTTTCTTGTCTGGACCGATGCTGTACACGCTGTACGTCCATGCGGCCTTTTCCGTCGAGTATGGCGCGTCCCCACACCCTCCACGCATAATTACTTGCTGGAATAAGTGGGCGTACGTGAGGGTATAGTCGAGCCGCTTATCGTCTTTGGAACTGATTGGCCTATTGAAAAGATCCACCGGGATGTTCCTGGTGTAGGCAATGGGCGAGATGATCTGAGGCAACTTTTCATTCATAACGGTTTCCAAAGTCCCGCTGACAGTACAAAGGCGCTCCGTTGGGTCGCAACCTTTTCCGTACGGGTACCAGCCATTATCAACGCAGTAATTCTCGATGGCCATCCCCAGGACGCGCGTGTCGTTTTTCATGCGCGCCACCCTGGCCCGGATGAGCGAATCGTGGAAATTCGGAACGGCAATCGCGGCGAGAATCCCGATAATTGCCACAACAACTAATAATTCAATTAACGTGAAGCCTCTATTCTTCATCCTATGTCTCTATTCCGGAGATTGCCACGCTTTGCTCGCAACGATGGAGGGGGGAACATGATTTTCGGCTCGGCGGGAGCCTCGCCCTCCCGGCTCATTCCAGCAGAGGGTTTCTCTATCATGACGGTGTCGCCTGTCCTCGTACGGTGGGGCCTCCGCGCCACCAATTTCGTCTCACCCTAATACCACGGAAAATTTCGTATTCCCGTGTTGTTCACCATATCCGAAATATCCCACATCCGGGCGCCCCCTGCGCCCATGACAGCGAGTCTTGCGCCGTCCGGCGAAAATATTAAATTGGGTAGAACACCGGCCAAAGCGAAATTGCCAACTGCCTCCCCCGTGGCTGTATTCCACATTTTCGCCTCGTAACGGGTCGCCGTCACGATAATCATCCCATCGGGTGAAAACGCAATACAAGAAGTGAAGCTGTCATCGGAGCATTGGACGGAGTGAAGTTTCCTGCCGGTTGCCGCATCCCATAAGTTTAATGTCCGCCAACCCGCTGTGGCAAATTTCGTTCCGTCAGGCGAACACGCTATGAATTGAACTGCATCATCGAAGCCCTCATTATTGGAGGAGTGGTGGAATGAACGTAACGGTTCTCCCGAGGCGGCGTCGTACAATGTCACCGTGGAACCGCCGGTGGCAATCAAAAAACCATTTCCATCGGACGTGAAGGCAAATACGGGTTCAGGATAATCGGTGTAGACTGCATCTCCCGTTTCTGCATCCCATACAGTCCAAATCTGATTATCGCCGGTTATTCTTGTGAAGATTTTGCCCCCGTCCGGCGAGAACGATGCGGAATGGAAATACGCCCAATCTTCAATCTCACGCGATAGGTAGTGAAGCCGCTCACCGGTTTCCGCGTCAAATAAACTCGCCGTTGCGCCGTCACCGGTCAAGACCTTTTTTCCATCGGGGGACATCGCCATCCCTCCATCAGATTGTCCGAAGCGGTTGATAATAGAACCGGTCGCAGTATCGAATAAAACTCGATCGTTCCAAGAGGCATGAGTTGGATTTTGCACTTCGGCCAGAATCCTTGTCCCGTCTTGTGAGAAGATTGCGGAATTGAACTCCACAACGCCGAAGTCGTCGTACGTTTGAAGAAGCTCGACGGTATGGGCGTTCCACAAATGCACGGCGGCGGCCTTGCCAACGGTCAGGATCTCACGACCATCGTGTGAGAACGCAAGCGCACGGACTTCAATGGGGGCGGGAAAGGCGCGCAATAACTCGCCGGTTGCGGTATCCCGCAGTCTCGCCCAGGACGTCTCGTACGGCCATTCACTCTCTACGGCTAGAATCGTCGATCCATCCGGTGAGAATACTGCTGAGAATACTGTCGAATCCCCCTGGATGGTCAGTTCCCCTGTTTCCAAATCCCAAATCCAGAGAGAACCATCGACAATCAAGACTTTGGAGTCATCGGACGAGAAAAATGCCTGGCGTGGTGACCTGCCGGTCTGATACGGTCCATAGGTAGCTATCGTTTCGCTAGTTTGCAAATCTCTCAAAATTGCGGTTGTTTCCCATTTTGAAGCCCCTGCGTATTCGAGTGTGACGTATTGTTCGCCATCATGCGAAACGGCTACACACTCCCCGCCGGACGCTTGGGTTCCTTCAAAGTATGCGTCCGGTAAAAAAGGCTCATCGACTCGAAGAACCCCGCCTGTCGCGGGATCCCAGATAATTGTGCCTTCCGTTACGGCGATTAAAACTTCATCCCCATCCGGGGAGTAGGCAACGCCCTGTCTGCCAACATAGCCTCTTTGCAGTTGGAGATCTCGAATGATTGCGCCGGTTTCCGCATCGAACAAGCACAAATATCCTCCCCATGATGCGGCTGCGACCTGGTTTCCGTCCGGGGAAAACGCCGCACTGCGGACGGGCTCGACTGTACAGAGTTTTTCTCCGGTTGCCACATCGAACACCGATGCCGGGCCCGAAACCCACCCTGTTGACACCACCAAGATTTTTTCTCCATCTGATGAAAATTCTAAGGAGTCCGCAAAGCAAACATCGAGCGATGTGAATGCACGGACGATTTCTCCCGTGGCCAAGTCCCAGAGGTACATCCCCGTACCATTGCCGGTCATAAGGTAATTTCCATCCGGACTGAACGCCACTTGATCCAGCGCCCCGTGCCCCAGAAGAAACTCGCCTCCCGGCCCGCGCAACGGGAAGATCGAGTCCGCCGGCGTCGCCTGCGCCAATGTGAGAAAACACAAGAGCGCAACGATGACGATGCCGACGGGCCCGGCAATCCAGGCGTTCGATCGGTTGGAACGCGGGGAACGAATGTTGAGCACGTGCCGAATCCGATTCGACAGGTGGCCGCGGTCCGCCGCCATGGCCAGTTGCGCCGAGGTGTGACGGAACTGTTCCAATTCCGCCAACGCGGACGCATACGAATGAGCATCCCCGCAGACGTCGACGGCAATCTCATCGCAGCAATGCTCCCGTTCCGTCCGAATCCTGTGTGAGACCCACCACACCGCCGGATGGTAGAAGAACAGGGTTTCGACAGCGGTCTGCATAAGGTTGATCAAATAATCGTGCCGACGAATATGCGCCAGTTCGTGCGCGATGATCGCTTCGAGTCGCTCGGGCGGCAATCCCGTCAAGGCGCTTGTGGGCACAAGGACGACCGGCTTCAGCCAGCCGATCGTCGAAGGGATCTGGACAATAGCGGACTCCACAACCCGCACCGGCCTGTCGATGCCGACTTTTTGAATGAGAGACTCGATTCTCTCCCTCCATTCAACGCAAATCGGCTTCACGTGCCGTCTTTTGAACCGCTGGAGTTCAACCCATCCCCCCATGCGCCAAACCGACAGAGTGAAAAATCCCAGCAGCCAAACGAGCACCACCACCGGCAAATGTGGTTCGATCAGTGTACGAATGTCGTACCGTACGAGAACACGGGGTTTGGGACGCGGGGTGGGATCGGAAATCGGCGGCGATAGGTTTTGCTTAGCCCGGGGCGGCGGTGGCGAGATTGCCGGCCTTGACGGCTCCTGGTTCCTCGGCCTTTCGGGAACAGTGGCCGGTCTCTGCACGGTTTGTAGCGTTTGCCGCGCCGTCGGGGCCGAACCTTTTAGCACCGTGACCAAAGGCAAGGCCGCCATCAGGAACATAGCGCCGCAGGACACGATATAGCGCGTATTCGCATCCCGGCGGCGCAGGATCTGAAGAAGAACGCTCACCAGAAGCGCCACGGCTGCGCCTTGCCAAATAAAATGGACCAGTATCCAGCCGAGCCGTTGGATGAGAGATTGTGAGAGGAAACTGTCCATGGCTCCTACTTTTTCAGACTATCCAGCATGCTTTGAATCTCTTCCAGTTCTTCCGGCGACGACCTATTGACCGAAAGCGCCTGCATCACCATCCGATGAGCGGAACCGTCAAACGCGCGGTTCAACAGATCCGTCACCAGCCGTTTCTGCGTCTCTTCTTCCGTCAACCGGGCTTGGTACACGTGGACTCGAGATGAGTCGTCTCGATTAACCAGATTCTTTTCATACATGATCTGAAGCAGCTTGAGTGCGGTCGTGTAACCGGTCTCGCGGACGCGGCTCAGTTCCTCCTGCACCTTCCGGACCGTGCATGGACCGAGCTTCCACAGAACCCGGAGGATGGCGAGTTCTGCTTCCGTCGGTTTTGGTGTCTTGCGATTGCCCACGTCTTCTTTCCTCGGTGTCAGGAATCCAGGCTTCGGACTCGCCGGGCCGAACATCGACGAAGCCTTTCGTAGATCATTATATACGAGGGCTTTCGTTTTGTCAACGAAAATCTTCGTAGTTTTAGTATTCTCTGTCGGTTGTTCTGATAATCAGGGCTAAGTGAATCTTGCTAACGCCGGTTTTGCCGGGGGACTCACAGAGTTTGACCTGGTCGTTGTGCTCCTGAAACAATGATCTTGACATATCAAAAAGGTTATATATTCTATATAGTATGTGGCGGATCGAAGAACATAGACGGATTGACAGGCAAATCGGTTCGCTTCCGATTGAGGTACTCAAGCGATACGAAAAATGGAAGGATATCGCCACAATTTCCGGCCCGCGGGGGTTGCGACTGATCAAGGGCTTTCACGACGAAGCTTTGGTTGGCAAGTGGAAGGGATACCGCTCCTCGCGGCTTGGGCTCCAGTGGCGCGTGATATACCGAACCGTTCCTGAAGCGTTGCTGTTTCAGGTCGCGTCGATAACCACTCATGACTATCGGAGGGCTTAGATGAATGATTATCGTCCTGCCAAGAAGCGTATAGAGGTTTCCGTGGGTGAATCCGTACGGATCCTCCGCGAGCTTCAGGAATTAAGCCAGAATCAATTGTCTGCAATGACAGGCATCCCCCAGGCGACCATTTCCGCAATCGAGAATGATCGTGTCAAACTGGGCGTGGAGCGGGCCAAGGTTTTAGCCACTGCGTTGAAAGTCCATCCAGGAGTTCTGGTTTTTCCCGGCTGGGAGCTTCCGGACGAAGTCGTAGCGTAATATGCGACTTGAACAGACGGGCAAGAAGCACGCCGGCAAAACCCACAGGCTGGAAGCCTGTGCCACTCTTGAGAACGAAGGACGTTGCGCCCATGCAGCTCAGCGTCGTGCAGACCCGGCCGAGGGTGCAACCGCCGTCGGTATCCGGCCGTGGCTTCATTGCTCCAGCCGCTTGAGCCGCAAGGCTCGCCACGTTCAGCTGCGATGTTGACCTGACTCTCAGTGGCACGTAAGATTCGGCAACAAAGGAGACGCTCATGACAGAACTCTTGGAACAAGTGCTTGAAAAAGTGTCCGCTCTTCCCAGCGAGGTACAGGATCAGCTTGCCCGGCAATGGCTTGAAGAGATCGAATGGGAGACACGCTGGGATCGAACGTTGGCTGATTCACAGGACAAGATCGATCAATTGGCGGAAAGAGCCGAAGAGGAGTATCGGTCAGGCAAAACAAAAGAAATGGGGTTCAGCGAACTCTGAAATCTCATCTCACGAAGGATTTCATACGGCGTTTTCGTCGACTTCCTCCGCGCGTTCAACGCCTTGCCAAGAGAAACTATAAGATCTGGAGGGAGAATTCATCACATCCGGGTCTGCAATTCAAACTCGTCGGCAAGCGCAAACGCGCCTATTCCGTCCGCGTGGGGGTCGGCTGGAGGGCTCTTGGCCTCGTAATCGGGGACGCTTGTATGGTTCTGGATCGGCTCTCATCCGGAGTACGAAAGGATCATACGGGATTTGTAGAATACTCCCGACAATGCAATCGGGTATCGGGGTGGCGCAGCCGTAAGAGGCCCTGATTTCTCCCCGTCAGTCATCACTCTCTTGCCTTTTTCTTGTTCGTCGTCCTGATTACGCTTTCCGCCGCCGGTATCCGACCATGGCTCCATTGCTCGAGGCGCTTGAGGCGCTCGGCTCCCCGCGCAAAATACACATTGCTTAATTCTGAAAAATGGTCTTCCCACAGATGCTGACGGTCCTGTCGCCAGCCCATCGTTCGAGGGACTAGATCGATATCCTGCATTGCCTCATACAGTGAATCGGCGATCAGCTGATGACCGGTGATACTCGGATGAACGTGGTCGAGAAGCCATTCATCTCCAGGGATTCCGTCCTGGGTGCGTTTTTCGATAAGTGCCCTCACATCGATCAGCGGTAGGTCGTATTTCGCCGCGACCTCCAGAATCGCCTTGTGCATCGGTTCCAAAATCCGCAGCGGGCAAATATCGTCGTCTTTCGCCCGTACGAACCATTCTTTCGCTTCGTCGAACCGCGCCATCCGTTCGTAACACTTGCCGATCATGTAAAAAAGTCCTGCGTGCCGACCGTCGATCTCGGCTGCCTGTTCGAGCAGTTGAGCTTTTTGATAGGCATTCGACCAATCAACTTCCTGCGCCTGTTGCCACAGTCCGATCATGCGTTCCCATTGGGGTATTGACAGGGTCTCGTCAAATTCCGATTTGAACGGCGGACAGTCTTTCAGGTTTGAGACGGGATTCATCAGAATCAGCGGAACGTTCGCATCCTGTGCTATCCGAGCCATGATTTCGATGTTGTAACGGAAATGGGCGATCGTTCCCTCGCGCCAAATCTCGTCACGGTGATAGCAATCGATACCCGTCTCGAAATCGAGTTTTGCTTGGACCTCAGGGGGCAATACGCTCCGGGGTGTCTGTACATCTGGTTGAGATGAGAGGGACTGGTAGGCAAGGGAATAGCTGCGTAGATTCAGCAGCAATTCATGAAGTCGGATGAGCACCTCAGGTGTGTGTTTTATTCGTCCGTATGTTCGATCCTCCAGGAACTCATTATGCCCTGTGTAGATGATGAACAGATCCGGTTCGTAAGCCAACACTTCACGCATGATAGGAACGAGACGATAGCTGGCATAGGAAATCCCGCCACAATTCACGACTTCCCACTCGGTTTCGGGGATGGCCGCCCGAAGGTTAAGTTGAAGCCAGGTTGTGAACGAGGTTTCCACCGCGTAGGGCCGCCCTTGCACGGTCGAACCCCCGAGGCAAAAGATGCGAAATGTGTTCTCGTCTTTGGAGGCGGAGAACGACTGGGGACGGAAGAAAGTTAAGCGTTCCTCGGCTGTTTCGTAACGAGTCCCGTCTGAATTCAAAACAAAAAGGGGGCGTATTCCGCTGAACGAAACATAAGGGTCTTCGAGATCGACCGGGGGAGGAGGAACAAGAAATCGCAGACCAACTTCAATTAGAACCAGCGGCAGAAGAACAATCAGAACCGCAGCAGCTGGAAAAAACAGCCTTCGTAACTTGGTCGGCCGTTTTTCTGGCTGTGTCTCGCCCATCTTATATGCCGCCCGTGGAGCAACTTCAATCGGGTGCCACCCCCACTTCCGCTTGGGGGTGGGAAACAAGCCCATTCAATCCAGCATGTCGCGGACTGCGCCGACAAGTTCCTCCCGCTTGATTGTCTGCTGACCCGCTGTTCCTTTTTTGCGCCATTCCTCACGCGAGTCAACGTCCTTGCGTTTCTCCATCCCGGTACGCAGATCTTTGACGGAGACCGTTCCCTGGGAGAATTCGTCGCTGCCGGCGATGACCGCAAGCTCCAGTCCGAGAGCGTTTGCGTATTTTAGCTGTTTGCCGAGTCCACGCTCCGTCCCGGCGTAGAGTTCGGTCGGAATTCCGGCGGCGCGGAGATCCTGGGCCATACGCAGATAGTCCGCTTTGTGGTTCGGATCCATCACAGTGACCAACACCCTAGCCGTGCACTTAATGTCGGGTATAAGCCCCAGGCTGTCGAGTGCCGCAAGCAGGCGGTCTACGCCGATGGAAGCGCCGGTCGCGGGGATTTCCTCGCCGGTGAAGCGTTTGACCAGGTGATCGTATCGTCCGCCCGCGAATACCGATCCGAAACGGGGCGCGTCGGGAAGCACCGCCTCGAATACCGGGCCTGTGTAATAGTCGAGTCCGCGTGCGAGGGTGGGATCGAAAATCGCGTGCTCTTCCGAGATCTCGGCTGCGTCCAGATACCCGGCAATTTCTTCCAATTCGTCGAGACCCTCGTTTGCTGAATCATTGTTCCCCACGACTTCGCAAACCGACTTGATCGTCTCTTTACGTGGCCCCTTACGGATACTCAAATAATCGCATATTCCTGTGATCTGTCTTTCATCCAGATTGAGGCCCCGTATGCGGTCGCCGGACGCATCGACCCGGCCGTCCGCAAGTTCTTGCGAAACGCCTTCGACGCCGATCTTGTCCAGCTTATCGATGACACGAATGACAGCGTTCGCTGTTTTCTCGGGGATTCCGGCCTGTCCAACCGCACCATTTAGCACCTTACGGTTGTTAATTTTGATCTGGAAGCGTTCAATACCGAGCGCCTTGAGCGTGTCGTGCATCGCGATGATAATTTCCGCGTCGGTCAGCATATCGGGGCATCCGACGGCGTCCAGATCGAATTGGTAGAATTCGCGGTATCGTCCCGGGTCCGGTTTCTCGGCCCGCCACAGACGCCCCACCTGGTAGCGTCGGAACGGCTTCGGCAAATCCGGATATGTGGCGATGACACGGGCGAGCGGAACAGTCAGATCGAAACGCAGGCCAATATCTTCGCCTTCCGGGCTGGTGAATCGGAAAATCTGTTTGTTCGATTCGTCTCCGCCGGGTCCGATCAAGGTGAGTGCGTACTCCTGCGCGGGTGTATCGATGGGCAGGAACCCAAAGCGTTCGTAGCATTCCTGGACAGTGCGGACGATGCGCTGACGAGCGATCATCCGGGCCGGAAGGTGGTCCTGGAACCCTTTGAGGAGACGAGGCTGAACAGTATTCGGCATTTCTTCACTCCAATAACAGAATTGAAACGACGGTTAATTTGAAGTCCGGGACTGGGCCGGGAACAAACCCAACCGGTACAGAACTCACGGTACACATTAACCGTAGTATGTGCGCGTTGCAAAGCTCAGTGGCAGTGGGGTCGGTTGATTTGGGAGTTGAGGGATTGTCGAGGAGCTTTAGTGATACAAGCACCCCCCAGGGGAATTGGAAAGCCAGCAGCGGTGGTTGCCGTTGGTGGCGCCGGTCAGCCAGAGATCCTAGTGATTACGTGTCGAGACTTGGGTGGTCTACAGAAATCAGAACGCCGTCAGAATTGATCGGAACCCCAAGAACGCTACGCCTTCGTTGAGACTCTCGTTTGTCTCTCCACCAGCTTGCTGTGCAAGGCATCCGGCGCGAGGTCAGCACCGTTGGGCCAGCAGATGACCCCGAACTTGTCAATCGTCACCTGTTTGAAGAAAGAGGGATCTTTCAACGGTTCAAACATAGAACCGAACAACCGATCTGAAAGGTCAACCGTTCCCTGTGTGCCGTCCTCGAATTCGACGTAGAGACGGTAATCTTGTTCTGGCCGTACGGTAGTGACTCTACACATGGTCTTTCTCCTTATCGAAGAGGAGCTATTCGTTTAAGAGGTTCATGGTTACACGCGGCCTGCCAATTGGCGAATAATTCTTCGCGGTGTTCCTCCGCCCATTCGAATACCATTGATAGCGCTCGTCGTGGCAGTGAACCTCGCTGCACCTGAAGTGTGTCGATTCTGACACTAGCGGTTTCGCCTCCGTAGTACGCATGGAAATGGGGAGGCGGATGATCGTCATTATATATTCGAATCACGATGCCATAAAAAGTGCTGATCGTCGGCATGGTCTTTTTACCGGCAGCTTGATCATACTGCTACCATCAGTGTTTCAAACGGATCCTGTGGCAGGGATATGTCGTTCTCCTCAAGGGACACGATGTAGCCTCGTGTAGTTTCTTTGATATTGACAATTCCTTTTTTTCGCGCGGCCTTGAATCACACAGCCGGGCAGACCGGGCCATTCGGCCACCCAAAAGCCGTCCTCCGCGGGGAAAATAACAACCTGTCTCATGGTCTCATCTCCGTTGACCCGCGACTATCGAATTGTACATCATCCACTGCGTCACTACCGTATCCGAGGGCACAAATTCATACGCACCGATGTCGTGACCCGCACCAAGCGGTCTGGAATTGCCTTCGAAATCTTTGTGGAGCCAGTCGATCGCTTCGCCCGCATCAACAGCGGAACTGCCTTCTTGAAGGTGGTAGTCGAAACTAGAGGGATCGACGAATCCCGCGTCAAGCGCAACGATGTTCCCCACTCCCGGCAGCGGCTCGTCAACGAGGCTGAACCGGGCTTCAAGACCGTCTGTGGATCCCTGAGCAAATTCGGAGTTGGAAACGACAATGCAGTTCCTCAGCCGGATATTCGATTCTGGATCTGTGAGATTGAACGCGAGATCATTGTCAGCGACTGTACAATTGACCAAATCGACTTCAGAGTCCGTGCATTCCACAGCAACGTTTGACCGGAAGAAGAGAGAATTGGTCACGAGTGGCCGCACCAGAGCGTCGGTATTGGGAGTTGTGCCGTCGCCGTCCACCTTGACTTTGGGTGTATTCCAAAGATCGATTCCCGTGTTCCGAAATCGGCACCGTTCGATGAAGACCGCTCCCGCTGTGTCAGCCATGTCCAGACCCCTGCGCCCGCCATTATGAAATTCGGAGCGTGCGAGGGTGAACGGGGCTGTGACATTTAGGAGCCGGATGCCACCCTTCGTGAATTGACTGTCTCGGATTGAGTACTCCTCTCCCTTGGCGGGGAGCACTTCCAATGACTGTGACTCGGCAGGATCGCCTCCCCCGATCCGAATGAAGGTATCGTTGAAGACCCCATCGGCGATCTCGACATAAGATGAACTCAGCGAAAGCGCGCTGTCGTCGAGCCGGCAGCTGGCGAGGGAGATATCTGTACCATGTGTACGGAGATCGCCCACCTTACGGAAACGGGTATGGCGGATCGACGCAGTTCCGTTTCCGATATAGACGCCGTTGCCTGTGGCGGTGCCGATAAACTCGCAATGGGACACATCGAGAGAGCCCCCGGGATAATCAAGGATATAGGAATCGGGACGAGAGATATGTACTCTGTCGAGACTTACCGGCAAACCCCCGCCCGCTTGGATAGCCGTGTGCGCAGAGTCGGTGATCGTGCAGTCCTTGATATGGACGTTTGATCCTCGCACGCCGCCGTATTCAATCAGAATTCCTTGAAGAGTGACTGGTTGAATCTCTTTCGATGTGATGGATGTCTCGTTTTCGAGTAGGAGATCGACGTATTTGAACTGAAGATCCTCCAGTCTGCATCCCGTTCCGAGGTGGACCGGACTCTGCGCATGCAGTAAGCGTTTGGTCACTCCGTCGCGCAGAGGAGATGACGCGACAACGGTAGCGGTTGCCGAGGCACCTACGAGGACTGTGCCGGGCGGAAGGGTCAACGGGAAAACCTCCCCGTGCTCGCTGTCGTACGTTCCGGCGCTTAGCTGGATACGCACCTCTTCTGTCTCGCTGATCGACGCCAGGCAGGCCGTGAGAGTCTTGAAAGGTTTATCAGCGGTGCCGGGATTCGAGTCATTGCCACGCTCGGCGTCCACAAACAAGGTCTCCACGGCGGCGGACGGGGAAAGGACAAGTAGCACGAGGAGTACAGCCGAGGTTAAGAACCGCATTTGCACGACCTCCCTACGAAGTTCTCCTCAGAAGAAGTCTACCTCAAAATCGGCCTATAGTATGTCTACGGGTGTAAAAAAACGTCTTTTATTGTAAGACGGTCGTTCGCCACCCGCAAGGGGAGAGGTGGTGTCATAACTCCCCTCTGTTTCCCTGTTCAAGACTGGGGTTCGGGTGGGTTGATAAGTTTAGTGTTTACAACCCCCTCTGTATCTCCCCCAATCTTGGGGGAGAGCCCCTTCTCATTTCTCGGCTGCTTCTGACACAGCCTGGGACTTGGGGGTGGCACCCGTTGGGATAGGAAGCATGCGATAGGACAAAACAACGGGCACCACTTTGGGTGCCCGTTGCCTGGTGTATTTCGGATGAGAACTGAGGATACGGACTACTTGTTCTCGGACGCATTTACTCCGGCGTTCACACCGCCCGCGTTGACACCACCGCCTGCGTTCACGCCGCCGCTCGCACCGGCGTCTTTACTATACAGGCCGCTCAAATCCGGTGTCTCGGTATCGCTGTAGTTGTAGACAACGTCCATGTCCATATCCATGTCTGTCTTGATCGATCCCGGGAACTGCTGGCCCTGGACACCGGTCGACATGCTCATATCCGCAACGGTTTCCATCAGGGCGTTCATACCGAGCACGCGTCCCTTAGCCACGTCGAACAGCATTTCTCCATTTTGATCGACCGTCATTGATTTGATGGTTTGAGTGATCTCGACATCTCCGCCCATGGGGGACTTGATGGTTTGAGTAGCGTCTTCAATCGTCGTTTTTTCTTTGACGCCGATCAGTGCTACCGTCGATCCACCCAGCTCTTTGAACTCTTTCAGCACATACTCCTTGACTTGAGTCGCATCTGTTTCGCTTCCCGGCATTGCGGCGTCGCTTTTGTGTTCCCACGTGTCACCAACGTCCACCGGATTATCGGGGAAGTAAGGGAGATCGAATTGGCCGGGTGTTTGATTCATCCCGCCGGGCATTCCTGCGGAGCTCATGTCTTCCAACCCCTCCGACTTGATCACATTTCCTTTCTTGCCGAAGAGGATCGTAAACGACTTGTTTGTGGTACCTGTCATTTGTCCAAGGTCGATCTCTCCAGGCATTCCCGCACCGGACATCTTCATCTCTTTGAACGTCATCTTCATCTGGAACGTGCCGTTCGGTTTGACATCGAGTACTTCAGACCCGAGAACCATCTTCATATCCATCTCGATGGGCATCTTCTGGCCTTCAGGACCGGCGGAACCACTCATTTTGATGTTGATGTTCTGGTCGACTTTCTCGCCCTTCTTGAATTTGTGCGCGAGTTTGACCGGCGCAGCCATCAGCGGCAATGCGAGAGTGAGCACCAAGATTCCCAGTCCGATTTGTGACAGTTGACGTGTACGCATAGTTTTCTCCTTTGACCGTTATTGCTGGGGTATGCTCTTTGAAAGTCAGTCAGTATACCCTCCGCGATTTTGTTGCTATTCCTACATAGCGATGATCCGACAGAGAGTGGATCTTCAACTTCAACCCCACCCGAACCCTCCCCAATCTTGGGGAGGGAGTTCCGGCAAAATCCTCGTTCAAATCATCAATCCTCGTTCAAATCATCACGAAAATGAACGTCTGAACGCTTCTTTTCTCCCCCAAGATTGATGATCCGGCAAAAAGTCTGTTTTCGATGTCAACCCCCTCCTAACCTCCCCCGATCTTCGGGGGAGGAAAAAGAGAAAACACCGGAAGAGAAAATACCGGGGTTCCGTTTTCTCCCCCAAAGATTGGGGGAGATACAGAGGGGGTTGAAGACTTCTCTTGTTCCACCCTGCCGACTTTTTGCGACGCCCCCAAAGATTGGGGGAGATACAGAGGGGGTTGTCACCTTGTTTTACCCACTCCTCCGACTTCTTGCCCCCGTATTACATACTAAGACGAATCAGAGGCTGAATATATTCAATCAGGCATATAGACCGAACTGTTGTTTATTGCCCCTTATGCAGCGGATCGGTCTCGATGATCTTATGGATTTCCTTTTTTGGTTTCGATTTCGCACGCAGATCCGCGAAGAATTCGTTCACCTCTTCCCGGTCAAGCGGAAGTCGAACTTTCCGGTTTTGGATTCCCGACATGTAGATCGCGTTCGAGAACTCGAGAGACATGGTCGCCTCGGAGCCGTCGACGATGAGCTCTTCTTTTCCGAGGATGGTGTTGACAAAGTTGCGGACAATCGCTTTATGGCCTCTCGGACAGTCCGGAAGATCGATTTCGGTCAGTTGCCCTTCCGGCTTACCCCACATCTCGGTGAGGTTGTTTATGCACTCTGTTACGCAGGGAGACACTTTAGCGAAGAACAGTTTATCGTCGGTTATGATCAGCTTGCCTTTTTCGCCGGCGATCTCGTGGCGGAATGTCTCGGGATACTCGTCGGTACAGGCGGTGTAGTAGCCGATACCTCCATTGGAGTAGCGACACATCGCATGTGCCGAATCTTCCACCTCGATGTCGTGAGACCGGGTTCGTACAATTGCAGTTACCTCACTTGGCATACCTCCCAGTTTCACGAATTGGTCCAGCGAGTGAGGCGCCTGGTTAATCAACACTCCGCCCCCTTCGCCGAGCCAGGTGCCGCGCCATTCGGCGGAATTGAAATAGGCTTGTGTCCGAAACCAGGTGTTTACCAACATGGTGCGGTAAATCTCGCCTAGCTCGCCGTTCTGGACGATCTCCAGCGCGCGGCGGAACTGCGGTTCCACCCGAAACTGAAACATCGCGGCAAATACGCGCTGGGTTTCTTTCGCGGTGGCGGCCAGTTCCTCAGCAGCCCCAATCGTCACCCCGATCGGCTTTTCGCTTAGGACGTGCAGACCCGCCTTCATCGCGTAGATCCCGATCGGCGGGTGGAAATAGTGAGGGGTTGCTACGATAACCGCGTCTGCGGAACCTGAATCAATCAGCTCTTTGTAATCGATGTAGCCGGGAACGCCGTGTTTCTCCGAGACTGTTTTGCATGTCTCTTCATCAATGTCGCATACGCAGGTCAGTTTGGCATCCTCGATATCGGCGAAGTGTGTCAGATGGCCTTGTCCCATACTGCCGACGCCGATTACGCCCAGCCGCACGTTGTTTGTCATTTCCGTCCTCCCGGCTCGACCGCCCTCAGGCGTCTCGAAGCCCTCCTTAACTGGTCACTACACCGATGGTCAGGAGTATATTCGCATAAACTCGTTCTTCGCCGGTAGCGATTGTCAGACAAACCTCCGGCGATTCCGACGCTTCGTAGAACGCGAAGCGCTCCAGCCGCTGCAGCTCGATCGAGGGCAGCATTTTCCTGAACTCCCCAAAAATCTCGGGTTCACTGTCCGGGGGAGACATAACCTCCGCCGCTTCCACCTCGATCTCGGTCAGAAGCGTATCCAGCACGTCGGTGACGGTGGGTATCCCAGGACAAAGGTTCACGTACACAAGATCCGCATTTGGGCCGCTCCGTGTGCTGAGAGGATAGTTCCCATCCGCGATAAGGACCTTGGCGCCATGACCCGCGCCCGCAAGCGCTGCCGAGATGTGAGGATGAATTAGTTTGGACTTCAGCATGGTCGTGCTATGAACTCCTCTCAAGAAATGCAGCCGCCTGTTTGGCAATCCCGGCGGCGTCGATCTCAAATTTCGCGTACAGTTCCTTCGCTTTGCCCGATTCACCAAACACATCGCGCAGGCCCCAGCGGCACACGGGAACCGGGTGAAGGTCCGCGACAGCTTCGGCAACGGCGCTTCCCATGCCGCCCATGATGTTGTGATCTTCGACTGTCATGATTCGTCCGGTTTCCGCTGCGCATCGTGCGATGAGTTCCCTATCGATCGGTTTGATCGTGTGAATATTGACGATCCGGGCATCGACTCCACGCTCGGAGAGCAGTTTCTTGGCATCCAACGCTTCGGCCACCGCGCCGCCCGATGCCATAATGGTCAGGTCTTTCCCGTCCTCCAGAATGACACCTTTCGCCGCTTCGAACTGATAGTCCGGTTTGTTGACGTCAGGAAGCTTCTGGCGGGTGAGGCGGATGTAAGAGGGACCGTCGTGCTTCGCCATGAACGCAACCGCCTGTTTTGTCTCGATCTCATCGCAAGGTTGAAGTACAACCATGCCGGGCAGCGCCCGCATCAGCGCGAGATCTTCAAGCCCCATTTGGCTGTTGCCATCCTCTCCGATGCCGACCCCGGCATGGGTGCCCACCAAACGAACGGCAGCATTTGAGTAGGCCACCGACACACGAATTGTCTCGTAACGTCCCGCCAGAAAACACGCAAAACTGCACGCGAACGGTTTCTTCCCGGCCAATGCAAATCCAGCGGCGACGCCGATCATGTTCGATTCCGCGATCCCGCATTCAAAGAAACGGTCCGGAAACCTCTTTGCGAAAAGGATGCTCATCGTGGATTTCGCCAGATCCGCATCCAATGCGACAATGTCTTTATCTTTTTCACCGAGTTCGGCGAGCGCTTCTCCAAAGGCGAGTCTTGTTGCTTTTGTCATTTATCTACTCCTCAATAATCTCTTCTTTTTCTTCACGCACCTAATTCGGCCAAGGCTTTTTCCGCTTCCTCGGCGCTGGGGGCTTTCCCGTGCCAATCGACGACCCCTTCCATAAATGAGACACCTTTGCCTTTGATTGTGTCGGCGACGATAAGCGTCGGTTTGTCGGTTACGGACTTGGCCTCATTGAGCGTATTGATAACAACTTCAATGTCATGGCCGTCGATTCGACGAACGTGCCAGCCGAATGATTGCCATTTCTCCATGACAGGTTCAATCGGCATCACATCATCTACGAAACCGTCGATTTGACCTTTGTTATAGTCCAGAATGGCGCAGAGCGTGTCAGGTTTGAACTTACCGGCTGCCATTGCAGCCTCCCAAATTTGGCCTTCCTGACTTTCTCCGTCACCCATCAGGCAGTAGACGCGGAAGGGAGAACTCTCCATTTTGCTCGCCAACGCCAGACCGAGCGCGACCGACAGCCCTTGCCCGAGAGAACCGGTACAGGCTTCGAGGCATGGCAGCGTGTTCCTATCCGGATGCCCTTGAAGACGACTGCCTGTTCGACGGAGCGTTGCCAGCTCTTCGCGTGGGAAATAACCGGCATGAGCCAGAGCGGAGTACCACACCGGGATGGCATGTCCTTTCGAAAGAACAAAACGGTCTCTTCCCGGCCACTCCGGGCGTTTGGGATCATGCTGCATTACGTCGAAGAGCAAGGCGGTCACGATGTCGGCGGCTGACAACGAACCGCCTGGATGCCCGGACCCGGCCTCGGCAAGCATACGGATCACGTCGATCCGAATCTGGCGGGCGATTTCGTTGAGTTGGGCGGTATCTGCCATATGGTACCTTCCTGTGTTTCAAATATCGTTTTTTCAGCCTCTATCGATCAAACGGCTGAATCTCTGATTATAGGAGCTATCCTCAGCAAGACAAGGAACGGAGGGCTCCAATATTCTGCCGATTCAGGAGTTCAACTCCTGGATCAGCTCCTGGATCAGCGAGGCATATCTTCTCCGATTCTAACGGCTTATACGGAGAATTCTCTGCGAAGGTTCCTCTGGGACTTCCCTCGTACGCCTGCTCGTCCGGGAGTTGAACTCTTGGACGAGCGAGAGGTCCGTCACAACCTTTTGGCTCGGATGTCCCTGAACCAGATCGTCGAGTTGTCTTTATGCATCTGGAGAGCGATCTTTCCGGGGTGGACTGTCTGCAGACCGTCGTAGTCCACGACGGTTTCCCCGTTGATTCGCACAATACATCTGGATCCCTTGATAATAAGTTGGAGTGGGAACCACTCACCGTCCCGCGCAGGGAGATGGCTTGCCCGCTGGACACCATAGATGCTGCCGGTCTGGTGATTCGCGTCCGGATTTGTGAAGATCTGAATCTCTCTTCCTCGATCTTCCTCCGATACCCAGCGGAAGAAGACACCTCCGTTCGCGACATTCTCCGTTCGGACGTACATCTGAATCTCCACGTCCTCGAACACATGCTCGTTCACCAAATGGCCGTGTCCGTCTGAAGCGATCAGTGTCTCGTTTTCAACCCGCCATTCACCGCCTCCATGCAGCTTCCATCCATCGAGGTTCTTGCCGTTGAACAGAGGGATCCAGTTCTCCTTGGAAGGCAGTTCTTTGATACGGATATTCCGGACCCAGCTTCTCCATCCGTTGTCCTGCAGACCGATATACCCGGAACGGTTGCGATACTTCAGCTCCGGATGCTGATCCAGATTGATGTCTTGGATTGTCTCTCCGTTCAGAATTGCGTGATATCGAGGCCATTCCATAATGATTTCGGCACGATTCCACTCCCCGCGTTTTTTCCCGGCAGCGACGGCCGGGGGGACAAGCGGGAAAATCGCACCGCTGGATTTCCACGATGAACCGCTGTCGTGACAGATCTGGAATTCGAGTCCGACTTTCGAGCAGCGACCGAACAGCGGGGCGTGTATATACAGGCCGTTTTCACACCAACTCTCAATCTTGAACTCGAATTGCAGGACGAAATTCTCGTACATTTTCTCCGTCCGGAGCCAGTGCGGATAATTCCCCGACCCATCGCAGTAAATCGCTCCGTCCTTCACGGAGAACGACATTGTTTCGCCTCCTGCAATCTGCCAGCCGGACAAGTCTTTTCCGTTAAACAGTGGAACAAAACCCTCGTCGCTTCCATTCGCGATGGGAGCGACAGTCGTGAAAACAAAACAAAGAAGCGCGATAGCGTGGCAGACATAGAATCTTGACATATTTGAATCCTCCGTCAAAAAACACTGCGGATTTTTTTGTATAGTCGGAATAACGGTTTTGAACGAATTGAATCGAGCTCAGATTGAATTCGGCATTTTTCGTGCATCAGAAGTGCGTTCTGTTGTTGAATCTCCCGAAGGAGACCTTCCCGTTCGATTGTTCGCTCGTCGAGACGGGGAGGGGATTTACGGCGTATTCGAGGATTCTGTATGAACTCGTCGAGAGCGGCGACATTCTGGTACGCGTTCAGTTTGCTCGTCGCAAGAGAACGTGTGCCTTGTCTTCTGATTTTGATATCCACCGAGGATTTTAAGATCATGTCGATGGTCTTTGTAAATTCGGTGTCCGTCGCGTTTGGGACAACCCAACCGGCCTTATATTCTTCAACATCCTCCGCCCACGCCGAGTGGGAATTGACAAAGACCGGCGTTCCGCTCCACAGTGCCACGCCCGTACGCAGTGGGCAGGCGAGTTGACGTTCGATTGTCTCCATACCCAGATCGACTGCAACGGTGGCATGGCGCAATTCGCCAATGAATTCGTTGAAAGGCAGCGTGCCCACGAACGATACATGTGGGTGGTTGAAAATATCCCTGCAATCGTCTTTGTATTGTGCGTGCTGATGATAAGGATGAGCTCCCCCGGCGATCACCAATTGGCCTCGACGGATTTTCGTCATACGTTCAAGTATCGCCCGTAAGTATGGAACAGGATTTTGCCACGGCCAGAATACGCCTCCAAAGAAAAATGTAGGCTCGTCGACAACCACACCTTGCCTACACTTCGGGAGAAGAGAAAGGCCGAAAGGGCACGGCAAGGGACGAGACTGTGTGAGATCTACTCCAGCCAATAGCAGCCACGGTGCGTAGTAATGATCTTGACGCGGTGTAGCCAAAAGGAAGGTATCGGCGAGAGACAGACAACGGATCTTATCGGCGATATGACGATTGATCGCTTCCGGCTCACGCCACAAATATTCGAGAAGCAATGGGCCGGGCAAATCTACGATGGTGGGGATATCCAGTGGGTCGGAGAGAAAGGCGAGAGGCTGCCACTGCTCGAAGACGGCGACATCGATTTCTCTGTCGGTCAACGTTTCTGGCAGGTTCTCGGGCAGGAAGGGAACAACGGTATCGTGCAAGGCGACGCCGGAATGATCGACAACCGATTGGACAACAAAATAGAGTACTTCGTGTCCTCTTTCACTGAGGCCCGAGCCGATGCCCCAGGCGCGCACACCTCCGCCTGCGGTTGGCGCGTTCAAGAACGCGGGCAATTCCGTTGTGATCAGCGCAACACGCGACATGTTACTTCTTATCCCGATCCTTTACGGGGTTGGGCAACGGTATCGGTTCCGCGTACGAAGGATCGGCAATGATTCCATAGATCTCGGGTCTACGATGATGAAATCCGTAAATCCCTCTGCTGCGAACCTGATCGAGAATTCCAAGATCGACATCCGCAATCAGCACTTCTTCGTCATTCATACCGGCTTCAAAAAGATTCCCTTGAGGATCCACAAACATCGATAGACCGTTCATTCGTGGTGCGGCCTGGTTGACCATAATTACGTACACTTCATTCTCGAACGCTCGAACGCGGATGAGATCGCGATGTATCTCTCTCCCGGGACAGTTGGTGGCCAAAGGAAGGAAAATGATATCGGCGCCTTTCAGCATGAGGATACGAGCGCTTTCGGGGATCTCACGGTCATAGCAAATCATTACGCCGATGCGGCATGTTTGATCCCCGATCTTGACCTCGCGCACGGGGAATTCCGAACCGTTTGTATACCGAATGTCCAATTCGTATTTGTTGATGTGGACTTTGTCGAAAATCCACAGGATCTCTCCGTCTGGCGCAATTACTAAGACAGAATTGTATAAACGTTCATTTCGTTTTGTGGGCATGCCGAGAAGGATGTATATGCCCAGTTCTTTTGCAAGGGAGCAGAACCTCTCGCTGGTGGGTCCCGGGACACTTTCGGCTGTCTGATGAATTCGCACAAGTTCTTTTTGATCCTTCGGAGGGGATGGATAACCCGATAAAGCCAGTTCGGGAGTTAGAACGATCTGTGCTCCAACGCGGGCCGCCTCTCGGATCATCCGCTCGGCTTTGTCTGCGTTTTCCTCCCAGGCAAACGGGGTGCCGCTCATCTGGATTCCGCCGACACGGATTTTTCCTCTTGGTCTCTTCATTGTCTCTGCAGCTTCTTCTGAATCCGCCGTTGTATACGTCGGACCGATGAGAAAGAGAAGTGAAGCAATGAGAATGGTAGTCAAAAACGCGTAGGTTTTGCAGGCGCTGTCCGTTCGGATAGAACCCGTTGTGGGAGGGCGTCCCAGTAACACGTGACTTATGTTTTGGACAGATTTCAGAGATATCGGGCAGATCGAGCTGCGGGATGTACGCATTCGCATAGTTACTCCTCTAGGGGGTGTTCCTTGTTTCAAGTCCTGCGTAACTGAGGTACAACCCCATTTAAGACGAAAGGGACGGTTCTGTAAGAGAGGTACACGCATCGAGTGCGGGATTCAGGACGTACCGGAGGAGGTAGGGCTTTCTTCGCCGTTGGGTTTCTTTTCTTGTTTCGGTGCCTTCTCTAATGCAGACGAATTCACCGCGGAGAGTAGAGCCGGTAGTTTATCCCAAGCCCTAACAATCAGTTTTTCATCTTTGATGTCGCGGATTTCAACCTGACCGAGTCGTTTGGGTATGACCATGCGGATTGTCTGATGCTGTACCTTCTTATCGGTGTACATCGACTCCACTATTTGGTCTCCAGGAACATCGGGAATGTCAAGCGGATAACCGGCGCGTTTCACAAGAGCCGCGACTTCTTCGAAAAGATCCTCTCCCGTAATTTCCATTTCTATACCCACCGCGATCTCGGCAAGCATCCCAAGGGCTATCGCTTCGCCGTGCAGATACCGATTGTATCCCGTAATGCTCTCCACGGCATGTCCGACCGTATGACCGAAATTCAGGATCGCCCGCAGTCCGGACTCCCTCTCGTCCTGTTCGACGATCTTGGCTTTGAATCGACAGTTTCGGGAGATCAAATCCAAGTATGCTTCTTCGTCGATCTTGAGAAGGTCGTCTAGATTCTCACTGACAAATTTAAATATTCGGGTGTCGCCGATAATCCCGTGCTTGATAATCTCAGCCAGGCCGCAAAGGATTTCGCGATTGGGAAGGGTTTTCAGCGTATTGGTATCGATCAATACCATGCTTGGCTGATGGAATGCGCCGATCAGGTTTTTCCCTTTTGGATGATCGATGCCGGTTTTTCCTCCGACGCTGGCGTCCACCTGAGCCAGCAGGGTTGTGGGTACCTGGATAAAGGGGATTCCGCGCAAGTAGGTTGCCGCCACGAAACCGGCGATATCGCCGACCAATCCGCCTCCAAGAGCGACAATACCGCTTTTTCGCTCGACGCGGAGATCGATCAACTGGTCGTACAGGTCCTTGACTGTGTTCAAGTTCTTGCACGGTTCTCCGCCAGGAATGCTGAAAATGCCGACCGAGTATCCCTGTTGTTTGAATGCGTCAATCACCATGTCGCCGTATAACTTGCGCACCGTCGGGTCGGTGATCACCGCCAACGGGGGATGGATACCGAGGCGCTCCATCCGTCGTCCGATCTTCCGGATGCCTCCGCTTTCGGCGGTGATTTTGTACTTTCGGTCGCCGAGTTTGACAGTGATCTCTTTCATGGGTCTCGCACTCTATATACAGGGTGAGGGGATTATCGACATTCCCCCGTCGACTTTAGCAGCTCCGATTCGACTGGTCATGCCTCAGTCAGGCTTTGATTTTTCCTTGCACCTTGATTAGCAGATAGATCAACGCGGTGTATATCGTTAGTACCGACAAACGAAGTGTTTTCAATCTGCGCCGTCGAAACATGGTCGATTCAGGTCGACAGCCGTTTTTTTGCCTGGTCCAGCAGAACTGCGATGAAAATGACGAGACCGAGAAAGGCCTGCTGTAAGTAGCTGTCCACATTGAGTAGATTCAAGCCATTAAAGATGACCCAAATCAAGAGTGCCCCGATCAACGAACCGAGGATTTTGCCCTGGCCGCCCATCAAACTGCAACCTCCAACGACACACGCCGCGATGACATACAGTTCATAAAGCATCCCGGTTTCCGGGTGGCCGCATTGAAGCCGGGCGGCCATGATGATCCCCGCTACAGCGGCAAGGCCTCCTGTGATGACATAGGCGGCCAATTTTACGGCGTTGATCGGAATGCCCGAAAGACGAGAAGCTTCTTCATTCCCGCCGACCGCATACAGGTACCTGCCGAATTTCATGCGGGAAAGCGTGATGTGACCTATTGCGAACACAACGATCATTATTGCTACCGGCACGGGGAGAACCGACCCGATGGTTCCCTCCAGCACATATCCATTTCCGAGGTACTCGAAAGACTCCGGCAGGTCCCATACCGGTACTCCTTTGCACAGGTAGCGGGCGATACCGCGAGCGATCAGCATCATGGCCAACGTGGCGATGAAAGGCGGTATCCCAAATCCTGTAATCACAGCTCCGGACATCCCTCCCGCTGCACAACCGACCACGATTCCGGTCAGGACGGCAAACACGATCAGCCCGGTCTTGTCTGTTACCGGTCCGACAGCGACAATCCGCTCGGTTTCACCGGCCGCATCGATTGCCCGGCTCAGACCGGACACGATGTCTCGGTCTGTACCAACAAGGATATTCACATTCGGATTGTCCGCTATGATTCGTTCGGCGAGTTCTTTTGCTCGTTCCTCAACTAATAAGACGGGGTCCTCTTCCTGATCCAGGGACGCGGATACCTCGGCTACGATCTGAATCTCAGAGTGTCGATTCAGCTGTTCCTGCAAATCCTTCAGAAACTCTTTCGTGCCTGGCTTCGTTTTGTCATGAATTAGCGCCAGAGAACTCTTTCCGTCTGCAGTGGACAGAACAGATTCGGCGGTCTCTTGCGGCAAGAGACGAATTCCGAGCAATCGGTCTTCCGCTATAGAAACCATGACAAGGAAAAACCCGATACCGATCGCGATTCCGAGGAGCGACCAGCGCTTCAAACCTCCGAAGGCAATACCAAAACCGAGTCCTCCCGTACCCCCCAAAACAAGCACCAGCGCTGCCAGCCCCCACAGTGGAATTCCGCCGGCCTGTTTCAGGCAGAGGGCCGTCACCACACCGGAGAAAGCTACCAGCGAGCCGACCGACAAATCGATGCCCCCGGTGATGATGACCATCGTCATTCCCGCGGCAATGATCGCAATAACCGAAGCCTGACGGACAATGTTGATCAGGTTCTCCCGCTTCAAAAAGATCGACTCCATGCCTTGAACCGGCGGGAAGATCTCAGGGCGGGTTACTGTTTCGACACCTCGTAACGCCGACAGCAGCCAACGCTCGTGCCGCTGGTCAAGAAGGATGAACCCGTCAACGCCCGGGTTCTCTCGTAGCAGTTTTCGCGCTTCTCTACGAAAGACGGGAAGGGAATTCGCAGGTGGGACGGTGGCAACCACGGAGCATTTCTCATCCTGCAAAGTGCCGACCAAGGCATTCATATCCGGCAGAGTGCCGGATTCCGCGGTATCCGCCGGACTCGATACGATGAATCTGCCGCCGGGAATCGCCTCAGCCGCCTTTTGTCCTAATCTTCGTCCGCCTTCTTCTCCACCAATGACGTCCCCCTTTCGGATTGTCGCCCAACTCAAACACAGGCACACTAGAATTAGGACGATCAACATCCCGTAATCGGTCAGGAGAGATGTGCGGAAGGCTTTACGAAGAAGAGATTTCATCGGGTTCGTGATTTTCGAATATTTGTTCTCGATGAGAATGCACGAGAATGGGGTTCCTGAAAAGACTTCTGTCTGTTGGCACAAGTGTTGCTTCAAATTTAGAGCGTTACGTACCAATCGGTACCATCATGCACTTGCCGTTCGGCTGCTCATCTGGCTGAGGGCTGGCCAAGGGTGGAGTGGCCTGACCGGCACATGCATGCGGGAGTACACTGGGAGTTGTTTTCGAAGATCTGCCGCAATACCAAGCAATGATTAGGGACCACGTAGTCTCAGGATTGCGCAGACGGTTTTGAAAACGACTCCACTTTGGCGACTGGAGACAAACACCGGGGACAATTCAATTCCCCGGTGTTCGTCTCTGCTTGAGACCGGGACCGATTGTTGATGGGCAAACGTAACCCTACCTCTACCGTTTCACGGAACTTTCTGCCTCGCGGCGGAGCTGTGACGTTTATCGCATTTCTCGGCCTGTCGCTTGGTGTCCCGCAGGCACTTGCTGCTGATCTGCCCAGAATCGAAGTGAGCGACATCCTAGAGATTACCGTCAAAAATGAATCTGACCTTTCCCTGGACCGCCAAGTAGAAAGCGGTGGGAGTTTTTTGTATCCGCTCCTTGGTACGGTGGAAGCGGCGGGCAAGACCGCATCGGAACTTGCTGAACACATGGAGAAACGCCTGTATGATGAGGAATTCCTGTGGCATCCTGAGGTTACGGTCAAGATAAAGGAACGGCCGGGCCACGTTATCCGCGTCATCGGGCAAGTGAAGACTCCCGGACAGACCGGATTCGAGCAAGGGGTACGCTTGCGTGAAGCCATTGAGAAGCACGGTGGAATCCTCGAGGCAAACTCGGGACCGGACATTGTGTTACGTGGGCGAAAGAGGCCCGAACCGGTACAAATCGACCGACACCTGTTGTTCTCGAAAGGCCCCGCCGCCGACCTGCTCAATCTGGAATTGCGGCCGGGTGATGAAATTTACGTCGAGCCTGCCCAGGATTTCTTTATTGTTGGAATCGCCGAGAAACCTCAGCCTCATTTGCTTACTCATCATTACACACTATCTCAGGTTTTCTCTGAGTCTGTTTTATCTAGAATTGAAGGAGGCGCTTTGCTTGTGCTACGGCACTCAAGTACTCAGGAAACGGAAATCATCGTAGACCTTCACGAGTTGACGGACGGAAACAAAGCGCTGGATTTGGCGATTTCCGCCGGAGATCGGATCTATGTGGTTCAAGAGAGCTATTTCTACGTCGGCGGAGACGTGGAGCGGCCGGGACTTTACTCGTCGAAAGACGATATGACGCTCGGTCGGGCTCTTGAAGCGGCCGGACTGCCACCCTCAAGTCTACGCCGTCCCGTGAGCCTCCGACGCTGGAAGAACGGCGAGAGAACGGAGTATTCTCCCAGCGATTCTCAAAAGGATTTCCCCCGCGATCTTCCCATTTCCGATAGAGACATTATCCTTGTTGCCGAAGGGTAATTCGTCAGGGACGCGACAATGGGACCTATACGACAATCCGCAAAGCACCACCGGGCTCGTTCTATGGGGTTCCGTGACTACTTGCTACTCCTCTACAGGAGGAGGCATTTGATCTTTTGGGTTATTGCGGCGACCTGTTTCTCGGTTTTCCTCTTTGTCCTTTCTAAACCTCGCTTTTATATGGCGTCGGCATTTGTGGAAATAGAAAGTCCATCAGAGAGTGACGAGTCGGAATCGCCGGACGTCTCCGATCTGATTGAAGAAATCCGGCGCAGCGATAGTATTTGGAGCATTCTCAAAGAACATGAAGCGTTGATGCGCGCGGAACGGTGGGCCGTATCACAGCCTCGATCCATTGTGTCCGGTCCACGTAACTCCGCAGTCTCCGCTCGCTCGGTCTCCGGGGCCCAACGCGTTTATTTGACTCGTTCGTTTCTGTCGCAGTTGGAAATGTCCGCTGTTGCGGGTGATCCTCACGCCGTGCGTATCAACTTTGTCTCCCCCGATCGCATTTTGGCGGCATCGGCTGCGAACGCGGTCGCGATGAAGATGGCTTTTGAATCCCGCCGAGAGATCACATCGGAAGATCATCGACGATTGATGGAAGTCGAGGATCGCATCGACGTGGTGCATCGAGAACTTGAACGCATAGAGAAACAGACCGCCGCCGACGAGGTAATCAAGAGCATTTCTGCGGCCTACGACCGCCTCGCCGATCTGGTCGAACGGCTTCGAATGGCTGAAGCGGCCTTGGTTGAGGCGGAAGTGGCTTACAAAACGTTTATCCAGCCGAACGGCACACCGAATGAGGACACAATCACTTCTGAGGAACTCGAACAATACCGTAGCACATGGAGCGAGGTCGAAGACGAATGGAAGGCGGTTGTGGAACGCTATCGTCGTCGTCATCCAAAATATGTGGCTTTGAAAAACCGGCGGGATGTTTTGAGCGCGAAGATTCGAGCCGAAGAAAACCGAATCGTCGAGGAAACAAAGACACGCTACCAGCGCGCTCGGACGGATTTGGAAGACCTCGAACAAAGGCACTCCCAACTATCGAGTAAAGTCGAGCAGATCGAGAAGGATCTCGACCTTGCCGCAGAATATGAAGGGGAACTCGATAGTCTATATAACGAAAGAGAATCCTTGCTTACCCAGAATCCCGAAGTCGTTTCCGGTGGGGGGGGACGACGCATTCTTCCGCGACAGGGTATTCAGGTTCGAGAGTGGGCGGCGGTGCCCGATCAGGCTATTGAGAGAGACGTTGCCTCTACTGTTCTGTTCTCGCTTACGATCTCTTTCGCCTCTGTGATTTGTGTTGTGTTCCTGATGGAGTATTATGACAACAGCTTGAAAGACCCTGACCGTATTGCGCGTGTTACAGGTTTCTCACCTGCCATACTTATTCCTTCCCTCAAAGTACCGAAGCCCTTTTTGCTTGCCCGAACCACCTTCGATCTCCCGGATTCGCCCGCTGCAAAGTCCTTCCTGGCACTCAATGAAGTCCTTGGACGGGTGTTTATGAACCGGAGCACTTCGAGTGTGGCCGTTTCCAGCACTCGCACAGCGGAAGGAAAGACCACCCTTGCAGTCAACCTCGCTATTGCTCAGGCCAGAATGAGTCGGCAAGTCGTTCTCGTCGATGCTAACCTGAATCATCCCTGTATTCATCAGGTTTTCGGAAGAACTCAGAGCCACGGACTGACAAGTGTATTGGACGGGAGTAAGGCAATTGACGATTTGGTTCAGACAACGGATATTCATAGTCTGTGTTTTGTCTCGGCAGGCTCCCCCGCACAGGCAGCCTCGAACCTGGTCGGAACCGGCAGGATGAGGGAGGCTCTCGACAGATTACAGAATATGTTCGACCTGGTCGTTGTGGACACGCCCGCAAGTCTTGTCTCGACCGATGCAGCCATCATTGCGAATATGGTTGACAGCACGCTCTTTGTTCTCCAAAGTGGCTGCTCGGAGCCCGCCGAGGTAAAAATGGCTCTAAAGCGGATCTCCTCATCCGGCGGTCGGGTTGGGGCATTGGTTCTGAATCGCGTCGATCCGTACGAAGTGAGACTCCGTGGCGATGCAGGCAGCGAAGATTCAGACCGAGTCGTTGTGAATGAACCTCTATTCCCCGGGGTCTTGATTTAACCTGTTATCGGTTGCCAACCCGTATTCGAAGAGGTTTGGTCATAGAGCATGTTTTGATTGCGTTTGTTGTGGGTAGGCTTCGAAGCCGCCGCAGTTGTGTCATACTCTCAAGGGGGCAACTGCAGCACCTTTTGTCTCGATCTCGTGGGTGTCGACAAATTGTGGGTGTCGACATTTTGACATTGCAGGTTTGAGAGGAATGGTAAGCGCGAAGACCGTTCAGCGATATAATCCGCGCGCACCACGCCGAATTGTCCGACGTCCTGTACTCGTGCGGGTATCCGGCACTCTTCGGTGTTGGGCCTCGCAACTTCTTGACTGGAGCCTCAGCGGAGCGAAATTGGCCGGCTTCCCGTCCCGAGGAGAGCTGGAAGCAGGTACGTCTGTGGAGATTCTCGAAGGTTTGGACTCCGATGCGTTCGAAAAGCTCGCTCCTCTTCTGTCGGCATCCAACCTTGAGAAGTTCGAGCAGACCGCCGGCAGGATGCAGCGGGCACTCGGGCTCCGGCGCTCGGTCGGGAAGATCGTTCGAGTCGAGCCCAAGGCGCAACGCTTCGCGATTGAATTTGAGAACATGTCCGATGATGGAAGAGCGTATCCGTACGCTCAATCTCGCAATCCTTCTTTGCGAGCCAACTTCACCTATCAACAGCGGCTCGGTGTGCTTTCAGTCAAAGGAAAATTTACTCCCGGGGCCGCTATCGATTTGGCCAAGGATGTCATTCGAGATGTGGGGCAATGTCTGGTGATTGTCGACCTATCCCAGGTGACCGAGATGAATCGGACCGCCGTGGAGAAATTTCGGACACGGCTTGGCAGCGATCTAAACGAACAAGATTTGACGTACGCGCTATCTGTGGTTTGTCCCGATGAGTGGGTGCGCGACGTCATGGGCCGGGTCCAGACCTACGCGAGTTTGACGGAGGCCCAGGAAGCGTTTCAATCCAGTCTGTCCGGAGGCGCCGCAGAGACTCCCGCTGAGGATGTTGCTGAAGAAACAAAGGAACCGTCCTCAGAAGAACAACCACCGAAAGAACAACCAACGGAAGAAGAATCGTCAGAACAAGAATCCCCTGACTAGAAGAACTCGGACACTGAGGCAGAGAAGGAAACAGAGTGACCACGCTGGACGTTTTGTTTTTCCCATCTCAAATCCGGAATCGAATCCTTGAAGAGAGTGCGGTAGTCGTAGTGGATGTTCTTCGAGCGACAACCTCCATCGTTGCAGCGCTGTCGGCTGGGGCGGAGGCGGTTCTGCCCGTTCGAGACGAACAGGAGGCGCGCCGCATTACTGCCGAACTCCGCGAAACGGGAGAATCCGTTCTTCTTTGCGGCGAGGTCGGCGGGTTTCCTCCCGAAGGATTCGATCTGGGGAATTCCCCTCGGGATTTCGAAAGTGCCGATCTTCGTGGAAAACGGATCATCCTGAAAACGACAAACGGTACAGTGGCATTGTCCGATTCAATGTCCGCAAGACTTGTGGTTGCCGGGAGTCTGACCAACGTATCCTCAGTCGCTGAATTCCTTCATGGAGAATTGAAATCAGGTAATGTGCAGAAGGTCATTGTCTTGTGTGCGGGTGGGGAAGGGGAATTCGGCTTGGAGGACTTTTTTGCAGCAGGCGCACTTTTGAACCGGATGATCCGACTGGAAGAGACGATTGTGGAACTGACCGATTCCGCTGTCGCCGCCCTGGATTATTATCAGAACGGCCGAAACGAAGCGTCGGAGATTGTTGCTTGTTCCCATCACGGACGGGAACTTGTCGAAATCGGTTTAGCCGACGATATTCCCCGTTGTTCCGCTGAAGATATATATCGCATTGTGCCACTATGCGACCCCGACGGATGGTTGTATGGTGTCAATCGCGGAGAAAATACAAACATATAGAACAGAGATGGAGAGTGAAAAAATGAATTTATTCAGCTCTTGCCGAAATATATTCTTGGCTTTGTTTACAGTGTCTCTCGGACTTTCGCCGTCCGCTGAGACGGGAACGAGTGTTCGGATCGGGGCCGACAATTACCTGGAAGTGAATGGAGAGTCTATGTTCGTCATCGGTGCGTACGCGCTGCCCAAAGAGATGACGGTGAAGCAAGCGAAGGACATGGGCTTTAATTTGGTCGGTGCGCGAGGCGAAGATGACTATTGGAACGAGGCCCAGGAAGCAGGTGTATACGTATGGAGATCCTTCGGAGGGGCTTTCGACCTGGACTCCGGAGACGAAGAGAAGAAAAAAGACCGTATTCGAGATACAGTCGCAAAATACAAAAACCATCCCGCTCTTCTTTTCTGGGAGAGCATGGATGAACCCGCATGGACGGATAAAAAACCCAGCCGGGCGCGTGCAACGCCGGAAGGACTGGCAAACGGCTATCGTTTCTTACAGACATTGGATTCATCACATCCCGTCTATCTCAACCATGCACCCCGTAATACTGTTGACACACTCCGTAAATACAACAGTGGGGCCGATATTATTTGTGTCGATATTTATCCCATTGTTCCGGAGGGGCTCGACACGATGTATGCGATCACGCCGGACGGTCGACACGGCGATCTCCCCAATCAGACTCTTAGCTGCGTGGGTGAGTATGTCGACAAAATGAAAGAAGTAGCGCGTGCCGACCAGGCGGTGTTTGTTGTTTTGCAGGGATTTGCCTGGGAAGGATTGCGCCCGGAGGATGAACGCGACGCTTCGCTTGTCCAATATCCTACATACGAAGAATCGAGATTTATGGCATACCACGCAATCATTCATGGTGTGAACGGCATTCACTACTGGGGGCTCCACTACACGCCGATTAACAATCCTTTTATCAACGATCTTGCCAAAGTGCTGAACGAGATTCGCGATCTCAGCCACGTTATCCTCAGCCCGACATTGTATCCGGAGCCCGTGCTCCGGTATCACGAGAGAGGATCGACCATCGCGAACGGGATCGAACTGCTCTGCAAGAAGGCCTCCGACGGTATCTATATTATTGCCGCGAATACCGGGATTGATCCGGCTGCGGCGGATTTCGAGGCGTTGCCGAGAGAATTGGACTCTGTCGAATCTCTGTCGGTTGTGGGCGAGAATCGAAGCGTAAAGATCGAGGATGGGGCCTTCTTTGATGAATTCGAGGGCTTGGACGTCCATATCTATACCACGTCCGAGAATTATTGACCTCGGTGTTGCTTCGATCATGCTGAAGACAAAAGAACGCATTTCAGAATCTGAACTCTATCATCCGATACGAGATTATTTGGTTGCACAAGGGTATACGGTTCGAGGCGAGGTCAAAAACTGCGACATTACTGCCACGAAAGGAGACGATCTTGTCGTTATCGAACTGAAGACTCGATTCAGTACGGCGCTATTGGTGCAGGCGACACAGAGGCAGAGATTTACCGATTCCGTTTATGTTGCGCTTCCTTTTCCCGACGAGGGAATCTGGAGCAAGAAATGGCGAAATATACAGCATCTGCTCAGACGTCTGGAAATCGGTTTGATCTTCGTGGACCCCAGCTCTGCCGGCCCGAGCGTTCAGATCGTATTTCATCCGCTTCCCTTCGATCGGAAACGACGAAAAGACAAGAAACGTGCGGTGATCGAGGAAATCCAGGCACGGTCGGGCGATTACAATGAAGGCGGGATCGTTCGACATGAAATCATCACCGCGTACAGAGAAAATGCGATTCATGTCGCGTGCTGCCTGGAAACGCACGGTCCTCTTTCTCCGAGACAACTGAGAGACTTGGGAACCGGCCCGAAGACGCAGTCGATTCTGTACAACAATCATTACGGCTGGTTTGAACGTGTTGACCGAGGACTTTATGGGTTGAGATCCACAGCGAAGAAAGAACTGGAGAAATACTCGGAAATTGTGGATGCCATTCGACAGAAACTGGACTTGAAACCGTGACGTTGGAAATACGCGGTGTCGAATCCGTCAGCAGGTTGTCTCTAAAACTCGGGTGTGTTTTCGATGTCTGGTCGAAAAGGGAAGGGCGGTGAGAGAGTCACCGCCCTTCACCTTGAACGACCTGTTTTCTACTCGGCGGATCTAACGAGACGAAGTCCCGTAAATTGCTGTAAGCCCGGTTCGGAGGGATCCTCAGAAAATCGGGGGCCGCTCGAACGGGCATTATCAGCTGGGAACGGCCAGGCTCCTCCTCTGAGGATCTTGTTGTCACCGCTAACCGGGCCACTCGGATCGGTCGCCGATGTCTCTGAATAATCGCCGATCCAATCTTGACACCACTCAAAAACATTCCCGTGCATATCGTACAGTCCCCAAGGGTTCGGTGCCGATACTCCTACCTCCCTTGTTCCCATGGTCGATGTTCGTTCGTACGCGTTGCCACCCCACCACATGAAGGGATCCAGGAATTGACATTCAGGGAATTGCCCCGAGTCCTCGTTTCCTAGATCACAACCGCGTGCATTTCCAAACCAGAATCGGCTGCCGGTTCCGGCACGGCAAGCGTATTCCCACTCGGCTTCTGTCGGCAAGCGGAAGGTTCCAAGGCCAAGACTGTTGAGTGCCTCGATGTACTTCCGGCAGTCATCCCAAGTGATGTTGTACATAGGATAGTCGTCCCCGTACCCGAAATCGTATCCGTTCGCAATGAGTTCAAACAGGCGGGTGATCACACCGTGATACTGAGAGATAGAACTCCATTGTGCCTGCGTGATCTCATATTTGCTGATGTAGAAAGGACTCGATATCCTTACCTTGTGAACCGGGCGTTCTTCCCGGAACGAGTACTCATCCCAGTACGGAGAACCCATCCAGAATTCACCTGCAGGTATCAGTACCATTTCCAATGGTCTTGCTCCCGGCTCCAGATCGGGGAGGTCGATTGTGATCTCCTGCAGAGGTGCGGGAGTCGGTTGGATGTAGGGTTCCGTATGAAGTCGGGATAGGACCACACGCAGTCCGATTGTGAACTGGGTCTGCGGGTCTCCGTACGGGCTGGTTGCGTATCGGAATGCCGAACGTTGATACCTGGTACCGTTCTGGATGCTCCCTCCCCTTACGATACGGCCGGAATCGTTCACAGACAGCAACGGATCGGTCTGGGCTTGCGATGAATGGCGGCCAAGACCTTCGTCAAATGGATATACTCGGTCAAGACACCATTCCGCCACGTGTCCACTCATATCATACAAATTCCACGGGTTCGGCAGTTTCTCTCCGACGTTGCGGACAGCGAACGACCCGATATTTCCGGAATGCCACGCATAGCTGTCGACTTCGGTTTCATCCGGATCGTCTCCCCAGTAATAGCGTGTCGAAGTCCCCGCCCTGCAGGCATATTCCCATTCCGCCTCGGTGGGAAGGCGGAACACGCCCTTGTCTGCATAGGAATTGATTTCGTTCAGTCCGTCGATAAATTCCTGACATTCGAACCAGTCCATAAAGAAGGCCGGCTGATCGTCGCCTATCCCTCCTCTGAAGACTGGATTCCAGCCCATGACGGCTTCCCATTGTGCCTGAGTAATCTCGTATTTCCCGATGTAGAAAGACTCCGAGATTGTGACTTCATGAGATGGACCGTCAAGAAGCAAAGCCCCTTCTTCGTCACTATCCGCCCCCATCGTAAACGTGCCGGCGGGGAGCTTCACAAGCACCAGCGGCTGAGCTCCCGCAGGTAAACCCGGAATATCCAGTGTGATTTCCTCTAGACCCGGGGTAGGGGTCTCCGTGGGTTCCGGTGTAGACGTTGGTGTCAGCGAGGGGGTAAACGTCAGTGTCGGCGAATATGTAGGCGTATTGGTGGGAGTCGGAGTTAGCGTCGGTGTATTCGTCGCGTTCGGCTCAGGAGTCGGGGTGCTGGTCGGTGTAAATGTCTCGGTCGGAGTCACCGTGGGAGTTGGTGTCTCGGTCGGTGTGTCTGTTGGATAAGGAGACGAAATGGTGATGGATCTCATCAACGGTTCGGATAGCCGCCCGTCACCATACGATGCGTTGAATACCAACGTGAATTCACTCACACCCTTGAATGAGGATTCCGGAATGATCCCGGACCAGCGCCAGCTGTCGGCTTCCCGGTCGAGTACCGTTTCCGGCAAGTGGGTTGTCAGGCGGCCCTGAGGGTCTCGAGGAATCACGGTTACCCAAACACGTTCCGGAATCGCTGCTTCGAGTACTTCCACCCACACATCGATATCGCCCTCGACTGCTTGATCGAAACTGGAGGCATCCACCAGCATTGGCAGATATGCCGTCTCGGAACCGGCATATACATCCGACTGTCCGATAAACCACTCCTCGGCCAGAGCTCCGTCCGCCCGCTGACCTTTGAATGTTTGTTTTCCATCGCCGTTATCGTCGAACTCCGGCTCTTCCGACTGGTGCATGCGGTCCACCATGGAAACGTACGCTTGCTCGAATGAGGTGAAGAGGTTCTTACCCTGTGAAGCGTTGTGCAGGAAATACTTCCCAAAAGACATGGGAGAAATCCCTTGCACGAAAATCCCGGTGCCACGCGACGAAGATCCTGAGATGACTACGCGGCGGCCGGACCGATCCGTGGCATTTGCGCGAACGAACTGTCCTGAGTAAGGACAATCCGTCAACAGGATTATTTCCAGCGATTCGTACTGATTCTGCAACGTGTTTAGTTCATCGATCAGATTCTCCGCTGAAATGGATTCGCCGTCTTGGAAGACAAAAACACCATCCGATGTACAGTCGCCCGCCAGGAACACAAACAAGCGGACGATTTGATCGTCAGACTCGGGTTCGGCGAGCGCCGCGAGGGCGTCTGAGAACTCGCTGCTCGTTGTAGGATCGTTCTGATCTCGCCCTAAGATCCGGATCTTGTTTTCCTGGTAGCCTCTCTCGCGGCAGACTTCTAGTGCGTACGACGCGATGTCACGTGCAAAGGACCGAAGTTCTCCACCGCCGGCAACCAATAAAGCGCGAGCATCCACATCTTCTGTTTCTTCACTCACTTGGAAATGAGAAACGACGGAACGAGAGAGACGATCGAATGGATAGTGTGCGGTGAAACTGACGATATAGACACCCTTTTCGTCCAGACCGTCCAACTTGGCATACCATTCCTTCGGGTTCTTGCGATCCTGCTGTAACACGACCGTCCGCAGCGGCTGTGGTTCCCCTAGGACAACCGGTGGCGCGGGGGGCGAAACAACGGCAAGGACTTGCTCGGGATCGGAGCCGGGAACGATTGTTGCTCTGAGCGTTATGGTTTCTCCGGGCCGGACGGTTACGAAATCCCCCTTCTGTGGATAGACGCTTTCGAAAGCCGGGAACTCGCCGGTACCGGTACCTGCGTACGCCCAGCTTCTTCCAAAACGAGCCACTCCGAGGTTTGTTCCGTCGTCACCCTCCAGATAAACGCCGTCTCCCGTGTCATCCATTTGCGGACGCTGTTCGCACGTACTGAATTCCAGGTAGAAATCTCCGGCGGCATTAAACGCGTCTCCCAGACGCGAGCCCATATAGGCGGCCCCCCAAAAGATAGAACTGAAGGAAGTCAAATCCGGTGGAAGTTGTATCACTGCCGGGGCCTCGATACTCGTACTCGATATAACGAGACGTTTTTTCCCATCCGGCGGTGTGCAGTTCTTCACGAATGCGCCCGAATGACACGCGTCCACAACCAACGTGACATCCAGATTCAATGTGTCGGTTGTGAGTGTATCCAGCCAACTGTCGAGTTCCCTCGACGAAACAGATGTCTCCGTGCCGTCGATAATGAAATACGTGTCATCGACGTCAGGCACCTGTTCTGAAGGCAGACGAAGCCCATGGTCGATGAGATACACAAGGAACCTACGACTGGATGTGATCATGTCACTCTTCGACCACTCGAGGATCGCTTCACGCATGTTCTCCTTGGTTACACGTCCATCGACGTCATTGGCCAGGTCTCCGTCCGCGTCTTGTTCCTCATCGAAGGCGGATAGCCACAAAATATCGTCCTGTTCATAACCTCGCGCACGGCAGGTGGAATAGACATACGCTGCGAGGTCTTTCGTTTGCTCGACAAGACCGTTCCCGGGGTAGTCACCGCCGCCGGCAACGATCAAAACGCGGGGCGCATCCAATTCCCAAAGTTTCAGCGTACCATCGTAGCTTGCCGTCATGATTTTCGTTCCCTCCGGTGAGAAGGCGGCGTCTTTTACTGTCATTGTGTGTGCCTCGAAAACCCGGACCTTTTCAAACGTCGCCGTATTCCACAGAATCGCGGTGTCGTCTTCTCCTGCTGTGATGAACATCGAGCCGTTCGGCGAGAAGGAGACCGATTCAACGCGATCGGAGTGATCGTCAAGTGTTTGCAGCAATTCGCCGGTGGCAGCGTCCCATACTCTGCAGGTATCGTCTTCACCCCCTGTCAGGATCAGTGTTCCGTCCGGAGAAAACGAGAGCGCGTATACACCGCCCTCATGACCGGAGAATTCGTGGACCCTTTCGCCGGTATCTGCGTTCCAGAGTGCGGCGGTGCCGTCCAGACTCCCGGTTAAGATTTGTGTTTCATCAGGGGAATACTCGACGGCTACCATCCGGTTCGAATGGGCTGGGAATTCGGTGATTTTCTCCCCTGTTTGAGAATCCCACACAGCAACGGTTGTCGCGCCTTCCTCTCCTTGCATCAGCGCTCGCATAAGTCCCGTGAGAATCTTGGATCCGTTTGTCGACAGGGTTGCGGCCGTGGCTACTGCCATTTCCCGGAAACTGGAGAGGTTTTCCACATCGTTGACATCGATATTTACAATCGGTTCGTGCGTTTTTGCGTTCCAGAGTATCAGTTCAGAGCCGTTGCAGGTCAATATTTCCGATCCGTCTTCCGAGTAATCCGTCGACAAAATCAGTGTCCTGGGAGCGTGCCCTTCGAGAGAAGCGATTCTCTCGCCGGATTTCACGTCCCACAGAATCGGAGTTGGGTTGAACCCTCCCGTGAGAATTTCCGACCCGTCGGGTGAGAATTTCGCACTGAAAACGCTGTCGGAATGACGCGCCATTCCACCCATCGCTGCGCCCGTCGACGAATTCCAGAAACGGAGTGTTGACATGGCACCGGTATGCGTCGTCATAATTACGGAATCGTTGGGAGAGAACCTGACAGTCATAACGCCCGCCGTTCCGTGCATCGATAGTGAGGCAAGTTTCTCCTGCGTTTCCGTATACCAAAGTGCCGTGTGATCGACTCCCCCGGTCACGATCCGCGTGCCGTCCGAAGAAATATCCACCGAATAAATGGTCGATTCATCGGTCATTCCTTCTTCATCGACAAATAGAGAAAGCAGTTTCCCTGTATTGACGTCCCACAGGATCGCCGTCGCTTCATCGCCGCCGGACACCATCTGGTTTCCGTCGGAGGAGTAGACAATCGAATAGACGGTACCGGTATGGCCGGCAAATTCCCTTAGAATCCTTCCGTTTTTGAGGTTCCATAAACGGATCTTTCCTGCATGGTCACCTGTCAAGACGTTCTTTCCATCCGGCGAAAACGCAATTGAATACACGGCATGCGGGTGGTCGAACGTTCGAATCAGCTCGCCTGTTTCGGTATCCCACAGCTTCGCCGTGTTGTCCCAGCTTGCTGTCATAAAGGTTTTGCCGTCGGGTGAAAACGCGACTTCGTTCACTGAATGCACGTGATCGTATACGGTGAAAATTTCTTTTCCTGTTTCCATGTTCCAGAGTTTCGCTGTGTTGTCGTCGCTTCCTGTAAGCAGCAGACCTCCGTCGGGCGAAAACTGGACCGACTGAATCACGTCTGTGTGTCCGATAAAACGACGGACGATCTCGTTTGTCTCTGCGTCCCACAATAGGGCGATGCCGGAGATCGCACTCGTGGCGATATAGTCTCCGCCAGGGGAGTATGCCGCAGCGTACAGTTCACCTTCGCCGAAGATTTGCAGCGGAATACGCTCGATCGATTCGGGCGGTGTTTCCGGCGTTGGTGTGGGTTCCACGGATGATGGATCGGGACAGGTGACTGTTAGCACATAAGGATAGTTCCCCGGCTGGAGTGGATCGTACGCATTGGAATTCTTGACCACCACTTGATACTCACCTGCCTCTAATAGGCCCTCGACGGACTCTCTGCCGCCAAAAACCCGTTTGTGGTTTTGCAGATCGAGAATCCGAACATAGGGATGAAATGCATCGGTCGCTATTGTCAGTCCGACATAAGATTGCTTTGAAAGGGTGAGACTATAGATCTGATTGAATGTGCCGTCCTCGAAAATGCTGGGTCCGTGGTGGCTCAACTCGCCTTCCACCGTCTGTCCGCATTTGATCTCAGGAAGGTCGAACGCATCGAAAGAGAGCAGGTAATCGTAGCTGCTGTAAATCATCGGCCGGTAGCTCATAACGACAAGTTCATACTGACCGGCATCCAGTATAACGGCTAGAGTGTTCTTACCACTGTAAATGAAACCGTCATCTCTTCGTTTCCGAATCCAGATCGCCAGATCCGAGACCTCGCTCTCCGCGGTGACCTGGACGAGTTTTCTTTGTTTCAGTGAAAACTGATAAATATCCGCCCATCTTTCGTTTTCCAGAAGTGTCGAGGTTTCTTCATTCAGCACGCCTTGCACCGTTTGGCCGGGCTCGATTTGACCTTCGACAGGTTTACGAGTCGGTGTCGGTACCGGAACGCTCGTGTTGGTAGGTGTCTCTGTCGCCGTACTCGTTGGGCGTGGAGTATTTGTTGGAGTCTCCGTCCTGGTCGGTGTCGGCGTATCGGTCGGGGCGGGAGTATCTGTCGGTGTGTGCGTTGCTGTTGGAGTCGATGTTGGGGTGGTCGGAATCACCGGAACCGGTTTGACGCGGACAACGCGAAACCCGATACTGTAGTTCGGTTTCCCCGGTGCGAAAAAACCGCGATGAGCGGAGCGGCAATCGGCGGCTCGGCTGGACCACGACCCCCCTCGATAGACCTTCACGTCGCCTGCTTCGGGACCTGTCGGATCGATGACCGGCCCTTCGGGATAGGGACCGTACCAGTCCAAACACCACTCGGCGATGTTGCCGTGCATATCGTACAGCCCCCACGGATTGGGAGCCTTCATTGCTACACGTTTCGCCGAAATTCTTCCACCGATGCGTTTGAAATTTCCACCCCAAATCATGTAGTTGTCATGAGTAGGTGAAAATTGCCAATAATCGCCGGAGCCCAGCACATCCCCGTGAGAAAAGCGCGTTGTCGTACCCGCACGGCATGTGTATTCCCACTCGGCCTCCGTAGGGAGACGGAAGGTCCCCACGCCGAGTGCGTTCAGCTGTTCAATGAATTCCTGACAATCGTTCCAACTTACATAATAGACAGGAACGTCGTTGCCGGCACCGTACCGCCGACTTGGGACGGACCCCATTAGTGCCGCCCATTGTGCTTGCGTTATCTCGAACTTCCCTATATAGAAGGGATTCTCGATAGAAACGACGTGCTGAGGGCTTTCACGTTCAAATCGCCGGTTGCGTTCACCCACAGGCGATCCCATCGTGAACTGTCCCGGATAGACAAGAGACAGATCCAGCGTCGCCGCGTCTTCAGGTAACCCCGGTAGAGCAACTTTAATTTCTTTCGGAAACGGATCTTGTGTATTTCCGGGAGGACATAAAAAGACGAGCAAGGCGGACACAACAAACACGGTACGGCAAAATCTCATAGCTGTTCCTCTATTCACTTTCGGAAAGGTTTAGTTTATAACGAGCTCGGTAGCAAGAAAGACGGGGTGGTAACTCAGAAGCGAGCTGTAGAATAGGGAACTACGAAGGAATTAGCATAGAATTAACACGAAACAACCGTCTTTGAAGCGAGTTCTCAGACTCGTAACGAGCACTTTTTCTCTGAGGGAAGTCATGACATTCGAACCGGACTACAGATATTTTGCGGATGTGATGAAAAACGTTCGGCCTGTCCGCTTGCCTGTGTACGAGCATCTTGTGAATACTCCGATCATGGAAGCCATACTTGATAAGCGGTTTGCTGAACTGATTGACGGAAAACCGGAAGACATCCACGAGTTTTTCACTCAGTACTGCCGATTCTATCGCGAGATGACCTACGACGTCGTTTCGTTTGAGGTGTGTATCACGGATATTCTCCCGGATGGCGGCGCATTGAGCGGAGGCAAACCCGGTCCGATTCAGAACCGTGCCGACTTTGGGCAATATCCATGGGACGAGTTGCTCGGGGTATTCTGGGAATACGCGGCTCCCAGGTTCGATGCACTTGCTGCGAACATGCCGCCTGGAATGAAAGCGGTCGGCGGCATCGGCAACGGCGTTTTTGAGATTAGTGAGGATCTTGTAGGATTGGAGTATCTTCCGTACATACAGGTAGACGATCCGGAACTCTATTCGCAATTGTTTCGCAAAATCGGCGATTTACTGTTGAATATCTGGAACCATTTTCTCAATCGCTATGCAGACACATTCGTCGCGTGTCGTATCGGTGACGATCTCGGTTTCAAGTCGTCTTTGTTGACAAATCCCAAAACGGTCCGACATCACATCGTTCCTCAGTATCGGAGAGTAATTGGAGCGATCCATGCCGCCGGGAAGCCGTTCCTGTGGCACTCGTGTGGCTGTGTTTTCGAGGTGATGGGAGATTTTATCGACGCCGGTATCGATGCGAAACACTCGAACGAAGACTCCATTGCCCCGTTCTCCCATTGGATCGAGAGTTTCGGAGATCGTATCGGTTTGCTTGGTGGATTCGACATGGATTTCATCTGCCAGCAATCGCCTAAGGAGATTCTTGTTGAGGTTGTCCGTCTTGGCCGAATTTACCGGGATACCGCAAATGGATACGCATTGGGTTCGGGCAATTCGATCCCCGAATATGTTCCGGTGGAGAATTACCTGGCGATGATTCGCGCAGCGAAGGAGATACGGAACCTGGAAGAAAAAACGTAGGGCGCTGAACGCGTTCGATAGATGCCGCTGATTCCTCAGAGACACCGAGACCCGCCGGCTTCGGTGTTGCTCTTATCGACTGGAAAACTCGTTTTCAAACAGATCGTAGAGAACATTGACAGTCGCCCCTCCATGTGGTACGCATCCCCTAGAGATGTGCGGAAGTTGGATTTGTATACGTCGTTTTTATGTGAGCCTTTTATCCTGAATACGAGAAGGAGAGAACAAGGTGAAAAAGACGGTCGTATTTGCATCTTCATTTGTAATTCTTGTGTCGAGTGTGAGCGCGCAGCACACGTTTGTCCCGGTCAATGATTTTGAGACCGACATCGGTGGCTGGAGGACGAATACCGAAGGTGTGATTACCGGGTGGGTGGTCAACTTCGACGAGACCACCGCGACTGAGCCTCACCACGGAGGCAATCAAGCCGCCAAAGTGGAGATATCCAATTCAGGCGGCTGGGGGAGTTCCTATTATCAGTTCCCAGAACCGTTCGACGCCTCGGACGCGGATGAGTTCCGCATGTGGGTTTACTCAGATCGGGTTTTCCGTTTACGGGCTGAATTGGGGCCGGGACTGATTCTTGGATTTGCGAATTATGCTCCGAATGATATCGGCACATGGAAGGAATTAGTTTATTGGATCTCAGAAGAGCAGGCCGAGCTTTGGAGAGACAATATCGCGCCTGCGGACGAGCTGCGTTTAATCATCAATCCATCGGCTGAGACAGTTGACGATGTCGAGTATCCAAGCGGTTTTCAAGGAACGATTTTCATTGACGATATGCGAGTGCGAAAACGCATACCCGTTGAACGCGAGTACCTGACTCTTATTGGATTCAACAACATCGACGACGAATGGTACATTCGGCTGCGGGGAGGGACCTATTTCGAGGTGGATCTGTCCGGCTATCCGCAACCAACGGAAGGGGAGGGGACCCTACTATTCGACTATACGTCCGGTTGGACGCGGAACATAGAAATCAATCTCATCGAATTCCCCGAGTTCCTTGAATATGACCGTATCCACATGGACATTTTTGTGGATGGATCGTCCTGGGCGACAACAGCTCTAATTCTGAGTACGTCCGAGTGGTTGGATGAGAATGGCGAACCGCACGGAACCGCGTGGACCCAGTTGAGCGAGACCAACCTCGGCAGCGCCGTAGGAGGATGGGGAGAGATCTCGGCGCAATACGGACCCGTCGATAGCGAAGGATTCCAATTTGACTGGCTGCTTCCGGAAATCGCCGGTGTGTACGATGCGGGAGGTGGTCGGATCGGTATATCGATCACGAGTCAAGGGGCGGCAGCCAATGACGGAGTGATGGCCTATATCGACAACGTTCGTCTGTCGCGTCCGGTCCCGGACGCAATCGTAGAGGAATGGGAACTGCGGTGAGAGTGGGATCGAACCAGAACCGTTGCGGTCGCACGATTGAGGGAATGGAAGCGTGCCAGAGACAGTCGTATCACACGGCGTGTACGCTAACAAGAACATTGGCTGAGAGTATGACAATGGGAATCGGTATGGTTTTGCCGTGTAATTTGGAGAGTCCAGCTTTGATCCTGGTAAAACTGCACACCTACCGATTTCAAACAAAGACACGAACGGGCCGGTTGTGATCGATTCGTTCGCGAGAAAGCACTCTCTTTTGGAAAGTCAGCAACCGGAACGCAGTGGTTTCGATTCTGGACGGTAAGTGGAAAATGCATCTACGTAGAACCGGAAAGGCGGAATTGTACGATCTTGCAAATGATAGGGGAGAATGTATCAATATTGTGGACAGGCATCCGGCTGTTGTCTCGAGATTGAAAAAGAAAATCGACGAATCGGAAGCAACATTGCCGAAACAGTATAGTAAAAAACGAAAGTAATCCACCGATGTGATTGTGCACATTGATCCTCCCTGTTGAAAGATCCGTGAGACCATCATTGCGTCGGTGCGTATTATCTGGAGATAATTATGCGTCAACTCGCCGTCAACCGAAGAACGTTTCTAAGACAAACTTCGCTTACCTCCATTCCTTTTCTTTTAAACAGAGGAGTGTGTTCTCAGGGCTCGTCGTTCGACCGGAAAAGATCGGATAGTCCAAATGTCGTTGTGGTTCTGGCGGATGATTTGGGATACGGTAGTGTGGGATGCTATGGGGCTGATTCTGCGTTGGTCCGTACACCGGAAATCGACAAATTGGCGAAGGCAGGCGTGCGATTTACCGACGCCTGCACCCCGAGTTCGGTGTGCTCGCCTACTCGTTATGGACTTCTGATGGGACGGTACCCTTGGCGCACACGGTTGAAGCACGGAGTGATTAATGTTGGCGATCCTCTTTTGCCTGATCCAAACCGGAAGTCCCTGGCCCGTTGGTTAAAGGAAAAAGGATATCAAACGGCGGCCATAGGAAAATGGCATCTCGGTTATGGCACCAAAAAGAAGAAGCCACAAGACTGGACCGGCGTGTTGATCCCGGGCGCTTTGGAGATGGGTTTCGATTACCATTTCGCGGTTCCTCAAAATCATGGCGACATAACGGGAGTCTACGTCGAGAACGATCGCATCTACGGACTGGAATCGAACAAGGTGTATCCCTACTCCAGAAGTTATTACGGCAAACCCTATTTTGGGTTTGACGCGCCTCAACGAGACAACAAACAGGTTATGAAAGACCTGACAGACCGGGCTGTGGATTGGCTGAAAAAGCAGAACAACGAGAAGCCCTTCTTTTTATACTTTACACCCGTAGCGGTTCATCATCCCATTACACCGTCAGACACAATGCGTGGAGAGAGTGACTGTGGCCCCTATGGCGACTTCATACAGGATTTGGATATGTCTATCGGAAGAATTTGCCAAACCTTGGCGTCAATGGGAGTAATCGATAATACGTTAGTGATCGTGACCAGTGACAATGGAGGGGATATACCCACACAACAGGAGCGTCCCGAATGCGTCGCTCAGGACTTGGGCCTTGAGATCAACGGTTCACTGCGAGGGGATAAACACACGATTTGGGAGGGAGGTGTGCGTGTTCCGTTTGTCGTTTGGTGGCCGAAGAAAATCCCGCAGGGAATGGTTTCCTCGTCTATGATCAATCTGACGGACGTGTTTGCCACTATTGCCGAACTGATCGAAGGAAAACCGTTGAATGAAAGCGGAGTTGCTGCCGATAGCGTTAGTTTTTGCGAAGCTCTATTGCACCCGAACCGGCGATCAAACACCGGACGGAAGGAGATGGTTGTGACGAACGCTCAAGGTATTTTCGCGGTACGCCAAGGTCCATGGAAATATGTCGAAGGCAGACTACCCGATTCCTGGAAAAGAAATCGACAGAGCACTTACAACGGTCAGGCGGTTCGCCAACTGTATCATATTGTCCATGATCCAAAAGAAGAAAACAATGTAGTCGAGGCTCACCCCACGGTTGCAGAGAATATGCAAAGACTGCTTGATACCATACGACAATAAACGGAAAGAAATAGTCACGTAAACCACGCGCATCTGTGTCCGCAACTTCCCGAGATTTCGTTGCGCGGGACCCCAAACGACCCCAAATGGGCTTTTGACAGGCTACGCGGAGGAGAGTACAGTGCTTGCTGTAAGACTGCGGACGCGTCGTTTGGGATAGGAGAAGTCCGTTCAAGTCTCAAATCAGGGTTGAAGGAGGAAACATCGATGCCCCACTACTCGCCAGGTACGATCCGTCTCTTCGCAGGATTATTATGGTTCTTCTGCATCCTGTCCATTCAAGCCGAACCGGTTTTTCCGGGAGACACGTGGACAACGGCCGAACCCGCAGAAGTGGGGATGGATGCGGGACTGTTGGAACAAGCGAAACAATATGCGTTGACCGGCGACGGTTCGGGATATATCACTCGGCACGGAAAACTGGTGATTCAATGGGGCGATGTGAACAGGAAATACGATTTGAAATCGACTACGAAGTCGTTCGGTGCAACTGCCTTGGCAGTCGCTATTCAAGACAACAGGATTCAGCTGGATGACAAAGCAATAAAATATCATCCTAATTTCGGTGTCCCCCCGGAAAAGAACGCCGAAACCGGGTGGCTCGATGAGATCACGATCAAACACCTCGCAACTCAAACGGCCGGTTTTGAGAAGCCCGGCGGGTATGAACCACTGCTCTTTGAACCGGGCACGAAATGGCATTACAGCGACGGCGGTCCCAATTGGCTGGCCGAGTGTATAACCCTGATTTACAAACGTGACTTGGAAGATTTTATGTTTGAGCGTGTTTTCACACCGCTGGGTATTACGTCGAACGATCTACATTGGCGTAACAACGCTTACCGCCCGAAGAAGATAGATGGAGTGATGCGGCGTGAATTTGGTTCGGGCATTCACGCGAATGTCGACGCGATGGCGCGGTTGGGGTATCTCTATCTGCGCGACGGGCGATGGCAAGGGAAGCAGCTCATTCCAAAGTGGTTTACTCACCAGGTGGGGAGACCTTATCCGTTCATGAAGAGACTTCCAGAGTACGATCCATCCCACCACGGGAATGCTTCGAATCATTATAGTCTTTTATGGTGGAACAACGCCGATGGTACCCTACAAAACGTGCCGACCGATGCCTATTGGACGTGGGGGCTTTATGACAGCCTGATTGTTGTGTTCCCTGGTTTGGATATTGTGGTGTCTCGTGCGGGAAAATCTTGGAAACGTACCTCGGATGAGCACTACGACGTTCTGAAGCCATTCTTTGAGCCGATTGTCGAATCGGTCAAGAATTGAAGGGGCCGCAAAAAGTCGTCGGGATGCGGGAAGTGAGGTGTCAACCCCCTCTGAATCTCCCCCAGGCTTGGGGGAGAATACGCTGCAGACACGCTTGTTTCTTTTCCCTCCCCCGAAGATCGGGGGAGGTTAGGAGGGGGTTGAAATCCGTTTTTCTGACTTTTTGCGACGCCGTCAAGAATTGAAGGATTCCGCTCTGTAAATTCATCGAACAACCGGAAACTCGCTAATTCTCAGTGTTGTGCATCCATAAGGTATTAAGGTGATTTCTTCCAGCTGCGATTCATCTAGTCGGCTCTGGTACTGTGGACTGCACGGTAACGGTCCCGCCATGTCGTTGTAGATTGTCCAGTGGGGGATTCGTTTTCCTTTTGTCTTAATTCGAATGGGAGCGTTCTCCAGGTTCCACGGATAATCGGCAATTGGTTCCATTTCCTTCACAGTGAAATGCTGATCCATATCGCGAACAGCTACATCCCAGATTCCATAATTCCATGGATCGGTCGGATATATCTCATAAAAGCCCTCATGATAATCATCGCTCACTTCGCGCCAATCCTCCCCGATCTTCAGCGCATAAACCAAAGGACCGCGTTCGATCGCAACAGAGTGCTGATGCCACCTGCTCGTGCGAATCCTCATGGGCAGTCGCAATTCAACCTCACCTCCGTCATTCCACTCACGCTTAATTGTGACGATTGTCCCCCGATCCGGTTCTTTCCATGATTCTCCGTCAATCAAAATCTCCGCTGAATCGCACCACGATGGTATTCTCAAATGAAGTGCAAACGTGACGGGGCTCTGGCATTGGATTCGAAAACGAATGATCTCACTGAAGGGATATAGTGTATCCTCAACAATAGTAACTTCTTGCCCGCCGGCCACTTTGGCTGTTACCGAGCAAGGAGAGTAAACAAGTGCGGCCAAGCCGTTGTCGGCGGAGGCGAACCACAGATGTTGAGTGAATTTCGGCCATGCCTGATGCATATTCGTTGTACAACAGGGATACCCCGTCAATAATCCGTAAACAAGGCGATAGGGATCGTCTGTGTAAAAGTTGTGATAACCTTTTGTAATCAATACCTGGTTTGGTTGTTGATAATACTGGCGTGCCGTAAAATCGTCATTCGCTTGCGTCGGAAGGGAATTGAAAGCGACTTTTTCGAGATGGTCGGCGAATTCAACCTCTCCACTGATAGAGATCATTTTCTCCAGCGAAAACATTATTTCGGAGGTAGAACAGAATTCCGATCCTTGAGTTGGTTCTCGGCCGTGTAAAGGTTCATCGCCGCCATAGAGCCCCTGTGGTTGACCGTGAAATCGTCGAATATCGTTCAACGCTGTTTTCACGGCTTCGAGATACTTTTCTTCTGGGTGATGCTGGTAGTAAATCAATGGTTGCTTTAATCCTTGCGCCAGATTCACGCAGTGAAATGACTTCTGGTAATAAAGGCTGCGTTTATCGAGAAAATGATCGGTCCACGGATGCGTTTGCTCGAACAGCAGGTCTGCGAGATCGAGTAGGAAACGGTCGCCGGTGATGTTGTACAGCCAGTAAACAACCATCATGTTATCGCCACCACGGCGATTTCCCCAAAACGTCCAGTGACCTAAAGGCGTGTCCGGTAATTCCTGGAGTTGAAACCGGAAATACCGGGTCATTAAATCAATTACGCGTTGATCTTTCGTGGCCGTATAATATTGTTGAAGCACTTTCAACATGACCATTTTCGGCCACCAATCCCGCCTGGGTGTCTTTTGAATTCCGGGTTCCGGCTCGGGCTTTTCTTGAAATGGAATAGGACCGAAATATCCGCTCTCTTGTTGGTGTGTTAAAGACCATTCGATCCAAGGTGTTGATTGTTTTATCAATTCCTCGTCGTCGAGAATATATGCCAGCGGAACCAATCCATCCAGCCAATAGGGACCGCGTTCCCACCCATCTCCGTCTCCGCCGAGCCAGCCATTGCGTGGGCCGCAGACCTGCGGGTAAGCGGAATCCAAGTGGCCCGTTAAACCGGATTTCATTCTCAGCAGCTGTTCTTTCAACCAGCCTGCAGGTTTGATCGCTCCCAGGGGTAATTCCACGTACGGCTCTGCGATCAATGGCGCGCGGTTGGTGATATAGTGGCTATTACGCACGTCCTCAGAATGAGCGCACAACAGACTGGTATACAGTAACAAACTCAAGAAAAATCCGGCAAGCGTTTTCATTGAATCCCCTCTGCTCCAGGATTCCATAAGGGAAATCCATGCTTCGTAGTCTTATTTACCGGGAACCGGTGTAAATATATCGCCTCGGCTGAGGACACCGTTGCTCGAATCGTAAAGTTCGTTCGATTCCCAGCGTTTATCGGGGCCGAAGGATAATACAGTGTACTTGCTTTGAAGAATCTGCTGGTAGAAATCCTCGTAACGTGAGCGGTTGCCGGAAAACCAGGAGACCGGCAGCTCCGCCGGCTCCATGTGATATTGCCATTGTGTATTTACGACTTCCGGAACGTCTGATAGTTGAATACCCTTCTGGAAGGGATCGTAAATCGAAGTGCTGACATACGAGATCGGCGTTGTGACAAAACGGTGCTGTGCCGGATCGCGGTCGATATGGGGCGGCCAGGCCTGGTTGTCCATCTTGTACATAAGATAGGCCTGTCCCAAATTCCGGCTGTTAGATTGGCAGGCCGCCAATTTTGCACGAACCTGCGCATTCAGAAAGTTCGGGACGGCGATCGCCGCCAATATGCCGATGATCGCAACGACAATCAACAATTCAATCAAAGTGAATCCTTTTCGATGGAAAAGCAAATGAATCCTCCTCAACCCCAGCCTACAGTCGCCAGGGGCTGCGCATCGGGCGGGCCAAACGTTTATTCGCTTCGTGATTGCCGACGAAAGTTTCCCGCTGTGAATCGAATATCAACTTCTCCTCGCGCCGGATGGCGATGTCGCTGATATGGCACAGCATGTCTCCTTTGACGGCCGCGTCGATTGGGCTGACGGTTTCGTTGCGGCTCTGAATACACTCCAGGAAGTTGTTTACGTGGTTATTGCTGCTAGAAAGAGGGCGCTCGATCTTGGCGTCAAGAAGGCTCTTCGGATGGGCGTCGATTTCTCCGCGTTTCACAAAAACCCATCCTTCTGTGCCTTCAAAAACGGTTCCATGGCTGCTCTCTTCACTGTATTTCTTTTTCCATTCAGTCGCCGAATCGCTGCCGCGAAAATCGACCATTACGCCCCTGTCAATTTCTATTTTTACATCCCAGGTCATGGCCGTATCGCATATGCCTTCTGCAGGGAATTTCCCTGTGCCTTCGATCTTCCAGATTCCTTGGAAATGATCTTCTGCACCCCACAAGGCGATGTCGATTGGATGAATGCCCCAGCCGGCGATGAAGCCCAAGGCGTAATCGGATATGAACCACCAGAGTTCATTCGAACACCGGTTTTTGGTGTATGGTGTGTACTTCGCTGGGCCGAGCCAGAGCTCATAGTCAAGCCATTCCGGTACCGAGACTTGCGCCGGATCGCCCCCTTGCGCACTGCCGGGGGACCAGACTTTGATTGTATGAAGATCGCCGATCAACCCGTTTCGGACGATACCACAGGCTTTCTGGAACTTCGCGTCGGATCGTTGTTGCGTGCCGAACTGGAAGATGCGGTTGTGTTGATAAACGGCGGCGCGCATGGCCTGATCTTCTTCCAGCGTCACCCCCATGGGTTTTTCCATGTATACGTCCTTCCCCGAGCGAACCGCTGCCAGCGATGTCAGTACGTGCCAATGATCGCATGTCGCCACGAGGCACGCATCGATATCGTCACGGGAGACTAGGTCGCGAAAATCGTGATAAGTCCTGCAATCCTGATTATCATAAGCCTCGTCAACCAGTTGCTTTTTCTCTTTTAGAACGTTGCTTTTCACGTCACAAAGGGCCACGACCCGACATTTCGGATTTTGCAGGAAGTGTTTCATCACGCTTGTCCCGCGTGGGCCCACCCCGATACACCCAATGTTGATTCTGTCATTCGCTGCAATTCTCTGTTTCTTCCCCAACGCACATGCAGGGACCAGAAGAAAAGAGGTAGACGCGATCGATGATGTTTGAAGAAAAGCGCGGCGATTGAGTAGACGATCCTTCATTTGGCTCTCCTGATTGGTGTCTTTCTTCATTCTTGCTTCTCTTGATTGCGGATTATGGTTCTAACCAGTCATATGTACGCGATGAGCCCGCATCGCGAGAACCAAGGATTCACTCCGATGGAATGTCGATTCCATATGTAGGATCATACAGGAATGAAAGGGCGGAGATATAGGCATGTTGTGAAACCTCCTCCATGCCATTTCATCCGAAAATCGCCCATCGATCTATCGCTTTATTCTGCCGCCGGTGACAGTCGGTGTGCCTCGCAACTCAACCGTCTCTACGGATACCTTCCCTTGGTTCCAAACCACGGTACCCGTGCCCATCGCCTCGATTTCGACTTGGCCGTCCGGGAGTTTGAGTGTCAGGGCAGCAGGAGGGCCGTGGTAGCCCGCTGCCCACAGGTTGCTCGATGGATTGCCGTACAGCCATGCCGGGCTCTTTCCGCAGGTAAGTGTCGCATCCCGAACGACGACCATTCCGTCCGCATTCTGACGCGCTGACGGGGATTTGAGCATAGGCCATCCCAAATCGCCTTCGTGATTCCATCGGCGCTTGAGTTTCCACTTCATCAGGTCAATCTCGATGCCCAAGATCTCCCCGTCGCGCTTGTATTCAACTGTCCATAAACGTTCCGCCTCTTCTACATAATTCGTGAAAGCCTCCTCTGTATCTTCTTTGAACGATCCACGCGCCACTTCCACTGAAAAGGACTTTCCATCGGGATAGTCGGAACGTTCCGCGACCTCGACATAGAAACCACACTGAGGTTGCCCCTGATAGAATCTGCTGAACCTGTCCAAAAACCAGAATCCTTTGCTCGGACCGCGATAGTTGTACATCTCCATGACAAGACTGCCTTCCGATTCTGCAACACGAATGGGAGCGTTGTAGCCGAGGTCGGTTACGGTCAGGGGGCGGACAGCGACCAGCGTCGGTCCTGTGGCAACAACTGCGACATCCCCTGGTTCGATATCGACCGGCAGTTCCTCGATCTTTCGACCGTTGAGCCAGATTGTGTCGACCGCCTCCCGGCGACTCCAGATCAACATTCCTTTGGCGCTGCGAACGGACTCCGCTCCGAAAGGGGCAAAACTCGCGAAATGTTCTTTGGTGAGCGGTGCGTACAAACCGATGGCCCGCGGACCCCACTGGACTCCGTAAAACTTGCCTTGTTCGAAGAAATCTTCATATGATCCACGGTCAGTCCCCTGAACCGGAGTGTCGGTGGGATCGTCGCTCATGGAATACCGCGAGTACACAACAATTGGTCGGTTTCCATCCGGAGCGACACTGTGAAGCACCAACACGCTCGATTGCCGACTCACTTCGCGTGAGGCAACACCGAAACTGAATGACGGACTCAGGTACACAGTCGTGCCGATGTCCCATTCCGCAACAGCAGTCTCCTCGATTTGCATAGGAAGCGTTTTGCTGTCCAAAACGTGCTCGATCCACACGGGTGCCGATCCATCTTGAATCCAGTCTCGGACGATCTTGTCTTCGGGATCGGATTCACCGAAGAACTGTCGCGGATAGGCGCGACTGAACGGACCGGCCATCCGCTTCATCCCTGGGTGGATGCGCAAAGCGGTACTCAGAGCGAGCCGGGCGGCCATTGTACGAGCGATTACCCGTATCTCATCGTTCTGAACGTACTGGGCGAGCCGTTTGAGCGCCCGCATGGTGACCAGCATGTAGCCCGGACTGTGGTATTCGAAGAAGGTACCATTTGACGCCACAACGTCGGCAAATCGTTTGAATTTGTCGTAGCCGTGTTGCGCTACTGTTTTGTCGACCAGTAGTTCTCCTCCGAGACACGAATTCAGGCAATCCATTGCCGCGATGTTTGTATAAGTGACCGCGACATCCAGACGGCGAATCTCTTCCAACCCCAGACGAATGCTCTCGCGAACTCGCTCACGAGTATCTGCCGGAAGCCGATCGCCGTTACGAATCATCATGGGAATCAAGTAACTGAGCGTGAATTCGACTCCGTTGAGATCCCTTACAACCTCATCTTTAGATCGCCACAGATAATTCCCCCGATGTGCCGCTCCGGGGCGCTGTTCCTGGCTGGAGACCACCAGATCGAGCAGCCGGTCGGCGGTTTCGATATCTTGCGGTGTACCGTTTGCCAGGAGTTTCTCCGCGAGTTCAGCCGCGCCTCGCACTGAGACATTTCCGTTGATGTCAAAATCGTCGGGAAGCGACAGGGGCTGCGTTGCCATGAGGGCTGCCATCAATAGAGGTACTGCGAAAGTCATATGAATTCTCCTGTTCGGAAGGCGGATTCGTCGGAATTCACTCGACTGAACGTTTCTTAGATCGGACCTTTCAGGTTATGCGTAGAGTCGAATAAGTTCGAAGTGGT
>CAZTDD010000010.1:0-99447 GCA_964612675.1 uncultured bacterium
ATTTGGCGCACGAGGAAGATCTCCTACGAGACCACGCAGGAGAGTATGTGTGGATTGAGGGAGATGTTATCAAGGAAATCAATCCAGATCTGGATGAGTTGATCGAGAAGGCGAAAAAGGGAGGATACGATCCTAAGACCTCGATTATTCGCATAATTGAAAAAGATCCGGAGTTTTTAATGCTCTGACACGGTTTGCAAGAACGTTCGCGGCAAGAGAGCGGAGGGGCAGATGCAGGGACTATTCAAGAATTATGAACTCCAGTGGGAGAAATGGTCGACACAAACACTGTTATGGATACATCTGAGAATTCCGGTCCAAGTGAACGGAGGTGTCGAGTGGGAGGACCTTCCTGCCATGATCGACACTGGATTTGACGGAGGACTTGTCCTTCCGCTTTCACTCAGGGATAGAATACCTGATCCCGAGTACAAGCGGCGTAGAGCAGACCGAATACCTGTTCAAGGAAAACGAAAGGACAATCCTCTGTATTCCGTTGATTTTCAAATTCTCACGCAAAACGAGAATGGAGTTTTAGCGCGCAGTGAGTGCACACGCTTTTTAGAACGAGAGTATGGGCTGATCGGGATGGACTTTCTGAAAAAAAACGATGGCGTGGTCGCTGTCGACGGGGCCAACCAGCTACTCTCATTTGCAGCATACCTGTCGGATAATGACGATCGGTGGGGGCATTGGCAAGATCGATGTCGGCAGATCCACCAGATTTTTCCTGATCCTTGATGGACCATGTGTTCAGGATAGATCGTTCCACCATCGTGAACATGTCAGTTCCTTGACTTTAACATTCCTAAACTTGATCACCGCGCGGTCGTCGTGGTTTTGGAGGCCGATGTAGCCTCGAAGACGGCGGCTTCATCCTCTGCCCCAGCCACACCCTCATGCCGGATATCCCGACGGAGAATGTGGTGGGGATGTATGAGGAGGGGAGGAAGGAGCAATAAGCGATGTCCCAGTGTTCGAAGATCGAATGGACAGAATCGACATGGAATCCCGTGACTGGCTGTACAAAGATTAGTCCGGGCTGCAAATACTGTTACGCGGAACGGTTGGCTCATCGGCTCAAGGCTATGGGGCAACCGAACTACGCGAACGGATTCAGATTGACTGTTCATGAACACGTTTTGGACGCTCCGCTTTCCTGGAAACGTCCACAGACGATCTTTGTCAATTCAATGAGCGATCTTTTTCATAAAAACGTTCCGACCGAATTTATTGACCGGGTCTTTTATGTGATGCAAACAGCTTCTCAGCACTGTTTTCAAGTTTTGACGAAACGCTCGAATCGCCTGGCAGATCTCGCAGATAGATTTCCCTGGAGTCCAAATATCTGGATGGGGGTCAGTGTGGAGAATAGCGATTACCTGTATCGCATCGACGATTTACGGCAGACCGGTGCGTATGTGAAATTTATCTCTTTCGAACCATTGCTTGGGCCGATTGACGGAATTGACCTGGCCGGTATCGATTGGGTGATTGTCGGGGGTGAATCAGGCCCCAAATCACGTCCCATGGAACCGGAATGGGCTCGATCGATTCGAGACCAATGTTTGGAGGCCAACGTACCGTTTTTCTTCAAACAGTGGGGTGGTAGGAACAAGAAACGAAACGGGCGCATTCTGGACGGTCGCACGTGGGACGAGGCACCGATAGTGGAACGGCATCAAGCTGTGGCGTGACGCAGCTGACTATCATGAAGCGTTAGCACAGCGATGGTGTCCCCCTCCGGCGATATAAACTCCACCTCATAGCTCGATCCCGTTTGATGGATAAGCACTACAGTCCCTCGTTGGTCTTTCTTGAAGCCGTGTTCCGGAAGATCGACGGTTAACGATACACAGTCAAGTTCCTTCAACATCTCACAACTCCCTCACCCTAATATTTCTGAACTTGATCACCGCGCGGTCGTCGTGGTTTTGGAGGCCGATGTAGCCTCGCAGACGGCGGTCGCCGACGTGCTCGACAATCGTCTCGCCGTTGAGTGTGATAGTGATGTTATGACCGACGGCGCGGATCACTGCCTGGTTCCATTCGCCCGCCGGTTTCGCCATGTTCTTTGTGGGACCGACGACATCGTAAATTCCTGCGTTGTATTTCGAGACATCGCGCCCGTGACAATCGGTGATCTGCATCTCGTAGCCGGTAAACGCGGGGTTTTTGTTCGGCCCCGCGCGGAAGAAGACACCGCTGTTGCCGTTCTCGCTGATCGCGTATTCCAGTTCCAGTTCGAAGTCGCTGTACATTCGTTTCGAGCGAAGCCACGAGCCGGTCTTCTCCGGGTTGGTGGTCCAGTTTTGTCCGTTACGCCCCACCAGGACACCGTCCTCGATACTCCAGCCGCCGCCTTCGACGACAACCCAATGATCCAGGTCGGTTCCGTCAAACAGCGCCGTCCATTGCGATCTTTTCTGTGTGGACAGACAGGCGGCGAGCGTGATGCAGCAAGCGAGCAATACAAAACAGCGAAGATACAGAGAAAAATATTTCACAATTCGTACTCCTTGTTTCTTGGCGAAATGGGTCGAATACGATAGCAGCATTAAGAAGGATACGGGAAGACGAGCAGCTCGTCGCCAGTGTAGATTCTTCACCGGTGACGCAGAACAGTCAGCCAGAGCAAATCCTTTAGGGCCGGATACTCGATGTAACGAATCAGATTGACGCCCGTTGCTCGATGATCGATAATTGTCCTGCTTGACTCCCATCAGGGGAGTGCCTTCTTCGGTGGGGTCCTGCTCCTGCCTCTTTCTCCCCTGCCGGCTGATCCAAAGTGCGAGCCCCTTAGAGCGGAGATCTTCCAATGGACCTTCAAATCACCGATCAGCATCGCGCACAAGTCGAAGAGTTTCGGCAGAAACACAAGACCGCTCTGCTGACACTGTTGTTCACTGACATTGTCGGTTCCACAAAAATCAAGCAGCAACTCGGTGACCGGGACGGCGTTGCGGTGATGGGAAACCATCATGCCCTTGTCCGAGAGATTCTCGCAGGATTTCCGGAAGGTGAAGAGATTTCTACAGCGGGCGATTCTTTTTTCATCGTTTTCGTCAAACCCTCGGACGCGGTCAAGTTTGCCCTCACGCTCCAGTCGAGACTCCGAGCAGAAGCGAAGGAGACCTCGCATCCTGTGTTGGACCGGATCGGCATCCATCTAGGTGAAGTCGTTGTTCAAGACGAGGATGGTTCGGGAAGACCGAAGGATTTGTTCGGGATTCAGGTGGATACCTGTGCGCGGGTAATGTCGCTAGGCGATGGGGATCAGATTGTGATGACTCGGTCAGTGTTCGATAACGCACGGCAGGTACTGAAGGGGCAAGATATCGAAGGCGTTGGCGAGTTGTCGTGGATGAACCACGGGCCTTATGTGATGAAGGGTGTTGAAGATCCACTTGAGGTGTGCGAGGTCGGTGAAGAAGATCTTGCCGTACTCAGCCCGCCGACCAATTCAGAGAAGGCCCATCGGCATGTTTCTGCGGAAGGTGAACTTGTCCTTGGATGGCGTCCCGCGCTGGAGCAAACGGTTCCGGGTACGGAGTGGGTGTTGGAGGAGAAACTGGGTGAGGGTGGTTTTGGGGAGGTTTGGAAGGCCCGGCATCGGAAATTGAAGCAGTGCCGGGTTTTCAAATTCTGTTTTCGTGCGGACCGCGTGCGGAGTCTCACGCGTGAGGTGACACTGTTCCGTGTGCTGAAGGAGCACGTCGGCGAACACCCGAACATCGTCAGACTCCACGATGTCTATTTCGACGAACCGCCGTATTACCTTGTCACCGAGTACGTAGAGGGGCGGGACTTGACCTCGTGGTGTGAGGAGCAAGGCGGTGTTGAAAATGTCCCCCTGGAGACACGTCTGGAGATTGTCGCCCAGGCGGCGGAGGCGCTCCAGGCGGCACATGACGCAGGGATTATTCATCGAGATATTAAACCGTCGAATATTCTGATCGATGGGCATGGAATCTCCCCAGAAAACATTCAAGTGAAACTGACGGATTTCGGCATTGGGCAAATCACTTCAAAGGAAGCACTCGCGGGGGTTACAGAGGCCGGGTTTACGCAAACGATGATGGTGGGAGACACCGCCTCACGTTCAGGGACGTATCTGTACATGGCCCCGGAGTTGATTGCCGGGAAACCGGCATCGATTCGGTCGGATATTTATTCGCTGGGTGTTGTGTTGTATCAACTATTCATAAGTGATTTGTCGAGGCCGCTTGGGATGGGATGGGCTAGCAACATTCATGATCCATTAATTGAAGATGATATCACTCGTTGTTGCACAGATAGTCCACAAGATCGTTTTTCTGCGGCGGAACAATTGGCCCAGAGTATACATTCATTGAGTGACCGTCGCGAACAACTGGCCGAACAAGAAGCAGCAAGACGACGCGCGTTGCGCCGCCGGAGGTTAACCATGGTTACCAGTATTTTATTGGGAATTATTACCCTGCTTGCGATCGCTTTGGGGTATGGATTAAGGCGTGAGAAAATCCAACGCCGCATTGCTGAACGCGAGCAGTATTATTCAAATCTGGGATTTGCCGGTGAATGTATAAAAAACATCCGATATGATCGTGCACGTGATTTACTCAAGTCGTGTCCTCCACAATACAGGAATTGGGAGTGGGGAAGATACCAATTCCTTTGCAGCCAGGATTTATTCACTCTCAATAAACACTCAAACATGGTCAGTTCAGTAGCATTCAGTCCCGATGGCAAACAAATTGTCACGGGAAGTGCGGACGGAACCGTGAGGCTGTGGAACGCGGAGACCGGTCAGGAGATCACCTGTTTCACAGTTCAATCCGCTGAAGGTGATCCCGCTTATTTTACTGCGGTCGCATTCAGCCCGGATGGCAAGTACATAATATCTGAAAGCGGCCTTATCGTGGTGTGGAATGTTGAAAACGGTCGAGAAACGCTGAGACAATCCGGCTATTTTTCAACAATGGCAATCAGCCCGGACAGTAAACGTATTGTTGTCGTAAATATGGTTAGTAACATTGAAACAGAAGGTTTTATGTCGGGTCAGACCGTTTATCATGAAGACAGCGCTGCGAAAGTATATGATATAGAGGCCGGGCAAGTATTATTTACCCTAGATAAACATACGGGTCCAATAACCTCAGTAGAATACAGTCCCGATGCCAGGCATATCGTCACGGCAAGTAAAGACTTCACAGCGAAGGTTTGGGATGCTGAGACCGGCCAAGAGGCAAGAAGCCTCGAAGGGCATTCCAACCAAGTTGTATTTGTAGGATTCAGCCCTGATAACCAATACATTATTACAGGAAGTAACGACAACACAGCGAAAGTGTGGGACGTCGATACCGGCAACGCGGTCAAAAGCCTCGAAGGGCATTCCGGCCCTGTGATACACGCGGCATTCAGCCCGAATGGAGAACGTATAGTCACAGGGAGCTTTGACGAGTCTGCGAAGGTATGGAATTTCAAGACAGGCCAAGAAGTGATCAGTCTCGAAGCGCATTCGAGCCCGGTTCCATATGTGGCGTTCAGCCCGGATGGCAAGCGTGTCGTAACAGTGACAGGGATAGGAGATGGAAAAGTCAAGTTGTGGGACGCTGAGACCGGCAGGGAGATCAAAAGCATCGAAGGGCAGTTAATGGATATCACATATGTGGCGTTCAGCCCGAATGGGGAACGTATGCTCTCGTGGGGCGGGGACAAAACAGCAAAAGTCTGGGATTTCAAAACCGGGCAAGAACTTATCAGCCTTGAAGGACACGCCGCTGTGATTCGGTCTGCGGCATTCAGTCCGGACGGCAAACGTATCGTTACGGGGAGTAACGACGGTACAGGGAAAGTGTGGGATATGGAGAAATGCCAACGAGTTAATGTTTTCGATGAATATCCTTCTGTAGAAAATGTAGTGGCGCTTAGTCCAACTGGTGAATTCATGGTCACCTTAGGTAAGGGCAATACAGCGAAAGTCTGGGATGCGGAAACCGGGCGAGAGGTCTTTTGTCTGGAAGGGCATTCCGACCGGATTTCCGCTGTGGGGTTCAGCCCGGACGGCTCGCGTATTGCTACAACGAGTTGGGACAAAACAACGAAAGTCTGGGACGCGGAAACGGGGAAAGAACTCTTGAGTCTTGTCGGTCAATCTGCGTCGTTTTATCCTCCGGTTTTCAGCCGGGACGGGGAACTTGTTGCAACAATGAGCGGGATAGACGATGGTCACGTTATTAACATTTGGAACACAAAAACAGGCGAGGAAGTGAATTGCCTTAAAGGCATTTCTAATTTTACTACTTTCATGGTATTCAGCCCCGACGGAACCCGTCTTGTTACTGTGAATTCCGGCGCATCGAATGAGTTTTCAGACGATACATCAGCCGATGAAGAAATGATAAGGGATTCCGTAACAGGGGAAGAGATCAGCTCCCCAGGCAACGAACCGGATAGGCTTCTGACGAACGAGGAGTTGGGTCAATTAATGGATGAATTTGAATCGGAGCCAAGCACGGGACAAGACGTTACTACTTCTAGCGGTGTATCAGACATGAACGTTTCTGACGAGAAACTTCCGAATGAAATAAAGGTATGGGATTCCGACACTGGAGCGGAGATTGAGAGACAAGAAATACATTCCGGCAATATCATTTCAGTGGTATTCAGCCCCGACGGCAAACACATTGTCACAGCGCATGATGAAAATACAACGAAAGTATGGGACGCCGAGAATGCCCAAGAAGTCCTCAGCATCGAAGGACATCCGACCCTGCTTACATCAAAGGCATTCAGCCCCGACGGGAAACGCATTGTTATGGGTTGTCTCGACAATATAGCGAAGGTTTGGGATACCGAAACGTATAGTGAACTCGTCAGCCTTAAGGGCCATTCCGCCCCTGTTTTTTTCGCGGTGTTCAGCCCGGATGGGAAACAAATCGCAACGGCGAGTGCAGACGACACAATCAAAGTGTGGGATGCGGAGACCGGCCAACAAGTGAGCACTTTCGAAGGACATCCCGACCCATTGAAATTTGAGGCATTCAGCCCAGACGGTAAGCGCTTAGCCACGATGAGTTTGGTAGAAGATGGTAAAGGTATGATAGAAGATAGTGAAACCATGGTTAAGATTTGGGCCAGCGAAACCGGCCGGGAAATTTCCTCTTGTGATAATATCTCCGGTGTACTTTATTCGACGCTGTTCAGTCCAGACGGCGAACGTTTAATCACAATGAGTACGGGGAAAAAAGTGCAGGTATGGTTCGATGAGGGATTCATTGAATTGAACGAAATAAATATGGTGCTGTGGGATACCGAAACAGGAGAGAAGATTAAACGTCTAGAGAGTCATGCAAGCGTGTGTTTATCTGTGGCAGTCAGTCCAGACGGCAAGCGCATCGTTATGGGATGTCAGGACAACACAGTGAGGGTGTGGGATGCCGAGACCTTTAGCGAACTCTTCCGCCTTGAGGGCCATTCCGCCCCGGTCTTATCCATGGAATTCAGCCCGGATGGGAAAGAAATCGCAACGTCGAGTATGGATAAGACTGTAAAAGTGTGGAATGCTGAGACCGGACAAGAAATAGCCAATCTCGAAGGGCATTCCGCCAATCTTGTTTCCGTAGTATTTAGCCCGGACGGCAAACGTATTGTCACAGAGAGTGAGGATGGTGTTAAGAAAATGTATAATGCGAACACGGGCCAGGAAATCGCTACCATCGAGGGCGGGTCCGGTTCACTTGGTTCGATGGCATTCACTCCAGACAGTAAGCGTTTTGTTACTGTACGATATGGAAATTCGCCTGAATGGTTTCTGGGGCAATTCGATGAGTCAGCCGACGAAGTAAAAGTATGGGATGTCGAAACCGGTCGAGAGGTCGCAAGTCTCGATGGTGTTTCATGTATGGGTGTTTTGGTTGACGTCAGTGTCGAAGGTGTTTCGGGAATGGTTGTTTCGGTTGATTTCAGCCCGGATGGCAAGCGTATTATCACCGAAGATCCTTCTAACGCAAAGCAAGTTTGGGATATTACTACCGGCCAGGCGATCCTCGACAGCGGGGAGCATCCAGGCGTTTTTCTATCTGTTGTATTCAGCCCGGACGGCAAGCGCATCGTCACAGGATATTATGGGGAAAGCGAGGCAAAAGTATGGGATGCTGTAACCGGCCGTGAACTGCTAAACCTCAAGGGGCATTCATCTGATGTTCAGTCGGTCGCATTCAGTCCGGATGGCAAGCGCATTGTGACGGGGAGTGCCGACAGCACAGCGAAAGTGTGGGACGCTGAGACCGGAAAAGAGATAACTACACTGAAAGGGCATTCCGTGGGAGTTGAGTCTGTCGCATTCAGCCCGGACGGTCAACGTATCGTAACAGGGCGAGGGATGGGAGACGGTACAGTGAAGGTGTGGGACGCTGAGACCGGTCGGGAAGTTGTCAGCCTTGAAGGGCACACCAAGTCGGTTGATTCATTGTCATTCAGTCCGGATGGTATGCGCATAATCGCGGAATACCAATTCAGCGCACCAAAAGTGTGGAGTGCATTTCCTTGGCATGAGGAGGATTACCCCGGCGATTCAAGCCTGACTTTTGAAGAGCGTCTTGAACTCTACAAACGCGAATATTGGCGCATGCGGTTGGCGGTCACAAAGACCGGTCACCTATCGGACTCGAAGAGCAGCCATTAACAAAATCGGCGCGTTGCGCTCCGCTGAACCATCGGAATTCACGATCTGGAAAATGTGCAAAAGAGTCACTACCATGTACACGACATGTCCATGATAGAAGACAGGTGGAACGGGATGACGACATATCGATTTGCAGCTGCGATCGAAAAGGACGAAGACGGTTACTATGCCTTCTGCCCGGAACTCCAGGGTTGCTACACTAGCGGGCAAACCTACGAGCAAGCGCGTGCCAACCTTGCAGACGTTGTCCGTCTTCACATCGAGGACCGCTTGGCCCCGGGCGAATTCATCCCCCAGCCCGAAAGCCTCAACCTCACGACCGTTGAGGTGGCCGTATGAGCGAGCGGTTGCCTCGCGTCACGGCAAAGGAAGTCATACGTGTGGTTGAAGGTGTGGTTTTGCGTTGGCCCGTTCCAGTGGGAGTCACCACATCTACAAAGGGTCACAAAGGCAGCGAGCCACTGTGCCCGTGCACCCAGGGAGATACTTCACCCAAAAGTGCTAAAGAGTATCCTTCAAGATGCGGATCTATCTATAGAGGAACTCAGAAACGAACTAAGGCGATAGCCTTACTATCAAGTTGAATGGGAAAGCCTATCATGACCAAGAATTATCTCGTCACAGTCCTACTCTTGTCCTTTGCCAGCTTTGGTGCGGCCGCAGATGACCCGAGTGCGCAGACGCGGAAACTCGTGGGGCAGAATCGGGGACTCATTGCCCACGTCGGTTGCGGGGAAGGCACGTTGACCGCGGCGCTACACGTGGACGACGCCTGCCTGGTTCACGGTATCGACCGCGATCCCGCAAAGATCGCCAAGGCTCGTGAGCACATCCGTTCGCTCAATCATTACGGACCCGTCTCTGTCGAGGTGTGGGACAGGCCGTTTCTTCCCTATGTCGATAACTCTGTCAATGTCCTCATTATCGAGGACGCGGGCAACGTTACGGACGCGGAGATCCTCCGTGTAGTGACTCCAGGTGGAAAGGTGTGGCGGAAGAAGGACGGGAAATGGACCAGAACTGAGAAGCCCCGTAACAACGACACCGACGAATGGACCCACTACCGTCACGATGCCAGTGGTAATCCCGTCGCCCATGACGCTCTGGTCGGTCCACCGCAACATCTCCAATGGACTGCGGGGCCGGGATATACACGAAACCATGAATTCACGCCGAGTCTCACGTCGCTCGTTTCGTCCGGCGGGCGGATTTTCTATGTGGCCGACGAGGGCCCGATTCGGACGATCCGCGAACCTTCCGCATGGCACCTCGTTGCGCGAGACGCCTACAATGGGCTCCAGCTGTGGAAACGTCCCCTGCCCGACTGGTTCGCCCACCTGATCATATGGACAAGGGGACCGCGACAGCTCAACCGCAAACTCGTGGCCGATGGCGATCGTCTGTACGTTACTCTCGGCTATCACGCCCCGCTGACGGCGCTCGATGCGGCGACCGGTGAAACACTCCTGGAATATCCCGGCACGAAAGGTGCCGAAGAAATCATCTGTGACGACGGCATGCTCGCCGTGGTTGTGCGAGAGGTCACCGATGACCGTGCCGACGCCTATCACAATCTGCTCGAGCTTTCGAATAAACCGGATACACCCCTGGCGATGCGGGATACGTCCCAACCTCTGATCGAAAACTTCCGGGATGTCGAGAATAAGACCGATTGTTCCATCGTCGCATTTGACGCATCGAGCGGTGACGAAAAATGGCGACTCACTGCAGAGAAAACCGGAAAGCTCGAACCGCTGACGCTCTGTGCCTACGATGGCGTTGTCTTCTACCAGCGGGGCGGTCGTCCTGCGGATAAACGACGAGGCCTGGCGACCAGCGAAGTTGTCGCTCTTGACCTGAAAACGGGAGAAGAGATCTGGTCTGTGCCTCACGGATCTCTGCGCATGGTGTGCGAAAGCGGTGTCGTCTGTTTGAACAAAGAGAAAGTGCAGCTGCTGTCGCGGAGAGACGGGGCGGTTATTTGGAGTCAGCCAACCGCGCTGACCAGCATCCGCGATGTTTTCGTCGCCAATGACGCAGTTTGGATCGGTGGTTTCAAACCGTTTGACACCGGGCGGAAATGGACGGGGCCGGTGTGGGGGCCGTACTTTGCTTTGGAGCGGGACCTGGACACCGGCGAGGTCCGTCGGGAGATCGGTACGGGCAATCCTGGGCACCACCAACGCTGCTACGACAGCGTGGCCACGGATCGCTATATCCTGTCGGGTCGGCGTGGTACCGAATTCACCGACCTGGACAGCGGAGACGTTCTTTATCACAGCTGGGCGCGCGGGACTTGTCGGTATGGTGTTATGCCTGCCAACGGTTTGCTCTATGCACCGCCGCATGAATGCGGCTGTTATGTCGTGGCCAAGCTGATCGGTTTTAATGCTCTTGCCGCCTCGCGAGACTACGATAGTAGCAATTCCTCAGGTGAACGGCTCGAAAAAGGACCGGCCTTCGGGAGGACAAATGGAAGCATTTCCAAGGACGATTGGCCCACATTCCGCCATGATGCGGCCCGGAGCGGGACCACCTCCACTGCCGTGCCCGACAGCCTGACAACGGACTGGCAAGTCTCCCTTGGAAAGACGTTTGGAAAGACATTGACTGCACCAACCATAGCGGACGGCAGGGTTTTTGTGGCTTCCAAAGACCGCCATGAGGTGCTCGCCCTGGATCTCGCCACGGGCGATGAAATGTGGCGTTTTACGACGGACGGCCCGGTGGACTCGCCGCCGACCATTCACGGAGGGCGGGTGCTCTTCGGCTGCCGGGACGGATGGGTTTATGCCCTGCGTGCGTCGGACGGAGCCCTGGCGTGGCGGTTCCAAGCTGCGCGCGATCCACGCCGGCTCGTGGCTGATGGGCGCCTGGAATCGCCGTTGCCCGTGCCGGGCAGTGTCCTCGTGATGAATGGTGAGGTTTGGTTCACAGCGGGACGTTCCTCTTACATGGACGGTGGTATCGACCTATTCCGGCTGGATGCAGGCACCGGCAAGGTTCTTTCTCGAACGCGGATCTATAGCCCGGATCCCGATTCCGGTGCTCAGTCCGATCCTCTTGAGAACAAGGTTATCCGTGGATCCCGAATGGATGTTTTGACCGCCGACGACGGACGAGTGTTTCTCCAGGATCGGGCATTTACTTTGGAAGGGGAGCTGCTTGAAGAGCGCAGGCGACACTTGTTTGCGGCTACCGGTTTTCTCGATGACTCATGGGTTCATCGCTCTTATTGGATCTACGGTGAAAATCCGCTGATGAAGCTGGGCTCGGGTGGCGACCCGGTGCGTGAAATTGTCTTTGGGCGTTTGCTTTTGGTCGCCGGCGATGTGGTTTATGGCTATGGCCGAAAGAACGTACATTGGTCCAACGAATTCGAGGACGGCAAATATAGGTTTTTCGCGCGAGACAAGAATGTGCGGAAAGAAGAGTTTCTCTGGGAGCAGCCATCGCCGGTCCGGGCGCGGGCTCTGATCGTCGCCGGCGATACCTTTTTCGCGGCTGGGTTGCCGAACGGTGCTGACGACGGTCCTGCCCGGCTCGTGAGCCTTTCGAAGACCAATGGCAAACCGCTTGCCGATGTCCCGCTTGAGACTGAGCCTGTCCTGAACGGCATGGCCGCGGCGGGCGGGAAACTGGTCCTCACGCTTGAGAATGGGGAGGTTGTCTGCCTCGGAGGTGACGAGAAGTAGCGACCTTGTGCGGGTTTGACCGGATTCAAACCCACGAAAACGGTACAAGCGTCAAGGATACTCTCTCAACAAGCGGAATCCGACATTACCACCGCGGTTGACAGGTGCGGCAGTTGTTCGATCGGCCGATCGGCAAGCCCGTGCTTCTTCACTCCAATCGCCGCCTCGAATGACGCGCTTTCCACCCAAATCCGGGCCATGTGGATCTGTCTGCGCCTCCTCCGAGTACTCTCGAAACTTATCTTGGCACCACTCACTGACATTTCCGCTCATATCGTACAATTTCCACGCATTCGGCGGCTTTTGGCCGACCGGATGCGTTTGCCCCACAGAGTAGACCTGGCCATCCTTGAGCAATTTGCGAACCGAATTCCCTTCGTGCCATGCATATCGACTAATACCCGATTCCGAAGGATCGTCTCCCCAGTAGAATCGCGTCGTTGTTCCTGCGCGGCAGGCGTATTCCCATTCAGCCTCTGTTGGCAGACGTATCGTTCCAACTCCGAGCTTGCTGATTTCGCGTATGAATTCCTGACAGTCCTCCCACGATACATTCTCGACCGGATGGTCTGGGTTCCCGGTGAAAAGGGACGGATTCCTACCCATCACGGCCTTCCACTGGGCTTGTGTGACTTCGTACTTACCCAAATAGAATGGACGAGGAATCGTCACTGGATGTTGCGGACCCTCATTTGACGTTCGCCGAAACTTCGTCTTGTCATCGCGCCCCTGCTCTGAGACAGATGAACCCATGAGAAAAGTCCCTGCAGGGATCAGAACCATCTCCAGTGGTTTGGCATTTGTGGATAAGCCGGGAATATCGAGGGTGATGGTCTTGCCAATTTCCTCGGAGCTCAAGGCGATGATGGGCCTCTCATCGCCGTCGGTTGTGCTACGGTCGTCTGAACAACCGAACACAGAGAGTAGCAGAACCAGACTCATCAATCCGCGCTTCATAATCCACCGCAAAACTCGGGAATAGGGCGAATTCGATCACATTGTGAGTCAATTGAGGGGAAGCGTAAAGAGGATTTCCTCTGGGAACAAGCGTTGCCGGCCCGAGCGTGGATTCTCATCGTTGCTGGCGAGACGCTGTAGGTGGCTGGACTTGCTAACGGTGCTATGGAGGCGTGCGACCCAAACGGGCTGGGGCTCTGAGAAATCCGCACCAGCCGGTCTATTGGTCCTATTTCTTACCGGATTTGCCATGAAGTGATAAGGATTATGACCGGTTGTCGATTGATTCGGAGGAGGTAACCTCTTCCGATACCGGTATCATGGGGTCTCTTTCGTCTCAGGAACAGGCAGAATACGTAGTTCTTCGGAAGAGTCCGCGATCTGCGGTTCTTGCGACTTATGGGGTTTCTCTCGCTGTTGCGATCGGCCGGTTCTGGACCAGCGAAACCGAGTCTTGATACCTATTCTCAACCCTTCTTGGCGCAAATTGGTTTTGCGTCGCTGTTCTGAAATATCCATGTTTAAATCCCATACGCCTTGTTGCGCGGCTTTGATGACCACTCCCCGGTTGATGTTGAACTCGATTACTCCTCGGAGTTGAATTACCAAACCGCCGACCTGCACACCGCCGAGAATCATACCGGAAAGGTCCGTTGTCTTTCGATAGACAATCACGGCGACAGGGCCTTCATCGGTTTTCTGAATCCGGTTCAGCCGGTAAATCCAATGATTTGCGTCGGGTCCAGCTTGTACTTGGGTTTTGTGAATCAGGCGGCCGAATTGGTCCCAGCTATCCCCTACGCGAACCGGTTTCGGTGGGAACGTTGGAAATTCGAATCCACCGGTTTCATCCAACGGGCCAAAGACAGAGATACCCAGCTGTTCGAATGAAGGGCCTTCCCCTCCCTCCACACGACCAAGGGGTGAGACCGCGACACGGATTTGTTGCGCCCCGAACATCGCCTGCCGAAGCTCTTCGCCTGAGAGATCCTGATTGAGCGGTGTGCCTTCCATTTGGCCTTCGGTCCGGAGACGCTGCACGCTGACAACCATGTGTGCGTTCCTATCGGTATCGACTGCCTCGACACGGTAGGCACGCACCATCCGCATTCGTAGCTGGGTTGCGGCTTTCTCACCGCTCAGATAGGAGTCTCCTTGCATCTCCAAATCGGTCACGGCTCTGCCCAGCTGGCCGGGCGCGAATTTGTGCCGGAGCAGAAATTCCTCAGCCAAACAAGGAAGCGCGATGAAAACGGCAAACGAAAGAATGAGGAGACGATTCATGGGTTCCTCTCCTTTGCGATTTCGACAGCCGATAAAAAGAGTATCACAATTCCAACAAATCGACGGCTGATGATTTGCCGATCGGCCTTAAAGGACTCCCCCCGCCATGTCGACGGGGGGTGAGTCTTTACTGCTAAGCATTTTCAATTGTCGGAGACCCTTTACGCTGAAAGATACGACAGGAATCTCCTAGTACACCATCCAACCTTCGAGACTCGCCTGGCCTTCCATGAATGTCAGAATTCCGCGCGGCGCGTTGTGGAAGCCGCCTTCTCCCATGTCGTTCCAGTTGCTCAGGCCGAGTCCCATCTGTTCCAACGTAGCTCCATCCATGTAACAGGTCACATTGAACAGCCATTCCTCGCCCGGTTCCACATAGACGCCATTTTCATCGGGCTCCATAATCATCGGAAGCAGTGAGAAATCGATGTCGTCAGCAGTTTCCGCTTCGGGCAACGCCGAAAGACCAAGAGCACCATACGGTACCGCAACTTCTACGATGGGAACTCCCATCACCTCTTCTCCGGGAACAGCCCCTTCAATCAGGTGGGGAAGAGCGGCCAGCTGAAACGGGAGAACCCCCGCTTCCTCTGCAGCCGCCGGATCGGTGATCGGAGCCCAATCGCCTGGAGGTGTTGTTGTTCCGGTACAGCCTGTATGGAAGAATGGCGGTCCTTCAGCGCCTCGTACACCGAAATTACCCGGCCACATTTCATTCCCCGCCTCGTCCGTTTCAGGAAGAAGAGGGAAATAGCACAAGTGATAGGCGGGCGGGTTTTCGCCAACGTCGTTCCACCATCCCTCGTCCATCATTCCCTGCCAATTTGGCGTGGCGAAGAACTCGACATTGACACATTCACCATTGGCCCACCCGGCATACCCTTCATCGTCTAGTTCCAAATAATCGACATAATTGTCAGGGCCTTCGGGCCAGACCCAGCCGTTCATGTTGATGTATCTCATTTCCATACTCATCACGAAATAGAAATACTCATCGTCGTACAGCGCCTTCCATTTGTATTCCGGCTCTATGACCTGCCCCCATAATGCGGCATCGTTGAAGCTGTGCCGCGTTCCGTAAAACTCTCCGGTCCATTCCGCTCCCTGCCATTCCTCGTCCGAGTATTCCCCGTCGATCACAGGGGGATCGCCCGAAACCTTGTTCAACTCATAGGTCCTAATTTCTGCCACCTCTTGGCTCAGCGCCGGAAGCGCGAGAACCGCTACAAACAGTACCGCGTACAAAACAACGTGACTTCTCATAGGACATCTCCTTTCTGATACTGTCGCACCGTTGTACAGCGTGCTACGGTGTTCACCTTTGCAGCCGGCGATGTACAGATCTCCCTTCTGCAAAGCTCTCGGATCTCCACACCGGAAAGGTACTCCTCTCCTTCTGGCATGTCAATCACCTGGAAATGAGTTTTTTGAGGTTCTCTCATTTGCGATCCACAATGGAAGAGATCAGGACAGTCACGCCAACCGAGCTGTGAACACCCGACCTGGACATCACCAACGCGCCACGGTATCACGGACACAGGACAGAACAGCGAAACGGAGGAATCCGGATGAAACGACGGGAATTTCTGAAAACCTCGGCGGCAATGACAGCGCTGGGCTCTTTGGGGTATCCATTGAACGCATTTGCGAAGAACGCCGGTTCGTCAGGAAACCGCCCGAACATCATACTGATCATGGCTGACGATCTCGGCTATGGTGACGTGGCCTGTTATGGCAACCCGAGAAACAAAACCCCGCACATCGACCGGCTCGCGAGCGAAGGCCTCAAATTCACCAACTTCCACGCCAACGGGCCGATGTGTTCACCCACACGGGCCGCGCTGCTTACAGGCCAATACCAGAACCGTTTCGGCAAAGCCTTCGAGGGGCCGCTTTCGGCGAAAAGGCCCCATATCGGCCTGCCCACGGATGCGGTGACGATTCCCCAGGTTCTCAAACAGGCGGGATACGCAACCGGCATGTACGGCAAATGGCATCTCGGCTACCAGCATCCCCACATGCCGACCGATTTCGGTTTTGACGATTTTCGCGGGCTATTGACCGGCGATGGCGACCATATCTCGCACATCAGCCGTTCCGGGAACGAGGATTGGTACCACAACGACAAGATCGACATGGAAGAAGGGTACAGTTCCGAATTGATCACAGACCACAGCATCGATTTTATGAAGGAGAACAAAGACAAACCGTTCTTTCTTTATGTAGCTCATCTGGTCATTCATTTTCCCTGGCAGGCGCCCGGCGAAGAGGCGCATCGCGTCAAAGGCGGCGATTACTGGAACATGACCAAACTCGGTCCGCATCCGGAAGGTGAAGTCAAACCCGTCGTACAAGATATGGTCGAAGCGGTGGACAAAAGCGTCGGGAGAATCATGGCGGCGCTCAAGGAACTGGGGCTCGATGATAATACACTTGTTTTCTTTACCTCGGACAACGGCGGGTATCTCAATTACGCGGGCAAGTTCGAAGGCGAAATCTCCAGTAACGGCCCCCTGCGCGGTCAGAAGGGGGATGTCTGGGAAGGCGGCCATCGCGAACCCGCTATTGCCTGGTGGCCGGGACGGATCGAGCCGGGGACGGTGACCCGCGAGACAGCGATGACGATGGACATGCTGCCGACCTACGCCGAGCTGGCGGGCGTCTCTCCACCGAAACAGGTTGACGGTGCGACACTCACGCCGCTTCTGTTTGCAGGCAAACCGCTTCCCGAGCGGGATGTGTTCTGGCGAAGAGATGAGAATTGGGCTGTCCGGCGAGGGCCGTGGAAACTTGTGGGAACAGGTGAAGACTATCAGCTCTTCAATCTTCATGAGGATATCGGCGAAACCACGGATCTCGCAGACAAGAAACCAGGGCTGGTTAAGAATCTTCTTGAATCGTACAAAGCGTGGGAACGGGATGTAGACGGGAGGTAGAATGAAAAGACGACTGTTCTTGAACACAATGGGTGCTGCAGCTGTCACAGGCTCGTGCTGCCCGCTCCATCTACTGCATTCGACGGCTTCAACCGGCCGTCCACCGAACATCGTTTTCATCATGGCCGATGATCTCGGTTACGGCGACCCGGGCTGCTACGGACAGAAGCTACTCAACACACCGAATATCGACCGGCTCGCCGCAGAAGGAATTCGGTTCACACAAGCGTACGCAGGAGGACCTGTTTGCACACCGTCCAGATGTGTGCTCATGACAGGTCTCCACAACGGTCACACGGCGGCGCGCGACAATATTCCGCATTACCACACCTATTTACAGGACGAGGATGTCACAGTCGCCGAAGTGCTCAAGAAGGCCGGATACCGGTGCGGCGGAGTCGGCAAATGGTCGCTGGGCGATGCGGGCACCGTGGGCCGTGCGACAAACCAGGGATTCGATATGTGGTTTGGATATCTCAACCAAGACCACGCGCATTACTACTACACCGAGTATCTCGACGATAACGAGGGACGGCTCGAGTTGACAGGCAACACTGAGTCGCGAGAACACTACAGTCATAACTTGATGACCGAACGCGCGCTGAAATACATCAGGGACAACAAAGATAATCCGTTTTTCTTCTACGCCGCGTACACACTGCCTCACTTTTCGTCAAAAGACGAAGATCCGGATGGATTCGCGGTACCGTCGACTGAACCGTACTCCGAAAAGGACTGGGACGAGAAGACAAAGAAGTACGCTGCCATGGTCCACATGCTCGACCGGGACGTTGGTCGCATCGTAGACCTGATCGAGGATCTCGGCCTCACAGAGGAGACATTGATCATCTTCACCAGCGACAACGGCGGACACAGCACCATCGAGGAGCAGATCGATACCAACGGTCCGTTACGCGGGCATAAACGGGATCTGACGGAAGGTGGGATTCGTGTGCCGTTTATCGCAAGGTGGCCGGGCAAGATTCCGGCAGGGCAGACGAGCGACGAAATTGTGACGTTTTGGGACATGATGCCGACCTTTGCCGAACTGGCCGGTGCCGAGCCCCCATCGAATATCGACGGGATATCCGTTGCCGACGCACTCATGGGCGGTCAGGTTGAGAATCCACATGAGTATCTGTACTGGGACTACGGTCATTGTCGCGATCGCTACGACCAGGCCGTGCGCATGAGGAAATGGAAAGGGATCCGGTTAGGCCAAAACGCTGAAATCCAACTTTATAATCTTGAAAACGATCTCGGCGAGGAGCATAACATTGCCGACAAACACCCGGATATTGTGAAGAGAATTGCAGAGATCATGGAGAAGGCTTTCGAGCCAAACGACAGGTATCCCATCGGAAAGGAATACACCGGCGGCCCGATTTGGAAGAAGGAGAAATAGAAGGAGTTTTGACTCTGTTGGTATAGCGTCCCAGATATCCTGTAACTTCTCGTCATTGCGGGCGCAGAACCGGGGGAGCCGGTGATTTGAGAAAGAAAACGCAACTGTTTGCAGCCGGTCACTTTTCCGTCATCGCGAGCGAAGCGTGGCGATCTCTTTTAAAGGCCGAGATTGCTTCGCTTCGCTCGCAATGACGGTCGCAGACTTACGACAATGGTAGAAACACCCTCGGACGTAACACTACCGTTCATTCACGTCCGGATCGTACCGGAGACCCAACTCGTCCAGAATCTCGACAACGCGATCCGGCCGGTCGGACTGAATGTAATCCGCGCCATTCTCCGCACAATAGCGCGCGTATTCCGGCGTATCCGATTTCCCAAGACAATTGACGAATGCCTCAGCCCCCGCCAGGTGGGCCAATCGAAAACTTTCCTCCGTGACGGCATGCCAGTCCATGTTGATAATGGGCGGATGAAGCCGTTCAATAAGCAGCGGAATTTGTTTCGGATAATCGATTGTCGGACGAATGCGAATACGCGGTTCCAAATTGCGTAATCGTTCGCATCGTTCCCACGGACCGCAATGGGTGCATTTCTCGGCGATTCCGACCTCGTTCACAACATCGATTAGGTTCTCAATATCTCCCGCCTTGAAATCGAGATCGGGATCGATACGGCCTTTCATCAGTTCCAACGATTCTCTCAATGTCGGCACTTTGAGACCTTTGTATTCTTCGCCTGCCCACGATCCGGCGTCCAACGAGCGGATGTACTCCAAGGTTAAATCCTCGACTCGTCCCGTCCCGTTGGTTGTTCGATCGACGGTTGCGTCATGCATGATCACAAGGTGTCCGTCTTTGGTCTCACGAATGTCGATCTCGATGAGGTCCGCACCGACTTCAATGGCCTTCTCGAATGCCGCGAGTGTGTTCTCCGGCGGTCCCAGCTCCGCACCACCCCGGTGAGCGACAACGCGCACGCCCGGCCAGCGGAAGATCGTCTCCACGTCGTCGCCGTACAGCGCTTCGATTTTGGAAACCCGGCCGTGGGTGCCGTGAATCCAGAACCGAGACATACGCCCGCCTTCCGGCACGCTAACGACAACATGATCGACGCCTTGGAGTGGGCGTATCGACCACTCGGTTGCTGTGCGTCCCGTGTGCTTCTCAGCGACGTGGATCGCTTCCAGAAAAGTGACCGTCGTTGCTTGCGCGATATCAATGAGAGGGAGGGAAAGAACAAGTAGAATAAGAAGGGTCCGTTTCATTTTGATTCGACCTTTGATTTAGTGAATGGTCTTTCTGTGAAAGAATAGCATAAGGGTATCGTGATGCTGGAGGATCGGTGGTTTTCGATCCTCCGCTACGAATACCGTCAACAGCGTACGAGAGATCTGTTAGTAGAAGATGAACTCTCGTATCTTTATGTTGGAGGTTAGAGATAATGAGAAATCAAACAAAGACAAACTCGTTTGTCTGGTTTCTTTGGTTGTTCGTTTTTGCGGGCTTAGTAACCGAATTTGAATCGTATACACACAGCGCCTTTGCAGTCGATCTGCCATACGATAACCGATGTCCGGTAATTCACGACAACGACGATCACCGAGATGTATATACCGATGAATACTTGATGGCGTTGGCCCATCGCGGCGATATAGACCTGAAAGCACTGATTACTACGTACGCGCCGAACCAAAGGGAATGCAAACTTTTTGTGCAGGGCCGAAAAGAAATTGTCGAGAAAGCCCGCCGCAGCGGTATGAAAAACCTTCCGGTTGCGATGGCCGGAACAAACAATCGATTGAAAAAACCGGACTCGAACCGAATCGAGGATACCGAACCGCTCGACTTGAAGGCAAGCGAGTTCATTGTGAAAGAAGCAAAAGACGCACGTCCGCGTAGACCGTTGGTGATCGTGACCGGCGGACAATTAACCACTGTAGCGAATGCGTATCTGCTCGATCCGGGCATCGCAGACAATGTAGTCGTGAGCGGCATTTTCGGAGTCGACCAAAAAGACTACAACGCCGGACTGGATTCGTGGGCCTGGACCATTGTGTTATCGAAGTTTCGCACCTTCGCCGTCCCCATCGGTCCCCCAAATAATCGCGGTACCGTGTATATGAAACCGCCGCACGTTCCCAAAGCAAGAATCGAATCGGAACTCCCGCAGACAATCGAATTCTACAAGTGGATGTTCGAGAAAGAACATCCCCACAACGAGCTACCTGCCGAACACGATTTCGACGGCCAGGCGGCAATCCCGATCATGCGACCGGATTACATTACCAAAGTTGAACGATGGCGTCCTGTCGGAATTCTATCGAATGGAAATCCCAAACTTGTCCGCGATGAGAATGGTCCGATTTACAAAGCGCTTGACGCCGACCAGAAGACCGCTACTGAAGAATTCTGGCGAGCCGTTCGAATCAACGACTTACGCTGAAGAGATGAAGCGAATCACAACGTACAATTCAATGATTTCACGCTGATTTACTGCACATACTCCCGAATAAACTTCACGTTCTCCGGAGGGGTTTCATACGGCAGACAACCGGTGCCGAGCAGGCAATTCGGCCGTCGTGCGGCCAACGCCAGAATGCGATCGATTTCACGGGCGATATCCTCGTGGGTTCCCTGGGCGACCGTGAGCGGTTCGAGATTGATTCGAACCGCGACCTCGGGCCGCGACACCGATTTTTCTATGAAGACATCCTGATCGGTTTCAGCCGGGCAAATCACATAGCCGGTGCCGGTTGCGAATATATCCTCCAGAATCGGAGCGGTATTGCCGCCGATAACACAGGGCACCGGCCGGCCGGTGATTTCGGAAGCGATCTCCATTGTACGCCGAAGAGCGGGCATCTCAATCCTGTGAAATTGTGTCGGTGAAAGCAACGGCGGGGCGGCGGCGGATTCGAAAAAGGCGACGTTCAGTCCCGCGTCGACAATGGCTCGGCAAAACGCAGCCTGGTTCTCCGCCAATTGGAACAGCCACTTTCTCGTTTCGTCGGGCTCAAGCGCCACGTTCTCCAACACTCGGCTGATGCCCATCAAATTGAACGCGATCGAGAACGGACCGCTCAACGGAATACGCACATCCGCCTCCGGCAGGTTTTCCGCAAGCCGTCTGCCCGTTTCGATTACCAGTGGAATGCGACCGTCGTTGGCGGGATCGAACGGCGCGAGTCGCAGCGCCTCTTCGAGCGAATCGACCAACGGTGTATGAATCGCCGGAAGCCCTTCACCCGTCGGTTCGTCGACTTTCGCTCCGTAGGCCTCCGGTTCGAGATTGTAGATATCGATGCCGACGATAACCGGCGCATGTTCATATTCCAGATACGCTGTGCGGTGTGCGTCAAAAAGAAGTGTCGGATCGCGGGACACCTCCCAGGGGGTCCGCCGGATCAAGGCGGCGGCGTGTTCGTAAACCGACGGTGCGAACGGGATTTTCATTGGTGATCTCCGAGGGTGGCGACAAAAGCCCTATTGCTTTCTACCACATCGATGGTCCAATACATACCATTGTGGACGACCAATGGAACCTGCCTATCCTCCTGCTTATTCTGGCCTGTTTGGTGACCTATGCCAACGGGCTCCACGGGGATTTCGTCTATGATGATGTGAGCGTTACGGTTGTCCAGAATCCGTTCCTGGAAGGTCTTGTCGGTTGGCGCGATGTACTCACTTGGGATCGTCCGATCCGTGAGTTTACCTATTACTTCGATCATCTGGTATGGGGTGAACGTCCGTTCGGCTACCATCTGCAGAATCTTGTGTGGCACACCCTGAATGTCGTGCTGCTATGGAAAATTCTGGCAAAGATTGGCATGGCCCAGTGGCCCAGCTGTCTCTGTGCGTTGCTATTCGCGATTCACCCTGTGAATACCGAGGCGGTTACCTGGATCTCCGGTCGAAAGGAATTGCTGTGCCTTTTTTTCGAGTTGCTAACGATCTGGTTTTTCTTGCGGTTTCTTCGTTCGGGCTCGTGGCCACATGCATACGCTGTCGGTGTTCTCCTTTCTCTGTGTCTCGCTCTGTTTTCGAAACAGGTGGCGGTGGTTCTGCCCATACTTCTGTTCGCGACAGCCTGGACACAGGGCGAGGAATTCACTGCGGGCAAGTCCCGGGTGGTTGTATTAATCACGTTGGTCGCGATGGTGACCGCGGTTCTCGCTTTAACTGCGCTTCGGGGTGCGGAGGTGGCCAGAGAGGCGCTCGAACGTGGAACGTATTACGACCCCGCCGCCCGTGGCATGGAACTTCAACATCCTGTTCTGACAGGCCTCGCTGTGTGGGCGCTGGCGATCCGGCTTTTCATTGTCCCGTATCCACTGGTTGTCGAGCGGACCGTCGAGCCGGTTCTCTCTTGGGGCGATCCGCGATGGATGATTGGAGCGTTGCTGGTCCTTTTGTGGTTTGCGTTGCTCTGGAGGTACCGCAATCGGTCCAACCCAGGACTTGGCATCGCATGGCTCGGCGTTACGTGGCTGCCGACTTCCGGCATCCTTCCGGCAACCTATTTGCTTTCGGATCGATATCTATACATTCCGTGCGTCGGCTTTTGTTGGGTTCTCGGCTACGCGCTCTACTTCCTTCTTCGCCACCACTCGTACCTTCTGCGGCGGATCGGGATAGCGGTCGCTACGGTGGCTGTAGTGAGTTACACGTGGTTGGCGGTCGACCGCAATCGGGATTGGTCCAGCGAGCTCTCTCTCTGGGGATCGGCGGTCCAACACGAACCTGCGAATCCGAAGGTCCATTTTAATCTCGGCAATGCCTATATGGACGAAGGCAAATTCGCCTTGGCGGAAGACGAGTGGAATACAACGCTCGAGTTAGAGGCGAACTATCCTCAGGCCCATGTCAATCTCGGCGCTCTTTATCAGAAACGAGGGGATCTCCATGCAGCGGAATCGCATTATCAGGCCGCGTTGGACGCGGAACCGGATTACGGTGTCGCACAATTCAACTTGGCCACGCTGTATGAAGAATTCGGCAAGCGGGAAGAAGCGATTCAGTTGCTCAAAGAGGCAGCGAAGAATATCGGCGGGAAGCGGGATACGCCGCAGAAAAAGGCTCGAGTATTGCGGGAACTTGCGAGGGTACTATTTGACGCGGGTCAGGTGAAACAAGCCCGTGAGGCTGCCGAGAGATCGCTGTACCACGCCCCTGAGGATCCGGTTACGCGCAGACTGTACTCCGCCATCCGTGCCGCAGAGAAAGAGTCGTGAACTCCGTTTCTATGCGGTACGGCTTCGCTGGTTCTTGACAAGTTCGAGAAATTCGTTTCGTGTGCTTGGATTATCGCGGAAGGATCCGAGCATAGAACTCGTCACGGTCAGACTTTTCGGTTTCTGGACTCCTCGCATACTGATACACATGTGCTGGCATTCCATGAGGACGGCGACTCCGCGCGGGTTCAACGTCTCATCCAGACATTCGGCGATTTGGTTCGTGAGCCGCTCTTGAAGTTGGAGACGTCTCGAAAAGATCTCTACGATCCGAGGAATTTTCGATAGGCCGATCAGTTTTCCGTTGGGAATGTACCCAACGTGGCAGACGCCTACAAACGGCAACAGGTGATGTTCGCACATACTGAACAAATCGATATCGGCGACAACCACCATCTCGTCGCAACGCTCGTGGAAGATCGCACCGTTGACGACTTTATCCAGTTCCTGACGATACCCTTGGGTTAGGAACTCCCATGCTTTCGCAACCCGCAGCGGGGTCCGCAGAAGTCCTTCCCGACCGGGGTCTTCACCGAGACGAGCAATCATCTCCGCGACAAGGTCCTCGAAAGTCGCGTCCGAAAGGTCGGGACGGGGCTGCCGCGCGGCGAGTTGGGTTACTTCCTTCATTGTGCTGTGCTCCTGTCGAGTTGCGGTTCCAATTCATCAGGTTCCATCATAGACCGCATAGTTATTTTCCGATTCCGACAGCCGGATGCTATGGAGCTTCCCGTCGGGAAGCGCTTTGTCCAGTCGCTCCCAAATCTTGAGCGTCAGGTTTTCCAGCGTTGGAATAACACCCTCCAGCCAAGGGACATCCAAGTTCAGGTGTTTGTGATCGAGTTGTTCGATAATTTCTTTGGTCACGATTTCTGAAAGCTGCGTAAAATTGATCACCATCCCAGTTTCCGGGTCCGGCACCCCATGAACGGTCACTTCGAGAACATAATTGTGACCGTGTCCGTTTGGATTTGCGCACGGACCGAAAATCTCCCAATTCTTCTCATCGCTGAACGCCCGGTTGTAAAGGCGATGCGCGGCGCAAAAACGAGCTCTCTTCGTGATCTGAACTGGCATGTTTGTCCCTCGCTTCTCCGGTATTCCAAAAGAGCACCAAATGAACGATTCCGACAAAAGCTCGACTCAACTGCAGGGAAATTCCGGAGTGGGCGGGCTCTGAAACATTACTGATATAATCACCTTTATGGTAACCAGAGATGGAATAAAGTCAAGGAATGAGGGGAAGGGCTGAAAGGGCGACAAAGAAGGAATGACGAATCGCGTCGACCACGCGAAATCGTCCGTGCAAACGAATCGGGGATGAGAAACCGACATCCTTTTCGTTGCCAGGAATTTTCTGCCTTGTCTGTCGGATGCCTCCGATCTTTCTTCCTACCGAGACGACCCGAGATTCCGGTACCGCCGACCGATATCGACGTAGCTCCACTTGGTACACAGATCCTTCAGGCCGAGGAGTTGCTCGATGTGAGACTATAAGTTCTTGTAATTCAGTGGCTTATGCGAAGGGTGTCTCTATAGAGGATGTTCCGGTCCGTTCTTTGGATTTTTTTATTCGATACTTCTTCTCGGGTCCAAAAAACTGGCACCCGGCTTGCGATCCTTGTTGGGCGAACAGCAAGGCTAGAGTGGTAAGGAGTCATTCGAGCAATGGAAGGCATTAGAGATCACAGCCTGTTTCGGCCCACACCGCTTTCTCATCTCCAATCCAATCTGGCCGGGTTTTATTCGAAGACCTCCCAGCTGGTCAAAGAGAAATTTGAGGACATGGTAAGTCTTCGTTCATCTGGAATGGAATCGTCAGGAGAAAGCCACCCCGCCCCGCGAGCGCGGGAGACCGAGAACGCCGAAGCGCGTCTCGTTCGTGCTCCGGGAATGGGGCGCTTAGTTGACATTTACGCGTGACAGTGGCGCTTCGAGTAGGGGCGCTATTATTTCTTCTTCCTCCAAGGCCGCAGTTGACTCCGAGCTGCGGCCGTCTCCTTTTAAGGTACTTTGCGCGTATCAAACGGGCGGTATCGCACTACCCCGGTTTGATCGCTACGAGTGAGCAGCGGGGGGATAGGCTTTCAGTCTTTATTCCGTACCATTAAACCATCTTCCAGAGATCGATAGAATAAGAGAGATGAGACACACCATGCGGTACCTCAACGTTGCGTTTCTCGGTTTTGTTCTTCTGTGTTCCACGAATGCGTTCGCGAAGACCCCTGTTCAGCTTTTGGAGGACGCGGCGGAGAGATGGGAACACATCGGGGATTACACCGCCTATTTTCAGCAGACCAACATCCGCAATGAGGAAGAGAAAATCTTCCTTGGCAAGTTGCTTCTTTGCCGTTCCGATCGGGCGCCGGGGGGTGCGTACCTTCGCCTGGATTATTTCGGAACGAGCACCGATCCCGCTGGGCGACAAGAGGGCGCCCAGGTAATAGAAACCGAACAGCTTCGCGATCAGTACTTCTCCGACGGCGAGACTCTCTGGCATTACAGCCCGAAAGACAACCGCCTGACGATTGAACACCTCGATGCGGAAGGACCGTTTCCCGAGATTCTACTGATGGCTGGGTTCCTCGAAGTGGATGTCGATGAATTCCGGGAAGGGCACACGTTCCGACCGCTCGAAACAGAGATGATCCGTGGGCGGCCGACTTACCGCCTCACCATCGAGCCGCGTGGAGACCGGGTAGGGACCGAACCGCTCCGGCACATTTGGCTCGATCAGGAAACCCTGCTGCCCGCACGTGTTATCACCGAGGGCGACATCACACTGATCATCGATCTATCCCGCCAGAAGACAGATCAGGAACTTGATGTCGCATCGATGATGCCCATGGTTCCCGAGACGGTGGATGTGCTTGATGTCCGAAACAGGACGGCGGTTCGCGACAGGCCGGCCGATTCTCAGTCGCCGGCGGAAGACCCCTGATAGGTGCGTTCGTAGCGGGTGCGTATATCGCGATAGTTGATATCGGTCGAATAGACGAATCCGTAGGCTTCCCGCGCTTCCTTGGCTTTCCCCTGTTTTTCCAAACAGTCTCCCAGGTAATAATACGCTTCTTTCAGCTCATCGCTGGGGACACGACTGTATCCGCGGTTCTTGAAATACTGAATAGCTTTCTGATACTGCTCGGTGGCGATATCCAGCTGATTGCGTTCGCGGAAACATCCTCCCAGAATCAACAAAGCCTGACCCGCCATCGGGGGCTCGTGGAGCAATCTCTGTAACACGGAGATGGCGTCATCATACTGTTGATCTCCGGCCAGCAGTCTCCCCAATTCGAGACGTTTGGGATGATCTTCGGGATGGGCCTGTATGTGTTGTTTGAGGATCGAGATTCTGTGGTCGTCTCTCTCCTGTAAAGCCTGAGGCAACTCCCTGTTGAGCGAATCATCCGCCGGATTCTCTTTGATCCGTTGTTCGAGGAGATTGACGCGGCAATCGAGATACGCCTGTCGGATTTCCGGGTCTTCGGGGCGTTCGTCAAGCAACTCCTCAAAAAGATTTGTGGCGAGAAGATAATCTTCCTCGGCGCGCCAAAGCCGCGCCTGCTCGAGCTTCACGTTGAAATCATCGGGATTCTTATCGATGATGGGGGCCAACCGCCGGTTTGCCTCATCGAATGCTTTTCCCTCACGTAGATGCTGGATCACCCGCAGAGCCGCGCCGATATCGTTCGGGTTTTTCTGAGCGTGCGCCTCCAGGTCTTCCAACCTTCGCACAAATTCGGGCGTGCCGGGCATCTCGCGGAGTCTCTTTTCCATTTGCGCCCGTTCTTCGGTGAGTTTTTCCGGGATGCCGGTTTGGGCATACTTACGGGCGAGCAGGTCCCGCATCCGGTGGTTGATTTCATCATCGTCCGGCAGTTTCAGGGACAGACGCTTGAAATACTCGACAGATTCTTCGAGGTGGTCTTCCTGAGCGGCCAATTCGGCGGCGCGCCGCAACGAAGGAATATGTTCGGGCCGCAATGCCAGTGCGGATCGGTAGGCTTCTAGAGCCTCGGAACGACGTCCCAGCTTGTCACAACATTTTGCATACGCGAAAACAGCAGAGAATCGCCCCGGGTTGCTCCGGTGGAGGAGGTCCAGCGGCCCGACGGCCCGGTCGTACCATCCAAAGGCCATCAAAAGACGACACCAGGCCTCTACTGCGGCTTGGACAGGACGGCTCCACCCTTTACGGACCCGGGCTACCTGAACCTCTTTGAGTCCGCTGATCGCTTCCGGGTGATTGGGCGCACTTTGGAGGACCAAGTTGAAATACTGCTCAGCCAGGTCGAATTCACCTTCGCGGATCGCACTACGCGCCCGTTCAATATAGTCCTGAGGATCCATGGAATGTCGGTCGTAACCGCTCTCATAGAATGTTCACAACATTCGTACAGTAAGTAACTTAGGGGCAACTGTCAAGATAATTCGCTGACCACGTATCCGTATGCCCTTCCTCCGCTTGGAGCTGGTCTCCCCCTGTACGACTCAATCACATCGGGAAGACCCAATTACCGCTCTCCATAGGTAGAGAACTTAACCCGGTGATTTGGAGCAAGTTGAGCGACCTGCACGAGCCGAAAACACAGGATCAGTAGCGTGGTTTCAGTCGACACAAACCGTCTGGCAAACCTGACTTTGCAGAAGCTCGAAAATAAGGGGTGGAAATACACGCCAATTTATTGTAGACTGTGCATATTCTCAGTTCAGAAGCGGGTAAGACTCGCTGAATGATCACACGCGGACTGGAGTTTCACCGATTCTGATGTGCATGACTTTTTTGTAAGATAGATTGACATATGGAAACATTTCGATGTATGTTGTAATAAGATTTACATAAACTATCGTCGTGCTCAGAATCGGATGGCTCGACATGCTGAATTTACATGTGGTAGAAGCGGAAGTTGAGTTGGATTTTCTGTTCCTGCCAACACAGAAGATCGCAACCTCGTGGGTGGGTCCGGCAAAACGTGAAGGATTTCTCGCCCTGGACCCCGGATTCTTGAGCGTAGATACGGTCTGCGAATTTCCGATCTATGTCTACAACTCTTCCCGAGACCGATTTGTCCTGCTGAAAGGCGCCGAGCTTCCTATCACTGAACGTCATCTGCAGCAGATCCGCAGTTCCGAACGCGGACCGGTATTTGTGCCGCGCGATTACGCAAGAGTCTTGACCTCGTATGCGGCAAATAACCTGAAGCTTCTTGCTGGGAACACGTCGGTTAGCGCTTCCACACGCAGTCGCCAGGTATATTCGATTTGCAAGACCCTCTTCGCGAGTGCATTCTCCGATAGTTGCAATAACGAAGAGCTGGAAGAAATCTGCCAGCGGGTGACGGAATCGATTATCACTCTGCTCGACACGGGTGGAGAGGTGCTTCGACATGTAATTCTGGCTCAAGATCACGATCCCGCCGTTTATGTTCACAGTCTTAATGTGTGTGTTCTTGGGACGGCGCTCTGCGATTATCTGGATCTGGGATGCGACGAAGAAAGGCGGCTCCAGATCGCCCGAGGCTTCCTGCTTCACGATATCGGGAAGAGCGACATTTCGCCCGAGATCTGGACCAAGCCCGGTAAACTAACCCCGAAAGAATATGAACATGTCAAACGGCATCCCGTTCATGGATACAATCGATTGAGGCAGATCGAGGGCGTTACGGAATGTGTCGGGCGGATTGTATTAGAACACCACGAACTCTGCGACGGGACAGGCTATCCGCGTGGATTGTCCAGAGAAAAGATCTCCGACGAGGCTCAGGTATGCACCATTGTCGAGACATTCGAAGATCTGACCTCTCAACGCCCTTACCATACCCCTTTACCGGTGTTCGAGGCCCTCAAACTGATGCAAGTTGAAGGTCAGGGAAAACTGAATACGGATATCTTCCGAGGCTTTATCCATTTTTTCCGCAGCTTATCCGACTCTCCCCGTTACTGACGGGGCCGCAAAAAGTCCAAGAATCGGCCCTCACCCTAACCGCTATCCCGGCGGGAGAGGGGAACTTCTAATGTCAGCGGACGACTTTTTGCGATGGCGTTACTGATTGACGGTGTCGCAAAAAGTTAACGGGATAAGAATAGAGAAGTCTTCAACCCCCTCTGTATCTCCCCCAATCTTTGGGGGAGAAAACCGCACAGATGCGTTTGTTCCTATTCCTCCCCCGAAGATCGGGGGAGGTTAGGAGGGGGTTGAGATCCGTATCCCAAACTTTTTGCGATCCCATCACTGATCGACGGTGTCGCAAAAAGTCGGGAGAGTTCTTCTCCCTCTCCCTCTGGGAGAGGGCCGGGGTGAGGGGACGTTGCATTATCCGCTGACGTTCCTTTGTGTGTGACGTACCCCTGTCATCATCCAAACCCTTTGCCACTGATTCCAGGAATTCCACTCCTGAACCAGTGATTCCTCACAGGGGGCCGGCAACTCCTTTTATAAGGATTCCACAGGACTCCTGACCGATGCCGGGTTTGGAGTTATGATTTCGCACGTAGTCGTTCGGATGGACGCAATTGTGTTGTCAAATGAATGATTCCGCCTTTCTGTACGTATAGTATTGGTAGACAGGCGGTAGGACCAACGCCATCTGTAAAGTGTAGAGGGATTTGTAGCATTGACCGACCTCGACCTCATCATATCTCTTCAGGATCTCCATGTTCATCTTGGACGAAATCACGTTCTGAAAGGATTAACTGCGGAAGTTCACCCCGGCGCGACGGGTCTCCTAGGCCCCAACGGCGCGGGCAAGAGTACGCTCATCCGGACGATTTTGGGATTTCTGAAACCCTCTTCGGGACAAGCGTTCATTTTTGGAAAGAACTGTTCGTCGCAGGGGGCCGAAGCGCGTCAGCGCGTTGGGTATATGCCCGAGCACGAGGCGCTGATTCCAGGCCTGTCTGCGGTTGCGTTTGTGATGTATATGGGGCGGCTCTGCGGTATGCCGAAAGACGAAGCGATGCAGCGGGCGCACATGGCGCTCCAGTATGTCGGCCTGGGCGAAGCTCGCTATCGTCCTATCGAGAGTTATTCCACCGGGATGAAGCAACGCATCAAATTAGCCCAAGCCCTGGTTCACGATCCGGATCTATTGCTGTTGGATGAACCGGCGAGCGGCCTCGACCCGAAGGGGCGGCGGGAAATGCTGGAATTGATTCGAGACGTCGCTTTCGAAAAAGGCATTCATGTACTCCTGTCTTCGCACCTTCTGCCGGATGTCGAGTTTGCGTGTGACCGAGTCATTGTTCTCAATCACGGCGAAATTGCGACCTCGGGGAGTATCTCGGAGCTGAAGGCGCTACACCAACGTTTCTTCGAGATGCGAATCAAAGGGGATCCGAATCGTCTGGAAACCGTGTTGAACCAATCGGGATTGCGAACAGAACCGCTTCGAGATGGGAAACTGCGGGTCCTTCTAGGTCCCGATGAGGAACCGGCGATGTTGTTCAAAGCCGCGAAAGAGAGTGGAGTCCAAATCCGTCACCTGGCGAAACAGGAACTCACTCTGCAGGAGATATTTGAGAAGGCGATTAACGGAGATATAGGAAAATCGCAAGAGACTGGAACAGCGGAACGCAGATAATAGAACTGTCGAGTTTGCGGCAAACCATCAACCCCCTCTGTATCTCCCCCAATCTTGGGGGAGAATCCCTACCCGGGATCGCGCAGGGGTTGGATGGGGCCGATCCATCGGACGGGTATCATGCCGATTTACGATCAAAGTTATAAACGCTGGGACGGCCAGTATTATCCCCTCGGGACCCGGTGGCTCATCATCGCCGGGGAATCGCTCCGGCGAGTATTCAAGGGGAAAGGAATAAAGATCTGTCTGTTCATCGGGGCGATTCCATTTCTGATTTGGATGGCGCGGATCTATATTGCCGTCAATTTCGATACGCTAACCGCGGATGGTTCGCTGTTTCAGGACTTTGGGCCGATACGGGAATCGCTGACGAATATCGATCTTGATTTCTATCATCATTTCTATGAAATAGAATTGAGCCTCGTCTTTTTTGTTGTGTTCATTGCGGGTGGCAGTCTTATCGCCGACGACCGACGAAGCAACGCGTTGCCGGTGTATTTATCCAAATCGATTACGCGCACCGATTATGTATTGGGTAAAGCCATGGCCGTGGCATTCCCTGTTTCGTTGATCACTCTTGTTCCGGGAATTCTACTGTACTTCTTTCACGCTGTTTTCCGGGATAAGTGGTCGCTATTGGTTACGGACGCGCGGATACTATTCGCTATTGTTCTGTTCTCGCTGCTTGTGATCGTGTCGAGTACTCTGCTGATCCTGGCGATTTCTTCGTTGACGAAACAGGGCCGCTACGCCGCGTTTGGATTTATCGCCGTGGTTGTCGGCGGAACGATCTTAAGCAATATGCTGCGTTCGGCCTTAAACCACACGCCGCTCGAGTCGACCTTGGGGTCCCCGAAGACTCGGCTTCTGTCGCTGTTCGACAGTTGGAGACGGCTGGGATTCGCTCTCTTTGACCAGGAAACATCCAGGATGACCGGGGGAGCGTATCGCTGGGAGGGATTCGATTGGCCGTGGGCTCTTCTGGGAATTTCGATTTTCGCGATCGTGTCGCTTTGGATTCTCAACCGCCGGATTCGCGGAATGGATGTAATTCGATGAGTACGACCATCCAAATAGAAGGTCTGTCGAAGTGGTATGGGCAGGTGCTCGGGATCAACGATATTACCGCCCAGCTCGGACCGGGTGTCACGGGACTACTTGGACCGAACGGTGCTGGGAAAACCACCCTCCTCAAAGTACTCACCGGCCAGACAAAACCCAGCCGAGGATTCGCACATATCAACGGCCAGCCTGTGTGGAATAATTCGACGGTTTTCCACCATGTGGGCTTCTGTCCGGATATCGATACGTTCTATGAAGACATGACGGGAATGGAGTTCCTTGTCTACTTGGTTCGTCTTCACGGATATGCCGGCCGCAAAGCGAAGAATCTCGCCCTGGAGACACTCGAAACGGTCAACTTGCTGGATGCCAGGCGAAAGAAAATCGGCGCTTATAGCAAAGGCATGCGACAACGGATCAAACTGGCGCAGGCCTTGTTTCACAAACCGGATTGTCTTCTGCTGGATGAACCTCTCTCGGGAATGGATCCGGTCGGCCGCAAACACACCATCGACCTCATTCACGCGTATGGCGAGGAGGGACGAACGGTTCTTGTATCCAGCCACATTCTCCATGAAATCGAGGAAATGACCAAACGGATCATGATGATCAATCACGGTACATTGATCGCGGAGGGAGACGTGCACGAGATTCGGGAGATGATCGAAGCGCATCCATGTCAAATCTCGATTACCTCCCCCGACCGGGAAACACTGTCCAATCATCTGGTTTCGTTCCCCGAGGTGGTCAGTATTCGACGCGGTGAGAATAACTGGGAACTTGTGATCGAAACCCGGCACCCGGATCGTTTTCACAATCGGTTAACCGATCTAATCGTAAGTGAAGGTTTTTCAATCGAGGCGTTATCCTCGCCGGACGACAATCTCCAGGCTGTCTTCGACTATTTGATGGACTAAATTATGGCTGCTCAAATTTTGCTCAACATCTACACGACTTGGGTGATCGCGGCGAAATCGACGAAGCGCGCGATGGCCCGGAAACGCGTTTATTTTCTTTTGGTGATATGTCTGTTGCCCGTGCTGGCAGTGGGTGCGTGGCGGATTTTCGCACCGATTGCAAGCTACAAATATCACGGGCCGAACGGCTATCAGATGTACGAGGCGACCGCGTTCACATCGTTCCTCCAGTTCCTCGTCCCTCTCGTACCGCTCTTCCTGGGAACCGCCGCGATCAATGACGAGATTGAAGAAAAGACGATTATGTTTTTGTTTCTGCGGCCGGTACCGAAGTTTATCGTGGTGTTGGCAAAAACACTCTCCGTTATGTTGTCATCCGCCGTCATCCTTGGCGGGACCCTGGCTTTTGTTTTTGCGATCTGTGCATCCGCCCCGAATGCTGCGATGATCCCGGGCGACCTGCCGGTTCTTCTGAAAGATATTGGAGTATTCGCGTTGGCGTCCTTCGCGTATGGCGGTCTGTTTCTGTTATTCGGCGTAATCTTCCGTAAACCGCACGTCTGGGGCCTGATTTTCATTTTCGCCTGGGATTCCTATGCGGCATACCTGCCCGGGAACGCCGGGATTATGAACATCAAGCATTTTGTGACATCGATCTACCCGCATCAGGCGTACAATGAATCGCCATTGGCGATGCTGGCCTATCATGAACCGGTGTCCACGGCGACAGGAATCACGGTTCTTGTTTGTGTCGGAGTAGCGTGTTCTTTTCTGGCTTTTCTTGCCTTCCAAGCGCGCGACTACGGGTATGAGAAGGCCGCGGTCTGATCACAGTAGCCTATTGCCTACTCCTCCCAATCCATCCTCCACGCCAGCTGGTACAGCAGGATATCCAGCGGTCCCCAAACACCGTCGCCGTTGAGGTCGATTTCCGACTCACCGTGCCAGAAATTCTGTAGCGTCAGCAAATCCTCGGTGTTTGTTACACCGTCTCCGTTGGTATCGGTATAGGAGATCGACCATTCCGGCTCCGGACGCTCCGTTACATTGACCGAGGTAACGAGCGGATCCGCGGAGTTGCCCGAATCGTCTTCTGCAAAAATGCTGATTGTGAAGAGCTCGGAAGCGATGTCCGGTCCGAACGTGCCCTCTGGGAAATTCGCCAAAACGGTCTCGAATTGATCGTTCTCAATGTTGTAATCCATCGGGATTTCTACGAACCGGTCAGGAGAGTCGCTTGGTGCGATATGAGCGGAGACCAGGAGAGCTCCACCTTCGGCACTCTCGTCCGAGACAGAGGCGGTAATCGGCAGATCGTCACCGTATACAACCGACGAGGTCTGCGACCCAGTATACAAAACCGGCTCAACATTGTCCGGTACGCCTCGCGTATCGAGATCTTCCACATAGGGCATCCCGATGGCGAAATCGACAAACGCGTCTGAAATGGGATCGGGGAACGAGACGGGTACTTGAATCCGAACAGGACCTTGGACCTGGGTTACTCTTTCTTTCGCCTCCTCGAATGCCTCATCCAGTAGAATCCCCTGTGCCAGCTGATCGAAAAACACATCGCTGAACGAGAACGGCTGCCCCGTCTCGGGAACCGTGCTGAATATCGCGATATTGTCTTCTTCGCTGCCGGTGCCGGCGATGATCTGCAGGTTCGGGTTTCCACCGGCGGCAAGACGGATAACCGATCCGAGCGCCGCCGCGTGATCGCAGTCGATAATCAGCAAAGTCAGCCCGGTTCGTTTCTCTGCGGCCAGCGCCGCTCCTAACATGTTCGCGCCGAGGATCTCCCCCTCCGAAAGACGGAACAGACCGGGTTCCTCGACAGAGCCGACCATGTAGATCGTCAGCGGGTCGCCCGCGGGGATTGATGTCACTCGATTGATGATGGCCTGTGTGGTCACGGGACTGGTTACCGGTACGTCGCCTTCGTCGCCGATCTCCTGTTCGCTATAGACGGTTAAACGGTCTCCGCTGAACCGTCGTTCCGTTGTCATCTCTGTGTATCGATCGCTGACAAGGCGGTCGAGCGTCTCCTCCGTCAACCGGCTGTCGGGAGTCCCCGCCACCATGATGATATTTCCGAACAAAGAACTCAGGATATCTTCCTGAGCGAGAACCTTTTTGGGCTGTGCCCATTTCGCTGTGTTCCGAAGAGCGCCGACCGGGATGGTGAGGATTCCGCTGCGCCCGATGACCGGTGCGCCAGGCTCATTGCTGTACAGCTGTGCCCCGACTCTCCATACTCCCATCAGTGTGAGAGGCGAACCCCCCGGAAGGTTGATGCGATCTCCAACGTCGATGACATCGGATGGCGACACAGGTACTTCGACGAGGAATCGATCGTCGCCCTCCGGAAGCGGCACCCGAGCGTAGAACGGTAATCCCAGGCCGCGTTTGACAAAAATCTCGACACCCGTGACTCCTGGGTTCACTCCCAGCCGTCCGCCGATTCGGACGACGTCTCCAGGCTCTTCCATCAGGTCTGCGTCCGTCGTCAGATAGATCGGAATCTTTCTGTTCAGAATCGTGCGTCGTTTCGGATCCGGTTGGCTTCCGGGTGTGAAGACCACGCTCACTTCACGGGTTGCCGAAAGGACCGGTCCCTCCGGGGTATCGAGGGGTATCGCATCGGCTCTGATAACGATGTCGCGCTTAATGGGACCTTTCGCTCCCGGGGCCCACGCAACAGTCAAAACCGAAACACCCGGCAAGGTAAATGTAGGAGGTTTGAACCGAGCAATCATCTGGGGACCAAGGTTGGAAACACTCATACGGACTCGCGCCCGGACTCGGTGTTTCGGAATGATCTCGCAGGTGAATCGAACGGGTTCCCCCGCACTCTGCTGCAGACGCTCCAAAACGTGAAGTTTGAACTCGGGCAGATTCGGCGCGACAGGCTGCGGTGTCGGTGTCGGAGTAAATGTCGAGATCACCACGACCGGCGTGATCGGAATCGGCGTCTGACGTCGAATCGGTGTATGAGTCGGCCGAGGCAATATCGGGCGCCGGGTCGGTGTGGCGGTCGGTGTCGGCAATTGCGGTCTTCGAGTCGGAGTCGAGGTCCATGTCGAGGTCGGACTCGGAGTGACGGTAAGAGTCGACGTTGGTGTCGGCGACTCCGTGAGAGTTGGTGTTGGCGTCGGTGTCTCTGCGGATGTCGGTGTTAGCGTTGGAGTCGCGGTCGGGGTCTCAGGAACAGCGGTTGGAGTCTCCGGTGTGGCGGTCGGAGTTTCCGGCACGGCTGTGGGAGTTTCCGGCGTGGCAGTCGGGCTCTCAGTCGGCGTCGACATCGGTGTCGCTGTCGGTGTATCCGTCGGCCGTGGAGTCTCGCCGGACGGTGTCGGGGTTTCTGTCGGTGTCGCCGTCGGTGTTGTGCGAGGGCTTGCCGTTGGTGTCTCGGGCGTCGCGGTTGGAGTTTCCGGAATCGCGGTTGGTGTCTCGCCCGGAGTAGCTGTTGGCGTCTCCGGAATTGCAGTTGGGCTTTCAGGCGGTATCGGCCACAAAGTTGCCAGATCGATAGGCGTCGGTGTATCGGTCGGCGTATGAGTCGCTGTATTCGTCGGTGTCGGAGTCTCCGTATAGGTTGGCGTGGCGGTTGGCGTTTCAGTCGGTGTGAACGTAAATGTCGGTGTAAGGGTGTGAGTCGGCGTTAACGTGGATGTCGCTGTATTCGTTGGAGTCAACGTGACGGTTGGCGTGGGGCTCTGAGTCGGTGTTGGAGTATGCGTAGATGTGGCGGTCGGCGTAAACGTCATCGTCGGCGTTGGCGTCGGTGGCAATTGGCTCAGATCCCATACTCGTATCGTGCCGTCGGCGCTGCCGGTTGCGGCGAATTTGCCGTTTGGCGAGAAGGTCACTGCGTCCACATCCGCGACATGCCCCTGAAACGTGCGGATCTCCTGACCTTTTTCTGTGTTCCACAATTTGGCCGTGTTATCGGAGCCGCCTGTGAGTACCGTTGTTCCGTCGGGTGAATAGTCCACTGAGTTGATGGCGGCCGAGTGGCCGAATAGAGTCGCAAATTGTTTCGCTGTATCGGCGTACCAGAGTTTGGCGGTTCCATCGGCACTTCCCGTCAATACAAACAGTCGGTCGGGTGAGAATGCAACGGAGCGGACCGAATTGCCGTGACCCGTATACGTCAGGACCTGCTCAGCATTCTCGGTGCGCCACAGTTTTGCTGTCGCGTCCGAACTCCCAGTCAGAACGAAGGCGCCGTCCGGCGAGAATACAGCCGAATTGACCGTGGAAGTATGTCCACGCAGGACGCGCACCTCCTCGCCGGTCGAGCTGTTGTGAATCCGCGCCGTCTTGTCCGCGCTTCCTGTGACCACAAGCCCGTCGTCTGGCGAGAAAGAAACGGATTGGAGCGGTGTGAGGTGCTGTCCGATTTTACGAATTCGTTTGCCCGCCCCTGTGTCCCAGAGTACCGCTTCGTTCGCGGGCCAATGACTCCCCGTCAGCGCCCAGGGCTGAGTGGATGCGAAATCGACCGAGGTGATCAGACTCATCTCGCCGGAGAGTTCTGTACTCGTTGCGTAGGACTGGAGATCCCAGATCCTTGCATTTCCGTCTTCCCCGCCCGCCAGCAATCGAGTTCCGTCGGCCGAGAACGCAAGTGAGGTAATTCCCGGTGTATGGCCTAAGAAGGTTTGTGATTCCTCCGCACTTGTCGTGTCTGTATTTGCCCACAGCTTCGCCAGCGCTGCGCTGCCTGTCGCCAGCCATTCTCCCGCGGGAGAAAACGCGACCGACGACACCGGGCCGCCGTGTCCGGCGAACGCCCCGATAACCGCCCCACTCCGCACATCCCACAGCATCCCAACATCCAACGGCCAGGACGATCCCGTCAGAACCTGACTTCCGTCTGGGGAAAAGGCGACCGAATTCAGACCGGAGGTTTCGATCTGGAACGAGCGGACCTCTTTGCCGTCCGAAAGGTTCCAAACCTTCACTTCTTTTGAACTCGCTGTCAGTACCAGTTTGCCGTCCGAAGAGAACCCCACAGCGAGGAGCGCGGATTCGTGACCGGAGAACGTCTGGACCATCCGGCCGGTTTCTCGTATCCAGAGCTTGGCTGTCGAATCGGAACTTCCCGTCAGTACATATGTGCCCTCCGGTGAAAAGGCGACAGAGGTAACATCGAATTTGTGCCCCTGATAGGAACGGATGCCTTTTCCTGTTGCGGCCTCCCACAGCCGCGCGGTTTTGTCCGAGCTGCCGGTCAGCAGGTACTTCTGATCGGCTGAAAAGGTTACCGCGTTTACACTCGTTTCATGCCCGGCCAGAACCTGCATCTCCTCCCCGGTTTCGACATTGTAGATCCTGGTCTCCCCTTTCACGTCCCCGGTTGCGAGAGCCGTCCCATCCGGTGTGAATGCCAGGGCGACTGCTCGACCGGTGTGCTTGCGGAATACCTTCAGGAGATCCCCCGCGAAACCGTCCCAGAGAAAAACTCCTGCGGCTCCGGACGTCGCGACGAAACGTGCCTGGTCCGAACATGCAATACCGTCCAGTTTTCCAAGCCCAAGGATTACCTCATTCCAGGTTCCTCGAAGCGGCAGCAGATCGCTTGTTTTATCGGTTTGTGCCAAGGCGGAGATGGAGAGGATGGGCTGGAAAGTGGGGGATGCAGCACACGGAAGGATCGCCCCGGTTCCGACGAGCACAATGCAGGTCAAGAATACGATTGTGTAAAGTCTAGTGCGTACACGCGGGGTATTTCTCTGCATGATCCTTCCTTTCAGGTATCAATAGTCACCCTACCAGTGCCGAGTCATGTTTTTGATAGGGGGCGGCACGAAACATTACACAGAGCATGTACAGTCAATCAGAAACCTCATCGGGGAGCCTGTCCCATGCCACTCTTTCCATAGGAGCCGCGTCAGGGTGGCAGACTTTCCCTTCTTTAGTATATCGTCAAAAGTGCGTATCATCTTGCGTCTTTTTGAGAAAGTGAGGACCGGGGTCTCGATAAGAGTGTATCCAGAAGGATACCGTGTGTAGACTGTCTGAATCACAAGGACACGAAGAAGGACGGAAGCACAGGAAAGAGACGAAAACAGAGAGAAAAGCATGGGCCGGAGAACAAAAGGACGTGAATTGGCTTTGCGGATGCTGTATGGGCACGATCTTTCCGGTTGGAGTCCACATCCGATGGATGTCAACCGCTGGAAGCCGGAAGATCGCTTTCAGGCGGGGCAGGATCCTCAGCGATTTGGCTCGCGGCTCTATCGGGAAGTTGTCGATCGCCTTGCCGAAATTGATGTAAAAATCACTGAAATCACTGAACATTGGTCTCTGGAACGTGTTACACCGGTGGACCGAAATCTTCTGCGAATCGGTGTTTACGAGATACTTCACAGGGACGATATTCCCGATCGTGCCACCATTAACGATCTGATCGAACTCGCCAAAGTGTATGGGGATGAAGACTCCAGCAAATTCATCAACGGGGTGCTGGATGCCGTGCTGCGGGAAAAAGAGTCGACCCCAGGTGGAGGTGATGCACTAGAAGAGCCGACCGTATCCTCTTAATTGCGGCGATTGGTGCCGCGATCCTCCGTTTCAGATGCAGCAGTTCCCTTGCCTTCTTTTTGACCTCGGATGCGAGTGCCGCTGAAACCCTTGAAAGGTAGATCGGTAACTGTTTTCAAAGGAGATTGAGCCTGTTTTTTGCGGGATTCACCGGAATAATCCACAAAAACCCTTCCCTGAGGATCCATGATAATCCGTTTCGGCATCGGATACAGACCGGGATCGTCGCCGTGCCTGCTGGATAGCGTTCGATGGCCCTCGCTGCTCCGCGCCTGGACACCGGCACCCACCCCAGCAGGTTTGCCCGGTGGCCGTCCAGCTGTTGTTGTTCCACCGCTCTCCGCTACCGGCCCCTCGGGCACGTTGGGTGGTGCGATGGACGGGATTTGGACCGGCAGAATGCCGCGACCATCAATCGGAGGAAAGACCCCGCCTGTAGGACGTCGAGCCAATGGAAGCGGCGGTCGTTCCGGTTCGTCGATTTCCGGACACGGTTCCAGGTCTCGCGTATCCAATACAACAAGGTCTCCTTCTCCTCGATCCACCGCAAAGAGGAATCCTTCACAGAAGGCTATGGATCGTGTCGGGGTGTTTGCATACAAACACCCTGATAATGTTGGAGTTCCGGAGGTATCCAGCACGAAGATCCTTCCGTTTTGATCGGAGATATAGACGGTGGTGTCGGCGACACAGCCGGTCACGGGTACGTTCTCATCCGGGAGAGGAAGTTCTGAGGACCGGTTCACATTATCTACCGCAAAAGAAACAACTCTTCCGGGTATTGTCTGTCGCGACCAAGCGTATGCCAGGCCGGGAGACGGTGAAATGAAAGGATCGAGACTCTCGATTGTCGCGACAGGCTTGGGCAGTTGAGGATTCGACACATCGAAGAATTCGGTCGATTGTCTTGCTGAGCGGATTAAGACTCTATTTTCTGTCGCAATGAGGCCGGTCGGGCGGTTCCTGGTGGGCACGCGGATCATGGTTTTCGGGGTAGAAGGATCGGCGATATCAATAACGACCAGCTCGCTTGGCAGACAAGCCGCATAGAGGTGAGAGTCAATTCGGCCGAGCCCCTTGACCGGACCTCGAAGTGTTACTGTTCCGATAACACGAGGCGGGCTTTTTTCGCCGATTTCGACTACCGCGATGTTGGTGGAGTGAATCACATATAAGGTATCTTCTTCAGAAACCACAAGTTGGATCGAACCGAAGGTCTCGTCAAACGGCAGTTGGTGCACGGGTGCAACAGGATTTTCTGCTTCCCGGTCCACCTGAAAAAACGTGAGCCGGTCTCTCGATGCGGCTGCCAGAAGCGAATCCACGGCGGCCACGGATACATAATCGCCGGGGGCCGGCAGGTTGTCTTGGTCCTGACTGATGGCGGAGACAACCGGGAGAAAAACAACGAAAGACAACGCGAGAAACCGTTTCATTCTCTTCCCGTCTCGACAAACAGTCGATGGAGTGAATTCGTGGACATCTTCCTTACAGTATATCAATTTCTAAGGCGTGTCGGTCGATGGAACCCGGAATTGCCGCCTGTTGCGTCGGGAGGACAGTCCGGAATAATGATGCCTTTTATCTTTGCCCACAACCGACCGGATTTCTGATAAGATGGAGAAAGTTGTAGTCGGGATTTTCATCTCCAGGAAGGAGTCCGAAACGATGACTCAGCGACAGACACGCTCGGCTTTCACACTTATCGAACTGCTTATCGTTGTAGCAATCATCGGTATCCTGGCGGCGATTGCGGTTCCCAACTTTCTTAACGCACAGGCAAAAGCAAAGATTTCCAGGGTCAGCGCCGATCAAAATGCGTATGCGACGGCGATGGAATCGTACGGCATCGAACACAACAATAAATATCCCCCCGGCGATTTCATCTACTTTCTGACAACACCGGTTAGCTACATTGCGGGACTTTTCCCGGATCCTTTCGCCCCGGCAAAGCCCGATCGAGGGGACGGGAAATTTGGTTTCATCCACATTTACGATCCGTTCTATTTCATCACGACTCATGAATACGGCACGGACGCTTACGAAAGCCTATTAGGGGATTTTAATGCTTGGACCGGGTATCCGAATCGATGGTATGCGCCGCCGAACGATCGGTCATACGCCGGCATTGTGCGCTACCAGATCCGCAGCATCGGTCCGAATCGTGTGAACGAGTACGGCTCGCGCTATGACATTACGAACGGACTTGTGAGCAACGGCGATCTGAATCGTTTCGGTCCCGGTAATATCACGCGACCATGGGGAGGCGTGCCGACACCTTAGTCTACAGTCCGGCTGGATGAAGGCGTTGTGCGAAAGGCAGGGTGGTCTGTTACTCGGGTTTTTCCTCGGTCTGTTGTTGTTCTTCTTCCGTTTCGGTTTCCGGCTCAGCCTCGACAGGAAGGATGGGCTCTTTCTTGGGAGGGATATGAAGGCTTACGAGATTGATATTGACCGATTTAGGCCGCGTACCGGTCATTTTCTCGATTTCGTCCATTACTTTGACTTGTAGGTTAGCGGCCAGCTGGCGCACGTCTCGTCCGTATTCGACAATCACCGAGACATCGATTTCCAGCACGCCTTCCGGGCTTCGCGTGACACGAACCCCCTTGGGTGCGTCGCCCTTCCGAATGAACGAGGTAATATCGTCGACAAGGCCTCCTACAGTACCGACCACGCCATCGACTTCCATGGCTTCTTTGAATGCGATCACCGCGACGACACTCTCAGCGACGTCGATCGATCCCAGATTCCCTTCGCTTGGAATACTCATCTTTTTTTCTGCACACATGGTCAGGGCCTCCTGTATTCGGTCCCTTGTTGGGCTAGGATCTTGGTGTAGATTCCGCACGGACCTGGGTCCGGCGGATTGCGTCCCCTGTGGCACTATAGCACAAAGCGGCGGCCGAAGATCGGGGGTTGATTCCGAAAAAATGACTTGGGCTGCGGAGGTGATTGGCCCGTGCCAAGTAGAATGCGAGGCGGTTCCGGAAGCCGCGTGGAAGAGTCGGGGGCAGCCCCCTGGATTGGGAATCTTTAGAATCCATGAAGTATGAAGAAGCAGTTTCTTTTCTCTATTCGTTCGTCTCTTACGAGCGCACACACGGCTATAAGTATACCTCGACAAGCTTCGACCTAAGCGGGTTTCGTAATCTTCTTGTCGCACTCGGTAATCCTCAATGGTCGTACCGAACGATTCATATCGCGGGAAGCGACGGAAAGGGCTCCGTTGCTGCAATGCTTACGTCAGTCCTTCGGGAAGCCGGGTTCTCGGTAGGTCTGTATACTTCTCCGCATCTGGAGGACCTTCGCGAGCGAATCATGGTGGATGGAGAACCGATTCCAAAACGTTCGCTGTCTCATGGCGTGAGCGAGATCAAGAAGAGACTCGATGCCTACAACACCAGCCGGCGCGGCTACGCGACTTTCTTCGACCTACTGACCGCATTAGCGTTTTTGCACTTCCGCCGGAGTTCCATCGATGTGGCGGTGATCGAAACGGGGCTGGGCGGACGACTGGACGCGACCAATGTACTCCGTCCCGAAGCGACGATCATCACTCATTTGTCGCTGGAACACACGGAACAGCTCGGCAATACACTTGAGGCAATCGCGAGTGAGAAACTAGCGATCTCTCATCCAGAGGTACCGTGTGTTGTCGGTCGGCAAACAGCGGAAATCCTGCCGTTTATCCGCAACTTATTGGAGAAGAAGCACGTCCCCACTGTTTTTGTACAGAAGATGTACCGTGTGCTTCGCGAAGTTCCGTCTGAGGGGCGACGTGCCGTACATATCGAGGGAGGCGGTCGGCGCAGACGGATTCATCTCAGGTTACTCGGGGCGCACCAACCCGATAACGCGGCCACAGTGTGCGCTGCGGTCGATGTATTGAGCGAGCGCTGGACGAATTTCAAACCGATCCCCGAGCGGACGGTCGTGGAAGGGTTGAACGAAACCATCTGGCCCGCTCGGTTCGAGATACTCGATTCCACACAGACCGGTTGGCCGACCACGATAGTGATCGATGTTGCCCATACCGAACGCGGAGCACAATCATTGCGGAAGAGTCTGCTCGAGAACTTCGGCCAGACAAGCCGTGTGTTGCTGATGGGGTTTCTGCGGGGCAAGAATATCGACGGGATTCTTCATCAATTGGTTCGTAATTCCGATTCGTTGATTTGCACCACAGCCCCGACCCACCGTGGAGTTTCGGTCGCCGAACTGCACAAGACCTACGGCCCGCCTCTGTCGAGACTTGAGAATCCTGTAACCTGGTGTGCCACACCGGAAGAAGCCCTTGAGACCGCCCGATCTCTGGCGGGAACCGAAAAAGTCGTAATTATTGCGGGGTCGTTGTATCTGGCCGGATATTGCCGGAAGATTCTCCTCAAATCCTGACACAACTCTGGGGGTAGTCGATGCCGTTGTCGTCACGTCAAAGATTGCTCGGTGTTCTCGACCGAAAACCGATTGACCGCGTTCCGATCTCAACGTACGAAATCAATCCATGGGACCAGAAAAACTGGTATTCCCAGCAGCCCTCCTACGCGAGGTTGTGCGAGCATATCCGCGAACATACCGACTGTATCTGGCTTGCAAAAGCCGAACCGCGGAATAAGGCGACCTGGCCCGAAACGGTCACGAGATGGCGGGACGGCAAAAGCGAATACATACATAAAGTAATCCATACCTTCAAAGGCGACCTCCAATGGACTTACCGTGTCGATGACGATTTATATACAACCTGGTTGATGGAGCATCCATTCAAAACGATAGAGGACGTGGATCGGTACCTTTCGCTTCCGTGGGAATTCGACGGATGCGCCATGTCAGAAGTGGAGCGTGCTCAACGCGAGATTGGTGAGAATGGAATTGTGATGTGCGACATCGACGACGCGATTTGCTCACCTCCGGATCTTTTCGAATTCGGCCATTTTCTGGTCGTGGCGTATGAACATCGTAAGAAGCTGCGGGAGTTGATGGACGTACTTCAGGAACGAATCCTGACGGCTTTGGAGTATCAGCTGGAACGCGGTGCAGGGCCGTTGTGGCGGCTGGTGGGACCGGAATATGCGACGCCGCCGTATCTGCCGCCCGCGCTGTTCCGAGAGCTGGTCGTTGATTACGACCGGCCGATTGTGGACCTGATTCATCGGTACGGCGGGAAAGTGCGCCTTCATTGTCACGGGAAGATTTCACAGGTGCTGGACATGTTTCTGGAATTGGGTGTAGACGCTACCGACCCTCTCGAACCACCGCCTCAGGGCGATATCGAACTGGCAGAAGTAAAACGACGAGTAGGCGATCGGCTGGTGTTATTTGGGAATATGGAACTATTATGGCTTGAACAGTGTACTCCACAGGAAATCGACAGACATGTTCGAACCATGATGGAAAGCGCAAAAGAGGGCGGCGGGTATGTCGTTCTCCCCACAGCCGCGCCCATCAACATCCCCCTTCGTTCGCAGACGGAGAGAAACTACATTCAGATGATCGACTCCGCGCTGAAGTACGGGGAGTATTGAACCCGAATATTATTTTGTTTCTGTTACCGTTGAAGAAATGAACTCGTGAAGTGATTCCACTGAGAAATCGGTCACAACGAGATCACATTCCCCGAGATCCGCGTGGCCGCCGGAGGTGGCGATTCCCACACAACGCATGCCTGCATCCAACGCAGCCCGCATTCCGACCGGTGAATCTTCAAACACCAGGCATTCAGTCGATTTCAAATCGGGACAACACTTCTGGCGCAGACGTTCCAACGTGAGCCGGTACACCGCCGGGTCGGGTTTCGAGGCGCCGGCATCGGCTGTTGTGGTCACTACATCGAAATAGGTTCCCAAATCTGTCTTTTCAAGAACAAACTCAACCTCTCCCGGCAACGCACCGGTCGCCAACGCCAAAGGCACACGGCCCCGCCAGGCGTTCAGGACGTTCTCGACACCGGGGACGAACGGGAGGTTCCGTACGATCGTGTCTTTATATCGGCGGCTTTTTTGTTCGACGAGGTACTTGACGCGGTCAGGTGTCGGCTCTTTTTCGGCTTCCTGCAGCAGCAACGCGAAACACTCTGTATCGCCCCGCCCGTGACATTTCTCCTGAATCTCGGCCATGGAGAGTTCGATACCGGCTTCGGCGAATACTTGCTGCAGGTTTCGATTGTGAATCGGTTCGTCGTTGAGAACCACACCATTGAAGTCGAAGATCAGAGCACGAATTTTGGTCATTGTTTCTCGTCGAGCGGTTCGATTTCTTTATTGCGGATTTCTCGTGTCGTACGGCTCCACTCCGTATCGGCGTCCCGACGGCGCCCTCCTTCGCCTCGATGTTCGCAGCGAGGTATTCCTCTTTCGACTTAAGAGGTATGTGTTTTGCCGCATCCGAGAAACGAAACATTTACCGTCGCGACCGAGAGATTGTATACTTGGAAAAAGCGAAGGGGAAGCAGTTCCTCAGGAGGAGCCACATGAATCGATCGGTCTTTCGTATCTTATCACTCATGCTCGCGGTTCCGTTTCTGTTCAGCGGTTGTGCGGCGGCACTGATCGCGGGGGGAGTCGGAGTGGGTGCCGGAACTGTAGCGTTTATCAAAGGACAGCTCGAATCGACCGAAATGGTCACACTGGATCGGGCATGGGCGGCTACTCAACAAACCATGGAGGAATTGGAATTCGACGTCGAGGAAAAGAAAAAGGATGCGCTGAATGCGAAACTGATTGCGAAAGACAGCAACAGGCGGAGGATCGAGATTCGTTTGGAACGTAAGGACGAAAACAAGACAACGATTAAGATTCGTATCGGTGTGTTCGGCGACGAAGAGGATTCACGAATGATTCTGCGAGAAATCAGGGCGAATTTGTAACGATCCGATTGTCTAACAGCTCCGATGCGCGAATATCGCTCAGTGCAGGAAAGAACCTGTCACATAACGGAGCGATCACATCTTCCGGGAACGTGTGAGCGACGCCGACAACGTGCATACCGGCCGTACGGGCGGATTTCAAACCGGGCGGAGTATCTTCCACAGCGACACATTTCGATGGGTCGCAGCCGCATAGCCGAGCGGCTTTGAGGTAAATGTCCGGTGCCGGCTTTCCATGCTCGATATCATCCCCATTCACAATGATCGTGAACCTGCCATCCAAGCCGGTCAAACGGAAACTCGCACGGACTTTCTCTGTCGAACCCGAGGTGGCTACTGCCGCAGTAATTCCGTCCCGATCAAGTTCATTCAGCAAATCGAGGACACCATCGAACACATTGAGGCCGCGCTCGTCCAGGAGGCTTTCATAATGTTTCTGTTTTGCCAGGAGGAATTGTTCTCGATCAAGTGTCGAGGCGGTTTCTTCCAATACCGTTTGAAGCGATTCATGACTTGTCACGCCGCAAAAGCGGCGAAGCTTTTCAAACGGATATTCGATTCCCTGGTCGAGTAGCGCACGCCGGAACGACTCGAGGCCGAGCGGCTCACTGTCGACCAATATCCCGTCACAATCAAAGACAACTGCTTGAATTCCGTTCATAGATAATCCTTCATTGGGAGGCTGTTCTCACGCCCAAACGGAGTTGATGGCACCGCAAAAAGTCCAAGAATCGGCCCTCACCCTAACCCTCTCCCGGCGGGAGAGGGGAACTTCCAATGTCAGCGGACGACCTTTTGCGACGCCGTCAATCTTGATGCAATCGCAAAAAGTGAGCAAAAGAGATCTCAACCCCCTCCTAACCTCCCCCGATCTTCGGGGGAGGAATAGAAACGAGCATGTCCGCAGCATCTTCTCCCCCAAGAGGGCCACGCTTGCGTGGCCGCTGTAAGGGGAGATACAGAGGGGGTTGAAGACTTCTCTATTCTTATCCCGTCGACTTTTTGCGACGCCGTCAATCTCGGGAAAGAGCCCTTTCTCGCTTGCCGGCTGCTTCTGACACAGCCTGTGGATTGAGGGTCCTGGGTCTCGGGAAAGAGATGCATCTTAGCATTCGTCGCCAACCGATGCACGGGATCACATCTGGAGGAACCGAAAACTCTGCCGGGGATACCACAACAATGTCAACCAGGAACCGGCGAGAAAACCGCCGACATGGGCGTACCACGCGACATTTCCTACGTCCACGCCCATCATCGAGGTGTAAACACTCATCAGCTGACTCAGAAACCAGACCACAATCACAACGAGCGCCGGAACTTCGATAATGCGAACTAGAAAAATGAACCACAGAAAACACTGAATGCGCGCAACCGGGAACAGACGCAAATACGCAGCCATGACACCCGCCAAGGCTCCGCTCGCACCGACGACGGGCTTGAAATCTCCGTAATTGAACACAAAATGAGCGGCAACGGCTACAAACCCGCAGAGAAAAAAGAACAAGAGAAACCACAAGTGCCCCATGCGGTCTTCCACATTGTCGCTGTAAATCCAAAACGCCCACATATTGGTCAATAAATGAAACCACCCTCCGTGGACAAAAATATAGGTGAGGGGCGAAAGGAGCATAATCGGTTTTTCTTCCAGCATGACCGAAAACGCTTTCGTGAACGCACCTGGAGTGAATCCATAGGTACGGAACAACGTCTCCTGTCGATCGATTCCCAATGTGGCGACGTAGAAATGAACCGCTACACAGATCGCGATGATCGTCCAGCTCACATAGGGCGTACGGCGCGGCCGATTCAAATCTCTGACGGGAAAGAAAAAGAACATGTCGGTCGAGCGGGATTTCCTTTCGGGTGTTTGCAGAGAGGCGCGGAGAGGAGATGGATCCCTCGAAGGGCCTGCTCTTTTCCCATTATAACCGGATGGGATTTGTCTCCGAGGCAGGCTGTACCTCAAGCCGGACGGGAAGACTGACTGTGAAGGTCGATCCCTTCCCCAATCCGCTTTCCAAACTGATTGTTCCGCCCACCAACCGAACCAATTCGCGGGTTATCGAGAGCCCCAGTCCCACCCCATGGCCGAGTTCCCGATCTTTGATGATCACAAATTCGTCGAAAATCTTCTGTTGCTCTTCCTCAGGAATTCCTCGGCCGGAATCCCGAACAGAAACCTCAACCTGATTGTCCGAGTTCGGCTGTACGTGCACCTCCACCTGGCCTTTCTGCGTGAACTTGACAGCGTTACTCACCAGGTTTTGAAGGATTAGATAGACTGTTTCACGATCGGAATGAAGAACCGGAAGATCGGTATCGCAACACGCGCCAAGCGCGATCCCTTTGTCTTCCGCGAGTGGACGCAGATTGTCTACAACCGAGTCCACCACTTTTTCAATGCGGAATGGAAGCACATCCAAACGCCACTGACTGGTTTCCAACTTCGTAAGCTGGAGCATTTGGTCGATCAGACGGACGAGAACATCCGCGTTCCGAATGACACGGTCCATGGCGGTAGTCTGTTGTTCCGTCACGGGACCATACGTCCCCATTTTGAGGAGATCGCAGGCGGTTACCACGCTGTTGAGTGGTGCCCGAAGGTCGTGAGACAACCGCGCATATAGGCGGTTCTTGCTTTCTTGGATCTGTCGAAGGCGCTCATTCGCTTCTTCGATTTCTTGCGCATGTTTTTCAATTTGTTCGAGTTGCGATTCCCGTACGCGTTCATACCATCGAACCAATCGCGTCACGACGAAATATGAACACAATACGATTACAGCCGCCAATCCAATACCGAGCATGCGCAGAAGATTCGAGAGACGGTCCAAATCCGTCTTGATATCCCCCTCGAATTGGTGGATTCCCGCAAGCCAGGGACGCCCGCCCACGCTGAAACGCTGGTAGTAAACCAAATTCTGCGCAGCTTCGGGCTCGGACCGTTGCGACCGTCCCGCGAAACCGTCCCCGTCATGCAGCTCGACAAGTAGATCCTGAACACTCGCCAGATGTTTCCCGTCGAACGTTCGCCGGCTGTACGGTTCGATGAGATTTCCCATAATCTCCGCAGTTGTCCCCGTCACATCCGCCGGCGCCACCCGCACGTTACCGAAATCGTCCACCAGGCACAGGTACCGCTCTCCAGGCAACGTACGCTGCTCGACCTCTCGCTCCAGCCGTCGAAGCCATTCGTCTTCATCCCCGTTCGTTTCTTCCCAGAGGCTTTCGGCAAACGCGACGAATGTCTGAACGATGGAGCGGTTGTCATCGAGCACCTGACGGGTATATAGGCTGCGGAATTCTCTGGTCAGCCGATAGCCGACCAGAGGGAGCACCAGGGCCATGATCAAGGCCAGGCCGATGAGTAGGTATAGGAGAAAGCGTGTCTCTGCCTTATGATCGATAGTCATAATCAATCGCCACCGGGATATACCCCCATTGAATGCTCGTATCTTGGCGGGCACATGTCAATAGAGTGTGCGATATTCGATGAGTGGATTATGTCTTTTCGATGGTCACATGGAGTCCTTCTTGTTTTGCTGGCAGCGGCTGCGCTTCGGTTGGTTTTTCTCGATGCGCATCCGCCGGGATTCTTCCGGGATGAAGCGGATAAGGGGTATACGACTTACCTGCTTTTGGAAGAAGGCTGCGACAGCACCGGCCGACCCTATCCGCTCTTTGTCCGCTCCCTCCGCATTGCTACTTCTGCGCTGTACCAGTATATCGATATTCCGTTTGTCGCTCTCCTGGGCTTGAATGAATACGCGGTTCGGCTCCCTGCGGCGTTGGCGGGCTGCGGGGCGGTTCTTGCGGTGTGGCTGCTGGCCTACCGCTGGTGGGGCATGCGAGCCGTTTTTTTTGTTGCGCTATTCCTCGCTTTCAGCCCATGGCATGTGCTCCTCTCTCGGTGGGCGAACCAATCGATTCTGTTGACACTTTGGATACCACTTGGCGTTTATGCGTTTGATCGCTTTGTCGATGCGGAACGGCCAAACGCCAAGTTCCTCTGGGGCGGTCTGACGTCATTGGCGTTTGCGCTCGCGTTGTATACCTATGCGCCGGCGCGGTTGTTTGTTCCGTTGCTGTTGATCGGCCTTGTTGTCCTGTCGTTCCACTCTACGGGGCGGTGGAGCTGGCATGTGTATCCGTTATGTCTCATCGGGCTCTTGACGATTCCTTTGGCTCACCATGTCTTGTTCGAGTCTGGAGAAAGCGCGTTGCGATTTCGGGTGATTTCGATCTTCGGTGCGTCGACCGTGTGGGAGATGATGTATCTCTTCGTGAAAAACTATCTGGCTCATCTGTCGCCCGGTTTTCTCTTTTTCGGGGGGGACTCGAATCCACGGCACTCCATCGGTTTTCCGGGACAGATACAGATCTATCTTCTTCCGCTGATTCTGCTGGGACTATGGCACTGTTTCCGTAGGAGAGGGCGTACCGAGCGGTTTCTGTTGTTGTGGTTCTTTCTGTTTCCGGTGGCGGCGGCGTGTACGGTTGAAGGGATTCCGCATGCGTTGCGGAGTGTGTTTGGGCTGCCGGTGTTGCAGCTGATGGCGGTTTGTGGGATTCAGGGACTTGGAGAGAAGCCGTTCAGCGAGTGGAAACCGCGGAATATGCGTTTTGCGCGAATCGGTTGGGGGATTCTGACGATGGGGCTGATTGTTCTGTTCCTTTTGGTTTGCTTTCATCCGGCGACATATCCGGCGCGCTCGGCATTGTATTGGCAGTATGGGTACAGGGATGCGGTTGGATGGTGGATGGAGCATCGGGATGAATTTCCGCATGCGGTGGTCACCGGGCAGAGCGGGTATCCGGAGACGTTCTTTTTGTTTTACGGAAACCTTGATCCGGATGTATGGCTGGAGACGCATGAGATCCCCGGTGTGGAGTTCCTCTCACCGGGTTCGACGATGCGGAATCGGTATCGTTCGGGTGAGAAAGGGACAGCCTACTTGATCCGTCCCGGCGAGTTGCAGGGCGTTCTGTTAACACCGCTGCATGTGGTTTATCTACCGAACGACCCGAACACAGCGGTATGGATGTGGGTGGGGGCGGGGAAGTGATTGAAATTTCTTGGTGCACAAACCTCCAACTGGGTTCGCTCGTGAAGTGTACGAGGCAACCGGGCAGATCTGCTACCCCTCGAAAAGACAGAAAACTCCCATAATTTGCTCTTCCAACGCAGCCTTCCGGCTCCGCAGAACTTTACTATTCAGGTCTTTTATATCTACTTCCTCGGGTGCTCACATTACTGAGCCTAGATTCGGCAGTTGAAAGTCGGGCGCGGTTCCTGAGCTCGTCGAAGGGCCGCGCGGGCGTTGGTGATCCGCCTTTCGACAAGCTTGAGAACCGATCGCGATCTGGAAGATGGCAATGGCAATAGACTATACCGTTAAAAATGCGTGGGTTCCTCTCGCAACAATATCTTCAACTGCCGAATCTCGGATTATTGAGAAATCTTTCAACAGGGTCTTGCCACCTTTCTTCGAATATGCTAATATAAAGATACACTTATATAAGATGACGTTTATGATCGTATTTCGGTCCTCCATTGAAAGGAGGAAAGTCGGACAGCACGAGAAGGCACTGGGAGCAGCCACGCGCATGTGTCCCCAGCAGATCAACGCCGACCAGTACAATCGATACGAGGCTTGTACCGGATCCTCTCGGAGGTGAGTTATGCGAACATACCTGGATTGCCTTCCGTGTTTCGTCGACCAAGCGCTGTCCGCAGGCCGCACGGTTGTCGAGGACGAAAGAACCCACATGCGTATTCTTCAATTCGTGTTCCCTTTGCTGTCTCGCGTGGATTTACGAATGCCGCCTCCGACAATGAGCCAGAAAATTTACCAATTGATACGCCAATTGACAAAAAATAGCGATCCTTTTCAACAAATTAAAAAGGACTCAAATTGTATGGCGATGACTGCATATCCCCATATCAAGAAGGCGATTGACGACGCCATAGAACCGCTGAAGACTGCGGTCATCTATGCCATTGCGGCAAATAGCTTTGATTACTGCACAAAGGCATCTTTGACCGGACCCGACTTTATCCAAGCGCTGGACAACCCTCCTGCGCTGGACGTGCTTGACAACGAGTTGGAGGGATTCCAGGCCGCACTGAGAGACGCGAAGAAAATCCTGTACCTCGGAAATCAGTCCGGTGAAATCGTCTTTGACCGTTTGCTGATCGAGCAAATGCCCGTGGAAAAAACCACCTTTGTTGTGAAAGGCGGATCGGTTGGAAACAAGGCGACCATCGCCGATGCCCGGATGATCGGTATGACCGATGTCGTGGAAGTGATGGATGACGGTCACAACGCTCCCGGCACAATGCCGAATTCCAGCTCATGGTCCTTTCGTGAGCGCTTCGATGCCGCCGATTTGATTGTAGCCAAAGGACATGAGAATTATGAATCGCTCAGCGGCGTATCGAAAGACATATTCTTTCTAATGCAGATCAAATGTTCCCGTCTGGCCGACGCAAGTGACTGTCGTGAGGGGACTTCCGTCCTTCTGAGAAACGGCGGGCCGGGAAAAGGAGCAGCAACGGATCTATCTGAAATAGATCAAGAATGGTGGACGAAAATCCACGCAGCGGGGGTGATGGAAGGTACCCGCTGGTTATGAATACGCTGACCGGACAGGATTTGAGCGATGAAGAAGAAACCAAAACGGAAATATCGATCGAAAACTGAATTCACAAGCATCCAGTCACGGAGGAAAAGAGATGGCGAGTAAAATGTGGGTTTTCTGTGGTTCTGATGATCCCCGGAAGGCGTTTCCGCCTTTTATGCTGGGGACGGGAGCAATTGCGACGGATATGGAGCTGACAATGTTCTTCACATTGGACGGCCTGAATATCGTTCGCAAAGGCGGTGCGGAGAAGATTCAACTGCCCGGTGCTCCCAAAACGCTGCCCGAATTTCTTGACGATGTACAACAGGCGGGGGCGACCCTGATCGCTTGTTCGGCGGCATTTCCCATTGTCGGGATCGAGGAGGAAGATCTGATTGACGGAGTGGAATGCGGAGGGGTCGCCACATTTGTAGCAGGGGCGGAAGAAGCCGATGTAGTGCTGACTTTCTGCTGAGAGCAAGAACGGACTCTGTTTCCATATTGATAGACGAATTCAAAAAACGCGTTTGGAGGTGAAACCATGCCGGAAGTTGATTTAGAAACGATGCAGGCGGACAAAGTTGTGGATGCCCGAGGTAGTGCATGCCCAGGGCCTCTGTTGGAGGCCAAAAAAGCGATCGGGACGGTCCCGGTTGGCGGGACAATCGAGGTGCTCTCCGGCGATCCTTCAACGAAGAACGATCTGCCTAAGTGGGCCGGAAAAGTAGGGCACAATTTCTTAGGGGCGGTTCCTGCCGAGGGATACGACCGGATGTTCATAACGCGTGGGAAATGATTCAGCTCAACGGACGAAAGATATTGCTCAGGTTAGGACTTGGATTGATTTGAGCAATGGTTGTCCACCTTTTCCTGTCCTCTCGCCGCAAGGGGGGCCAGGAAAAGGGCATATCTTATGTCGCTCATGGTGTAGGCATTATGGCTGAAATAAACGAAAAACCACAGACGAAGATTCTGATTCTGGCCACGGATTCGTGCGCATATCCCGGTGCGGATAACGTCGGTCAGATTCACGCCGAGTATCCGGCAAACACCTATATTATTCGAATCCCTGCGCCGGTTTTACTTCCCGAGAGGTTCTACCTCCAATGCATCGAAAAGGGAATCGATGCCGTCATCGTCATGAGCTGCGGCCATGAGTGTCCGTACGAGGGCGCTTACGAGCGTCTTGCGCAACGCATCGGCCAGGTCCAGCAGAAGATGCGCGAGCGAGGTCTCGATCCGAGACGATTAAGGCTTTGCGCAATCTGCACTGTCTGTTCACGGGCTTTTCTCAAAGAAATCAACCAAATGAACGATCTTCTCTCTGAGCTCTCTCAGTCTGAACCGACCGGGAGTGCGGAGAAGGTCCGTCAATGAACGGACGAAGGATCCATGTCGTGGTCGGGAGTGGGGTGGGAAAAGACAAAACAAGCAAGAATAGAACGGAGGAGTAACGACATGCCCATTTATGAGTATCAATGCAAACAATGTGGTCACGTGACCGCCGCTCTGCAAAGGGCCGGCTCGTCGGAAAACCCACTGTGCGAGAGTTGCGGTTCGGAAGAAACCGCGAAGATCTTTTCTACGTTTGCGGTTGATCGCAGCGCTTCCTCCTCTTCGGGTGGCTCCAGCTGTCCGACGGGCACATGTCCACTGTCCTGAGCAAGGGAAACGGAGAGGGGATGGATGCACACGGAGCCCCCGAGGCACCATCCCCTTGAAGAAAAATCACAAAAACTCATTCGAAGACATGGAAGAAAATGGATAAAAGAGAATTAACAGTCGATGTGCTTGTGATTGGTGGTGGTATCGCAGGGCTCCAGGCGGCTCTGGACTCGGCGGATCAAGGCTTCCAAGTACTCCTTATTGAAAAAGAGCCGAGCATTGGGGGAAAAATGATCGGGCTGAGTAAGGTGTTCCCTACGCTGGACTGCTCGAGCTGTATCTGCACCCCCCGGATGGCCGCGGCGGCTCATCATGAGAACATTACCATCCGGACATACGCAGAGGTAAAAGAAATCGAACAGACGCACCGCAGGTTTGAAGCCACTGTTGTTCAAAAACCCCGATATGTCGAAGAAGATGATTGTACCGGGTGTCGACTTTGTGAATATGCGTGTCCCATCGAGGTCCCGGACGAATTCGACGGCAACTTGGGCGTCCGGAGGTCGATCTACGTCCCATTTTCCAACGCGATTCCGCAGGTTGCACTTCTCGACGTCGACAATTGTATTTTCTGTGGCCTTTGTGAAAAAGCCTGTCCCACGAACGCGGTAAATTTTCTCGATGAGCCGCAAGAGTTTTCTGTTCAGGCAGGTGCGGTGATCCTAACCACCGGTTACACCCTGACTCCCATCGATGCCAAGAAAGAGTACGGCGGTGGGCGATTACGCAACGTCCTGGATCCGTTGCAGGTCGAGAGATTGTTGGCTCCCCACGGTCCGTACGGCCGGGTGTTGCGTCCCTCAGATGGAAAAGTACCGGACTCGGTGGCCTACGTTCAGTGTGCCGGATCGCGCGATCTGAGCCTGGGGGTTCCCTACTGTTCACGCGTTTGCTGCATGTATGCCATGAAACAGGCGATGCTTCTCTCCGGTGCGCTTCCGCTGGTCGAAGTGACTATCTACTACATGGATATTCGCGCCTTCGGCAAAGGTTTTGAGGAGTTCTATCAGAATGCAAAGGCAATGGGGATCGAGTTTGTCAAAGCAAAAGTGGCAAAAATCACTGAAGACGGAGAACAGAATCCACTTGTACGATTTGAAGCAATCGAAAACGATGGTCGAGTCGAGGAGCGTCAACACGACATGGTCGTATTGTCGCTCGGGATGCTGCCTGCTTTGAACACCGACGGGAGTATTCCCATTAGTGAAGCGGAAGACGGTTTCGTTCATTGTAAACAGCCAAAATTGGCACCATGCCGCACCGAGCAAGACGGAATTTTCGTAGCGGGGACCGCCGCCGGTCCCAAAGATATCCCCGACTCGATCGTGGAAGCGGGAGCAGCCGCGATAGAGGCGGCCGCTTACTTACGGGCTCACGGCCATACGACCCGCGAAACCAAACCACTCGATACCGAACCGGCGTACGAGGAATCGACTTCGTATGCGCTGCATGGAGTGTAAGCCTTATGCTGGATGATTCGTTTGAACACGATGAGTCGCGCTCAGAAAACGGAGACCTGCGGATCGGAGTTTATGTCTGCCATTGCGGTGGCAACATCTCCGACGTTGTCGATGTAGAGAAAGTCGTGGAAGCGGCAGGGAAGCTACCGGATGTCGCGATAGCGCGGCGGAACACGTTCATGTGCTCGGACCCCGGCCAGAATATGATCGCCGAGGACATCCATAATGAGAACCTGAACCGTGTGGTTGTAGCCGCTTGTTCTCCCAGCCTGCACGAGTTGACGTTTCGCCAGACGCTGGGTCGCTCGGGACTGAATCCGTATCTCTATGAGCATTGTAACATTCGCGAGCAAGTCAGCTGGGTTACGAAATCGAACCCGGAGGGATCGACAGACAAGGCGATCCGGTTGGTCGCCGCAGGCGTAGCGAAGGCGAGGTATCTACAACCGCTGGAGCCCATTCGAGTTGACGCGAAGAGTACTGTGGTCGTGATTGGGGGCGGAGTCACCGGCTTGCGTTGTGCCTCGGATCTCGCCCGCCGGGGGATGGTGGTTACATTGCTCGAAAGGTCGCCGTTCCTCGGCGGGCGGATGGCGCAACTCGACCGCGTCTATCCAACGGAAGACCGTGCCCGCGATCTTCTCCGCACATTGCTGGATGAAGTCACCCAGAACCCGAATATCACAATTCACACACTGGCCGAGGTCACCCATGTCTCCGGGTACGTCGGTAATTTCGATGTGAAAGTAACCTTGCATCCGCGTGGTGTGAAGGCGGGATTGGACCAACGATCGACGACTACCGCCATGAATGCCTGTCCGGAAAGCACAAAGAATGAATTCGACCATGGTCTGACGAAGCGAAAAGCAATCTATTCACCGTATCCGGGTTGCTATCCGCCGACTCCGGCTATCGACTGGCAAATCTGCACCCGTTGCGGTGAATGTGCGAATGCGCTTGGGGGAGACGGAATCGACCTGAATGAACCGTCACAGGAAATAAACGTGAATGCCGGGGCGTTGGTATTGGCGACCGGATTCGATCCTTACGAACCGCGGCACGGCGAGTATGGATACGGCGAGTATCCTGCCGTGATTACGCTGCCTCAGCTTGTTCGTCTTCTCGATCCGGAGGGCCCGACACAGGGCAAACTGGAATATCAAGGCCGAGCCGTTAAGAACGTCTGTATCATCCACTGTGTCGGCAGTCGGCAAATCGAAGGGATTCACGAACCAGGGCCGGACGGAGAATTGAATAGACACTGCTCGCGCTTTTGTTGCACGGCCAGCCTCCAGGCGGCAACTGAAATTCGTGAGCGGTTTCCGGAGGTCAATGTTTACGATTTCTACCAAGATATTCGTACTTATGGCAGAGGTCACGAGGATTACTACCAGAGTGCGTCTGAGCGAGGAGTGATGTTCTTTCGGTATACGGCCGAAGAGCCGCCCCAGGTGGACGCCGGTGGCAATGGGGCTCCTCTCGCTGTAAGAGTGAAAGACACGCTGACCTTCAGCGAAGAAGTTGAAGCGCCCGCCGATCTGGTCGTACTCGCCACGGGAATGGTGCCGCACAATATTCCAAGCCTGGTCGAGTCCCTCAAACTCCCGCGAAGCGCCGATGGATTTCTTCAAGAAGTTCACCCGAAGCTGCGCCCCGTCGAGTTGGCGGTGAATGGCGTCCTGATCGCGGGAACTTGTCAGGCTCCGATGGACATCACCGAAAGTTGTGCGGCCGCTTCCGCTGCAAGTGCGAAAACTGCGGCGATTTTGTCAAAAGGCTATATTCAGCTCGATCCGTTTGTCGCCCAAGTCGACCCCGAGTTGTGCCGGGGGGAAGCAAAATGTGTTGACGAATGCAAAGCGACACATGCCATTTCCATGGTCGAGCGGGAAATTGACGGACGATCGATCCCTCAAGCTCAAGTGAATCCCGCGCTCTGTAAAGGCTGTGGTATGTGTGTTGCTGCATGTCCACACGGTGCGATCCAGGTGGCCGGCTGGCGACTCAGGCAATTCGAGGCAATGGTGGACGCTCTTGTCGAGGAGTATGCATAAGACCGATGACCGATACAACGATCCAAACCAACAAAACCGAAAAACCCAAGAAACCCATACAAGTTCTCCGTGAACGGCGAGGCGGTGTACCAAAGGAACTGGCTGCGCTTCGGCGTGACCAATCGAAGATCCGTAAAACACTGACAGAATCACTTCACGACGGTCCGAAGACCGTGCCCGAACTGGCCAATGCCACCGGCATCCCTTCGCACACGACCCTTTGGTACCTCATGGGGTTGAAGAAGTATGGCAAAGTGATCGAGAAGGAAGAACGGGATGGGTACTACGAGTACGCACTGAAGGAGGGAGAAGAGTGAGTATTCAAGTTGATCCGGAATTGAAGAAAAAAATAGCACGCCTTGGAGGCGATTCAATCGATACATGCTTCAATTGTGGTAATTGTACTGCGATCTGTCCCTTGTCGCGTGACTCAACCGTCTTTCCGAGAAAAACCGTTCGATATCTTCAATTGGGATTGAAAGACAAATTGATCGAGTCCGCTGAGCCATGGCTCTGCTATTATTGTGGGGAATGCTCCGATACCTGTCCGCGAAACGCCAATCCGGGCGAGTTGATGATGGCGACGCGTCGATACCTCATCTCGGAATATGATTGGACGGGGCTATCGAAACGATTGTATCTATCCAAAGCATGGGAGTTCGGGGCGTTGCTTGTCGTGGCTCTATTTGTCGTCGGACTCTTTGTCTTCTCCGGTTCTTTCACTGAGGAAAGAATGGTAACCACCCACGTATCCGTGGATACATTCGCGCCTGTCGAATGGGTTCATTACGGCGACCTCACCTTGGCGGCGATCCTGGGCGTTCTTCTTCTCTCCAACGCTTACAGAATGGGCTCCTTCATCCTCGGCAATGAAAAGGCTGCCAAGATTCCCCTATGGATTTACGCTCAGGAATTCAAAACAATGCTTGTTCACGGACTCACTCAACTCCGTTGGCGAGAGTGCGACTCGAAGAAAACGGCAAGCCGTTGGCTGAAGCATCTTCTTCTGGTGACGGGATATAGCACGATGTTTATACTCGTGGTTCTGCTTCTGCCATGGTTCCAGGAAGACTCGACGGATTTCAACTGGCTTAGTCTTCCTGGATATTACGCGACTGTTGTCCTACTTTATGTGACCGGCGACGCGATGATCGGCCGTCTAAAAAAACAAGAAGAGATACACAAGTTCTCTCACTTCTCCGATTGGATGTTTTTGATCCTGCTGTTTCTGACGGCGTTGACCGGCATCTTCATGCATCTGTTCCGCATGCTGAATCTGCCGCTTCCCACTTACTACACCTATGTGATTCACCTGGCTATCGCCGTCCCCATGCTTGTCGTGGAGGTACCGTTCAGCAAATGGTCGCACCTGCTCTATCGGCCCTTGGCGATTTATCTTCTGGCGGTCGAGGAACGAGCGAGGGAATTTGTTTCGTCTCAAGAACCCGGCGTTGCGACCGCTTCCAGTTAGGAACCGAAACCGTTGCCGTCGCCAGAGCATTCTCGACATGGGAGTTTGTTTATTCCTTGCCTGTATCCCTTTGTTCCGACTCTGGTGGCGGTTCATTCTGAAGAACAGAATCCCTTGGACCCGCTACGCCGGGCGGATCTTTCGTGAGTTCTCTCAAAAGCGTTTCCACGAGAGGAGGACGCAACAGATAATAACAGCGGAGCGAGCCGTTGGAGCGGCAACCGACCAAACCGGCCTTTCTCAAAATAGCAAGGTGCTGCGACAGATTCGGTTGCGAAGTGCTCACAATTTGTTGGACGTCCTGAACACATTTTGCTCCCTGCATCAGGTGCCGCAAGATGGAGAGACGGACCGGGTGGGCGGCGGCTTTCAGGAAAGCTACGGCTTGATTCCACTTCGGGTCGCTCGCGTGGTTCATGGTTTCCGACCTATGACCAGAGTTGCACTTGATCTAATATAAGCATATTATTATATGACGTCCGCCTTTGAAAGTCCAGCTCCAAAGCACAAAAACGAACAGAGATATTCAAAAAAAGAGCCACTCGCTCCACGATTGAGCGGCACAGGTCTGCGTCGCCTTTCTGTTCCCACGGATTCTGTTCTGTCCCCTACAACTCACCCGATACAATGGATCGTTCATGAAGAAAAAAGGACATGGTTTCCGCCTTGCTTATATAAGAATCGGGACATATAATAATAGTGGAAACAATGAACGTCGAAAGCATCGAAAGGAGTTGCATCATGTTGACTCAATCTGCCACTCAATCCCATGATTTCGAACCGCACAAGCCCGCCCGCCCCATGGTGATCGTCAAGGACCAAAAAGGAGATCGCTGGCTCTGTGACCAAGGGGTCGAAGCGGACAAAAATCTTCGAGAGCAAGGCTGCTGGAATTGCGGCGATCTGATGTTCAATCGGAATGATTGACGGTAGGTTTCTGTGACAGACTTACGCATCAATACCCGACTCTTAGGGCGGTGCCGGTTTGGTGTGGGGGAGAGAAAAGAAGGTGGATGAATATGAATGGGAAGATTCTTGTGATCGAAGACAACCCCGATATGAGGGAATTTCTGAAAACGCTGCTGAAGGACAATGACTATACGGTTTATCTTGCGAAAGACTTTGAGGAAGGATTGCGATTTGCAGCACAAGAAAGGCCGGATGTGGTCACGCTCGATTTGTTGCTCCCGGGTCGGACGGGTTTCAGACTGTTCCGTGTATTGCGCACAGACCGAGCCTTGAACGATATTCCCATCATCGTAATCACCGGGGTTGTCACACCGGAATACCCTCGAATTCACCTCAGAAAATTCTTCGACGAGGAACGGTCAGTACGCAAGCCGGAGGAATTTCTTGAAAAGCCAATCGACGAAGAACAATTTCTTGCCGCAGTTGGCAGATGTATCGCATACAAACGCTATTCTCCCGCTTTCTGCTATTGAGTGGATGGGAGAAGATACCGGGGAGAACCCAAATGTTATTCCTGTATCGTACGCGCAATTGTTTGATGCGATCCCGTCCTACATATCGATTCAAGATCGGAATCACCGAATCATCTACGTAAACCAACGATTCAAAGAACGTTTTGATTGCCGTGTCGGACACTCCTGTCATGTCGCCTGCAAACAGCAAGACGAGGTTTGTTCCGAATGCCCGGTTGACAAGTCGTTCGCGGATGGAGACGTTCATGAAATAGAGGATACCTTGTGGGATCGCTGGGGAGCTCCGGTTGACGTTCTTACTCGCACGAGCCCTGTTCGCTCTTCCAACGGTGGGATTGTCGCGGTTATGAAAGTCTCTACCGATATCACGGAGCGGAAAGATCTCGAGCGGCGTCTGGCCCGAAGCCGTGAACAGTACAAAGGCCTCTTTGACTCCGTCCCTTGCTACATTTCGGTTCAAGACAGGGCCTTCCGGATCTTTGAGGCGAACGATCGTTTTGAACAGGAATTCGGCGACTGTCTCGGTGCTCGTTGCCACAGAGTATGCAAACGACGCGAAGAGCCTTGTAGTTTCTGCCCTGTCGCGCAGACATTCGGAGACGGACGCGTTCATTCCAGCGAAGAAGAGATGGTGACCCAAAGAGGAGAATCGAGAAACCTGATTGTTTACACAGCGCCGATCGTCGATGCCGGTGGAAATGTCACCAAAGTGATGAAGATGTCCGTTGATATTACGGATGTCAAAGTCCTTCAACAACATCTGGTTACTTTGGGAGAGATGGTGGCGGCGGTGAGTCACAATATCAAGGATGTTCTTGGTGGTCTGGGCGGCGGGCTCTATATGGCCAAATCCGGTTTGGAACGCGGAAATAGAAAGCGAATACTCAGCGGCTTGGAGACTGTGGAGAAGAACATGCGGCGTATTTCCGACCAGGCGCGCGATGTTTTGTACTATACAAAGGAAAGGGTTCCACAGCGCACCGCGATCTCACCTCAGGAATTGATCGATGATGTGCTGCAGCTGCACCGGGAAACCGCCCAATCGTATGGTATCATCATGGAAGATACAGTCTTGGCTCCGCCCCCTTGTCTTCAAGCCGACCCAGGTGCGCTCCAACTCGCCTTGAGCAATTTGGTCGCCAACGCGGTTGACGCCTGTAGGATGGATCAAACGAAGTCCGGCCATCGTGTAGAAATCAATGTGACGACGGAGAAGGGCGATGTCCTCTTCGAAGTGTCCGATAACGCCGGAGGGATACCGGACGAAGTCAAACCGCAGATCTTTGAAAGATTCTTCTCAACGAAGGGAGTCGAGGGAACGGGGATGGGGCTCCTGGTTGTCCAGAAGATTGTCCATGAGCATGGAGGCACCGTTTCCTGCCGATCGGAATCGGGAGAGGGCAGCACGTTCGTAATACGTTTACCCCTTTCGATGCCTTGAGATGTGGCTTCGAAGAGTCTGGGGCGGCGGCATGTTGGATTGAAGGAAGCATGCGAATCTACTTTGTGTCTCGCTAATCTACTCTGTTTGTCTCCGCCCCAGGACCGCAAACAACAAGAAAACGTTACGCCGCTCGTGAGACGCACGCACGGTGTTCGATGGCATAATGCTTATTAGGGATTTCCAAGCGCGGGGACTATAACAGGTATTTCCCGATGAGAAGGGAAGCGACCGCAACGATCAAGCCTATTACTATCTGCCAGACAAGATTCTTCCTGCGGGCTGTACGCTCTTTTCTCCTTCTTGTGATTCTCTATGTTTGCTTCCTCCTCTTTCTTCTGGCATTCATCAAGAGCAGGAATGTGGTTGTACATTTCTACAAGCGAGTCACGGAGATCGGAGATTATGTTATTGTACGTTCTCACCTCCTCCAGAAGTTCATCCTGTTTAGATTTCGATATGTCTTTTTTCCCACGTACTTCAGCAACCTTCGCGCACAACTCCGTCACCTTTGGGCGGATGTGCTCGTAATAATCCGGGAATGCCGCAGTGAGGACTTGATTCGAATACACGCTTACTGACTTCGTGATGGTTTCTCGGAAGACAATAGAGAGACGGTCAGCGCAGTCAAAGAATGCCCGATATTCATGACCAAGTGCCTTATCGTAGTTCCCCCGTATGTAACCTTCGTTTTTCTGCTCATCGACGTCCAGAACCCCAAGCTCTTTAGAGCGCGCTCTAATGATATGTTCAAGAGCGTCTCTTTGCTCCTTCATCGGTTGAAGGAAGGTTCGATGCTTTGGGTCGTATTCCTCCCCAAGTAACATAAGATCCTTGGCATATTGATGGATTTCTATGATGCGACGCCAAGTTTCCTCAGACACAGAAAACTTTTCCCCCTCAAATTGCTTTTATAGCGCACAAATCGGGAGACTCCTAGGATACCTAGGGTAATGGGATATTCAGGACTCTATTGCGATGCTCTTCGTATTCCTGGTCAGTTTCAAATCTCCCCTCCGACAGGCGTACCGATCCTCTGAAACGCACAGACTCCTGCATGGTTGTTTCGCGGGTCTGCTCAGTGATAGGCCCAATCCTTGGTAGATCAACGTTAATTAAGTCCTTCCAGTCATCGCCTGTCTTTAGCGTTGACATGATAAATTTACCCCTTTCGCCGGATCATTATAAAACAGTTTCCTTGTCGCCACGCTTCTTTAGGCAATTCAGGCAACTCAAATGAGAATAATGACTCGTCTTTTTCGCTTGCTGCTACACAGAGACTCCTTTTGTATGTCAGTGTATCTCAGTGTATGGCACTGTACGCCCCTTGTCAATCCCGCGAACCTGCTCTGTTTGTCTCCGCCCCGGGGCCGCAAACAACAAAGATCCGTTACACCGCTCGTCGCGAACCCGCTGGACGGTGTAAGAGAATGAGTCAAGGTGTTCAGAAACTAGGTGCGCGGGGGCTTATTTGACTGGTATGTGATGGCTATTTGACTTCCCGCTCAGGCAGGGCCGCAAACGTCAGCGAATCCACGGCACGGCGGAGGCTCCGGTCTCCCGCCATTTGAACGTAGATCTCCGATGTTCGAACGCTCGAATGCCGCATGAGCATCTGGATCTCGAAGGCCGTGCAATCCTTTCGGGCAAATACCAGTTGGAGGGTCGACGCTTAGCGTACCGGCGACAAAGGATGAGAGAGAGCAGGCGTGGAGGGACTCGAACCCCCAACCGCTTGATTTGGAGTCAAGTGCTCTGCCAATTGAGCCACACGCCTGTGGGGAGCTAGTAATCTACCACCAGATCGCCACACGGGCAAGAATTCGTGCCACCTATGGGCCACCTACTGTTGCGCTGCTTGCGACCTGAGCAAAACCACACTTTTGCTCCGACAACACGCCAACTCTTGGATTTACGGATAGATGTGTAGAGAGATGAACTTTGTTTTGAGGACAATCTATCACCCTGAATCCGACAGTAGCGCTCGGGTTTTTCCTGGGCGATTTGATTTGTCCGAGATAAACTCGGACGCCCGTTGGGCGAGTTTGTCATATGCTCCATCTACTGTCATTACAACCAGTTAACGCTCTGTCTCTACTTCGAACTGCCGTTTTTAGAATCACTTACTTTGCTGTCCGGCGGAGAGACTATTTCTCCTCAGGGCACTAAGGACAATGGACTCGAGCGCCTTGTTTGCATTTCGCAACAGGGGCCGTTAGAATTGCAAACGCAAGCGAGAGTGGCGGAATCGGCAGACGCGCTGGACTTAGGATCCAGTGGAGTGAATCCGTGAGGGTTCGAGTCCCTCCTCTCGCATTTGGACGAGCCGGTGCACGCATTTCCACGTCGAAACAGCCCGTTGCGCTCGCTTTACTCCCTTCGACCTGCCCCGTTTTCCACCGCGATCTTCGGCCAGATCTCCAGGAAAAACGCAAGGCAACAAAGAAGAATGAAACTGACCAGCATCCCGACCCCGGTCATCATGGTTCGCTTCGGGAAAACCCGCTTGTCCGGCATGACCGCGGTTCCTCCTTGGACATCCGCAAAACGTTGGCCTTCCTCCATTCCTCCGATCAACATCGCCGCCTGTTGCAGCTGTCTCTCATGCGCGGCAGCTTGATTCTCGAGTTGCTCGATTTCGCGCTGGATGGCAATCATTTTGGTGTCGGCCGCTCCGACCTGCTTGCGGAGTTCATCAATCTCTGAAAGCAGACTGGTGGCGAGGTCCTGCAATCCCTCGCGAATGGTCTGCTGCCGGTTCCAATGTTCCTGGTAGTTTTCCTCGCGCATCCCCACCGGCAATCGTTCGAGTTGAGCGATCTCAGTTTCTACCTCGATCAATCGCGGCAGGATCGCCTCCCCGAAGTTCTCCTGCATTTGGAACTGGGAGAGGGATTCTTTTCGAAGATGTTCGGTAAGGAAAGGAAGATCTTCATCTTCCAGATTCAACTCGTTTAGTTTTTCGGCCCACACCGCTTCCGTTTCCGCGACCCCATAGAGGAGCATTCGCTTGGCGGCAAGTTTTGCTTTCAGATCCTGTAGTCCGGAATTCGCACAGAGATCGCGTAACTTCTCATAGGCTTGGTTTAGTCGGCTCGTGAGTTCCTCCCCGTGCCGGTTTACCTGTCCGGTTCTCGACAGAATCTCATTCCGGGCGATTTCCTCCGCCCGGTCAAGGAACGAGCGCACCCAGACATTTGTGATCATCTGTGCGCTCGACGCGGTGTCAAACTCTCCGTACACATCGATGATTTGAGAGTAAATGGTTTCCAGATTGGTTTCTTTGACCTTTGTGACGGACGCACGAAGCATTTCGCGTAGATCGAAAAGCGTCAGGTCACTGAGTTCGTCATCGTCCAATTCGTAGACCGCCTGGATTTCGCCGGCGCTCATGAATCCCAGGATTCGCAGCCGCTGGACGCGCTCGTCAAGAAGGTTGTTGATCGCTTCTCCCGGTTTGTGGAGCTCTTCCGCATCTTCGTAGATCACACGCGCCAGCTTGGGAATATTCGTCCGTTGGATCAGAAGAAACGGCTGGATTTCTCCCTCCTGTAAGTCGAGGTTTTCCAATAGGATCTCTTTCTTAGTGGGATTCTCCAAAACGTCGTAAAGGGATTCGTGCAACCAGCGCAGCCTGTCCAAAACCGTTGACAACATCGACTGATCGACGAGCAGGCTGCGGTAGGTGAGCACGTCCAAGGGACGTGAAAGGAGTGTGATCTGTTCCTTGAATTTCGGGGTTGTGACGAGGATGTGGCTTTCGGCGCGCCAGGTTTGCGGCCAGAGCAGGCTGGCGACCGCCACTGCGACAGTTGCGATGAACGTTCCCGTGACGATCATTCTTCGGCGCCGGTACAGTATGCGCAACGAACTGGTCAAATCGTAGCTGGACGGTTGTGTATTCATGGTTCTCCCGAGACAAAGAGCGTTCTGATCCGTTTGTGAATGATGCGTGGTGTCCGAACTCCCGTCAAGCGGGCGTTGATCTGTCTGTCCAGCGTCGCCGTTGACACAGGGAGGTTCCGCAGATAGCGTCCAAGGTCTTTCCGACACCGAGAATCTTCGATTTCCTATTGACGAGGCCGGTTCGTGGCAGGTCCAAATGCAGACGGTTCAACCAACTCGACGTCACCAATGAAGGCCCGTCCGGACCTCACCGGGCTCTTGTTGTTATTGCCGTTCCTCTGCGCGATTCCCTTTCTGGCCAACCGGCCCAAGATTCTACTCGGTTTGTTAGGGGCCACGGTTCTTGTCGTGGGACTCGCTTTTCTCCGGGAATGGTTGATTCTCGTTTTCTATGCACTGATTGCGTTCTCTGTGGAGATCGATTTCGGCGGTGGCAAGCATGCCATCACGCTGCCCACGGAAGCATTGATTCCCGTTCTTGTGATCACAACCGTACTGGCGGTACTGGTATCGGGCCGGTTCCGTTATGTCCGGTCACCGCTCAATGTGGCGGTCGGTCTCTACGTGTTGGTAATCTACGCCTCGTTTCTCATCACTCGCGAACCGGTCAGCAGTATCAAGGCTTTGGTGCGAGATACCGGCTATATTTTCGCTGGTTACGTTCTGTTACAGCGGTTTGTGACCGATCGGCGTCGACTGGTCATTCTGCTGGTCTCGTGTGGAGCGATCCAGACGCTTCTTGTCTTGTACGGCTTCGGTACGCAAGCTGTGGGCGGTATCCGCATCTATGACGATATTGCGTATCCCTTTTTTGAGAACCATTGCATTTACGCCGCATACCTTGTTTCGACCTTGGCTTTCCTGACGGCGTTTGGGCTGGGCTACTTACGAGGTACGAAGGGAACTGTTGTGAACGTCCTTGCTCTGATGTTCGCCGGGGCGGTCGTGTTGACATTCGTTCGTGCCGCCTGGATCAGCATCGCTTTCATGCTGCTCTATTTCTTGCTTCGCTTCCGTGGGAAGGAGGGAAGCGTCAATTTGCTGTTGACGTTCTTGATCTTGGACCTTCTAGCGGTAGCGGTCATCTTGGGTACGGATGTCGGTCAGCTGTTTGTGGAACGGTTCCAAACCATTGGCGACACCCGCTACGTGGCCAACTACGATCGCCTGGACCGATGGCTTGCGGCACTCAATATGTGGCGGGACGAGCCGATTTACGGCATGGGGTACGGAGCCTATCCTGACGTGTATTGGGATTACGTTGTTTATTCTCAAGCGTACTCCACCGATATGCGTATGGGGGCGCATAATCTGTACTTTGAGATCATGGCGGAGACGGGCGTGATCGGGTTGAGTATTTTTCTGTTGATGATCTACATGTTCTTCCGTGAGGCGACCGTGCACGATCCCGGCGACCGGGATTTGCTGATCTCCTGTACGTTGGCCGGAGCTAAGGGAGCCATGATCGCGTTTTTGATCCACGTGTTCTTCAATAATCTTGGTCCTTCGGACAAGATTGGTATCAGTTTCTGGTTATTGCTATCGCTGGTCCCGTGCTGCGTGCGATTGGCCGAGCAGTCGCTTGGGGAGGGATGGAACCGTCGGAAGCGGGATTTACTTGTGCCCGATTCGGGTCCGGAGATGGGATCGACAAGCCTGGACGCGAACCAGGCGAAGTCAGAGTTCACCGGTCAACAGAGCGAATAGAAACATCGCCGGAGCGGTCCAAAGCAGCGAATCCAACATATCGAGGATGCCGCCATGGCCCGTGGCGGTGGAGATACTGCCGGAATCCTTGAGCCCCGCATCGCGTTTGAGCATGGATTCCACCAAATCCCCTAGTTGAGCCAACACTGCGATTACGAGAGTCAACAACGTGATTCCAAGCCAGGCTTTCGGCGAACTGTCCATCCAGAACAGGCTGCCGGGTTGCGCCCACGCGGACTGTACCGCCCCGCAAATTGCGACCGATAAAACCGCGAAAACGAGTCCGCCGACGGCCCCCTCCACAGTCTTCTTGGGGCTCAAAGACGGCACGAGGGAGTGACGGCCGAACATCGAGCCCACATACAGGCCTCCTGTGTCGGTAAAACTGGATACCAAGATGACAAAAATGGTTAGTGCAGCTCCGTTCGGCGCCTGCCGCAAGGCCACGACGGACGCCATAGGCGCACACACATAGAGGATCACAATGTACGCCGAACCGAGCCGTAATCGGCCGTTATACCAGCCGGTAGCGATGATGAGAACAGCCACAAGCCACGACCCCACGGCAGTCAGACAAACAGCCAAAACAGCCGACTGCAGATAGGCCGACACCAGAAGTCCCCAGCCGATTAGAAGACATCCCCAGAAAAGAGTCTTCCAGGACGGACCGACGAGGATTCTCCACAGCTCCCGTACCGCCAGTGTCATGAATACCCCCACAAGCAGAAAGGTGAGCTCGGGGCCGTATCGATGAAATGCGGCGACAAGGACAATGGGGATCAGCCCCAAACCGGTCAGTAATCGGCGCTGGTGCATAGATGTATTCTGTGCGTCCTAGAGACGGTTTTGGCTCGGACGAAGTCTTCCTGCGTCGAGACTATTCAGGCAGCGGTTTTCCTTTCGTCTCCGGCGAGAAGTAGATCACAATCAGCCCGAGGAGATAGACGCAGGCCATGACCATCGCGCCGCGCTGGAAGCCGGTGCTGCCTTCGCCCATGAGTCCCGCCAGGGTGCCGGCAACCAAATTCCCGACCCCCGCAAGGACACGGCCAATGTTGTAACAGAAGCCTTCTCCGGTGGCACGAATTCGCGTTGGGAATAACTCCGGAATGTACAGTGGAAGCCATCCAAAGAACGCTGTCACCCACAGCCCTGCGAATACACCCCACAGACACATGGACCATCCGAACTCGGTGTGTAGGCCGTACAACGCCTCGACTGAAATCCAAGCCAGCACGCAGAGCAACGCATAGGAAGCGCGACGGCTGATCCAATATCCGACGACACCGCCGAGGACTCCGCCGATGATTTGTCCGTAGCCCTGCCATATCGCGATGGTCGGATAGGCGGTCGGGTTGTCCGGCGCAAGACTGTGAACGTATGTTGCCAACCAGAGAAACGAGCCCCACGTTCCCAAGAGAGCGATGGTCGAGAGAAGCGAGGCACAGATCGTGGAGCGCCGAAACTCGGGTGAGAAGATTTCCCTCAGCGACGAAGCTTCTTTCTTCTCCTCCTGGGATTTTACCCAGCGCGGGGGTTCCTTTACGAAGATTCGGATAAAAATGGCGATGAACGCGGGTGTGATTCCGACCAGCAGAACCCAACGCCACACTTCGCCGGGGCCTTCGACGGCGATCAGGTATTGAAGCCAACTTCCCTCCACATCGGCGATGCCGGTGATCCACCGGCAGATTGTGGCCCCCAGCCAAAACCCGACGTTGGCGGAACTGCCGATGAGCCCGGCGAGAAGCGGACGGTTTTTCTCGGGCCAGGTTTCCATGACGAGGGCGACTCCGGCGCCCCATTCACCGCCCATGCCCATCGCGCCCAAGAAGCGGCAGATTGCGAGTTGCTGCCAGTTTTGCGCCCACGCCGAGAGGGCCGTGAATCCGGCATACACGAAAACCGTAATCATCAAGGTTTGAACGCGGCCGAGTTTGTCACCCATGCGGCCGAAAATGATCCCTCCGAGGGCTGCGCCCCAGAGAAACAAGGCCATTGTTAGGCCGATGATCTGCTTTACTTCTTCATCGCTTTTCCCGTGCATCAGATCGACGAGAGCCGGGCGGGCGATCACGCCGTACATACTCATCTCCATGCCGTCGAACATCCAACCCAGCAGCGCTGCGGCGAGTGCCAGCCACATTTGTGTTTTTGAAACGGTCGTGTCGGATGAAGGAGCAGTCGTACCACCTGGCGCTTCACTCATAATCCACCCCGTGTCGAATAGTATGGTATGAGGTCTCGGGTTACCCGGCCGGGAGATACTGAAGCCGACCTGACGGGATCCGCACCCGAAAACCGGAGGTGCCCGAGTGAAACAGGCGAACGACTCGGGGTCAAGGTCGGTGCGCGGTTTGAGAATGCCGTACGTCTTGCCACAGACGCCAGAATTCTCCGCCGGGAAAGTGGTGCCGAGAGTTGGCGGTTCCGTGTGCTTCATGGTTCAATAGAGCACGTGCCTGAGAGAAGCGCTTTCAGTGAATAGTAGGTGCAGTCCGAGCCGCGATGATCAAAACGATTTCCTTACTTTGGATGACCATGACTCTTGTTCAGCCATCCGTGGTGCCCGAGGGACAACCGTTACAACCGTTAGTGGTGCGCCATCGCGCAATGGCGACAGAGTTCGAGTTGTATCTGTATGGGGATAATCCGGGACGGTTGCAGTGGGCGGCGGAGGAAGCTTTTGAAGAAGTGGACTGGTTGGAAAAACAGCTGAGTGTGTACGAGGAAACCAGCGAGGTTTCCGGGATCAACGCCCGCGCCGCGACGGAGAGCGTGACTGTGGAACCGGGGTTGTTTCGCTTACTCGAAATCAGCAAGGAGATTTGGTGCGATACAGACGGAGCGTTCGATATCACCGTCATGCCTCTTGTGCGCACATGGGGGTTCTTTCGAGGCCGCGGCAGTCTGCCTACTGACGAGGCTATCGCTGAAGTTCTTCCCAAGATTGGAATGGAACATGTGATTCTCGATTCCGAGCGTCGCAGTATTCGGTTTGAAATTCCCGGTATCGAGATCAATCTGGGCGGGATCGGGAAAGGATACACCGTCGATCTGATTGTCGAGGTTTTGGAGCGGAACGGGGTGAAATCTGCGTTCGTGAATGCGGGTGGCAGCACGTTTTATGCGCTGGGAACTCCGCCCGGAGAAGAGGGCTGGCAGGTGGGGATTCGTGACCCATTTGATCAAGATAAACATGTTCAGATTGTATCTCTTTGTGACCGTTCCTTGTCGACCTCAGGTAATTATGAGAGATTCTTTGAGCATGAAGGCCGGATTTATTGTCATATTCTGGATCCCCGGACGGGGCGGCCGGTCGAGAATATGCTCAGCGCAACCGCGTTGGCGCCGACAGCGACGGAGACGGACGCTCTTTCGACAGCGTTTTTTGTTGTGGGTCCACAGGGCACGGATTCTTACTGTTGTTCCCATGAGAGCGTGAGCGCGGTACTATTAGTAGCAGAAGAAGGTTTAGAAAGTTATCAACTTAGAGAATTCAATTTGGAGGAGAATTCCAAAAGGATAGGTGAAGAAAGATGAATAATGAGAAACATCGAACTGATCGGCGCGACTTCATGAAGAAATCCGGTCTGCTCGCCACAGCGCTCTCTGTGGGGGCGGCGCCGGCTTTCACGCAGGACCCTCTAGGTGGGGATAACCTGGTAAAGGTCGGTTGGATCGGCACCGGTGGCCGGGGCAATCACTTGATGCGAAAAGTAGTGAAGCTGCCCAATGTGAAGGTGACCGCTCTTTGCGATCTTTGGCCGCCCAACTTGGAGCGGGCAAAAGGAACCTCCGCGAATCCTGACGTGGAAACGTATCAACGTCATGAAGAGATGTTGGACAAGGCGGATATCGACTGCGCTGTTGTAACAAGCCCTCTGCACTGGCACGCTCCTCATTCCATTGCCGCCATGAAGGCCGGTAAGCACGTGTTCTGTGAGAAAACAATGGCCGTTTCGATCGAAGAAGCCAACGAAATGGTTCGAGTCTCGCGGGACACAGGCAAGGTCGTGCAGGTGGGTCTGCAACGCCGGTACAGCCCCATTTACCGTAAAGCGGTACACATGATCTTCAATCAGGGGCTTCTGGGCCGGATCACCCTGATTCGCTGTCAGTGGCATCGGAATTATATCTGGCGCCGTCCTCACATCGACATGCAGTTCCCTCCGGGGAGTGAGTACGATGTCGTTCGAGAGTACTACCCCGATATGGAGCACTTTATGAATTGGCGGATGTATTGGGAGTACTCCGGCGGCCTAATGACGGAGCTCGGCAGTCACCAGCTGGACGTCTGCAGCTGGGTCCTCGGCGGCCATCCGACCGCGGTGACGGGCGTCGGTGGAAACGATTACTGGCTCGATGACCGCGAGATCTTCGACAACGTGCAGGTCTTTTACGAGTTTGAGATCCACCCGAGTGCGGAGAACAGGAAAGCGTTCTTCTCATCCGAGCCTAGCGCTCTGTATACCCGCTACCAGGGCGAACAGGCGCTCGAACGGCTGCACACGGAACCGTACACAGCCAAAGTGATGTACTCCTCGATCGGTGCGAACGCTCATGACGGAGCGTCTGAACAGATCATGGGCGATCGTGGGACGATCCTGCTGACGACGACAAAAGGTCTGTTCTTCGAGGAAGCCAAAGCGCCGAAGCTCGCTTGGGGCGACCAGGCGATGTCCAAAGCGGAGCTGGCTGCGAAAGCCGCCAAGGTGATCACCTCCGGTGCAACCCATGACCTCAGTATGGATCCGCAGGAAGATCAGGGAGAACCCTTCGCGCGGCCCATGGTCGGAATGGACTTTGAAGATATCGAACTTTCGGACTTCTTCGAATGTGTCCGTACGCCGGGCAAGACGCCTTACTGCGACGTGGTCAAGGGCCGGAATGACGCCGTGATGGCCCTGATCGCCAACGAAGCGATGAGAGAGAAGAAACGCATCGTGATCGACGAGTCCTACTACGCATAAGCAGTAGTTGCGTTCCGATAGAGTCGAGTCATGACATGGTGGTGTGAACGTTCAATAACAGAAGGCATCGTCGCGCTGAGAAGCGGGCGATGCCTCTGTTGTTTGGTATTAGCAGGGAAGAAGACGGGGGAAGGGGTTAGGACAGCAGCCCGTCCGAAAGAACATCATCGCTTTGTTCCCACCCCTCTCTCAAGCGGTTGACAAGACGTTTGGCTTTTGCAGACAGCGTTCGATTGGAAACCCCGCTTTTTCTGGAAGGACTTCTCAACGTGACTGAGCTGCTAGACGGTTGTCGACAACTCTAAATGTGAATTCTGAGCGAGGAAGAAGAAATGAAGCAACTACGAGTTTATTTAGTACTGGCCGTTGTCGCTGTGATGCTGCTCCCCATGATGGGGGCTACACAACCGAGACGCCAGGCGCCGCGCGCCTGTCCGCCATTCCATTTGCGCGACACAATGGGAAACATCATCAATCCGCATGAATGGGAGCAGGAACTCCAGGAATGGAAAGACATGATGAATTCCTTTGGAGACGGGGTAAACATCGACCCGCTTCTCTATGGAATGACAATCCCGCCATACAGCCCGAAGAAGACATGCGGAGAATGTCACCGGTATAACAAGATCACGGCCGGCTACCATTTCCGCATGGGGTCGGATGTGCTTCACGATGAGTACGGGGTGGAGCAGGGCGAGCCGTGGAGTCTCTCAGACGGCACTGTCGGCAAGTTCAGCCGGATGTACTTCCTTCAGTTTCCCCCAAAAAGTTTTGACAGTCCCGCCGAAGTGGATGTCGGGCTGTATCAATGGGCGGCACGATGCGGTACCTGTCACCCCGGTGGAGGACCGCTGGAGTACGACCGGGAGCGGCACCGTTTGGACGATCGCGATCCGAAAGGCGCCTCCTCGTTCGATGGCGATTATTTCCAGGCCCATTGGGACCTCAGCGGTGCGATGGAGGCGGATTGCCTCTTCTGCCACCTCAAAACCTACTCGTATCAGGAAAGATACGAGCAGGTTCAAGGACTCAATTATCGATGGGCGCCTACCGTCGGAGCGGAACTGGGATCGGTGAATGGTACAGTGGCAGCCTATTTGGGCAGTCTTGAGGATCCCGACCTCGAAGAGGCGCTGCCGATGCCGACTGTCGAATACGATACGTCGAAGTTCCTGCCCGACGGACGCGTACATCTCGATATTCAGCGACCCAATGATGAAAATTGCCTCTTCTGCCACGATCTTTCTTTCGTGGAGAAGCACGGTACGACATTTGGGGATGTATTTGCGGAGGACGTCCACAGTCACCGCGGTGTAATGTGCACGGATTGTCACGTCGGCGGCCTCCACCACAACTTCGACAAAGGCGACTCCCATGAGTTGACCGTACGGGACGATCTGGACGGGACTGCATTAACCTGCGAAGAGTGTCATACCGAAGGTTCGCTGGGCGCACCCAAGATGGTCCATAAAGGACTTCCGCCGATACACATGGAGAAGATCGGTTGCGAGGTGTGCCACGTACCGACTCTTCGCGTGGCGGCCATCGGTCTGGTGGATGTCTCGCTTGGGAAACCGTCGACTCGGGCATCGCAGGCTCCTTCCTGGTTTGGCTACCGCGAAGAAGAGAGGACGTTGCATCCCTTATGGTATTCGCAGATTCGTCACGTCCTTGAACGAATTCTCCGCAAAGCGAGCCCCGCCGAACGTGAGGCGTTGGCCGACGAGGACGGCGACGGGATGCCGGACTTTGACACCGAAGATGAAATCAAGAACGCCTTGAAAGAGATGTACAAAGAGGAACAGTTTGAGGGGCGTCAGCTGGTTTACGTCCGAAAAGGCCAGGTGAAGACATTCGCGCAAGCGTTCGAGGCTTTTCTTGTATACGAGCTGCTGCCGGACCGGGAGCGAATAACATACGAAGTTTTCAAAGAGCAACCGACTTATCGTCCGAAGTATGGCGATGTGTGGGAATGGCGGCCGACTTACGGACTGGACGAGGAAGGCAAGATCCGCGCTTACAACAACCAAACCTGCATCTGGTGGGGACACAAAGACGGCGAACGGATCGTTCCTCTCTTCCTACGGGAGGTATCGAGCGCCGTCGACCAGGCTGCCGCTCAGATCTGGTACGAGGATCAGTTGGTTGAAATTGACGGACTGATCAAAGAAGAAGAGCAAAAGCTGGAGCGCGGAGGCATGAGTGCGTTGGAGACCCGTGACAGTCGACAGCAAATCGCGCTTCTTCAGCAGCGCAAACAGGAGTTAAGCCCGGAAGATATCAGTGCCGCAGAACTTCCCGACTCGAGAGACAAGCTGTTCGACGGCAGGAAAGCGGGCGAGGAGCTCGCGAAAGATCACGACGGTGACGGCAAGCGGGAAGTGAACACCGAGACGGAAATCGCGAATTTCTCGAAACTTCTAAAACAGAGACTTTCCGGAGTGCGATTCGAGGAGCTGAATCCGGTCCTCGTGAGCGGTACGAAGGTTCACGAAGCCGCCGAAGACGGGTCGGTCACATCCTCCGAGCACTCACAAGCAGAACCGGTTTTGTGGTCCGTCAGCCACAACGTGGCTCCGCGCAAGGATTCGCTTGGAGCGGACGGGAATTGCGAAGAATGTCACTCTCCCGGTGCCTATTTCTTCTATGGCAAAGCGGTTCTCGAGCCGTACGACAAGACCGAGGATGCCAAACCTGTCATGGCCAGTATGATCGACATGATGGGGTACCCGGATGCGAGACCGGATGAGGAACCTGTGGTGGTGCAAACGAGCCAGTTTTTCAAATGGCTGACCATCACGGTAATGGCCTTACTGATTCTTCATATCCTGGCCGACCTGATTCGTCGGGCGGTCCGCAAGAAAGCCGAATGAACAGGAGTACGAAGGTATGACGGCAGAGCTGACGAAAACCGATATTGAGAATGCGCAGACATTCCGGCGGTTTAGCTTGAATTTCCGGTTACAGCATATCGTGTTGTTCATCTCCACGATTACGTTGATTATCACGGGCATACCGCTGTGGTGTCTCGAATATCCAAGTCTACAGGGAATTGTCGAGGCCTTCGGTTCCATCGACAGCGTTCGCTATATCCATCGAGTTGCGGCGATCGGTCTGATCATCGTCTCGGTTTACCACCTGCTGTATACGATTTACACACGGGAAGGGCGACGCGAGTTTATTCGGTTGCTTCCCTATCCGAAGGATTTCGCGGACGTTACCAAGAATTCTCTGTACTTTCTCGGTTTGCGAAAAGAGAGGCCGCGCTTCGGCCGGTACACATACTACGAGAAGTTCGATTATTGGGCGGTCTATTGGGGATGCGTGATCATGATTGGAACCGGGCTTGTACTTTGGTTTCCGGAGATTACGGCCGAGTATTTCCCATGGTTCAGTTACGCCCTGGCTGCGGAGATTCATGCGGATGAAGCGATTCTGGCCGCTTTGGCGCTTTTCGTCTGGCACTTTTACAACGTGCATTTCAACCCTGCGAGGTTCCCCGGCTCAATGCTGTGGTGGCACGGAAAGATGTCGCGTGAAGAGATGCTGCATGACCATCCGTTGGAATACGAGGAACTGATTCGTAAAGCCGAGTCGGAGAAAAAGTGATCCCCGGCGAGTAGGGGAGCGCAGTTGAAACGGTCTTAGATCAGGGAGGGCGAATTTCCCGCCGAGCCGTCTGTATCGAAGAAAAGAAACGGCTCATCAGGAGATTCGCCCTCCCGACAAACCATTCGATATCCTTGCCGTGGTGATTGAAGGTTTGTGGGGATTGCGATACTGTGGCGTTGTCAGCCGATTTCGTCCACCGAATTGATGATGCGGTTCACCAAACCGTACTCGACCGCTTCCTCAGCATTCATCCAGAAATTCCGATCCGAGTCTCTTTCAATTCGCTCAAGGGGCTGTTTGGTGGCCTCCGAGAGGAGTTTGTTGATCCGTTGGCGAATTCGAATGATCTCTTTGGCTTCGATTTCGATATCGGAAGCTTGACCGAGGACTCCCTGAGAGGGCTGATGAAGCAGGAACCGCGTATGCCGCAAAGAGTATCGGCAGTTTTCGGAAGCTCCGAGGAAGATGGGGACACCGATGCTGGCCACCCATCCCATGCCGATCGTAACAATCCGGGGCTTGACGAAATTCATAACATCGAGAATGGCGAAGCCGGAGTCGACGTGTCCCCCTTGGGAGTTGATGAAAATCTTGATGTCGTCATCGGATCGATGGGCGAGGATCAGCATTTGGGAGATTGTGGACTGAGCGATCTCCTGGGAGATTTCACTGGATATGACAATCGAACGCGAGTCCAGAAGACGAGAAGTGAGGACTCCCGGTTCTTCTTTCTTTTCGTTGTCTTTCTTTTCGGAGTCGTTTCTGGCTTTCATTGTCGTGCGTCCTTACCTTTTGTACTTGCGGTTCCATACTAGGCAAGTAGCTTATATCCAGCAACCCTGGTGCCAAAGTGCCATGCGATGGACACTGAGTCCGCTCAACGCGAATGCCGAGGGGAACTGACGAAGAGGATGCGTTCTGTTATCCTGTTAGCGGTCGAAACGCTGTGCGGTACGACCGCCGATAGGATTTTTGCCAACGGATCTTTGAAGGTCCGATATACTCTTTTGTCACCAATTCCAGCATAGGATGCAATATGAAAAAGACATCACGGAAGAAGAAAACCGGTAAGAAGTCCCCGGAGGAACGGCAAGATCCGGTCCTCGACGTTGACCTTACTGTAAATGATTCACTTGAAATGGAATCCGTTGCGGAAACCGATGAACAGAAATACGCTCAATTCCCTTTATTACCGTTGAGGGATGTCGTCATTTTTCCCGGGATGATTATTCCGCTCTTTGTGGGGCGTCCCAAATCGGTGGGGGCGCTGGAAGCAGCGATGAACGGCGACAAACAGCTGATCCTCGTCGCGCAGAAGAAAGTGGACATCGACGATCCGGCTCCTCGAGACTTGTATCGTGTGGGAACGCTGGTTCATGTTCTCCAGATGCTCAAATTGCCCGACATGTCGATCAAGGTGCTTGTCGAAGGAGCCTCTCGATACAAACTGAAACACATATCTACGTCCGGGGAGTTTTGTTTGGTTCAGGCGGAGGAAGTCAAGGAGCGCGAGGAGAAAGGGACGCACATCGAGGCATTAGTACGTCACGTTCGCGGCCAATTCGAGTCGTTTGTGAAATTGAACCGGAAGGTACCGCAGGAAACCCTTCTCTCGATTGTCAATATCGAAGATCCCGGCCAGCTGGCGGACGCCATATCGGCCCATATCAGTACGAAAATCCAGGAGCGGCAGCGGCTGCTTTCCACTCTCGATCATTCGAAGCGGCTTCTGTTGCTGTCCCAATATCTGCAGAGTGAAATCGAGATACTGGAGCTGGAAAACAAGATCAAAGGCGAAGTGCGCAAACAGATGGAGCGCAGTCAACGCGAGTACTATCTGAACGAACAGATGAAAGCGATCCAGCGGGAACTGGGTCGCGAAGGAGACGCCAACGAGGAGGTCAGCAAATACCGTCAGCGAATCCGTAAGGCCAAGATGTCGAAGGAGGCCGAACGGAAGGCCTCTGAGGAACTTCGGCGTCTGGAAGCGATGCCGCCCATGTCGCCGGAGGCGGCGGTAGTACGAAACTACCTGGACTGGCTCTGCGACCTCCCCTGGTCCAAAGTCACGCGAGACCGACTGGATCTCGATGTTGCCGAACAGATACTCAACGAAGACCATTACGGTCTGGAGAAACCGAAAGAGAGAATCCTGGAGTTTCTGGCGGTTCGTCAACTTAAGAAGGATTTGAAGGGACCGATTCTCTGTTTCGTCGGACCGCCCGGGGTTGGCAAGACCTCGCTCGGTCGATCCATAGCGCGTGCCCTGGGACGGAATTTTGTTCGTTTATCGCTCGGCGGCGTGCGAGACGAAGCGGAAATTCGCGGCCACCGGAGGACCTACATCGGATCGATGCCCGGACGAATCATTCAATCCCTGAAGAAAGCCGCTTCGAAGAACCCTGTATTTCTCCTGGACGAAATCGATAAGACAAGTGTCGACTTTCGCGGCGACCCCTCGGCAGCGCTGCTCGAGGTGTTGGACCCCGAACAGAACAATACGTTCAGCGACCACTATTTAGAGGTGGAATTCGATTTGTCGTCGGTTATGTTCATCGCCACGGCCAATGTGCCCCATCCCATTCCCGCGGCACTTCGGGACCGGATGGAGATTATCGAAATTCCAAGCTATACCGAGCATGACAAAACTCAGATCGCAGAACAGTTTCTCATACCGAAACAGATTGACGCCAACGGATTGACGAAACACAAGATTTCGTTCCAATCCTCAGCCCTTCTCAGGATCATGCGAGACTATACGCGGGAGGCGGGCGTTCGGAATCTGGAGCGCGAGATTTCTTCGGTGTGCCGCAAGCTCGCCAAGAAAGTGAGCAAGAAAGAACTCAGAAAGAAATCCACCCGCGTTACGCCGAAGATGGTGGAGTCTTTTCTCGGGGTCCCCAAATACCGGCGGAGTGAAAACGATTACGCGAACGGGATCGGTATTGCGACAGGATTGGCCTACACCGAGACCGGGGGAGAAGTATTGAGCACCGAGGTGTCCTTAGTTGACGGCAAGGGAAATCTTTTCTTGACCGGTAAGCTGGGAGAGGTGATGCAGGAATCGGCGAAAGCCGCGCTGACGTACGCACGCTCCCGTTCCCGCGTGCTCGAACTGGACCGCGATTTTTATAAACGATTCGATATTCATGTCCATGTGCCGGAAGGTGCAATTCCGAAAGACGGCCCTTCGGCGGGGATCACGATCGGGACCGCACTGATATCGGCGCTTACCGGGCGACCGGTGCGTCCCAAACTCGCCATGACCGGAGAGATTACCCTCAGGGGCCGTGTGCTGGCGGTGGGTGGAATCAAGGAGAAACTGCTCGCAGCGCATCGGGAGAACATCAGCAACATCGTCTTGCCCAAAGACAATCAGAAAGACTTAACTGAACTGCCCGAAGAAGTGTTGAAAGGACTTGACATCGCTTTTGTCGAAGACATGGACCAGGTTTTGTCGCGCGCAATTGAATAATACAGGTACGATTGCTGGGAGCGCATAGAGCATTGTCTTCGGCTCGTCGGTCGCTTACAATTCCTACGTTGTGCGAGACTAGTAGAGAGAGTTGAAGCACATGCCGAACTACAAGTATTTCATCATCGAGTATTGGAAAATGCAGGAAGGAGCGGCCGGAGACGATCTCGTGGAAGCGTTTCAGGACGCGGAGAGTGAGTTTGGGCCGGTTATGGACACGTACGGGGTCCAGCGATTTTCGGAGGCGGTATTTGCGTTCCCTTTCGCGGGCTGCCGGGAAATGCGTGTGATGTACAAAGTGGAGAGTCTCGACCGCTGGATGGAGTTCCACTCCGATCCGACTGTGTCGACGATTATGGAGCGGATCGCCCAACGGTACATGGGCGATATGTCTACCGAAATTTGTCAGCTGACATGATACAGAGTCCGTTTGCCGGGACTTTAGCGGTAGTGAGAAGAGAGTTTCATCATGAGTGTATGGACGGAAGACGATCGCGTTTATTCCGATGCTCCGAACGTCCACAGCGCGACATCCGAGATCGAGCGGTATGCCCGGGGACATCGGTTGGAATTGTCACGTGAACCATTGGCGAAGAGCGAACTCCGGGGCGGCCGCCATATATTCCTGAAGCACGTATTGGCGAACGACCTCGGCCGGCTCAACCTGGATGGATCGATGGCCCGTGCGTCCGGTTCGTAGAGACAGCCGGGATCGGACCTTTGCCATCCACCGGCCACGTATTTGCTGATATTCTCATTTTCGATATCATCGGGATTCATGAGCTGGAATATCGACCCCGTGTTACGGCCCGTGGCATTCACATGGGACGAGGCGGAACATTGTGGGGAGGGCGGAGAACGTAGTTGTTGAGTGAGCGCAAAGGAGAGCGAGCGATGAGCAGAAATACTCTCGTCGGGGAGTTCTATCTCTATTTGAAGAGCCGCAAGAAGTTTTGGCTTCTCCCGATTATTTTGTGCATGCTGGCCCTGGGATTGCTGATTGTGATCAGCCAAGGCAGCGTGTTGGCTCCGTTTATTTACACGGTATTCTGATTCGACTTCAACGCGTACCCGGTGTGAGCAGGCTATGTGGGTTCTCGGTATCTCAGCGTTTTATCATGACAGTGCGGCCGCGTTGGTTCGCGATGGGGAGATTATTGCCGCATGTCAGGAAGAGCGATTCACCCGGAAGAAACACGACCCGGGGTTTCCGACCCACGCCGCCCGAGCGTGCCTGAACATGGCCGGAATCGGGATCAACGACGTCGATTATGTGGCGTTCTACGACAAGCCGATTCTCAAATTCGACCGTCTGCTGGAGACCTACTTCGGTGTCGTCCCGAGCGGCCTTCGCTCGTTTATCACAGCGATGCCTGTATGGCTGAAAGAAAAGCTCTGGATGACCGATACGATCTCGAAATCCTTGGGCTACGAGGGACAGATCCTGTTCGGTGAACATCATGAAAGTCACGTCGCAAGCGCTTTCTATCCTTCCCCGTTCGAGAGTGCGGCGATTTTGACGATTGACGGTGTGGGCGAATGGTCGACAACGGCTTTGGGGCACGGGCGCGGGGATGAGTTCGAGATCCTCGAAGAGACCCACTACCCACACTCCCTCGGCCTGCTTTATTCCGCTTTCACCTACTACACCGGATTCAAGGTAAATTCGGGCGAGTACAAAGTAATGGGGCTCGCACCGTATGGACGGCCCCACTATGTACAGAAGATCCTGGACAACTTGATCGACCTCAAGGAGGACGGGTCGTTCAAACTGAACATGGACTATTTCAATTACCACACCGGTTTGACAATGACCAATGGGCTGTTCGACCGGTTGTTTGGGGGGCCGCCGCGTAAACCCGAGACACTTCTCAGTCAGCGGGAGATGGATCTCGCACGATCCGTGCAGGAAGTGACCGAAGAAGCGATGCTTCGCATGGCTCGACACGCACACCGGGTAACGAGTGAGGCGAGTCTATGTCTTGCGGGCGGTGTATCGCTCAACTGTGTCGGAAACGGCCGTATCCTCCGCGAAGGGCCGTTCGAGAACATTTGGATTCAGCCTGCCGCAGGAGATGCCGGTGGGGCGCTTGGTGTGGCTCTTGCCGTGTCTCACAGGTATTTGAAACACAAACGGACCGTGACCAACGGCCGGGACGCCATGCATGCCGCACTTCTCGGCCCCGAATTCACCGATGCCGACATCGAGAACCGGCTCACGAAAATGGGCGCGAAGCTCAATCCGGTATCTCAATCCGATGTTCCGGCACGCACGGCGGATCTTATGACACAAGAGAGGGTTGTCGGTTGGTTCCAAGGGCGCATGGAGTTCGGCCCAAGAGCGCTGGGAGCACGAAGCATCCTCGGCGATGCACGGTCGCCGAAGATGCAGGAAACGATGAATCTGAAGATCAAGTTCCGCGAGTCGTTCCGTCCCTTTGCACCGGTTGTCCTGAAAGAGAGGATTCCCGATTATTTTGAACTGGACTGCGAATCGCCCTATATGCTGCTTGTCGCACCGGTGCGAACCGAACGCCGTATCGCCATGTCGGAGGAACAGGAACAGTTATTCGGTTTGGATAAACTGCATGTGGCGCGGTCGGATATTCCGGCTGTCACCCATGTGGATTACTCCGCCCGCGTCCAGAGCGTGCATCGGGACGATAACCCGCTGTATTACGATACGATTGTGGAATTCGAGCGACGGACGGGATGTGCGGTAATTGTCAATACGAGTTTCAATGTTCGCGGTGAGCCGATTGTCTGTACGCCCGAGGATGCTTATCGATGTTTCATGCGGACGCACATGGACGATCTCGTTATCGGGAATTTCGTTCTGCACAAAGAAGAGCAGGGCGAGTGGCATGAAACAAAAGACTGGCGCGAGGAATTCGCGTTGGATTGACTGTGTTCGATTTACGGCTCGGGTTCCGTCAATCGCCTGAAGGTCACCGACTCAGCCAGATCGCGCTTCTCTTTCACAGGCAGCAACTCGATTCGATCGCCTCGTGTTCTTACGAGTTCGATTTCTGCGAAAATGATCAGCGCTAAATACGCTTCCTCTTTCGTGACCTTATTCTCAGTGCATTGTTGATACAGTTTCGTTCGCGACGCAACCCCGTCAACAGCGATCGACCGCAGGACGCGAAAAACGATGCCCAGCCGTTCCCTGTCGAGCATGGGGCGGGATACGGACTCTTCCTTTTTCTTTTTCTCGGGCCGGGGAGCACGACCGGTTGTTGTAATTTCGGATGTCTGTACTCGGTCCGCCGTGCGGATATCCAAAATTCGCAGCTGGATTTGTGGGCGATCCCGGAACGTCCTGATGGTAGGAGAGGCGGCGATTTCGAGCCGGTCAAGCTTGAGATTTGGCAGTCTCTCACCCAGGCCGAAGCCAATGCTCTCCACATATCCGCGAGAATGGACGAATGACAAACGAAGATGGTTATTGCCGACGATTTGCGCGCCTCGGGCGGATGCATCTCCCCGAAACAGAAAAACGGGGGCCGGATTCCTTTCACCGTGCGGAGCCAACACTTTCAGCTCCTCGATAAGTTGTTCATCCACCTGTTCGAGAGGGAGTTCAGCATCGATCCACAGGGTGGGCGAGTCAACGTGCTCTCCCCAGGTTTCACCAGCGTGCTCGATCATCTTATCGCGCACTTCGTTGAAGTTGGTTTCTTCCACTTTCAGCCCGATAGCTCCTTCGTGACCTCCACCGGAGAGAAGGAGAGGCCGTACCGATTCAAGAATCGATCCGAGATTTCTTTCTGGAATGGAACGCCCGGAGCCGTGATACGCTCCGTCTTCTTTGGAGAAGAGAACGACCGGCCTGCCGTAGCGCTCCACAAGGCGGGCGGCAACGATCCCGATCACTCCTCTGTGCCATCCATCGCCGCCGACTACGATCAGGGAAGGATCGCCTTCCAACAGGCCCTCTTTTGCGATGGCGGCCTGTGCTTCGTGCAGCACTTGCTTTTCGAGGGATTGGCGTTTCCCATTGAGCCGGTGCATTTCGGAGGCGATCTCATAGGCGCGCGCCTCATCGCGTGTCACGAGCAGTTCGACCGCCTCACGCGGATCCGACATACGGCCTAGGGCGTTGATTCGCGGTCCGATTCGGAACGCGATGGTGGTCGAGTCGATGTCGTGCGGATTCGAGTAAGAAACATCCAGTAGGGCTTTGATACCGGGTCTCTGCTCCATCCTGAGCAGGTCCAGCGCCCAACTCACAATCGTACGATTCTCCTCCACCAGCGGGACAACATCGGACACTGTGCCCAGTGCCGCCAGATCGAGACCCTCTTTTTCGGGCGTTTCCATCTCGAGCAGCGATTCTCGGAGGGCGCACGCGAGTTTGTAGGCTACACCGGAACCCGAGAGATCCGGGAACGGGTATTCTTCCTCCTCGCGAATCGGATTGAGGACGGCCACCGCCGGCGGGCGCTCGACTCCTGGCTGGTGATGGTCGGTCACGATGACATCCATGCCCCGTTCGCGTGCGAAGCGAATCGGTTCGACAGCGGTTGTCCCGCAGTCGACGGTGATCATCAGGCTGAATTGACCGGCCAGTTCACGGATGCGGTCCGATGCGATCCCATACCCGTCTTCGATGCGATGTGGAAGGAAATACTCGGTTTCGATACCGAGTTCCCATAATGTCTCCAGAAGCACGGCGGTGCCGCTGATTCCATCAACGTCATAGTCCCCATGAATCAGGACTCGTTCGCCTCGTTCTCGGGCCTGAGCGATCCGTTCAACTGCCTGGTCGATTTCTGAGAATAGAAACGGCGAGTGGAGCAGGTCTTTCGATGGGTCGAGGAACGCGCGCGCCTCGGACGGTTCGCAGATCCCACGTTGTGCCAATAGACCGGCAATTAAGGGAGACACCGACAACTCTGCCACTAGACGGTCCGCGAGATCGGAATCAAACGGACGCATCTTCCAAACTCGACTCATTTTTTCTCTTCCGTTCGCGTTGTCGCCGAGACCTTGCCGGAGAACAGTTGGACGGCGGTATCGTAATCCATCATTTCTTCTTGGTGCGACGCTTCGGCGTTTTCCCCTTTCAGCTGTGGATGCAGGCGATAGAAGCCGCGAACGACAAAAGTCGCAACGATCACCAGCGCCAGCGAAATCGCCGTATAAAACAGATGGCGTTCCCGCAGCCATGAGATCTTCCGCCTCGGTTCCAGACCCGTTTTACGGGAATCGAGGAAACGATCCCGTGTGGTCTGGTACTGGTGTCGCGTTGCGTGATGCTCTTTGCGGTCCGGCCTTGTTCTCATGTTTGGAAAGCTCGCACAAATGTGTACTTTTACTCAATGATATCAAAATAAGTCCTTCGCCCCCACACGGGAACCCGGCGTGAGTCCAGCTTCAGTAAAGCTCCCAGCTTGCTACCGGTGCATCGAGTTCATCGGACCGTAAAGTGATCGCGATGCCTTCGATGTACAACGACTCGTCACTAACATTCGGGCCGGCGGACATAATAATCCATTCTCCGGGCTCCAGCGGAGGATCGGGAGGAATGGATCTGAGTACACCGCCCGTCCCGTAATCGTTGCCCGGTAGTAATGGATCGTTATCGCTGTACCAATACGAATCGCTCTGAGTACTCGAAGCGGGGTTGTATCGGGCGAAGGGGTCCATCGGTACCTCATCAAGATAGCCGAAATGAGCCAGTGGTGCCAACACATGGTGAGAGAGGCGTTGCGCTTCGGGGACATCGCCAACGCCCTCAAAGACAGTCTGGAGTCTTTCACGCCCAACAGCCTGATCGTCATCCCAGCCATCGATCAGCAGGACACCTTTCTCTGTCCGCAGTTGTTCGATTGCTCGTCCGATCTTCAGAAGATCCTCGTGGACTTTTGCGACCAGGTCGTCAACATAAGGCGGCTGTGTGAGGACATCGATTCGGGAAACCACGATATTGTCTCGCGCTCGCACTTCCTCGAATCCACCAAAGTGACCATTCGGCCCGGGTGTCAGAAGCCGCCAGTGGTTCTCTGTGTGTCCCATCGCGAGCAGTCTCTCCCCGCCGGGCGTCTTCCCGGCGGTATCATCCCCCGGTATGTCAGCTTCCTCATCAATGTAGAGAAACGAATCCAGCAACGGTTCCTCGTCGGCCGTTGGGAAGGGATTCTCGGGGAGCTCGTCGAGGTAGCCAAAATGGACGAGCGGGAGGAAGATATCTCGCGCCGTTCGTTCCCGGTCCGATGGATTTCCCACGTTTTCAAGCGGACCGGCCAGACGGGCCTGTCCCTCGGGTGTCTTCTGATCCTCGAAATCGACAAGCAGAATTCCTCGATCCCGGTAGAATTCCTCGATCGCCCTGCCGACGCGGAGCATGTCCTCGCGTGTCTGTTCAATAAGAGGGTCGTCTGGAGTTCCCTGTTGTGCCATGGCCACCGGCAGCAAAGCCGGTGTCAGCAGGAAGACGACAAACCCAGCCCAATAACACATCTCTCTCTTCTTGCGCATTCCAATACTCGAAGCCAAAACGCTACCTCCTTGAGAATAGGTTCGTAATCCGTCTCTATTTCAACACTTTTCACGCAATGAAACAACGCTCTTGGTGTTTTCCCACTCAGGACGCCCTTCTTGAGGACGATCCGTCCAAATCCGCGACCCGTCGTTGTGTCATGTTGCCAAACGGATTGTGTGTCACAGTGACGCAGTATGAAGGTCAATTTCGGACGATCGCAGCGAAAAACACTGGAAAAATCTCAAGAAACCGAGCGCGGATGTATGGCACGCCAATTGCGTAATTTCGGTGGTGATAGAAGTTTGAAGCAAAACCTATCGGCCGAAAGAAAAAGAGACGGCCAATGGGAAAGGAGGAGCCGATCATGCCAGCATGGGCCCCATTTAGAGAATTCGATGTATTGCGCAGAGAGATGGACCGGATGTTCGAGGATGTTTTACCCGGTCGAGGTCGTTGGCGTGTAGCGTTTCTGCCGGGACGAGCGGCACGTCAGTACCCGTTGGTGAATGTGCATGACGACAAAGAGACGGTGTATGTGGAAGCTCTTGCACCGGGACTGAATCCCGAGACACTCGATGTAACAGTCGTACACAATACCGTAACGGTTTCCGGCGAGAAATTGCCCGCTTCGGCGGACGTGAAATCAGACGCTTTCCATCGTTCCGAGCGAGCAGCAGGTCGCTTTGTCCGAAATATCGAACTGCCGAGCGAAGTGGACGAATCCAAAGTGACCGCGAATTACAAGGACGGCATCTTGTTGATCTCGTTGCCGAAATCGGAGAAAGCCAAACCGCGACAGATCGAAGTGAAATTGAATTGAGGAAAGGAGGTCTCCGCCATGGCTGAGAAGACCGTACCCACAGCGACGGACGAACGAGACGTCGCAACACAAAGAGAAGAGACCCGGAGCGACGGACCCTATCTTTCCCCTCCGGTGGATATTTATGAGCAAGAGGATGTACTCAAGGTGATCGCGGATCTACCGGGAGTCGATAAAGAATCCGTGGATGTCCGCGTCGATGACAACATTTTGACCATTCAGGGCAAGGCCAAGGACGACACGCGTGGCAGTGCTGTTTATCGAGAGTACGAACTCGGCCGGTTCTTCCGTCAGTTCGAACTCTCGGACGAGGTGGATCCGGAGAAGATCAGCGCCGATCTCAAGCATGGAGTGCTGACGTTGGTTCTGCCGAAAGCCGAAAAAGCGAAACCAAAGCAGATCACTGTCAACGTGTCGTGACGCCGATAGTCCTGAATGAAGGACCTTGCCGGCAGCGTGGTTAAGAGCGACGCTGTCGGCTTTGTTTTTTTAATCTCTTGGGAGGGCTCTTGGGAAGGCGAAGCTCCCGCTGAGCCGGCTTTGATTCTGTCCGCGGCTCAGCGGGAGCTTCGCCCTCCCCGATTCACTGAGACCGCACATAATGTTACGCCGTAAGAACCTAGGAAAAGCGACCGGCGGATGGTAGAAATATATATACCTTTACGGAGAACAAACTCAACGACAGGATGGGATCATGAAATTCGCTATTTGCAACGAGACCTTCCAAAAATGGGAATGGGAACGTGTTTGTCCGTTCGTCGCGGAAACAGGATACGATGGTATCGAGATCGCCCCGTTTACTCTCGCGGAGTCTGTTACACAGCTCGACGCTGCGCGGCGGAAAGAGATTGTGAAAATCGCCGAAAAGGCGGGTGTAGAGATCATCGGCCTGCACTGGCTGCTGGCGAGCCCGGAGGGCCTTTATCTCAACCATCCGGACGACAATATTCGAAAGAAAACTGCGGACTATACCCGTGCGTTGATTGACTGTTGTGCCGATCTCGGTGGGTCTATCATGGTTTGGGGTTCGCCGAAGCAGCGGGATGTTATTCAAGGGCAGACCTATCGGGATACGTGGCTGCGAACCGTGGATTTTTACCGGGAGATCGCGCCGCAGGCGGAGAAGCGGAACGTGAAAATCTGCCTTGAGCCGCTCGCTGTATTCGAAACGAACTTCCTGACAAACGCAGCGGAAGCGCGCACATTGATCGAGGAAATCGGATCGCCGAATTTCCGTCTGCATCTGGATGTCAAGGCAATGTGTGGCGGTGAAAAAGATCCGATTCCTGAGGTCATCGAGAAGAACGCCGATATCGTCGAACACGTACATGCCAACGACAAGAATATGAGAGGGCCGGGGACAGGAGACGTTGAGTTCCGGCCGATCGCTGAAGCGCTGCGCAAGATCGATTATCAAGGATATGTGTCGGTTGAAGTTTTCGATTACTCACCCGACCCGGAGACAATTGCCCGGGAAAGTCTCGAGTATTTGCGTAAAACGTTTGCCGAATAATACGGCAAGCGCCTGGTTCCCTCATGGGTCTTTTGGATTTCGTTGTCAATGCGATTCTAGTCCTCCTGATAGTGCGGTATTTTTTGGAGGACTATACCTATTATGGATTCGGTCCGCTTCTCCAGACACTATACGAGATTACGGAAATCTTCTGCAAACCTCTCCGCGAAGGATTGGGATTGCGCACTCCAAAGGCAAGCCGCACAGCACCGTGGATCGCGGTGGCGCTGATCGTGGTCATTCGCGGAGGCTGGCGGATTTTTCTTGGGTATGGAAGCGACCAGATGACCGCCGCTCATGGAGTGGTCATATTTCTCAGTAGTTTTCTCGATTTCGTCAATCTGGCGTACATTTTTGTCATTGGGATGCTTCTCGCGTCGGCGCTGCTCTCCAAACAAGGGTTGGTATTCTATTCCAGTGCCGGATACCAGGCGTTTCAGGAGAATACATTTCGCGTTTTTCAGGTTACACAAGGATGGTTCCGGACGAATGATCTGTGGCGATTGTTTTGGGGGTCGGTTCTCTGGATCGGAGCCGTGCATTTTGTGTTAGCCTCGCTCTTTTCTTTGTCGCTGCAGTGGGGGTATGTGTATTTGTTCGGACGCGAGGCGGTTTTTCAAATTCGTGCCGCGAGTATCCTTCTCCAATATTATTATTTCACTCTGCTCGTTGCGATCATTATTTCCTGGGTGTCGCCCGACCCGGGCAATCCAGTCGTTGCGGTTGTCCGCGGCCTTGCCGAACCCTACCTTCGACTTTTCCGTTTGTGGTGTCCGTGGGCACGGGTAGGTATGTTGGACCTTTCCCCGATTATCGCTTTCTTTGCGTTGATGCTGGTCCAACAATTCCTTGTGGATCTCGCTGGGGCGATAGCCATGAAGACGATGCCGAGCTCTAGGGCAGTGAATGGAAATGACGCGATTTCGATTCTGTGACGTGTATACGTTTTCTTTAGGAGACACGAGTTTTTTTACCCGCGAATCCGATGAATCGCATTTGCTTTGGATTGTGCTTTTGGATTGTGCTGTTTTTCGGGGAGAAAAGTCGTTCCGTTGTTTCCTCTCCCTCTGGGAGAGGGTAGGGTAAGGGATAAACAACGAACCATGCAGCAGATCCTTGGTTTTATTCGTTCTGAAATTCAGAGACAAGCACGTCCCTGGGGATTTCGAGACGTTCTCTTTCTTGGTATATGTGTTGCATTTGCAGTTCTTTTATTGAGCCGAACGACGGGACTGCTATTCGAAAAAGACGATCTTCGTTATTTATGGTGGGCGCACACTCACCAGTCTGAGCCGTGGCAAGCATTTGTAGAACCGCCTCTTTTTGCCGATTATTATCGCCCGGTCGTCTCACTGGTCTGGTGGTTGCACTGGACCGTGTTTCAGGCGAGTCCGTTCGCACACCAGATCGCGTTCGGTATGTGGTGGCTCGCAATACTCGTTCTTATGTATTTGTGGGGGAGAAACGAGGAAGGCGAATTATCAGGACTGTTCCCCGGCCTTGTTTTTCTCTCTGTTATTCCAATTCAGAACGTTCTTGTTTGGAAAAGCTGGCTGACCGTCGTGTGCGAGCTTACATTCTTCTTATCCGCCCTGCTCTGCCTTCGCAGCTTAATCAAGAGGCCGTCAAAGAAAAAATGGACAATGACATTTGTCTTCTTTCTGGCGGCGTGCCTTTGTAAAGAATCTGCACTCCTGAGTCTTCCGTTCACATTTGGGACGCTCATTCTAGTGAGCCAGCAGATCTCGTTGCGTCAGCGGATCGCGTTGCTGCTTCCAACGTTTATTCTGGCTGGAGCCCTTTTCGTCGTTACACCGACGCTGAAGCGGTTTATTTTTGAAGAAGGAAAAGTCTTGCTTGGGCCTGCGTATGTGTTCGACTCGATCTCTTATTATGCTTCCGTTATTTGGAGCAGTCTGTTTCTCAAAGCGGTCGGGTTTTTCGTTGTCTCGTACCATCTGTATATGGCGGGGAAGAAATGGCTTCCGGGAACTGTGGCGTTCTGTGTTCTTTCGGTTTTCGCCTATATTCTGGCGCGGAATTACAATGTTTCTTCACAGCATGCTCTCTCGCTTGGGCTCATGGTTTATTTTCACGGACTCTGGATCTCGCCCCGTCGAAAGCGACTCGCGGTACCTCTCGTCTGGTTTATGATCACCTTTTGGGCGCTGCCTGCGATACGGTTGAAAGCGATTGCATATGCGATGGATACTGCGGTCGCCTTTTCTCTTCTCCTGGGGCTCGCGATATATCATGCGCTGGAGTATCTGTGGCGTGAAGAGATTTTGATTGTTGATCGGCCCCGCAGGTTGGTGCCGGTAGCCGGCCTGTTGATTCTTTGTTTACTTCTTCCTTGTTCGATTTATGCATCGATGCGAGACTTTTTCGGTTGGGCCGGGTATGTGGAAGTCGCGTATCACGATCGCGCACGGGTTGTTTTACGAAAGGTAATCGACGATCTTGCGGCATTTAAATCGTGGCCTGTTGTCTACATGAACCTGGGGTATCGAATCGGACTGGAAACAAACCTCGCGTTGATTCTTGCTGAGAACAAGACATTCGAAGTTCATTTCACACCGCCTCCAGCGAATTCGTATCGTTTGGAGGCGTACACGGGTGCGAATTATCACTGCCTTCCGTCGGACGAGCCGTTTCATTTATGGCTGGCCGAGCCTGTGGGACCGCCGCCGACGACGAGTTTTCAAGATCCGTATTTTATGCCGGAACGCTGGGAGAGCCGTCTCTTGACGAGCTGCGATAACGTGACGGGCTGGTTTCCGGCTGGTGAGTATACACACGGAGTTTTTCCACTCGGGCAGGGGCTTGGATATGTGGTTCACAAACTCGATGCGCCAGGCAAAAGCGTCGACCTGAATTTGCGTTTGTCACAGGCACCGGAATTTCTGAAAAACTCGCCGGAATTCGCTTTAACGTTCTGGCTTCAAACCGCGCGCTGGGACGCGATCGATTCGGTTTCAACCCTCCTCTCTTTCGGTGAACGCCGCATTCTATGGGAGCGGATCGATCCCGAGCTAGTGAATACGTTTTATGACTGGCGCAGAGTCGTTCTCTTGAAGTCTGAAAGCAATCGGACCGAACGAATTGATCCACCGGTTCATGGCCTTGAATGGCGACTGTCGATACAGACGCGCGAGGTACCATTTGGAATCGGGGCCGATATCGGTGTCGACGAAATCCGTATCGCCGTGCCCAAGGGGTTCTGAAAGAGTTCGTTGGCTTCCGCGAATCGGCCTCTACAGAATAATTGACAGCGGGCGACCTACTGAGTATCGTAACGGCTTAATGGTACATGTGAATCGTTTTGTTGTAAGAGATAAATTGAAAAGGAGAGAGAATATGAAGCGACAGTCATAAAACGTATTCATTACCTCAGGATCGATCCGCTCCGGCACTTGCCTGGCACAAGATGCGGATCGACTTTATCGACGGTGTCATTTCGGTTTGGATCAACAGCAGCACAATCGATGAGCTGGCATTTGAGGACGCGGCTGCGTTCTTCCCTTGGCTCGTGTTCGACGAGGATGGGTATGTGAAGATCGTTGAATACGATGACCCTGACGATACATACCCTTCCGGGAAACTTTATCTCGGCATGGAAGATGTCTGGAGCTCGGCCTGGGGTCCTCCCAGTAATCCGGACGCCCCGCGTTTGCAATTTGTGTTGTATGACAACATTGAAATCGTCCAGATCGGCGAGTCTCCTGTGGGAGTGGACAACTGGTTCCTGCATTAGGAATACACGAAGTAAATCATGAATCGAAACATGGCCGACGTGAAGCGACACTGCGGCTACTGTCCGCCCGTCCGTCGTAACATCAAATACCCGTACAAAATTCTTGAGCGCGGTGTCTCCGCTTGCGCCATCGGGCATCCCGGCGTTGGCAGAAGACATACACCGCATATGGGGTTGCCCTGAGCCTGCCACCAAATCCAGATCGCGCCGAGGTCGTGGGAGCGGTCGGCCGGGTAGACGCGCAAGCGTGAACAGGTGCGATGGGAGTAAGATGTAGGCCCCAACAAGGGCATTAAGGGCGTCGGCAAGAGGCCGCCGCGCCTTATGCCGGACGTTGGGCAAAGAAAAAGACTTGACTGATCCCCTATCTCTCCGTACATTGTACATATGAGAGACATCCGTTTCGAATGGGACGAGCAAAAGAATCGGAAGAACAAGCAAAAGCACAAGGTCTCTTTCGAGGAGGCCCAGACTGTCTTTCTCGATGAGAATGCCATTCGCTATTTCGACCCGGACCATTCCGATGATGAGAACCGGTTCATCATGCTGGGCATGAGCTTCGCTCTCGGTGTCCTCGTGGTGTGCCACTGCTATCGAGAAGATGATTCCGTCATACGGATCACCTCAGCTCGCAAGGCGGACAAGACTGAACAGTCAGAGTACTGGAGTTGAATCATGAGAAAGCACTACGACTTCAGCAAGATGAAGGGGCAGAAGAATCCCTACACCAAGAGATTGAAACAACCTGTCACGATTCGGTTGGACAAGTCAACCGTTGCGTACTTCAAGTCTCTGGCCAGCGAATTCGGGATGCCCTACCAGAGCCTGATCAACCTCTACCTGAGAGATTGTGCTCTGCATCAGAAGAAACTGAATATCAAGTGGGAATCAGAATGAGGCCGAACAACCAAGTCCACGGGACGCGGTAACCCGCGCCCGGGAGTTGGATTCCGTGGCCGTGGCTTGTGAGTTATCAATACGCTGGATAAATCGATATATTGATCGCACCGGAGGCGGGCGCGAAAGCCTTTCCAATTCTAGTCAATTCCGCTCATCATGGTTTATCCTCTCTTCGGATAAACCATTCCGCTCCGCGTCCAGGCTGTTCTCCTTCACTGCAGCCGGTGCAGCGGCCAGTCAATCCTCACGGAGGTACGACCACCGACTGGAGAGCCGTGTGCGGGAGATCCGCACGCACGGTTGGGAGGGAGGGGGGGTGGAATCACAACGGTACAACGCAGTTACGGTTTCCCTTCATTCGCTCGCCGCCATCGCTGTACCGAGTTTCCTGAACGCTCGGATTCGTATAAAAGTCTCCCGCCGCTGCGCATCTCAGCCAACCACTTGCAATGGCCGATTGGGATTTGGATTCAAAAATGGCACAAGCGGGAGTCGAAAGTAACGCCAGATCGATTCCTGCGATTGTTGCGTCATCCGCATTGCACGTAAGACTTGACGTGCGTCATGAATGACGTATATTGTCAGTGGCGCCAATATGCCTATCCGGCATTGGCGACATCGACCGTTGTCTTTTTGCCACAACTGGAGCGTGTCACAAGCCTAGGGGACAAATCGCAAGCGAGGTACGAACAATGAAGGCAAATCCGGGAGGACCTATTGAGGGAGAGGCGATCATTGGTCGTGATGTGGAGATATCGGAGATTTGGGAGTTGCTGGAGAAGCGAAGTGTCATTCTGACGGCGGAGCGACGCGTTGGAAAGACTTGCATACTACGCAAGATGGCGGAAAACCCTCAAAACGGCTGGATACCGCTCCTTATCTGGGTAGAGGATGTGAGGCATCCCACGGATTGTGTCGAAAAGATCTATGCCGAAGCCAGCCGTTTGGACGTTCAAAGTGAGAAAGGTAAATGGCTCCACCGCGTAGGTTCGACCTACAAGACGCTTGTCGGCGCTGAGATTAAAGGTTGGAAACTACCGCCCCTCCGAGATGACTGGAAGAGACTTCTCAGCAACCTCATCGAGGACATTGCTGACAACACAGGCAACCAAATTCTTGTTATGCTCGACGAGTTTCCCATGATGGTTTCGAATATCTGCGACGCGCCTGAGGGGGGTGCGCAGTTGGCGATGGAGTTCCTTGACGCTTTGCGCGCGGCTCGCCAGAAGTTCGAGCCAACCAACCAGATTCGATTCGTTCTGTCAGGATCCATCGGATTACATTTAATTGTGGAAAACCTGAAAGCAAACCACAACTACAAAGGCAATCCCACCAACGACATGTCTCCTAAGGTCCTTGCTGGCATGCGCGAAGCGGATGTAACACTAATGTGCCGGAAGTACTTGGACGAGGAGCGCATCGAGCGGAGGGACCCTGATGAATTCGACCGGCGTATGTTCCTCTCCACGGACGGTCTACCGCTTTACGTACAGTACGTTTGCGAGCGGTTCCAGAATGACAGGAGAGCGGAAGTGTTTCCTGACGACATCGACCGTGAGCTTCGGGAAATGATGAACAGTCAAGACGTGGAATGGTTCAGCAACGCGGCGGATCGTATTGATAGTTATTACGCGACTCTGGGTGTGAATCGACAAGCCGCATCCGTTCTCAAGTTGCTTTCGCATGAAGAGAGTCTAATCGCCGAAAGAGACATCATCCACCACATCCGTTCGCAGATGGACGTCGAATACGACGACGTCGTTCTCTCCACTCTTGAATTGCTCCTCCGCGACAACTATCTGCTGCGTGACACATCTACGGGCGAGAGACGCTACCGCTTCCGGTACGGCATCATGCGCCGGTGGTGGGCGATAAACAAGGGATAGAAATATGGAAGCCTATCGTAACACACGTTCTCTGCAGTCATTTTCCCCCACGTGGACCGACCCGGAACTCCTAGAGAAGACTCTCGTCGGCCGCAAGGACCTCGTCGACAGGCTGGAAGAGCTCGCGATTGACGGGACCGGCGGACCCAACAAACATCAGCGTCTTATCGTTGGCGTTCGAGGAAGCGGCAAGACACACGTATTGCGGGTGCTGCACGATCGTCTTTGGCGAAATGAGGAACTGAAGAAGAGACTCTGTATCATCTATCTCCTGGAGGATGAGCTGGGTGTAGCTTCTCTTCTGGATTTCGTGGTCCGGTTGCTGCGCGCCGTCGTCCGATGGTATCCGGAGCAGGAACAGCTTGCCCGCGATTTGGAAGCGATCTACGACCTGCCGCTGGACTTGCAGGAGCACCGCGCGGTTCAACTCTTACTGGAAGGGGCGGGCGACAAAGACATACTCATTCTCCTGGAGAACCTGGGGATCATTTTCGACGAGAGGAAGGGATTCGGTCATCAGGGGCAGCAGGCACTGCGCGACCTGATCCAGAAGGATCCGAAGTTCATGATCTTTGCTTCTTCGCAAGCTCTCGTCCAAGGAACGCGAGCCCCCGATGCTCCTTTTTATGGTTTTTTCAAGGTGATTCACCTTCGTCGGTTAACCGTGGACGAAGCGATGCACTTCCTGCAAACCATGGCGTCGGCTACCGAGAAAGAGGAAGTCGACCGTTTTTTAAAAACAGCCAAGGGCCGAGCCCGTATGCGAGCCATCTACGACTTCACCGGCGGCAATCATCGCCTGCTAGTGAACTTCTTCGAGTTCCTGACCGCTGATTCGCTTGTTCGACTGAGCGAGTTGTTCGTCCAAGCGCTGGATCCACTTAAGCCGTATTACCAGGAGCAGATGAGGAGCCTGTCAGCTCAACAGCAGAAGATCGTGCAATACCTTGCATTGGAGGGTCAGCCCCGCACGGTCAAAGATATCGCCCGCGCCTGTTTTGCCGCACCCAACACAACATCGAGCCAACTAAAGGAACTATTCGACAGAAAATTCGTGACCAGGGTCGAGCAGGGACGCGAAACATACTACGAAATCACCGAAGCCCTGTTCAGAATATGCTATGAGGCGGATCTCGAGCAGGAAGGCGCACCGGTGCGGCTTTTCGTGGATTTTTTAGCGACACTCTACACCGCCCAGGAGCTGCAACTCCGCTATCGCGGGGCGACGAGACACGCGACAAGGGATCGAGCAGAAGGCATCGCAGGCACCACGGGAAGCGGAGGCGCGTGGCTCACACAACCTGAACCTCAGGAACCCAATGGAGAGGCAAGAAGGATGCTGGGACAATATGAGCGTGCGATCGCTGAATATGAAGCGGCGCTGCAAGCCGATCCTGACGCGGCGCTGCCCCAGTTCAATATTGTGAGCGCTCTTCTAGGCCTCGGTAACATACACGAAGCGCTCGACCGTTTGGCGAAGGCCGTGGACGCAGACAGAAAGAGCGAGACGCCCAAGCGCGGCTACGTTGTAGAATGTTTCCACGAGAGCTGCCAGGAGTTGCTCGAACATGCCTCCACGCACGCCTTTGCGCTCTATCTGGAACGTGCCCTCGAGGTTATCGAGGACGCGGGCTACCTGGAGCAATTTGAGCAGTCGATTCCGTTAACCGTGTTTGCACTTTTGAAAGATCACGAGAAGATCGGCGAAGAGCGATTCGCTCATATCGTTCGATCGGTTAGAGATGTTATAGGCAAACGAATCGAGGTAAGCGTTGCCGTGCGTTTCTTGCAGGTAGGTATAGACTATTTCAAGAACCAAGACCGCAAGGCTCTCCTCAGACTTACCCGAGAGGAACGCCGGACGTTCTGCGACCAGCTCGGGATCGAGAATCGCTGACCAAAATCGGGCTTCTTTCCTGCGCCATTGCCGGTCCGTGGTTTTGCGCATGACATTGTTGTCCGGGTCATCATTCCGCTCCCGTATTGAGAGTCGTGGCTCAACAGCCACTATGCAGATGCTTGCTCAGCGTCTGAGTTTAGCACACTTACGGCGTTTTGTGGGCAGTGGATTTGGTGAGTCAATTTGGCGGGTAGAAATCTGCGGTGGCCTGCCCTCAAGAGCGCCGGGTGACGGGGGTTCTGGGCGAGCGGCCATACAGACCGACCATCGAGCAATATTCGCCACTGGAGACTCAGGCCGCACAGACCACGACAGACCACGACTTGTTGACACCACGGCGCCAACTGTATACTAGGTGCGGTAAGTCTGCGAAAGATCCAACACGGTGGATAAATGTCAGTTGTCACTTTGAAAGCACATTTTGACGGGCAGGCGATTCAACTCGATGAGCCGTACGAGTTGCGCCCAAACACCCAATTGATCGTCACTGTCCTACCGCCGGCCGCGGAAGATGAGGTGCGTGCTGGGTGGGCCACTCTTAGCGCTCGCGGGCTGGCCAACGCTTACGGTGAAGACGAGCCTGAGTATACCGCTGCGGACATTCAGCCATGACAGAAGGGGATATGCTTCTCGCCGATTTGCCGCAGGCAGATGGAACCACCAAACTCAGACCCACGTTATTTCTGTGTCGAATGCCCCCGTTTCAAGATTTCCTCGTTTGCGGAGTCAGTACGCAGCTTCAGCACGCTGTCCCCGGGTTGGATGAATTGATAGGACCGACTGATCCCGAGTTTTGCACCTCGGGTCTCAAAACCACCGTCAGGGGACACCGGTCAATACGGACATGAACGGAAGTCCATTGTCCTCGAACCTTAACTTCCATCTATTTAGCGTTCAAGGAAGTCCGGAAATGGACGGTACATTCATTTTCTCCCTTGCCGATTCGGTGGCGGATCATGCGTCCTTATTTCAAAGAAGGATCAAGCGAAACGATCCGGATGACCGAGGAGCATCGCAAGCGTCGGTGGTCTGCGCTCTGGCAATTTCCACCTTTCCAACCCGCCCGAGATAAGTCGAGGTAGTTATGCTCAAAACTCCCCGGGGTTTGGTGAAGATCCTGAGCCGATGGGTCCCCCGGGATATATTCTGCAACGGATCTTTCGGCGGTTTTTTGACGTAACTGCCTGTTAATAATAGAGATGCG
>CAZTDD010000011.1:0-17920 GCA_964612675.1 uncultured bacterium
CGACATATCCTTCGCTTCCGGTTGAAGAGTATCGATCCCGTCTATGCCCATTTCAATAAAGTCTTCATACGCCCAGCTGCTGGAACCGCATGTGTGGATCATGACGGGTAAATCGTAGGATTTTGCCAAATCCACGAATTTCTGGTGCCTGGGCCGGAGGTGTTTTCGAAACAGTTCCAAACTAATCAAAGGGGCATTTTGCGTACCCAAATCCTCGCCAATCCATAGAAAATCGATTTTCCCTTTCGCTTTGTCGAGTGCCCGCGAAGTGACTTCGAGTTGAACGGCGAGTCGCCGATCGATCAAACGCAGTCCTACGGGATTATCCGTAATCAGGTCAATCAACACCTGTTCCATTCCGCGCAGCATGGCTGTTTTGTTGATAATATCGATCAACGACGAGCCTCCGATAAATATCGCGAAGTCCTCATATTGCCTGCACCGGTCTGGTAACACAGCGTAATTGTAATCGTCGGGAGACGGGAAAGGCCATGCCTCCACCGCGTCGTCGCCGGCGTCGGCCAAGGGAAAATCGCAATAATCCCAATAGCCGCCGCTGTCGTGTTCAATCCAGCGTGTGCGAATTCCGAGTTGCGGGTCGACCTTTCTTCCCGGGATTTCCGGGTGAAGTCGCGGTCCCGTGTACTCCACCTCCACCTCGCGAAAATCAACTCCAAAGGCCAAGCGTAAGCCTTCGTCATCCGTTTGATGTAAACCGAAGTGCTTTTTCAGACGACCGTCGATACCGGGGTTAGCCATATAATTCATCGGCACGCGGTCCGGCTGAGCGCAGGCGAGAGCGGTGAGTACACGTTCTTTTGATGTTGTTTTGTTGCGTGTTGTCATTGGATAGTGGTCAGCTTTTGTTTTGTTGTTTATTGTCATTCGATAGTCTACTCTTGAAACACGAAAACACGAAAGGTCCACGAAAGCACGAAAAAGGGAATGAGGAAAAAAGACAAACAGCCTCTTGCTCCTTCGTCGCCCCGATTGCCTTCGAACGGACGAATTCGAGCAATCGGGGCCACCCTGTGGAACGAAGAGATGGCCATGCTTCGCTCGCCATGACGGCAACAGAGATCGCGTTTTCTTTCTCAAATCACCGGCCCGACGGTGCTCGGCTCGCGATGACGGATATCGTGGCGTTTTTTCGGCAATAGAAGAAAACAAGAATCTTGTGGCCCTCACCCACTTGCCGTTATTTATTCGCCAATTCTTGAACCATCCATTCTACGATCAATTTCCCGTAATGTTCATCGATTTCGGATTTACCTCGAATATCGAGTTTGTTTCGAGCCCGTTGCGATTCATAGATCGTCGTCGTTACTTCATATCCGTTCTTGCACTCTTGGCTATCGACAGGCTGCAATCTCGCGTCAACAGGAGAGAGAATCAGTAACGGCCTGGGTGCGACACAGGCGGCAAGATCGGGAAGGTCGTATTTTGTTAGAATCCCCGGAACATCGATCCATCCCGGCGTGTCGTAATAAAGACTTGTGGCGACCGATTCGTATGCAATCAAAGGTTCAATTAGGGCCATAGCCGAGAGGCTTTCATCAAAGGCAGCTGCATGGAGAGCGGCGGGTGTGGTGTGGGAATAAGCTAAAAGGCCGATATTGCCCTTGGATACATCGTTCCGGGTCTCGATATAGTCGGCGATACGAACAATCTCGCCCGCATGAAATCCGGGAAGACTTCGACCGATCAGCAAACAGGTAAACGGCGCTTTGATGCCGGATAGACTCTCACCCACTTCGCCTATACCGGACAGATCAGCTGCAACGACAAGGAAGTCTTTTTTCAGGAGATTTGAAATAAGATCGTCGTTCTTGACGATCGATTGTTTGCCCTCGGGATGAATGCAAATCAGCGCCGGGAAAGGACCGTCTCCCTCCGGAACGAAAAGAACGAGGGGAATGATGCAGTCGCCTTCACTGGATAAAACGTACTGTTCCACGCGGCAGCTCTCGCGCTGGTATGCGCCCATGAATACAGGCGAAGACTCTATAAGGGGCGAGCTATACCCGCTGATTTCCAGCGCTGATTTTGTTATCAACTCTGGGTCGTCGACAAAACGTTTTCGTCGTTCTTCGAGTTCGGACAGATTGCGTTCAGCTGTTTTCTTGTTGTAATCAAACACGCGTTTTCCATCGAGAGCGGTCAGCACCTGGCCGGTGTCGGTCACAGTCAATTCTTCGGGAGTAAGAAACTCGACTTCTCTATCCGTCGGGTCCCCGGGATTCGAAAGATGTTTCTGCATGAACGTATACAACGCCTCACGCGTCTTTTTTGTATAGCCGTGGGTATGGTCATCGACTGCCATCTCGAGGTTTTCTTTCGAACCGAGAATATCGAAAGCCGCTTTTGCTTCCGCAAAAGTCTCTCGAACGCCTTGAATGCTGAAGAAATCGCGGGTGGTAGCGACGATCAATGTTGGTTTGGGTGCCCGAACTTCAATGAAATCGGCGTGGTCCAGGCCGTGAGAAATCTGACGATAGTAATTTTGTTCCGCGTCCTGTGGACCGATGGAACGAAGCAACCTCTCGAAACTGGTGATATAACAGGCGGGGGCGGCGACAGAAACACGCTCGTCCATCGCCATGATATACGACGTCTGCGTTCCACCGCCCGAGAGACCCGTTACCGCGATTCGTTCGGGGTCCACCTCCTCGCGAGTCAACAAATAATCAATCGCGCGGATGCCGTCCCAAACGAAATACCTGGCGCTCGACACGCCGTTCAGAAAACACTGGCGGCCGAAATACGAGTGTTCCGCGGTGGGACCGCCGATTCGGGACTTCTTTTCGGCGGGATCGTAATACTGCAGCCGCTCGCCCTGGCCCAGTGGATCGAAAGCGAAAACGATGAAACCTTTCTGGACAAGATTGAGGATGAGTTGCTGATAATGTTCACCGCGAAACGCGATGTTTGTATGACCGATTGGATTCAGAATTGCCGGTGCTTTTCCGTTCAATGAATCGGGAATGAAAAGGCAGCCGGTCACATAGAACTCCGGCATGGATTCGAAAAGGACTTTCTCAACTCGATAACCATTTTTCTGGATGATTCCTGTGATCTGAGGATTCAATGGCGTGCGATCCGGGAACGGACCCAGAATGTCGAGAAACAGTTTTTTTACCTGGTCTTGACGGGCCTTCCATTGATCGGGGGTCTTTAGGGACTCGATCAGGTGTTTGCGTTTCGTCAGATATGCCGACGCTTCGTCATTGAGATGATGTAACAAAAACGAAGAAGCATCTCTCCAACACACCCAGTTCGACAAAACCGAGAACTCCTGTTCCGCGGCATGGACCGGTTGGTATCCGAGACAGAATACAAGGATGATCGCGGGTAGTACGGTTTTCATTGACACCATCTCCATTCTCCTTGCGAACAGTCTGTGTTTTCTTTCATGCGAACAGAGCGCATGACCCATTCTAATCGATCTGTGGGTAAGACTCAAATCCTCATGGCGACGCTGCTAAGCTACCCAAGGCATGCGTTGGCACGCAACAAATTATCGAGGTGAGTGAAAATGATGCATACAACCTTTATCGCAGTCATTCAAGCGATTTTATTTTTTGCTCTCGTATCAAATTCGTATTCTGAAGAAATCAAGCCGCTTCATCCGGAGGTGGAATCACCGAGTTTCTGGAAGGGAAGCGTAGAGGACGTCGAGTATGCGGTGAAGCAGGTGGAAAAGGGGAAGGTCACAATTATTGCCCACTCGCCGGGAGGACGGCCTGTCTATCTGGTGACGTACGGCGACCCGGTCGAATTGGAGGGCCAGGCAAATTACAACTCGGCCGTTGCCGCGCGCGATGCGGGCCATTATGCACGGAAAACCCCGGAAACCCCGCCCATTGTCTTCTTTGTCGGACCGCCGCACGGTCACGAAGTCGAAGCCATGGTGGGTCTGGTCAACCTGCTTCATGTCGCCGAAACCGGCAAAGATCTCAGAGGTCGCAGTTGGTCTCAGTTAGAAGAGAACCTCGAAGCCTGCCGTGTGCTAATTGTTCCTCTTTCAAATCCGGATGGACGAGCGCGCTGTCCGTATGACAGTATTATCGGCATACCAGTCGACGAAATGTCGCGTGTAGGACAGGGAACTCGTAAAGACGGTACTCTGTATGGATGGCCGGGGGCGAAGCAACGTCACCCGATGAAGGGCGACGTCGGGGTTCTTGGAGCGTATTTTAATGACGATGGAATCAACTTGATGCATGATGAGTTTTTTGCGCCGATGGCGGAAGAGACCAAAGCGGTCCTAGACGTCGCACGAGAAGAAGCGCCGGATTTCATTATTAATTTTCACTCGCACGGTTCCGCCCCGATGATTTTGCAGACGAGGTATGTGCCGTGGTATCACAAAGAGATGGAAGCCGCATTTGCCACAGGTTTGATGGAACGATACAAGGAGGAAGGACTGCCTGCCGGCAATCCTCCTGTTCCGTCAAAGGACGGAGAGGACTATCCGCCGCCGTCGTTCAATCTTACGAGCGCGCTCCATCACGTTTGCGGCGGCATGTCGACATTGTTTGAATGTCCTCACGGACTCAAGGAAGAGAAATATGTGAAAGTGACTCACGATCAGATATTGGATTTGCAGTTGGTTCTTTATGAGGAGTTTCTTGCATTTGCGTTGAAGACGTTTCGACCGTCGGATCGGAAAGAGTAAAGAGGGTTTTCGTGGGTTACGCTCCTTGGAAGTGTGCGTATACGGTACGTCCGAGTAGATCGTCGCTAACCCACCCTACGCGTTATATTACTGGCGTTCGCTTAGATATTTTACGCCCAACAGTGCAGCTCCTCTTACCGAGGATTCTTTTTCGTGGATATATTCGCAGTTACGTAACCATTTCTTTTTCGCTTGAATGATGGCTGAATTCAGCGCCCCTCCTGTGACGTGAATGTTTTCAGCTAAACTCAAATCGAGGGCGACCTCTTTTAGATGTTCACGCTGATAATAACATAGTCCCCGGATCACCGCAGCCAGCATTTCTTCACGTGAAGTGCCCGACGTCAGGCCACGAAATTCCGCTTTCAGGGGTTCCTGTGAATAACGAGAGCCCATCAGGTAAGGAACGTAAGTTACACTGCTCTGCCGGTGCAGCCACTTATCGATTGCAGATGGAATGAATTCTGTAAAAAACGTATCCGCATCCATCTCGCTGCAGAATAAACTGCAAAACCAGTCCAGCGCCTTTCCGCCCGCGTTCATCACATAAAGGGTCAACCATCGACTATCTAAAACGTGTGCGCGGATATTATAATTCGACGTCCCCGCACATTCCGACAGACACACCATTGTAATTTCACATGTGCCGTTGATATTGACAATATCTCCCGGTTTCTCGATTCCAACGGAATATGCCGCCAAGACAGCGTCGTTGCCTCCGATCACAACCGCAGGCCGTTTTCGAAAACCTAGATCCCGAGCAAGTTCGTCGGTCACCCGTCCTACACTTTCGTATGAGGGAATCACGGGAGGTAAACAGTCTATCGGAATATCGAATTCCTGCGCAATGTCTCGGTTCCACGAGAGATCGTTGGCAGCGGTGTTATAGAGTGCCGTGAGGGAAGCGGATGAGGGATCGATTGCGAATTTTCCGGTCAACCATTTTCCGATATACGTATTCGAATGTCCGAACATTCGTATCGTGTTGAACAAATCCGGATAATTATCTCGAATCCACAGAATACTTGCGAGAGAACAACCGCCCGCCACGGGCATATTTCCGGTTGTCTCAAGCAATTTCGAAAGACCGATACGTTGGATAATCTCCTGTGCCTGTTTTCGGGACCGTTGATCGAGCATAAGAATCGCCGGATAGAGAGCGTTCCCGTCGCTGTCCATGGCGGTCAAGCCCGGTGTTGTCCCGGAAAGTGAGATGACGTCGACCTCTGCGATATGGTCCGCCATCGAACGACAACCGTTTGAGAACGTTTCTTTCCACGTATCCTGATCAATGTCGCTGAAAAGGCCGTCGTTATACGTGTGGATCGAATAGCCTTCGGAAAACTCAGTGAGTGGAGAGAGTCCATCATTCTCCGCTTGAAAGACGGCCATTTTCATGGCTGTGGTGCCGATATCAACGCCAAGGATAATCATCGATGTTCCGCCTAAAGCAAGTGCCTATTCTATGATGAAACCTTCCGACTCAATCTTTTCGCGAAGGACGAATCTCTGTTCGACATTCAACGGGTTTAAAGGATGGCGGGGTTCTCGTCCTCGGTATCCCATGAGATCCATGGCTGCTTTGACACCGGCGACGCCTGAAGTCCCGGAAACCGCCGCGTTCAGACGGGCAAGTTGAAAATGGGTCTTGCGCGCTTCCTCATATCGTTTTTCCAGAAACAAGCGGTACAAATCGCAGCAAAGTTCCGGGAAAACATTGGCCAGGGACAGAATTCCGCCTGCAGCGCCGAGATGGAGGCATGGATAAAAGAAATTGGCTGAACCGGCGAGGACGTGGAAATCTTCCTTTGGATCAAGGGCACTCAAAAATCGTGCGGGACCCGTGGGGGAAGAGTCTTTCATACCCAGGATGTTCGGATGGAGTGACAGATCGACAACGATTTGAGGGGGAATCTGGACGCCACCGGTAAACCCCGGCGCATTATACAGAATCACTGGAACGGGCGAGGCCTCGGCGACGCGTTGGTAATAGTGTTTGAGCGTTGGACCGTCCATTTGTTTCGGAAAATAGCCCGGCGTCAAAACGCTAACATACGTAAAGCCCATATCGGCGGCGATTGTCGATTTGTGAATTGTCTCCCTTGTCGACTCGCATCCTGTGCCGACCATGACGGTTTTATCACCTTTTTCTTCTGAAAACACTTCGAGGACCTTGATTTGTTCTTCATCCGTCATGCTTCGAAACTCGCCGTTCGAACCCAGAGCTAAATATCCGGTCAGATCGGTATTTTTGAGGCGCTGTAGATTGTACCGAAGGTCATCCAGCTGCAACTCATCGTCTCGGAAAGGTGTGACGATAGGGGCAAAGACGCCGGAGAGTTTTTCTTTATGCGGTGAATTCATAATTTATAAATCCTTAGACTAGAGCAGTATCAAGCTCAAAATCCAGACTACGAGAGCAGCGGTCGTGCCGAGAATCAGGGTACCGATAGTGTGAAGTCGATAGCCGGTTTTTACATCCATGCCCGACATTTGGGTAACCACCCAGAAGAAGCTGTCGTTCGCGTGCGACACTACCATCCCGCCGGAGCCAATCGCCATCACAACAAGGGCAATCGCCATCGGCGATTCGAACCCCATACTCGACATCAGCGGCTTGAGGATCGTCGCGGTAGTGATGATCGCAACGGTGGAGGAGCCCTGAGATGTTTTGATTGCTGCGGCGATGAGAAACGGGAGCCAGATGCCCAAGTTCGCCTTCGAAATGACGTCGCCGATAACGTCGGCGATATCGGAGTTCCGCAGCACATTCCCGAATGCGCCACCAGCCCCGGTGATCATGATAATGATTGCGGCATTCAGAAGCCCCTGGCCCACCCAGCCGGTCCCGGACAGCATAGCCGCATCGAATTTGCGGGGGAGCAAAAATGCGAGAAGAACGCCGACCAACAGCGCGATGACCGGTTCGCCCAAAAACGCGACACATTGGAACCATAACGCGTCGGCCATTTCCGGTGACGTTTCTTGTTTAAAGTCACAGACCGATTTCGCGACGATCAAAATGATCGGGATGAGAATGGGAAGGACAGCCTTGAATGCCGACGGAGCCTGCCGGAGTCTCTCTGCGACCTGGTCTTCGCTGAGTTCGGGATTCGGATCGATATAGACTCGCGATGCGACCCGTGTGGCGAACAACCAGCCCACGGTGAGCGCAATAAAACTGATCGGAATACCGAGCATCATTACAAGGCCGAGGTCGGCACCGAGAAGGCCTGCGGCGGCAATGGGTCCGGGTGTAGGGGGGACGAGACCGTGCGATGCCGTCAACCCCAAGGCCAAAGCAATGGCTGAACCGGCCAGCGATATCTTGGCCCGTTTGGAGACGGCCCCGTTGAGCGGCGAGAGAATGACAAAACCGGAGTCGGCAAACACAGGGATGGAGACAATCCAGCCGGTGCACGCCATCGCCGTGGGAACCTGTCGCTGGCCGATCCATTTCAGTATCCGTTCGGCCATGGAGAATGCGCCGCCGGAACGTTCGAGAAATGTCCCGATAATCGTCCCGGCAATAATGACAATTCCGATATGGCCTATAGTCTGACCAAAGCCTTCATTGATCGCAAGAACAACATCCACGGGGGGCATACGCGATAGAAGGCCAAATCCGATCCCTGCAAATAACAAAGCGAGAAACGGATGCAGGTTCCATCTCGTGGTCGATAGAATAATGAACAGAATGCTGAGGAGAAGCAGGATGACGAGTATCACGAGTTCCACCCCTTGGCGGTGCGGTGTCTTTTGCGCGATACGATAGCATATAGCGATCGAATGCGCGACTCAGATTCGCAGTAGATCGGTGTCGATCTTGATAACGACCTTTTTTGCTATCACCGCTTCTTTTCCGCATTGGAGCTGCGGGGCGTGCGCATCTTGCGGAAAGAGAAGCGCAAAGAAGCCGGGACTGAGTTTTACCCGGGTCGGGCCGGGCTGGAGACGGCTGTAAAACTCAACGTCTTTTGAGGGATCGTAAGGGCTCGTGATCTCCAAGCCTGATATGGGCGACCATTCGAGGAGTTCCTCGCCGGAGAGGACGGTTTGGATGTCGGCATATTTGCGATGCGCCTCGAACCGTGCGGAATCGGCGGGAATTGTCGGATAACTCATAATCCTGGCAAAAACCCGTTCCCCATCCAGCGGATACTCTTTCTCCTCCGCATCCGGCTCCAGAGAAAGCAGAAACTCCATCGCTTGCTGCCACACCTCTCCAAGCGGATAGCCATCCCAATTCTGCAAGCGGTCAACAATCATGGTATACCTCATTCGTTGTAAGATTCAGTAAGCCTATATCATTCGAACCGGTCATTTGTAGGTAGGTGCTTGGGGTGACGAGAGGATGGGATTGATTGAACGATTTTTCTCGCCGATCCGCCTGAATCGACGAATTCACTACGGGCTGGTATCCTTTCGGAGAAGTCAGAGAAACGGACATTCTGAGGAGAGAATCATGTGGAATCGGAAGAACATCGCAGCGTGGTGGACGATCATGATGTTCGCCGCGACAACGCAAGGAGCGACTATGAAAGGCGACTATCCGGTCAAGCCGGTGCCGTTTACAAAAGTCCAGTTCGAAGACGGTTTTTGGCTGCCGCGAATGGAAACGAATCGAGATGTCACGATTCCCTATGATTTCAAGAAATGCGAAGAGACGGGCCGGATATCGAATTTCGCGAAAGCGGCGGGGATTCTCGACGGCGAATTCGAAGGGATTCGTTTCAATGACTCGGATGTGTTTAAAGTAATGGAAGGGGCCGCTTACTCGTTGAATCTGCAAGACGATCCCGAACTGGATAGGTATCTTGACGGTGTCATCGCGTGGATCGCGGCGGCACAAGAAGAGGACGGGTACATCTATACGACGCGGACCATCAGTCCGGACAACCCCGTGAACGGCGCTGGAAAAGAAAGATGGTCCTTCTTGAGAAGCAGCCACGAGTTGTACAACGTTGGGCATATGTATGAGGCCGCCGTAGCGCACTACCTGGCTACCGGTAAGCGGAACTTCCTGGACATCGCACTGAAGAATGCGGATTTGATCGACGAGGTTTTCGGTCCCGACGGGTTGCATGACGTGCCCGGACACCAGGAAATCGAAATCGGTCTCGCAAAACTGTACCGTGTCACCGGAGACAAGAAATATCTGGACCTTGCGAAATTCTTTTTGGATCAGCGAGGACGTTCGGATCACCGCGAGATTTATGGAGAGTATTGTCAGGATCACAAGCCGGTGACGGAACAGGAGGAGGCCGTTGGGCATGCGGTTCGGGCCTGTTACATGTACTCGGGAATGGCCGATATCGCCGCGCTTTCGAACGATGCCGCATATATCCAGGCCATTGATCGGATTTGGGAGAACGTCGTTTCAAAGAAACTATATATCACGGGCGGCGTAGGGGCGCGCAGACAAGGAGAAGCGTTCGGTGATCCGTATGTTCTACCGAACAAGGAGGCGTATAACGAAACTTGTGCAGCGATTGCGAATATTATGTGGAACCATCGATTATTCCTGCTGCACGGAGATGCGAAGTATATCGATGTATTAGAAAGAACACTCTACAATGGTTTTCTCTCCGGTGTTTCATTGAACGGCTATGAGTTTTTCTATCCAAATCCGCTCGAATCGGACGGGATTTACAAGTTTAATCAGGGGGCATTGACTCGAAAGCCTTGGTTTGACTGTGCGTGCTGTCCGACAAATGTGGTTCGCTTTGTTCCATCAATCGCAGGGTATGTGTACGCGCAAAACAGGGACGACTTGTATGTGAACCTGTTCGTCACAAGTCAGGCTTCTGTCAACATGGAAGGGATTCCTGTGACGCTTGTTCAACAGACGGATTATCCATGGGATGGAAACCTAAATATAACGGTGAATCCCGAGACATCGACGGAATTTACGATGCATATTCGCATTCCGGGTTGGGCTCGAAATGAACCGGTACCCAGCGACTTGTACCATTATCTTGACTCAAAAAACCAGGAAATCAGTATGACTGTTAATGGGGTCCAGACACCGTTGAATATGGCGGACGGTTTTGCGCGGATTCGGCGAACGTGGAAAGAGGGAGACCGGATCGAAGTTGAATTACCGATGCCGATTCGCCGTGTGGTGTCGCATGAGAAGGTTGAGGAGAACAGAGGCAAGGTTGCGCTGGAGCGCGGGCCGATCGTTTACTGTGCGGAATGGCGCGACAATCACGGTCACGCGTTGAATCTTGTCCTGCCGGACGATGCTCGTCTCGAGGTGAACCGCCGGCCAAATGTTCTTGGCGGCCTTTCGACGATCGAGGGAGAAGCTGTGGCAGTGTATACGAAGGGCGATGAAGAAGTCGAGCAGAAACGACAGGGGTTTGTTGCGATTCCGTACTATGCGTGGTCGCATCGTGGGGCCGGAGAGATGGCGGTCTGGCTTGGGCGGGATTAGGATGTGGCAAAGTGTACGAAAAAGCGCTTCATCCCCAAGATGGAGAGGGATACATAGGCGATTGAAAAAACTAAACTTATCAACCCCTCCCGAACCCTCCCCAATCTTGACGCTGTTGCAAAAAGTCGTCGGGATGCGGGAAGTGAGGTGTCAACCCCCTCTGAATCTCCCCCAATCTTTGGGGGAGAAACCGCTGCAGACACGCTCGTTTCTTTTTCCTCCCCCGAGACCGGGGGAGGTGTAGGAGGGTTGAAATCCGTATCCCCGACTTTTTGCGACGGCATCAATAATTGTCGGGGCGGTTACTCGGATGAATCCATCTTCCCACACGACTCTATCCGGATCTCTCATCTTGAGATTCAACGGTTCTCCGACCCCGGAAACGTCGTAAACTGTATCGCCCTGCCCCGCGTCGAAGGTGTAGAGGACCAGAATACCGTCCGAGACCCGCTCACCGCCGCCTTCACTGAATAACAGGCCGGCTTTCCCCAAGGTTTTGACATTGCTTCCTTCAACACCGCCCGACCAGAAGGCTTCGTCATCCGGTGAGCCCGGGGCGGTGACGTTGTAGGTTATCTGCGTTGTTCCGGCAGGAACCGCGGTGAGGTTCCAGGTGATGGTTCCGCCCGATTCCGAACCGCCGTCACTGATGTCACTGACACTCCACGCCAGTGGGACAGTCTCTTCGATTGTAATGTCTCGCGATGAATCCCCTGGGTTGATCACGTCGATCGTGACCTCGACGGTGTCGCCCGCAGAGAACGCCGCCTGTGACAGCGAACGGACCGTGATCGGCGGTGGTGTCGAAAACGCAACATCGGTGGCCTTTGCTTCCACAAGCCAATCGTCGTCCTGCCCTCCGGCGATCGCCAAACCAAACGCGGCGGTCTCCGAATCCCAGGCCTGGGTCATGCTGTACCCGAAAACCCACTCGGTCCCATCGAGAGAATACTCGCAGTAAAAAAAGTCGATCGGTTCGATACGGGTTGCGCGAATCCAGAGACCGTCTCCCGGATCTTCCACAGGAGCGCCGTCCGGCGTGAACAGCTGTTCGCCGCTTGTCCCACCAACGCCAAGACGGTTCCTAAAATTCGCATGAGTCTGCGCACCCCATTGGTTCGTTTCGATTTGGAAGTAATTCGATCCGGGCTGTTCGGGAAACTGCCGAATCATGACTCCGACTTCGCTGGTGTCCCACGCATCAATCCAGGCGATCCTCGCTTGCAGAGAGTGACTCCCTTCGAGCTCTTTGTAGACAAAGAACCCTTCATCGCCGCCTTCTTCCAAAGAATCCGTGTTGGAGCCGATATTGTTGCCGTTACCCTTCACGGTGTATTCGTCCCCGGACACGGAGACTTCACCCTCCAGTTTGAAGTCGCCGATTTGCGGCCAATCGACAGTCTTCTCAAAAACTCAGAATTGAGCAAATACAGGGCCAACACAAATCAAACAAAGAGTGAGTACCATACCTGACCAAAATGCGGTTTCTTTCATGAAACCGAACCTCCACACAAAAGGATTTAGCGCGCCACTTAGTGCGTCAGGAGGATTTCACACATCAATAAGTTTGTCAACCCCTAATGTTAGGATATGTTAGGATATTGTTAGAAAGTGGTTATAATTAAATGCTGAACCAATCAAATACATATTGCCTTGCGAACGTTATACTTATGCATACTCCTAGTACGAAGGTGACTCATTCTGTACAATCGAAATAAGGAAAAACAGGGAGATTCTCTTGACAAAAAACGTAGGGGGGGTATCTTCTCTTAGTGCGTTAAGATCGTCTCCGCTAGATCGGATAATTCTACTATGCCAGCAAAACGCAGTATCCCGAAGTACTTTCGCATCAGCAGAGATATCATCGCTCAGATCCAGAGTGGGGATCTAGGGCCGGGAGAACAGGTCCCGTCGGAGAACGAGATCATCGATCAATATGAGGTCAGCAACACAACTGCCCGGAAAGCGCTTCAAGAGATAGAGCGGCTCGGATGGGCAAGTCGTGTCAAAGGCAAAGGGACCTATGTCCAGGAAAACCGAATCCATCGTTCGGCAAACCGAATCCTAGGCTTCACAAGAAATATGCTTGAGGCCGGCAGGAATCCGTCCACTCGCCTGATCGATATTCGTCTCGTCAATTCCGATCGGTCGTTGACGATCAATCGGCGGAAATACACCCTTCACGGTCCATATTGTGAGATCCATCGGATTCGATATGCGGATGGCGTTCCGATGATGAAGGAGATTCGCTGCATATCGCAACAATTCTGTCCGCAGATCCAAGAGAAGAATCTGGAGGGTTCGTTGTACGACATCTATAAGGATGAGTACGGCGTTCAACTTCTCGAGATCCACCAGAAGCTGAGTGCGGTTGTGTTGGACGGCAAAGAGCTGGAGTTATTTGAACTGGCGTCATCAATCCCCGCCTATCGTGTAGAAGGGGTGACGTTCTGTGGCAAGGAACTGATTCTGGAGATGGAGAACTCTCTGTATAGAGGGGATATGTACTATTTCCAGGTCAGGGCAACGCCGTAGATTTCATCAGGTACGGAAATACCATGAATTCTGAGTACTCAAAGCAGTTTCTCTCCGACTTATACAAAACCCTTTACACCATACGTATTTTCGAAACCCGCTGTATCCAATTATACCGGCAGGGTTTGATTCGCGGCTATTTTCATCCTTATCTGGGTGAAGAAGCAGTAGCCGTCGGCGTGTGTGCGGCATTACGCAAAAACGACTATATTTTCAGCACGCACCGTGGACACGGCCACTGTATCGCCCATGGGGGAGAAATCGACAGGATGCTTGCCGAACTATTCGGAAAAGAGACCGGTTATTGTGCGGGGCGTGGAGGCTCGATGCATATTGCGGATGTTACGACAGGAAACATGGGAGCGAACGGTGTTGTCGGAGCGGGAATTCCGCTAGGAGTGGGTGCGGCTCTGGGAGCTTCCATACGAGGTGAAGATCGCATTACAGCCGTCTTCTTTTCGGACGGGGCGGCGAACAACGGAGTTTTTACGGAATCGTTGAATCTGGCCGCCATCTGGAATTTTCCGCTGATCTTTGTACTCGAAAACAATCATTACGCTGTTTCCACTCCCGTCGAGCAATCCAGCCGCAGCCCCGATTTGTACAAACGAGGAGAAGGGTACGGTGTCGACAGTTCATCGGTGGACGGGAACGATGTGTTGGCGGTTTATGAACGAACCCAGAAAGCGGTCGATCTTTGTAAAAACGGAAAGGGGCCTGTTTTGATCGAGGCGAAAACCTACCGCCACGGAGGGCACCACGTCAACGATCCCGGGAAGTATATGCCAAAGGAATTGTTGGATCACTATATGTCGAAAGATCCGATCGCTATCGGGCGTAGATATCTGATGGAGATGGGAGACGTTAGCGAGCAGAAGATGAACGAGATCGAAACGTCCATTGAACGGAAAATGGAGGAATCGATTGAATACGCGAAGAATTGTCCCGATCCGTCGGTTGATGAATTTCTAGAAACGGTGGAGTGTTTGTGATGGCAACCGTTGCAACCGAAAACGCGGTTCGAACGCTGATGTATCGTGAAGCGCTCAACGAGGCTTTGCGTGAGGAAATGCAGCGGGATCCGACTGTATTCATTATGGGTGAAGGAATCGCGGAGCGCGGCGGTTCATACAAAGTCACGGTCGGCCTGCTGGACGAATTCGGTCCGAAACGAGTTATCGATACACCAATCGCGGAGGCAAGTTTTACCGGCGCTGGGGTGGGGGCGGCGATTACGGGAATGAGGCCGGTTGTCGAGATTCTTTTTGTCGATTTTTCCGTCCTGGCGATGGACCAAATCATTAACCAAGCCGCGAAGTATAAATTCATGACCGGTGGCACCGGCCAGGTACCGTTGGTTGTCCGCACGCAGGGAGGTGTGGGAAACGGTCTCGCGGCACAGCATTCGCAGAGTCTCGAAGCGCTGTATTATCACATTCCGGGTTTGAAACTGGTCGTTCCATCCACGGCTTCCGACGCGAAGGGTCTTATGAAGAGTGCGATTCGCGATAACGATCCGGTCATTTTTATAGAACATAAACAGCTGTATATGACAAAGGGAGAGGTCCGCGAGGAGGAATATCTGATTCCGCTCGGCCAAGGGGAGATCAAACGGGAGGGTACCGATGTCACTCTGATCGCCTGGTCGAATATGATTCCACGCTCGCTGGCGGCGGCGGAGACTCTCGCCCAGGAAGGCATCGACGTGGAAATTGTCGATCCTCGAACGCTTGTTCCGTTGGATAGAAAGCTGATTCTGGATTCCGTAAGAAAAACGGAACACGTCGTCATCGTGCAGGAAGCGGTTCGCCGGGGCGGTGTGGCCTCGGATATTGCATCGATCATTCAGGAAGAGGCGTTCGATTATCTGGATGCCCCGATTGAAATTGTCGCAGGGAAGAATACCCCGATTCCCTTTAACCTCGAATTGGAAAAAGCCTGCATTCCGCAGGAGGAAGATATTATTCAAGCCGTCAAACGAGCGACATACGCGAAAGGGTAAAACGGCAATGGGACTCGTCGGCATCAAGGAAATGCTCCGTACGGCAAAAGAGGAATCTTATGCGGTCGGTGCATTCAACATCGTAGACTATAATTCATTTCTCGCAGTCGTCCGTGCGGCGGAGGAACTTCGCTCGCCCGTGATCATACAAATCTCCGTCAAAACCGTCGTTTTTTGGGGATATTCCACGATGGTGAATTGGGCAAGAGAGATCGCGGGGGATTCGCCTGTTCCCGTGGCGCTGCATCTCGATCACTGCAAAGACATCGACGTAATCGAAAAGTGTATTGATGCCGGGTGGACGTCGGTCATGATCGACGCATCTTCGAAACCGTACGAAGAGAATCTCGAGTTGAGCAAGCGTGTAATGAAAATGGCCGGAGCGGCGGGCGTCGATGTGGAAGCGGAACTCGGGGAAATCGGCGGTGTGGAAGACGACAAATGCGTGGCCGATGAGGATGCACATCTTGCCGACCCGGAAAAGGCGGTTGAGTTTTGCAGACAGCTGGATTTAGCCGTATTTGCTCCAGCCATCGGCACAGCACACGGTGTTTACAAAGGCGAACCCAAAATCGCCTTCGACCGTCTCGAAGAGATTTCCAAGCGGACGGGTGTTCCAATTGCCCTTCACGGAGGTACCGGTTTATCGGAGCAGGTATTTAAGAGATGTATTTCTCTTGGCTGTGCAAAGGTGAACATTTCGACACAATTGAAATATGCCTTTATTGATGGGTTTGTCGATTACCACGTGGAGAACAAGAAGTACGATCCTCTCAAGGTTCTCGCTGCTCAGTTTGAACGAATGAAGACTGAGATGGGGGAGAATATGAAACTCTTCGGCAGTGTAGGTCGTGTAACGTAAGGGGCCGGCTCCATGGAAACTGTCATCATGCCCCAGGTGGGCCAGGATATTCCTTCAGCCATTATCGTAGAATGGAAAAAACAGGAGAACGAACCCGTCGAGAAGGGTGAGATTCTTCTTGTTGTCGAATCCGATAAAGCAGCATTCGAGGTGGAAGCTGAAAATGCCGGGATACTTCTCAAAATTCTTCACCAAGAAGGCGAGGAAGTCGATGTTTTCAGTCCTGTCGCGTACATCGGCGAGCCCGGCGAGTCATTCGAGACAGCTGAGGCTAAAGAAACCGATCCTGCATCAAGAGAAGAGAGTATAACTCGACCGACTTCGGAAGAGACGCCGAAAATGACAGCGGGAGAAACCGGCCTTGACCGGCGATTCGCGTCGCCCTCCGCCCGCCGAACCGCCAGAGAACATGGTGTCGATCTCACCGGGGTAGTCGGCTCCGGACCGCAGGGCCGTATAATTCAACGTGACGTTCTGACTTCCGTTCCCTCCCCTCGCGTGAGTGGAGAACAGATCGCAAAAAAGGAGAGAGCGGAAAAAGGCACCGTTGTTCCGTTCAGCCGGATGAGGCAGCGTATCGCGGAACGTCTCGCCCTAAGTTCAAATACAATTCCCCATTTTCATCTGATGATCGATATCGATATGACGGACACGCTGGGGTGGCGCAATCGTATTAATACGGAAGAAACGTCAAAAGTATCAATCACAGACCTGATTGTGAAAGCGTGTGCATTAGGACTTAGAGAATTTCCCGTATTGAATTCTCATGTGGAAAAAGACAGAATTATTCTGAAAAACGATATTCACATCGGCCTTGCCACGGCTGTAGAGGATGGTTTGGTCGTACCGGTGATAGAACATGCAGATACAAGAAGTCTAAGGGAACTCTCCGAAGTATCGAAAGAAAAGACGGCATCTGCGCGGAAAGGATTTCTCAATACCGAACCTGCCGCCACGTTCACGATTACATCCCTGGGGATGTACTCAATCCAGCGGTTTGTACCGGTGATCAATCCGCCTGAATGCGCGATCCTCGCCGTAGGAGCGGTGGAGAAACGCGTTGTGCCGGTTGACGGTGCTATCGGTATTCGGGATATGATGAGCGTTACACTGGCCTGCGATCATCGTGCGGTTGACGGCGTTTATGCAGCGGAGTTTCTAAATCGGTTTCGGCAGTACCTTGAAACGGATTTCGTTCAACTTCAGTGAGAAACGCACCGGCAGTGCGATCCGGGTGCCCCCCTCCGACTCCCCCCGTGAACGGGGGGAGGGATTTGGGAATGCCGGTAGGAGGAGTCAGTTTTGCAACGGTAGGGGATAGAAAACGTAAACAACGGTAGTGTGCAGAAAACGTAAACAACGGTAGGGTGCAGAAAACATAAACAACGGTAGGGTGCAGAAAAC
>CAZTDD010000011.1:18020-83739 GCA_964612675.1 uncultured bacterium
ATAAACAACGGTAGTGTGCAGAAAACATAAACAACGGTAGTGTGCAGAAAACATAAACAACGGTAGTGTGCAGAAAACATAGACAACGGTAGTGTGCAGAAAACATAGACAACGGTAGGGGATAGAAAACGTAAACAACGGTAGTGTGCAGAAAACATAAACAACGGTAGTGTGCAGAAAACGTAGACAATGTTAGGGTGTAGAAAACGTAGATAATGTCAAGGTGTAGAAAAACGGAAACTAAGAACAAGCGAGATCAAATGATGCGAGATAGAATGATGAAAGCATTAATTTTTGATTGTGACGGTGTTTTGGTGGACACGGAGCGGGACGGTCACCGCGTTGCGTTCAATCGAGCCTTTGAGAAGAAGGGTTATGATTTTCGATGGGACGTTGAGCTCTACGGCGAGCTGCTCAAAATCTCCGGTGGGAAAGAACGAATGCGGCATTATTTCAACCAAAATGGTTGGCCTTCCGAGGCCGTCGATAAGGACGAATTCATCAAAGAGATGCACCTTCTAAAGACCGATCTCTTTATGCAAATCATCCAGGAGGGGCAGCTTCCGCTGCGACCCGGCGTAACACGGCTTGTCGATGAGGCGATAGCGGATGGAATTGCCCTGGCGGTATGCTCGACGTCCAATGAGCGTTCGGTAAACCTTATTGTCGAAACACTTTTGGGACCCGAGCGTAAAGCAAAATTCAACGCGATTCTCGCCGGCGACGTGGTCTCGAAGAAAAAACCCGATCCGGAGATTTACAATCTGGCCAAAGAACGCCTCGGGCTGGATGGAACGCAGTGCGTGGTGATTGAGGACAGTCGGAACGGTCTGCTCTCGGCGAAAGCGGCGGGGATGTATTGTGTAGTAACGACAAGCGGATATACCGCCGATGAAGATTTCAGCGAGGCAGATGCCGTTCATCCCGAATTGGGCGATCCGCCCAATGTCCGCGTGACGCTGGATGAGTTGAAGCAAATCGCTGGAGTCTGACAGGAGTGATCAACCCCACCCTTTCCTGCCCAATCTTGCGGAGGGTGGACCGATCAAGGAAATTGAAGCGATAAGAACATAGAAGCTACGAGCAAGGGAGTCGGGTTATGAAGATCTTTTTGGATTCTGCAAATTGTGAAGCGATTCGTGAGGCGCATGAAACCGGCCTTCTGGACGGCGTTACAACCAACCCGTCGAAGATCGCGGAGAGCGGTAGACCGTTCACGGAAGTCGTCAAGGAAATCTGTTCGATCACGCCCGGCCCGGTGAGCGCCGAAGCGGTCGGGGAGACGGCGGACGAGCTGGTGGGGATGGCCGTTGAAATCTCGCAGATCGCGCCCAATGTTGTTGTGAAAATCCCGATGACCGTCGAAGGGCTCACGGCGGTGCCGGTTCTGGAAAATGAGAAGAGTATTCCGGTCAATGTGACGATGGTGTTTTCATCGACGCAGGCCTGGTTGGCGATGAAGGCGGGTGCGAGTTACGTGAGTATTGTGCTCAGCCGTTTGGATGCGTACGCTAATGAAAGCGATATCCTCGTCGAGGACGCTGCGGCGATTCGCGATACTTACGGATTCCCCTCCGAGATTATCGCGGGAAGCGTAAAAACACAAAACCATCTGCTGGCGTGCCTCCGAGCCGGTATCGATATCGCGACGATTCCGGAAACGCTTTTCTTCCAAGCCTTCGATCATCCTCTCACGGATCTCGGCTTGGAGCAATTTGCGAGCGATTGGCAGAGAGTGAAGAAATGAGGTAATCCAATGACAAAAACAGTCGTATCCATCGGAGAAATTCTTTGGGATCTTCTTCCCGACGGTCCGCAGTTAGGTGGCGCTCCGTTCAACTTCGCTTATCGTGTCAAGACATTAGGGGATCGAGGCTTTATTGTCAGCCGGCTCGGTCGTGATGAGCTGGGACACAAAGCGTGGGATAGGGCTGTTTCGCTTGGGATGGATGCAGAGTATCTGCAATGGGATGAACAAACTCCTACGGGCACTGTCAAGGTCGAGGTCGATGATGCGGGGAATCCGGATTTTTTTATTGTTCCCGGAGTCGCGTACGACAATTTGGAAGTGAATGATGCGTTGCTGAAACTGGTTTACGAAGCCGATTGCGTCTGTTTCGGTACTCTGATCCAACGGACACCGACAGGGCATAAAACCGTACAGACCCTTCTCGAGGCCTCAGGGGAGGCGGTGAAACAATTGGACATTAACCTTCGAAAAGACTGCTACACAAAGGAGACAATCACCGAGTCTCTCCAGAAAGCCGACATTTTGAAACTGAATGAAAGTGAAGCGCGATATTTGGCGGACCTGTTTCAGTTCTCGGCGACAGGTTCGCTGCACTCAATAGCCGATGAATTGATCGCGAAGTTTTCTTTGAATCATTGCCTGGTTACGCTTGGCGCTCACGGCGCGTTCGCGGCATCCGCGTCCAGTGAGAAAGCCTATGTGCCGGGATACAAAACCGACGTTATCGACACCTGCGGTTCCGGAGACGCGTTTACGGCGGCGTTCACCTATCGACTTCTTCGAGGAGCGCCTCTACGAGAGTGTTGTCAACTGGGGAACGCACTCGGGGCAATGGTGGCCGCACAGTCCGGTGGGACGACTCCGATATCTCCCTCCGAGATAGAAGATTTTCTGAAAGAAGATCACGAACGAATTATCGACAAAGAGCTGGAGTCTTTTGCGTGACACAGAATCGGTTCCAGCGACTCCCCATCGGCGATTTGTCCTCTGCAAATTAAACAAGTCACCCCATGGCAAGGATTTCCTTGACAACACTTCGGACTAGCCGGATACTGCTTGAGACGGAAGGTATGTCGACATTGTTTTTGCGAGGCAGTGTACGACAGGGAAGTTCGGTGAAAATCCGACGCGGTCCCGCCACTGTAACCGGGAACGAAACCTCATCTGCCATTGTCTCTTTCGAGAAGAGATGAGAAGGCGAGGAAGTAGGCGAGAGACAGTCGCCCGGAAGCCAGGAGACCTCCCTCCCGTCGAAATCGTTGATATCAATGGGCCGACCGAGGAGGAGGCAGACGATAATGAAGCTACGATCCATCATTCCCCCTTCTTCCATAGCCCATTCCGATTCGTACTAAACGGTTTACCGATTCGGACGAATCGCCGTCGATGCGTTTGACTACGTATTGTGACCGACAGCCGATTTCTTTTGGGCGATAACATGGAATTCAAAAACGGTATATCTAGAATATTTTTCGTGCGCATTTTTCCGGTATGTGTTATCCTCTCAGGAGTATTCGGTTATTCGTATGCCGCTGAAGAACACCGCATCGTTACCCTGGTACCTTCCGCGACGAAAATGGTCGCGGATCTGGGGCGCGCCGCTTCGCTTGTAGGCATAACGAAGTACTGCGAACGGCCCGAAAACGCTACACGCGCACAGATTGTCGGATCGCTTCAGACTCCGAATCTGGAATTGATCGTATCCCTTCGACCGACCTTGGTCATCGCCGATATCGAATCCAACCGGCCTGCAACTGTCGACAAGCTTCGTGCCGTGAATATTCCGGTCCTCGTTCTCGATAATTCCAGAACCGTGGGAGATCTTATGGTCGCGTTTAAGCGGGTGGCGGAAAAGATCGGGGCGGAAAGGGATGCCGAGAACTTTTTGCAGAAATTCCAGAAGGATCTGAAAAAGATTACCAATCGGATAAAAGGGCAAGAAAGAAAACGCGTTTTTATCGAGATTTGGAGTAAACCCCTGATTACGGCGTCGGGGGACAGTTTTATCCACAATATCGTAGAAACCGCCGGCGGAAAGAACGTTTTCGCAGACAGTCCAATAGCGTATTCGAAGATTTCTATGGAATCCGTGATTGCAAGAAGGCCGGAGGTTATTTTAGTCCTAACGAACATGGACTCGGAAGCCGCTCGAACAAACGCGTATAGGGAGTTTGCGCCGCTTCGATCCTGCAAGGTTGCGCAGATCGATGACCCGGACCTGACAACTCCTTGTTTGTCTTCCTTCCTGCATTCGGTTGAGATTGTCGCCGAGGTTCTACATCCGGAAATGAAGAATAAAGAAGGCGGGCAATGAAAGTCCTCTGGTACACCGTTCCATTATTTCTTGTAGTGTTGCTTTTTTTGGCAGTAGCCGAGATAGCAACGGGGCCTGCCGGTCTTTCTTTCAAAGAAATTTTGGATGCCCTGGTGGAGCCGGACACGCCCAATGCCGCGATCCTATGGAGCCTGCGCATACCCAGAATGCTGTATGGTATTTTGGTCGGCACGGGGCTTGCGGTCTCCGGACTTGCTTTGCAAGGCCTTTTCCGCAACCCGCTTGCGGAACCGTTTACATTGGGGATATCGGGCGGTGCGGCACTCGGTGCGGTTCTTGTGATCACGTTCGGGATTCAATTCGGATCGGTAGCGATCAGCCTGGCATCATTTGTCGGTGCTCTTTTGGTTTGTCTTGTTGTCTATCTATTGGCGAAACGGACCCTTTTCTCTCCGACAGCGTTGATTTTGGGCGGTGTCATTCTCGGTTATTTCGCGCAGTCGGGTGTGCTTCTGGCTTTTTCGCTCGCCCCCAGCCACCGGACACACGGTGCAATGATGTGGTTGATGGGCGACCTCGGTTCGGCATCGCGCGAGCTCCTGCTGCCGACGTTCCTGTTGTCCGGGATCGGAATTTTTCTGCTGGCGGGCAAGGCGCGCGGCTTAAATCTGCTCTCCATGGGAGAGGAAAAAGCCTCGTCACTCGGTTTGAACGTTGCTCGTCTCCGTGGCAATGTGTTTGTCTGGTCCAGCCTTGTCGCCGGATCATGCGTGGCCGCGGTGGGCATTGTTGGCTTTGTCGGATTGATTATTCCGAACGCGGTCCGGCGTTGTTTCGGTGGAGATCATCGGATTTTGTTTCCACTCTCTGCGCTGCTCGGGGCGTCCTTTGTTCTGGCCTGCGATGTGCTCGCGCGGTCCCTTATCAGTCCGATAGAATTACCGCTCGGTGTAATAACCGGATTTGTCGGAAGTTTTGTTTTTCTTTGGATTTTTGCGTCTCGTAAACGTGTGTAGCTGGGGATACGCTATGCTGGACTTGGAAAATGTGACCATTAAGGCCGACGGGAAAACCATCGTTGACGATTTTTCGGCGCAATTCGAGGCAGGCACGATATCGTGTATTATCGGCCCGAACGGCGCCGGAAAAAGTACTCTTCTGCGGGCCGTGGCGGGCGTTTCGGGGATTGATGCCGGAAAAACCGTGTATAACGGAGCCGACCTATCCACTCTGACTCCTCAACAGAGAGCCCGGAGAATCTCCTACCTACCGCAATCCATGCAATATACGCCGAATTATTCGGTTTCATTGCTGGTACAGCTCGCCGATCATCCGTGGCATGGACGATGGGACCCTAAATGGCGGGCCGAGCATTTGCAGCGGTGTCTGGAATTATGCAACGTGTATGAATTCAGGGATCGCGATGTCGCTACCCTGAGCGGAGGCGAACGGCAACGGGTATACTTGTCTCAAGTAATTTACCAAAATACGCCGGTTATTCTACTTGATGAACCGAGTTCATTTCTCGACCTCAAGAATATCGTATTGATTGAAGATATACTGGCACGAATTCGGGACGAGAATCATATCGTTCTCCTTGTGACACACGATCTACAGACCGTTCAAAGAATTGCAGATCGGGTCATCGCTATGAAACACGGAAAAGTATTTACAATTGATCGTCCGACAGCAGTGCTGCGCTCAACCGCGATTGCGGAGTTGTTCGATCTAGGCGAGCAGGCTGTTCGCGAGCGTCTCGAATGGCATTTGAGCTAGATATTAGGGGCCGCCGGTCGGGCAATGGATGGCCACGTTACCATGACTGACAAAGGATATGTTCAGGTCTATACAGGCGACGGTAAGGGAAAGACAACAGCCGCGCTGGGGCTGGCTCTTCGAGCGGCAGGGGCAGAATATCGCGTGTTTATCGGCCAATTTATGAAAAAGGGGGAATACTCCGAGATAAAAGCGTTGGAGCGTCTCTCACCGCATGTGACTGTAACGCAGTACGGCAGAAAGGGATTCATTTCAGCCCCATCGGAAGAAGACATCCGTACCGCTCAACATGGTTTCGAGGAAATCGGGCAGGTTATTTCTTCCGGCGAGTACCGAATTGTGATTCTCGACGAGCTGCTGGTCGCTGTCGATCTTGGGCTGGTGCCGGCGGAAGACCTTCTGCAACTGCTTTCCCTGCGGCCTCCGCACGTGGAACTGGTTCTAACTGGACGAAATGCACATCCCGCAATTATCGACGCAGCGGACCTTGTTACGGAAATGCGGGAAGTGAAGCATTATTTCCATAAAGGCGTCGGGGCGAGAAAAGGGATTGAAGAGTGAGTGAGTTTCGTGGGTTACGCTCCTCAGAGGTACGCACGTTGGGTATCTGTGGGCTGAGATAGTAAAATGCCGGAAAGGAATGATTGAAACAAGAAGACACCAAGGAGACACGAAAGCACGAAAGAATAATGAAAAAAGAGAATATCCATGTGATCGCGTGCGGAGTGTTGGCACCCGACATCCGAAATGTGTCGCGGAAGGCGGGACTGAATATTACCACGCATTTCCTTCCAGGCGGTCTCCATGAGCGACCGAAGGAGCTCTTGGCACGACTCCAGGATGCCGTCAATCGCGTGTCGGCGTCCGGCGGTACGGATCGGATCGCGATTGGATACGGTGTATGTGGGTTAGGTACGGTTGGGTTGACTTCCAAGGATATCCCGCTGGTTATGCCGCGGGTTCATGACTGTATCGCGTTATTCCTGGGCTCGGACGCAGCGTATAAGGAGCAATTTGCGAAATATCCGGGAACGTATTACATCTCCGCAGGTTGGGTTCTGGAGAAGGTTTTGCCGAACTCGATGGACAAACAAGGACAGTTCCAGGGGGGCGCGGAAGATCTTCGCCGTGAGGCGTTGATCGAGAAATACGGTAAAGAGAATGCGGATGCGATTGAGTATTTCTTTAACAGCTGGCAGCGCAATTATCAGCGAGCGGCGTTTATTGATACAGGTATTGAGGAACATCGAAGACGGTATGCGGACGTAGCGAAAGCAATGGCCGAAGAGTTCGGCTGGAGGTACGAAGAGCTTCCCGGTACGGGCGAAATTCTCTCCAGACTATTGACAACCGATCAAACAACGGATGAGATCCTGGTCGTTCCGCCGCATCATGTCACTGTCTATGACTCGCTGGGTAAGGGACTTCAGGCGGTTCCTATCCGCGAGAAGGAGAAGGCGCCGGATGATTCGTCAACGTCCCGTCAATTAGTCTTCGAAGAGACTCTTGAAAACGACGAAGATGTTTCCGATGTGCGGCTCGGCCTTGGCATCGATGCAGGCGGGACGTATACAGATGTAGTTATCTATGATTTTCACGAAAGTCGCGTTCTTGAAAAGGCAAAATCTCTGACAACAAAATGGGATTTTACGATAGGAATCGAGAAGGCGATCTCCAGTCTGAGTGAGAATAACCTGCAAAATGTCGATCTTGTCTCCGTATCGACGACCCTTGCGACAAACGCCATCGTCGAGGGCCGAGGGCAGAAAGTCGGCCTGCTACTCATGCCTCCTTACGGCCGGTTTGGAGGAAGTGAGATCGACCACCGTCCTATAGCGGTCATTCAGGGGCAACTCGATTTCGACGGTTCGGAAATCGTTCCTATCGATCCGGGGCAGATTCGTCACGCAATACGTCACATGGTGGAAGATGAAGAGGTCGGTTCCATCGCAGTTGCAGGATACGCCAGCAACCGGAATCCGGCGCATGAGCTGCAGGTAAAGGACATCGTTCAGAAAGAATTTGGACTGACAGTAACCTGTGGTGACGATGTATCCGACCTATTGGATTATCGATTCCGCGCACAAACCGCCGCGTTTAACGCCCGAATTGTGCCGGCCCTCGAAGCCCTTCTGGAAAGAACACAGGAAGCCCTCGATCGCAAAGGCGTTCATGCACCGATCATGGTCGTAAAAAGCGACGGTTCGCTGATGAGCGTTGAGTCTGCGCGGTATCGGCCGGTCGAGACGCTACTCTCCGGTCCGGCCGCAAGCGTGGCCGGCGCACGGTTTCTGTCGAATTTGAACAATGCGCTGGTGGTCGATATGGGCGGAACGACAACCGATACCGCAATGATCGAAAATGGAGTCGTGCAGATTTGCGAAAAAGGAGCACGGGTCGGCGATTGGCAAACCCATGTAAAAGCACTGGATATGCGGACCTTGGGACTCGGCGGAGATAGCCGCATCCTTTATGAGAAACGGCACATTCGGATCGGTCCGCATCGCGTTAATCCGGTTTCCGCGCTTGAAGGTCGGGAGAATTGTGCGGAAACGTTCGACTGGATTGAAGCGCACATGGACTATTTTACAACATCGACGGATCGAATGGACATTGTTTTCCTTTACAATTCCAATGTGAGGGACTATGGAGACAGCGAGGAAACACGGATCCTGGAGTTGTTGAAAAACAGGCCCTATACCGTTCATGAATTGGCATTCGATATTAGTGGGAATCCATATAGACAGTTGCCGTTACAACGGCTGGAGGAAGATCACCAGATTCAGCGGGCGGCCTTAACTCCGACCGATTTACTGCATGTGACAGGGGAAATGAACTTATGGAATCCAGACTACGGGCGACGGATCAGTGAGATTCTAAGCAGAATAGCCGGAGTTACTTCCAAACAATTCAGCGAATATGTGCTACGCGAAATCACGCGAAACCTGGCTGTCGAGATTCTGAAGAAACAAGCGGAATTCGATGTCGATCCGGACGAGCTTCAACAGTCAAAATCCGCCATGGCTCTGCTCGAAAATATGTTAAACGGCGGAAATGAACGGTTCCGGGTACGAGTGAAAATAGAATATCCAATTGTTGGAATCGGAGCGCCGATTCATCATTTCTTGCCGAAAGCCGCCGCTTTACTCGAGACCCGATCGATTATTCCGCCGGATGCGGACGTTGCAAATGCAATCGGCGCTATCTCCAGTTCGGTCCTTATTCACAAACAAGTGAAAATCTCCCCCAACCCGGACGGCCGATTCAACGTGTACGGGGTTGTGGACGCGCCTGTATTTACGGATTTTGAGCTTGCACAAGAATTCGCTGTGCGTCACTTGAAACATGCCGCCCGAGAAATGGCGCGCAATGCGGGAACGAGCCAGACACGGGTAGAGATTATTATCCACGATCGTATGGCTCCGTTGGCGGACGGAGACCAGCAATTTCTCGGCCGCACATTGGAGGCACGTCTGTCGGGACGTCCCAATCCGGCCCGACTGGAGGAAAAATTGATGACGTGATCCATCTGACTTATCCGCTGTGTTCGTTAATTACCCCTCGCCGGCGGAGGTTTTGCTGCTGAGGTTTTTGGATTTCATCGGCTCCGCTAACCCATCCTACAGTCCAACCCACTCTACAGTCTGTTATTTTGTCAATAGTCTTGACTTCTGTTTTTCTTCACCTAGAATACGTGCGACATGACTCGTACGGTGCTCACCTTCGGGTGAACCAAGAGGGAAGCCGGTGAGAGTCCGGCGCGGTCCCGCCACTGTAACCGGGAACGAAACCTCACCCGCCATTGTCCCAAATGGATGAGAAGGCGAGGGAGTAGGACGTAGCGAAAGCCCGGAAGCCAGGAAACCTGCCGTAGGAGACACTGTCACCTCTTCGGGGATTGAGAGCGTGGCGAACCGACCAAACAGGAACGTATCGGATGCCCCGGCCCGTGAGGTGACCGGGGCGTTTTTGTCCGGGTTTCTCCTCTTTTTCTGTTCGTACGCCCGCTTCCCACAATCCAAACATAGAGGAGATATGGAACGATGAAGCGATCGCGGATTGTCCTTCTCGGACTGGGTCTACTGGTTACGTTGCCTGCGTGGGCCGCCAATAAGGCGGGTATTGTGATCCAAAACTCGACGGGGGAAGTTGTCACTCGCTGTGTCGAGTTCGATGAAAAGACACTGACCGTACAAGAAATTCTTAAAGAATCCGGATTTAAACTCATTACGAAAGAGTTTTCATTCGGCGCGATGATTTGCTACTTGCATAATGACGGCCAAATAGACTGCTCCGATCATCCGGAAGGCTGGTTCTGGAATTTCTATCAACATGACGGAACAAATTGGACGATTGCGGATGTTGGCATTTCGTCCGCCGAGGCCGGCGACGGAGACATATTCGGATTTGTTTTCGGACCGTGGGACGAGACAAAGCCTCCCGCCACAACGTATTCAGACATTTGCGAAATCACGAGCGCTGCGGGCCTGGTTGTGGACCACAGCGACGGCCGCAGAGTTGTGAGAAAGGTCATTTTTCCGGGCGAGACAATTACAGGTCTGCAGCTTCTCGAGCGCAGCGGGCTTTCTCTCGTCACAAGCGAAAGTTCGTTCGGCGTTGCGATTTGCTCTATCGACGGCGAGGGACAACCGGCCGATGATTGCTTCGGTGATCCGGACGGTCGTTTTTGGGCGTACAGCATCCTGAACAAAGAGGACCAGTGGGAGATGGCACCAGCGGGTTCCAAGGACACCATCGTTCGCGACGGGGATATTCACGGTTATTACTATAGTGTCTGGGGGGCTACGCAACCGCCGATCCGTCAAAGCGACATTTTCGGATTCCGCTCGTCTGTACCGCTATGGGAAGCATACCGATAAGAGATCGTTGCTATGAAACATATTCTCATTGCCTCCGTCCCATGTTTTTTGGTGTTCGCCGTCTCTGTAGGCGCTCAGGCCATGGAGTTTGAGGAAGAGATGATCGTTTGTCAGACTGACGAAGGGCTCGAGTTTGCGCTAAATACGCACAGCATTATGGCAATCGATAGTTCCGGGGCGGTACATATTGTCTATTTCGCACCGGGACCATCCTCGGATCCTCCATCGCCCGAGATTCGGTATCAGACAATTCGAGAAAACGAGATCTCGCGGGTTGTCCGTGTCGATAACGCAGAGATCGGAGGCGGTAAGCATCCTTCTCTTGCCATCGATAACAATGACACTGTCCATGTTGTATGGCACGATCTCCGCCATTCCAGTCCGCCGGGACGCTGGATGGACAATCTTGAAATTTACTATGACAAAAAATCGAAAGGCGGATCGTTTTTATCAAACGATATTCGAATCACGCAGACCTCCGCCGATCACACCGGCGATAACGGTTTTCTTCCGAAAATGGAAATTGGTCCGAAAGATCGAGTCAATATTGTCTGGTATGATTTCAACGCCAACGGCAACAATGCCGATGTGTATTTGCGAACAAGTACTCAGGACGGTCTCTTCCCTCAACAGAAGGGGATCGAGGAATTTCGAATCACCTCAATTGCCGAGGGCAGCGTACCCGGCTCTCCGTGGACATTGGACGATGCATTCAGTTCCGTCTGGACACCAAGTATTGCGGTCTTTCCTGATGGCGACCTATACGCGCTGTGGGGATTCCTGGCCGGTTTTCAAGGCGCATTTGAAATACAAGGGGGAATCGTTTCAGAGAACCGAATTCTTGAGGATGTCGAGATTATCTCACCCGAAGGCGGCACGTCCACCGATCCTCCACGATTGACATACGATAGGAGCGGAAATCTGGGACTTGCATACATGAATCGCGTCGATTTTCAATCGCGCATTCAATTTCAATATCGTCCCTATACGAGTCGATGGACCGAACCGATCTTTATTGACAGCGGCGAAACGGACGCAACACAACCGGATGTTGTCTTTGGAACGGACAACAATGCATACGTGATTTACCAGGAAGATATCGGTGGTATCTATCAAATCGGTCTCGCCGTTGTTAGCCTCCTAGATAACGCGATCCTCTCGCGGCAGGTTTTATCCGCTCCCGATGTGGACGCGCGAACACCGACGCTTGCGGTCGATTCCGGTACGGGCAGACTTCACACTGCTTGGGTGGAGAAATCTTTCGACGACGAATGGTCAATCAAATATCGAAGGCAGCAACTCACACAAGTTAGAAATTGGGGGAGTTATTGAAATTGCAGGAAAATAGAACACATAATGCCGGGCGGGGCTTTACGTTGATCGAATTGCTGATCGTTGTGGCCATTATTGGTATCCTTGCGACCGTGATGACTGCGAATTACCGCGAGGGAATTGTGCGTGCGACCGCTGCGGCGTGTCAACAAAATCTCCGGACTGTTTTCACAGCCCTCAACTCGTATCGAATAGACTACAACCACTATCCGCCCGCCGACGGAGTGGCGGATACAAGACCTCGCCCGGATCGGACGGTGTTCGCCTGTGGCCCCGCCGCGAACGGCTATTGGAGCGGTGTTTCTCTCTTGTTGGTCAAACACGGATATTGCGAAGAAGACAGTCTGTATTGTCCCGCGCTCAAGCGGATGTACAATCACACAATTGAAGCGTATCCGGCATGCAGCGATTCCGAATTCGCAGACAAGAGCGTACCGCAATGGCGATTCCTCCGCTTCGCGTACAACAACGCGGCAACCGACATCGGAGATTTTGGAGTCGGTGAGAACAGTGGTGAAGAAAACGCCGATTCGGATGTCTGGTTACTCCGCTGTCTTCACCTGAATATCGGCGAATTCGATAAGGAGCGGCATATTCGATTTCCATTCAGGGTAAAGCAGGACAAAGACAGACCGGAGTTGACCTGGTACGGGGAATTCGAAATCTCGACTCAGGGAAATATCGAATTGCGTCCGGTCGTTCTAAAGAAATAGTCCGCCGAAGCGATATAAACCCGAACCTTTTGGTTCCTTTTCAGAGAGACAGAAGGAACGCTTCCAAATCCGCGATTTCTTTTTCACTTAGATGGGAGGTGACGCCGTGCTTATCGGACGGATTATGGATTGTCAACACGTCGCGGAGCGTTGTACTTCGTCCGTCATGCAGATAGGGAGCCGTACGCCAGATTTCGATCAGTGTCGGAGTATCGAATTCGCCACTCCAGTCAAGTTTGCTTTTCGTTCCAACATCATAGGTCTTCATGTCCGTGTAATACTCCCCTGAATGGCACTCCGCACATCCCACTTTCGTGCTATGGAACAGTTTTTCCCCCCGTTTCACAGAGGAAGCCAATTTCTTTTTCTTTAGAAGAGGACTGGGGATAGCGTTCAGGTTCTGTAAATATAGATCGATCGCATGGGCGTCTTCTTCCGGACGGACTTGGAAAAGGATGTGCCGAATACCGCTTCGAACGGCGGCCTTTGCATCCCCGCGTACCCCGAGACTCATCGCGGGCGGGGTTTCGTGTGAATAGAGAAGGCTTTTCGTATTCTTGGGATTGCCCAACCCGTCATTCAAAAGGTCCCAGTTGAGCCCGTCTACACGACCGTCCGGATGACAGCTTGCACAGCTCTGCCATCCCTGAAAACAAATATCCGCATCGTGAAACAATTGTTCGCCCCGACGAGTCACAGAAAGTGTCGGTTCAGAATCGGAGAGCGGTTTTCGCTCCACGCGGGGCCGCTCGATATTCGAAATATCGACGATGCTCAGATCATCCGAGAAATAATTCGCAACATAAATCTTCTCCCCAACGGCGACAATGTCCCTCGGGCCGGTGCCTTTCAGATCGATACGGCGGCGCACATCCGCCAGGAAACTCAAGTCGTTCGGTACATCCGCGGCCGTTGCCGCGCCACCTGAATAACCGTTATCACTGGACCGAGCGGTGGTTCGATAGCGGGGGAGTTTTGCCAATTTGTCCAACAGCGCGGGTAGGTCAATCACGCTTAGCTCGTGCGTTCCTGAGTGAGCCACGCAAAGAAACCGATCGTCCTCCGTACACGTAATCCCCCAGGGATTTGCGGCTCCCCGATCGACGTCGTCGAGCAGCACGGTATTCACCCGATTCAGCCCTTCGGCAGAGAGAATACTGACGGCGTTGGTGTTCATCCAGCCGCGTTCGAGCTGGGTCGTCGGCATATGAAAGCGAGCCAATACATGTGTGACAAAGAGGTATTCGCCGTCATTGGACACACAAATATCCTCCAAACACGTACTCCCGTTCGGCAACAGGATCTCCCTGACTTTTTGCAGACCGCCGGTATGAATCACATGGATCGAGGAGCGAACCGTCGCCTGGTTGGCAGGCTGAGAAGGCAGATGACTGGCGACAAAAAGCAGGTTCCCGTCCAGGGTAATCTCTGCGGCACGCGGTTCTCGGCCGACGGCAATCCGGACGAGTTCTCTTCGTTTGTTGACATCAACAACCGAGATATCGTTTTCATAGCGATTACAAACATAGACTCGTTCACCGTCGGGACGAACAACAGGACTGCACGCTCCATATCCAACGTTCACACTGTCCAAGATGGTTTGCTCTTCGACAGATACGAAATAGAGTATCCCTTCCGGCGTGCCGGTGGTGACATAGAGCGTGGTTTCATCGGGAGAAAGGGCAATTCCTGTCGGCGGGGCGGGAAACGAGAGAGTATCGAGGACCTTTCCAGACTGAATATCAAAGATAGCTACCTGACAGGCCGTGGTTTCGGCAACATAGACCTTTCCGTCATCGGAAGCGGCGAGCAGACACGGCGACAAAGGCGTAGAACCATCGTCGTCTGCGGCGAAAGTCCCGGCCCCCAGTGTCATCGAAACGCAAATAACACTCAACAAAACAACAAGAAAACGTCCGTTCAAAATGTTGTCCTCCCTCTCCGATTCGTGCTAGGGTGAATAACAAGGTGATGCAGTCCGGCGATATGATGTTATTCCAGGTCCACCGTGCGGTCAATGTGCGGCAGCTGTGTCGGTGGATTACGTGGCGCGTCTGGAGGTTGCGCTCCGGGAAGACAATGAAACACAAAGACAGGAAGGAGCCACAACAGCACGAAAGAAGAACCGAAAGAAGCCAACCGGTCTTTTGCTCCTTCTCCTAAGAAAACGCCTGCGAATCGTCATTCCGAGGAGCGAAGCGACGTGGGAATCTCGCCGTTGAATCGGACAAAACGAGATGGCCACGCTTCGCTCGCCATGACGGCAACGGGGACCGCGGTTTCTTCCTCAAATCATTGGCCTCCCCGGCCCGGGGCTCGCGGGGACGGATGGGGTGACGTTTCTTTTATGAGTTACGGGACGAATGTACCGAAGGAGTAGGGATGGCTAAGCTGAAACTCGATCTTCACGATATCTACAACAAAGGCGACGCAATTGACGCCGCCTTGAATGACATCATTCAGGAAGCGCGAGAGAAACGAATCAAAGAAGTGGAAATCATACCCGGCAAAGGCAGCGGGCAATTGAAGAAACGAGTGCTGCGTTTCCTGGATCAACCGCATATCAAGAAACTATACCACCGCATCGACAAAGACAAAAAGAACTTTGGCCGGATCTTTGTCTATTTCAAACACACCCGGCCTATGTAGTCCAGTTCACTTCACGTCGGCCGAAGATTGATCCTCTTTCTCCAGATCCAGGCAAATCGAGTTGATGCAGTAGCGTTGACCGGTCGGGTCGGGACCGTCCTCGAATACATGTCCCAGGTGAGAACCGCACCGGCTGCAGAGGACCTCGGTTCGGACCATTCCGTGACTCTCGTCGACGGCGCTCTCGACTCTGCCTGTGGCGATAGGTTGATAGAAACTCGGCCAGCCGGTACCGGAATCGAATTTGTGCTCGGATGAGAACAACTCCTGTCCGCAGGCCACACATCTGTACACACCGGGAGCCTTTTCGTCCCAGTATTCTCCCGAAAAGGCAGGCTCTGTCCCTTTTTCTCTGAGCACCTGGTACTGTTCCGGGGTCAGAATCTCGCGCCATTCGTCTTCTGTCTTTGTAATTCTATCCGGCATGGTAGTTGTCTCCGTTTCTCCCTGCGCGACAACGGGCGATTTCGTCCCGCTGCCCTGACGTGGCTCCTGTGCTGTTTCCTCCGGCGTGGGATTGCCGCAGGAGAGCAAGAGTCCCAAAATAAATAATCCCAAAGGAATTGATGTTGTCGTTCGTCGCATCGGTCCAAAACCTCGAAGATTCTTGTTAGTTTTTTTGGTGAGTTACGCTCCTCGAAAGTGGATCTGTTCATCCGGGGTAGTCGTGTCGCCAACCCACCCTATAGGCTGCAACCCCAATGGCCTTTCTCTTCAACATCAGCAGCACTGCCGGTTCGTGGCTCCTATGAAAACGCTCCCGAAATCGTCATTCCGAGGAGCGAAGCGACGTGGGAATCTCGCTGTTGAGACACCCAGCGAAGAGATCGCCACGCTTCGCTCGCGATGACGGCAACGGGGACCGCGTTTTTTTCCTCAATTCACCGGCCTCGCCGGCCCGGGGCTCGCGATGACGGTAACGCAACCAGCTGCAAACAGTCGCGTTTTCTTTCTCAATTCACCGGCTCCGACGATCCGTGGCTCGCAACCGCGTTGAGTCACACTATGCTTTTGACGGCACCTTATCAGATTACCATTTGTGTGCTCGATCTACCACTCAGCCCGATGTTATCGAGGCCGGGCTGACCGTCATAGATCGACGTTTGGAACCAATCCGGCTTACTCGCAGTACGGTCCACTCATTGTACCGGATGGGCTTTCAGGTTTCCCACGAGCGTATGCAACGTGATCACCGCTCGGTCGACCAACCATTCCCCCGCTCCGACTTCCACATAGGTCGCGTAACTCGCGCCGTAGCCGCCTTCCGATGCCGCTTGAATCGTCGGGAAGTAGGAATGCAGCCCGTTACAGTACCCAAGGAAAAAAGTATGCGTGATGGGCGATCGCTTTTTGAGATCAGCCTGAAAATCGTCGAAAAACTCTCCCGGGAACCCCACCCAGGCGATCGATTTTCCGACCAACAGGATAGGTGTTTCCACAACGGTGTATTTCGTTAGGTTCTCCAAATGACTGTTGTAATAATCTTCACCGTATCTATCGATATAGAATTCCTTCACGTCCGGAGATTTCAAATCGAACCGATGATCCAGCTCCGTTGTGTAGGACAACGCGGTCAGAACATATTCATCTTCCGGAATCGTTTCCATTGAGTCCATAATTCGGACCACGTCTTTCCCCAGAGATTTCCCCGATTCGCAAAGCCGAGCGTATCCTTCGTCATCCGGGGTCGCACGGGTGTACGGATTCACATCGCCTGCGGCTCCCTGCAAGAAAACACAAATACCGCCTGTTTCGTCCTCGACGTGGGAACAGAGGGCACCCGAATAATCCGCGCAGTATTTCAGGTTCTCCCCGCCGAACGTGACCGAATGGCAGGCAAAATGAACCAGGGTCGCCAGAGGCTCGTTGTCTGTCGTTCGAAAGGCAACGACACCCACAGTCTGGTCGACGGGGGCGGGCTGTTTACGGTCAGGATTTCGGAACAACATATGCACAGTGCCGTCCGGTTTGATTTCCCGGCGATCGTAGGAAAAATCGCTTTCACCATAACCGACTGAGACCGTCGCGGGCTCCTTCGCCGAGACCGCCTGACCGATCACCTCGATCAATTTCGCCTCCAACGTGTCCAGCCACTGATTCTCGGGGCTTGGAAGATTTGGTTTCAGCACGGGTCCCGAGTGAGTATGCGTGGCGACATGGAAGATCAGCGATATTCCGTGTTCCCGCTGGGCCGTGTGGGCGATCCGTGAGCGCACATCTTTCGGAGGAGACGCGATCAGATCCAAAGAGATGATGGCCGCCTGAGTTTTACCGTCATCCAGGACAACCGCTTTCGCCATCAACGGATCCCAGATTCCTTGTGACGGTTCTTTGCGGGCGGCGTAACCGCGCATGGGCATTCCCACCGGCGGCGTGATGTCGATCTCGGCCACGCCGACCTGCAGGGCAGATGCCGGACACGGTCCACGCGTCGCTTCAATAAGAAAGCAGAAAAGAAGAGCGAAAAGAAGAATGGAAAAGCATCGATGGATACACATTATGAAACCTCCTGACGGCAGACTATGTTGGAAAACACAAAACGAGATCGCCGCGCTTCGCTCCTAAGAATACGCCTGCGAATCGTCATTCCGAGGAGCGAAGCGACGTGGGAATCTCGCCGTTGAATCGGACAAAACGAGATGGCCACGCTTCGCTCGCCATGACGGCAACGGGGACCGCGGTTTCTTCCTCAAATCACCGGCCTCGCCGGCCCGGGGCTCGCGATGACGGTCACAACCCTAATTGCTGGTGACGGTCACAACCCTAATTGCTGGTGGCGGTCACAACCCTAATTGCTGGTGGCGGTCACAACCCTAATTGCTGGTCCAGGAGTTGAACTCCTGGACCACCCCAGCACTTCATCTTCCGTGTTCGTCCAAATTGTATAATAGTGTATCGAATGCTAGCGACGAATTGGAGAGGATAAGATGATTCACAAGATGTCCGGACCGATCCTGTTTCTCGTTTTCCTTCTGTCTACAATGCCTATTTCTTTCGCTGACGTATCGAACGCCAATGCAGAGCGCTTCGACGTCGTTATCGTCGGCGGAACACCGGGCGGAATCATGGCCGCAATCGCCGTAGCTCGCGGCGGGCATACCGCCGTCATTCTCGAACGTACACATCACATCGGCGGACTTCCCGCTAACGGTTTGGGAGCCACGGATATTTCCACGCGGGGAGCGACGGGCGGACTGTTCACGGAATTCGTCGGTCGCATTCGCCACTACTATGTCGATACCTACGGTCCCGATTCGCAACAGGTGAAAGACTGCAGCGATGGGTACCATTTCGAACCGCATGTTGCCGAGATGATTTTCGAGCAGATGCTTGCGGAACATGACAAACAAATCACCGTGCGGAAATCGCGTCAATTCGATGCCTTGCCGAAGAATGTGTTCTTCGAGCGAGGGACCATCGCAAAGATTGTTGTTACGAACCGTGAAAACGAAAAACGGGAATCGTACCGGGCCGATGTGTTCATGGACGCCACGTACGAGGGCGACCTGGCGGCCGCCGCGGGCGCGGATTACTTGCTTGGGCGTGAATCGGAAAGCGATTTCGATGAGCCGATGGCGGGTCGGTTGTATAAAAAATGGCGCGGGCCGGTCGGTCCCGGCTCGACCGGTCTCGGCGATAACGCCGTGCAAGCCTACAATTTCCGGCTGTGCCTCACAAAGCGGAAAGACAACATGGTGCCGATTTGGCAGCCGGATGGTTACGATCGCGAGGAATATGTCTCACTGATTCGAGACATAAAGGAAGACCGTACAACCGCGAAACACTGGCGGGAGATGGCATTCGACGGAATCGGCAGACTGACGAACATGGTCTCTCTACCGAACGGCAAGACCGACGCGAATAATCAACATCTCGCGTTCATCTCCACCGATCTGCCGGAAGAGAACTGGCCTTGGCCGACGTCCGGATGGGACTGGCGCGACCGATTCGCCGAGCGCCTTCGCGACTATACACTGGGCCTGATCTGGTTCGCCCAACACGATCGCGAACTTCCAAGAGACTTCCGCGAACGTTGCCTGGAGTGGGGATTCGCAAAGGATGAATATGTAGATAATGAGAATTTCCCGCGTCAGGTGTATGTTCGTGAAGGAAGGAGAGTGGTCGGAGAGTATCTTTTCACGGCGCATGATGCGATTCCGATTGAAGAAAACTCGCGGCCGCCGATCCATTCGAACAGCATCACCGCCAGCCACTATGCGCTCGATTCGCATGCGGTCCGCAAACGGGAACCGGGTCGTTATCATTTGGATGGGTTTTTCAGCTACCCGACGAAACCCTATACGGTTCCGTACGGCGTCATCGTTCCTACAAAGGTAGAAGGGCTGTTGACCCCGGTGCCGGTATCGGGAACACACATCGGCTTCAGCACATTGCGGATGGAGCCCTGTTGGATGGCGATGGGACAGGCGGCGGGGACTGCTGCATGTATCGCTATCGACCACAAGATACCACCGAAAAAGATCGATATTACTGAGTTACAAGACCGGCTTCTCGCACAAAATGCCGTGCTGATCTATTTTGAAGATACCGAACCGACGGATAAACATTATCGCGCCCTGCAGTATTTCGCCCTTCGCGGTTTTTATCCGATTTCCGCCTGGGAAGCGAAATTGAATGAAATTGTCCCCGAGAGCGTAGCTTTAAAATGGATCGATTGGGCTCAGGTCCGCCGTCCGAGTGACTATAAACCGGGAGAAACGACACGCGGCGAGCTGCTCGACATGTTGTACAAGAAGGTCAGCGCGTTGCCGCCCGAAGAACGCTCCACCGTGCGGGCTCATCCTTGAATGTGGGAACAATGAAAAAATCCAAGAAAACCGAATATCTTCTCGCCGTGCTACTCGGCGTCCCTCTGGGACTCTTGATCTCCACACTGATCCAATTGTACCAGGGAGAAGGTTTTATCCTGGACATGCTGCTGGAGCATTCCGGCCACAAAGATGTCTCCACAGAGCTTCACTCCGCCGTTCTCGACAGCGATCTCGAAAAAACAAAAGAATTACTGAATAGAGGATTCGATCCAGGCGCGAAGGATGAAAAGGGGTTGACCCCGCTGCATATTGCGGCAATGATCGGGGATATTTCTGTCGCTGAGCTCCTTGTTGAGAACACCTCGGATTTGGATATTCGGGAGCGTCGGCATGGTATGACCCCGTACTATCTCGCGAAAGTGACCGGGCATGATGAAATTGCGGAATTGCTCGAACAATGTGGGGCGGATATTTCCATTCCCGATGATTATACCCAAACACCGGAGGAAGCAGCGGCGGTTTTCCGAGAAAAAGAAACCCATGAACTGGTATCGGCCGCCTCCGGGAACACGCCGTTCGATCACAGAGCCATTGTTCTTCTCGCGTACGTCGGTAGGAACGAGCTCGGCCTGGCATACAAGAGAGGGGTTCGCGATGCCTTTGTAGTTGAGGACGGCAATTTGGTTATAACGGCCGCTCACTGTGTGACTGATTTCATTCAAGAATATGAAAATGGATCGCTGGTTCGACCGCTCGCGATCAGTTCGTTTTACGGCAACTTGTACGAAACCGAGATTGTGGCAATTGATAAGGATGCGGACCTTGCGGCCCTGCGTCCGGAGTGGACACATCATGTGTCGTTCGACTTGGGTACCGAAGAGGAACTGCTCAATTCGGAGGATCTACTCATCGCAGGGTATCCTCCTCCTCAAACGGAAGAGGACACGCTTGTCTTTCAACGGGAACCGTACTACGAGAGATTACGATTCCTAAAACCCTTGTCTCTTCATTCGGAAGACGATGCGGAGGCCCTGTTGATGGTCGGCGCGAAATATGTCGGTAAGGGCTGGAGCGGTTCGCCGGTTATCATACCAGAGTCCGGTCATGTTGTAGGAGCCCACTGTAAGCACCGTCTTTGGAAATTCAAGGATCAGCTTATTCTGCATAATGCAATGGGCGGCGGGATTCACTCCTTAGAGTCGTTGGTCGAAAAGGCGAACATCACGCGGGCCGTAGATGTCGCAACGATCAAACAGAATCCTCCGGAGGATGCAGAAGAAGCGTTTTTCCTGATTCTTGACATATTCGAGGCTCACAATAACAGAAAGCTAGTCCCGGCTGTCGAAAAGGCACAGGAACTCGTTCGTTTACGTCCCGATTCAGCTCAAGCCCACAGTTTATTAGCCTGGAGTGCCGATGCAGCCGAAGCAGAGAAACAAGAAAAAGAGAGAATGCAGGAAATTGCGAAGAGCAGTTACAAAAACTCTCTGGAAATCGAACCGGATAATGCGTATACCCGTACATTTTATGCTGCGTTTTTGGCTGGAATTCAACAGAAAGACGAGGGGATTGTCGAATTAGAGAATGCTGCCAAGATCGATCCGAGTATCCGCTACACTCGCCTGCTGCAAATGGATCTCTTGATCGAAGGGAATCCTGCGCAGGCCGTCGAATTGGGCAGGCGGCTTACGGAAACAACGCCCGGCTTCGCCAAGTACTGGTTCAAATTGGCGCAAGCGTTACAGAAAATCGGCGAATATGACGAAGCGGTGGAAACAGTGCGGACCGGCATCGAAAAACATCCGAAACGAATGCATCGAGGACCCCTGGCGGAGGCTCTGGCGAAAGCGGGACGGATCGAGGAAGCCGAAGAACGTTACAACGAGATTCTAGAGGGTCATGACTGTTCCTGGTGCTGGCTTGCCTACGCCAAGTTCCTGATAGAATATCGCCCGGAACGTACTGACGATGCGGCCGAGGCACTGGACAAGGCGGAGGAATTTAATAAGAAGAAGCAGCTGGTTGATCCAGCCGATATTGAAAAATGGCGACAAAAGCTCGATAAAGCAAAAGCGATACCTGACGATTCGGATCCTGCTAAGCCGGAAAAACTGAATTGAGCAGGCTGTTTACCTATCGCCTTTTCTGCATATTCAAAAACAACACCGCATCCGTCTCTCCGAAGGGTGACTTCAATGTTCTCTTTGCGCCGCCGTCGATTCTCTTTCCCATCTGCGTCTTGTTCGAGGTCGGGTCGAACCACTCCACGGAATATTGATTCGTTTTTTCCGACAAATCGACGGCTACTTTTCCGCCTTCCGGTAAATAGACCAAATATTCTTGTCCTGGATTCGCAAGACAGTAATCGCTTGAAGCGAGATCGGTTCTCGGATTTGTTTTTTCGAGATCCATTCTGTTTGCGTAGTTCAATGTATATCCCATGCTTCGTCGGATCGGGTCCCATTTCGGATCGAATCGATTTCCAAGAACGATCCCATCATAGGGATCCATGAAAATAGGATTCAGTCCTCGCGTAAAGCTCTTCCACACCCACGCCTGATTTCCTCCAATTCCCCACAGGTGGTCTGTGTCTGAGAGAACGACCTTCTTTCCATCATTGACAGGCGGGTTATCTCGATATCCGCCTTCGTGGTTCGGTGAAATCCATTCGGCAGGACTATCGAAGAGGGTTTGATTGCTGCCGCCCTTGTATTGAAAAGTCATACCGACCGGATGCTGCTTCGGCTTCTTTGCTTCAACATCGTGGATAAACTCAATCATGTGGTATTGCCATTCCGTCGATGGCGGGTGGTTCTCATTCGAAATCTCGTAGAGAACATTATCGAAGTGATTGACCGTGTCGACAACCTTCTTCACATACAACTCCTGCACAGCGGTTATTTCAGGCAAACCCAACGTATGAATTTCGAGACCTTTTCCATCCCGATTGGCGTCGCCGTCGATCCCGTTGACGTTGTTTTCTTTGTGAAACGGATGATTCTTCCACGCATTCGGCGCGAACTGCATCCCCCAGCCCTCGAAAAGCATCACCGAAACATAAATCCCTCTGTCTCCCGCTGCCTTTACGCGGTGAAGAATGCGGTCAAAATAGTCGGGGTTGTATTTTGTCAGATCGAATTTCGGTTTACCGTCCAACGCACTTCCCGGTCCCGTGCGCTGCCAGGGATGAGGTTCCACGTAATGAATGGGATTCTCATTCTTTTGTCTGTTCTTCTCGGTGTTCCATTCCGTCAATTCCCACGTCCACATACGGATGAAGTTATGGTTCAAGTCTTTCATCCAGTCCAAATAGGCTGTGAAGTCGAATTGTGGAGGCGGATCGGTGGGCCCCATGTCGACCAGGTTATACCAGGTATGCGAACCGGTGAGATAAACAATTCGGCCGTCTTGATCGGAAAAATAACGCGGGTTCGTTTCTGAGACTCGCAAGGGTCCTGTTGCCGGTTGTGAAGCGACCTCTACGGACATCGATAGAGAAAAGAAAAGTACGAATAACGAGATTCGTCGGTAATTCATCGGTTGTCTCCTTTCGTTGGGCGGGTCAGCGGTATTGGTGGGTTACGCGTCGCCCACGAGAGTTTGAGCGTTGAGATGTCTTTGGTCTGCCAGGCTCCGCTAACCCACCCTACCCTTCTTTTTGTGGGTCTTCATTCTGCGGCTCGGCGGGAGCCTCGCCCTCCCGGAGCCTCGCCTCCCTGAGCCTCGCCTCCCGGAGCCTCGCCCTCCGAGGAGTCTCGCTGCCACGGCAGCATTATCGTCGGAGGCACTGGTAGCTCGCACACGGAGGTAAGAGCCGCACTCCACTTTGACTTCACCTTCTATCCAGTTCCGTCTACCCGCTATCATAGAAGATAATTTCCTGTTTCGCGAGCGATATTGGTGGGTTATCCACATGATCGACCTCCGATGTAAGGAACAGCTTTTGAGGAGCGTAAACCGCCAAACTTGTCAGAGAGGATAGAAAATGAGACTGTCTAGACGTTCCTTCCTGAGAACCGGCACGGCCGGACTGGTACTGCTTGCCCAAGGATCAAACCCCTCCGCGAAAGAACCGCGACCAAACATCATCTTCGCAATGACCGACGACCAAGGCTGGGGGGACAGCGGCTATAACGGGCATCCAATACTCCAAACACCGACGTTGGACGAGATGTCACGGAGCGGGATTCGGTTTGATCGTTTCTATTCCGGGTCGCCGGTTTGTTCTCCGACTCGCGGCAGCTGTCTTACCGGACGGCACCCCGAACGCTATGGCATCGTTCATGCAAACTACGGGGATTATGACGCTCCATCCATGTATCCGCTGCCGGAACAGGAAATCACGCTTGCAGAGGCATTAAAAACCAAGGGATATACAACAGGCCATTTCGGCAAATGGCATCTCGGAGATTTTCATGGGGAGATGAAATCGTCACCTTCCGATAATGGATTCGATGTTTCGTTCTCGACCGTTCGCAAGGTCCCGACTCTCGATCCATTCGGGTACTACCTGAACGGAATTCTCTATAGGGGCAATTTGAAGGGTGATGATTCACGCATCATCATGGACCGTGCAATTTCCTTTATTCGGAATGCCGTTCGAGCAGAAAAACCGTTTTTCGTAGTGGTCTGGTTCCACACACCTCATGTTCCGTTCATCGCTTCCCCTGCTTACCGTTCTCTTTATACCGGACACTCGGAGGAAGAACAGAATTTCTGGGGCGCTCTCACCGCCATGGACCGGGAGATGGGACGTCTCCGGAGCGAATTGCATATACAACACGTCGCGGAGAATACGATGCTCTGGTTCTGCAGCGACAACGGCGCGCGCCGGGGCAACCCTCGCTTTCCGGGATCGGTGGGTGGCCTGCGCGGCGGCAAGGGAAACCTATACGAAGGCGGAATCCGCGTACCCGGGATTCTGGAATGGCCCGGGAGAATAGAGCAACGTGTGGTCGAGACGCCCTGCTCTACCCTCGACTATTATCCCACCATCCTGGAGATTCTTGGAATCAAGATCGAATCCCAGCCTCGTCCAATCGACGGAATCAGTCTCGTACCGCTTCTGAAAAGTCAAATGAAGGAACGCCCGAAACCGATCGGCTTCCAGTTCGGCAAACGTGCCGCCCTGGTCGGCAATCGATACAAGATCCTTGTCGATCTGGAAAATGAATCCACTGAGAGTGTGGAACTCTACGATTTGCTCGATGATCCCACCGAGAGCAATAACCTGGCCGACGGGAATCCCAAGCTGGCGCAGGATATGAAGTCCGTTCTGGACTCTTGGAGAGAATCCTGCCGGGAGAGTCTGGCCGGGGAGGATTATTGATTTCTACCGGCTCCGGCAGGATTTTCCAGGCCCTCCCTTTTGTCCATTTCCCTTCCACGTAACGCAAGTGCCCCTATTTGAATAGCTTACGAATCGTGACACATTGCAATAGAAAGTGGTCTTTTCTTTGCTTATCCGCAGATCAACTGGCTATTACGAGTTGCGTTTTTGAGGGCTGTTTTGTTCCCAGTGTACTTTTGTCCTTCTGCCAAGCGGTGGAGGGTCTGATGAGGATTAGGCTATGAGGCTGAGGTGTCTTCTCTTTGATACAAATCCGTCTACAAAAGAACTCTTCAGTTCAGTGCTTCGCGAGATTCCCGGTGTCGACGTCGATTGTGTGTCGAGCTACCAGGAGGCGGCGGACGTGCTTCAGTCCCGTCCCAGCAATCTCTTGCTGTTCCGGTTTTCCGATGGTGTCTCTCCGGGGGATCGTGTGCTGAAGATCATTCGCCCGGGAAAGAAGAACATCATCACCATCGGAATCGTTGCGAATCCACGTCCAGAACGAATCAGAGAGCTCGTGACCAAATACAAGGTCGTAGATATTTTGACGGACAGTGCAGATCGTGACCGTGTGCGCAGCGCCATCCAGAAGGCCGTCGAGCAAGTCCGACCGAATTCCGACCGGTCGTCTCGTTACAGAGGTTTCTTCGGTTTTGTGGGGATTGTGCCCTCGCTTCGCGAACGAAAAGTGCTCGCCGAGTGCGGTCTGGGATTTATCCAGAACCAGTCGCTACGGCTTGCGATCGATTATTGGCGCGGAAACCCGAACACCCAAATGGTAGCGGTTGCGTTTCAGAAAAAAGAGACCTTCACGTCACGTCTCGAAGAGCTCTCCGATACGTGGGAAGAGGCAGGCGTTCTCCCATGGCATATCGGGATGTTCGAGGCGCAGGAGCATTATCTGGAATACTGGCAGGAGCCGATTCGCGACGGTTTGATGCCCGCAGTTCTGCCGGTCATGCTCAAACAGAAGAACGGAATCGAAACATTGACTCTTGTCGATCCGGAATTACAAAGGCAAATCCTGGTGAAAGTCGGGCACGAAACGCGGTTGGGAAATATCGAAGAACGATTACGTTTCCTCAAGATCCAGCTGCGTGCCGATCACTCCGATTTTCGAACTCGATATTTTGAAGAGTTCATTCCGGCACTTGAGAAACAGATGGAGTTGGTAGACTCGGCCTATCCTCACCTCACACGTCCCCCGACGGAGACCGGCTGGGAGGATTTCACGCCGGACGTCGCTACACCGTATCGAGAAGAGTACAGCGAGATGGCCTACCTGCACAATCGCTGGACCGCATGAGAATCACTTGTCAGACATTCCCGCGAGCTGAGGCACCGGCACAACTGCCGGCAGCCTCAGCTGGATTATTCTCACCACCTTTTTCTGTTCAAATATCAGCAATATGTCTGCAATAGGACAGGTCGCACGTTTTTCTCATCACCCGTTTTTTAGCAGATTTTTTCCTCTTGTGTTTTGCTATCTATCTCATTTTTCAACTGATACGAAATCTTCGTCATCACAAAATTTGTGTTTGGCATAGCGGTTGCCTAGTAGAGAGAAGCAATAGGTATTTCGTGTCGCCACCTGTTCCCGATAAGCACGGAAATTCGGCCGTACAAAGCAGATCAATAATCCGCCTGAATGAAAGGGGTATAGCTACAATGAGCGAGAGAAAGGAACGATTCATCTTCGGCTTATGTGTCCCGTTTGGATTCTGGGTCGCGCTGAGCCTCGTCGCGCCACATGTCTCTTATGCAGAGGAAGAAACACCGAAATTCGTTCTCCAATCCGATGGAGATATTCTCTGGACCTGTATCGCCGCATTTCTCGTTTTCTTCATGCAAGCCGGTTTCGCCATGGTTGAGCTCGGTTTCACACGGGCGAAAAACGCTATCAACATATTGATGAAGAACCTGATGGATTTCAGTTGCGGTTCTATTGTATTTATGTTGGTAGGATTCGGCTTAATGTTCGGAACGACGGCGGGAAATGTTGTCGGAACTGATGGTTTCGCTTTGTCGGGAATCATGTTCACGGAAGACGGTGGAATCGATTACTGGACCTTTACATTCTGGCTTTTCCAGGTTGTTTTTGCAGCGACCGCTGCAACGATCGTCTCAGGAGCCATGGCGGAACGAACAAAATTCCACGGGTATTTAATCTATACCGTTGTGATTACGGCATTCGTCTACCCGATTTTTGGGCACTGGGCATGGGGGAGTTTGTTCAACGGTGAGGGGTGGCTTGAAAATCTTGGATTCGTCGATTTCGCCGGATCGACTGTAGTCCATTCGGTAGGAGCATGGGCCGGTCTTGCGGGGGCGATCGTGCTCGGACCGCGGATGGGCAAGTATTCGATTGACGGAAAACCTCAGGCGCTTCCCGGCCATAACATTCCAATGGCCGCGCTTGGAGTGTTCATATTGTGGTTAGGCTGGTATGGATTCAATCCAGGCAGTACCACCGCACAGGGAGGCGATATCGCCGTAGTTGCTGTAACAACGACACTGGCCGCCTCCGCAGGAGCCATCGCCGCGATGCTTACGTCCTGGGTGAAATTCAGGTATCCGGATGTCGGCATGTCCTTAAACGGCGCATTGGCCGGATTGGTGGCAATTACGGCACCGTGCTACAACGTCAGTCCCGTCTCCGCAATCATCATCGGCTCCGTCGCCGGAGTTATCGTCGTCTTATCCGTTCTGCTCATCGAGACAATGGGCGTCGACGATCCTGTGGGCGCCGTGTCAGTTCACGGAGTATGCGGCGCGTGGGGAACACTTTCCGTGGGCCTGTTCGCACAGTCGTCGTTCGGTGGCGGTCCTGATGGGTTCTTTTTCGGTGGGGGACTAAGTCAGCTGGGAATTCAGCTGATTGGAGTTATCGCGTGTTTTGTTTGGACATTTATCGCATCACTGATCCTGTTCAGCTTGATCAAAGCAACTGTCGGACTTCGCGTCTCCGACGAAGAGGAAATGGAAGGTCTCGATCACGGCGAGCACGCAGGCTCAGCCTATCCGGACTTCACCATCACGCTTCGGTAAGAATGAACCGATGAGTTGTCCTCATCTACAACCAAACGGCCCCGGGTTCCTCCTCTCCCGTCCGGAACCCGGGGCCACTCCTCAATCAACGTTTTGATACACTCCCAAACCAATAATCCTCAATCCGGCGGATTTGATTCGTCCGAGATAAACTCTAACGTTGCAAAACTGACTCCTCCTGCCAACATTTCCAAATCTCTCCCCCCGTTCACGGGGGGAGTCGGAGGGGGGCATCTGGATCGCACTGCCGGTGCTTTTCTCCTCAGGTCCTCAAAATATTCATAAACATCTCTTCTGGCCTTTATCCATGCGGCTTTCCAACCGCGCTTCCGGCCGGCCTCTTCTTGTTTTTGCAACCATAGGATAAACTCGGACGCTACGGTCCTCCCGTTTCGAACCACCAATCAAACGGGTGGTCTTGTGAGTCTCTCCATACAGGCCCGTAATGTTTCCACGACCTGAAGCGCGCGCTCGGAGGGTTTTCGGGGAGCGTCTTCGCCAAGCAGGGCGGCACAAAGATCGTAACCACTGACCCACGTCGTACAGAGATGACCGATCACTTTGCCTTCATCGGTCGCTTGACCGTACTCCAAGAGAGCCAAGGCCGCGTCGCGCTTCCACCAGCTCGACGGCCATACACGAAATCCCTTCTCCTGAAAATAGGGAATCGATGGATAGGCATCCCGTAATTCGTAATGCCAATCGCACATAATGATATCGTTGGGAATCAGATCGATCGCGGGTCCTGTTTCGTTTTGACTGGCTTCCCATTTGCCGTATCCCATCAATTCATCGTCCAGCAAACGGTCGCCCCACATCAACATGGTCAGGTTATGCTTTTTGACCAGATGTCGGTGATAATCATTAACCGCCTTGGCAAATAATTCGGCCGGGTCTTTTCCTCGACAGCGTGGGCATTGGTCGCTCCCGATTAGAAAGACCTCGTCCATACCTACATGAAACGCATCCGCGTCGAATGCCTCAATCATATCATCCATCAACGCAAATACAATCTCGTTCACCTGCGGGTGAAGCGGACACCAACTGCGGCAGTAGATATCGGGATTATCGTCGGGAATTCGCGGCGTCTCGTCAAATTCAGGATACTGCTCCAATAAAGAAAAAGTGTTTTTCGCCCAGGATTGATGCCCCAGACAATTAAACAAAGGTATCAGACGAATACCGTATTGGCGACACAGTTCGGTGAGTTCGCGAGCATCCTTCTTTGTAAGGATATTTCGACCGCGAAGCCCGGGATGTGAGTCAAATTCAAAATCATAATTGACTTCCAGAATAATAACGTTCACTCCCATGGGAGCCAGAGATTGTACGATGGAACGCTTCAAAAGAGGTACCCCGTCCGCCCCGGGAGAACGGATATGCACACCCCGCCAGACAATGTCTTCCGCTTTTTCCTTCTGCAAACCTGCGCAGGAAAAAATCAAGGACAAGAGCACCGCACCAACAAGAATAGTCGGAAACAAAAAACGAAGTCTACACATTGTAGCGCCTCCTCGTGTCGTCTCAGTTCGGACGGAATTTGTAGCCGCCGGACCCGCTGCTCAATTCCTCTTTGCTCGATGCTCGGTAAATGTCGCCGGGTGAAGCGACTCCGTTACTCAGGTCGTAAAACAGCCAATTAGTGACCTTGTCCGGGCCGGGGCTCATCAAAAACCAGTCGAACGACACACGGGAATCGCCGTTTTTGGTATTCGGGCCGGCATACGCGGAAGTGTCGTCGCAGTTGTAATACGAATAATCGAGATGTGCGGAAGAAAGCCCGCCCATGCTATTGACCATATCTTCGCTGCGGAATGGATCCAGAGGGATTGTACCAATATAGGAGTTTGGCGTTGTGAGTCGCCGGAGGGCACGCTTCGGATAACTTTCGACATAATTGCTGATCGGATATTTGTTGTTGTCGAGACGATACATTTCGAGCGCCATTCCAATAGCGCCCATGTCGCTATAGACGCGAGTCACTTTGGCTCGAAGCTGGCTGTTGAGGAAATTCGGGATAGCGATCGCCGCCAATACTCCGATGATAGCGACGACAATCAGAAGTTCAATCAGTGTAAAGGAGGGAAGACGCTTTCTCATGGATGCTTCTCCTTCCGGTTGCGGCTAGAACTCCCACGATTTCCGTCGAATCGTGTACCGTTCAATCGCGTCCGGATTGATGCCAGGGCGCGATCGATGCTCTTCGGGGATTGTAATACACCCGTGGATAACTTCAATAGGTGGATCGACAAGGTCTTCGACAAACCAACGAGCGCTTGCCTCAACGTCTGTCGGATAGGAGCAGTTCGGCAGCAAAGCAAAATACAACGCATGGAGTGCGCCGATTCCCAACTCGGGCATGGTCCCCATCCAGGTGGGGATCGTTTGATCGGCACAAAACTCGTACACTTGCCTTGTACGTGACAGACCGCCGAGCCGCTGGATTTTCAGATTGACAATCCGGCATGCGGATTTCTCGATTGCCTTCTCGGCACTTTCGAGGTCTTTGATACTTTCATCAAGACAGATTGGTGTGCTCAACATTTGCTGGAGCCGTGCGTGAGCGTCGAGATCGTCCTCCGGAAGAGGCTGTTCGATCATGAGCAGCCCCAATTCATCGATCCGATCGAACACCGGGAAGTGTTCCTCACGATACGCCGCATTGGCATCCACCATCAAGTCGATGGCTCCAAACTGCTCGCGTATCGCGCGCAGGGGCTCGATATCCCAGCCGGGTTCGATTTTGATCTTCAGGCGTTTGTAGCCATTTTCGAGATACCGTTCACAGGCGCTCAAAAGATCGTCGATGGTTGGATAGATACCGACAGCCAATCCTGACGGAATCGGTGCGAGCGGTACGTTGAGCATCCGAGGAAATGAACTGTCCGTCTCCTGGATGTGCAGATCCCACAAGGCTCCCTCGATTCCCGCCCAGGCGAATCGATTCCCAGTTACCGTATCAAGACCCCGAATTGCAAAATCCGGCTCAAAACATTTCTCATGAATCAATTGCGGCACAATACATCCGGAAAGATAATCCCATGTGGATTCCGGGGTGTCCGTTGAGTAAAAGCCACCCGCCATGGGGGAGGCTTCACCGTACGCCGTAAAACCGTCGCGTTCGATACGGACGACGATAGACTCTTTGCTGCGAACCTCGCCGGAGCTAATTCGAAACGGCTCAGGCATCGGTACATCGACATGGATCAGCGTAATTCGATTGCCCATCTCACCCAGCGATTCTAAAAAGGTACGGACACGGTTCTCTTGTACGACACTCTTTCGTTTTGCTGCGATGAGCCGTCCACAGCAACGGCATGAAATGTGTGGTTCCCTTTTCCAGGACGACATACGAAAATAAACGGCGGTTCCGTTGTTTCGTCAATCGATTGTCCATCGCAGAAGAGATCGAGCCGTTGGATACCGCTTCGATCTGAAGCAACAACATCGAGAGTTACACGTCCGTCTTCACGAACTTCGATATCCGCAATTTCCACGGCGGGCTTTACACTGTCGTGGTATTCCGGCCCCTGAATATCGATCCGGATCGGTCCGCTCACATCCAACGAGAAAACGCTTCTATCCGTCGAACCGATATTCATCTCGTGTATTCGCTCACCGTCCGCATCGGAAACGATGATGGTTTCCGCTCCTTGTCCGGCATAGCAGAAGTCAACGGAAACGCTCTCTTCTCCGACCGGTCGGACAAAATAGCGATTTTCCCTCTCTTTTCGCGCAATTACTGATTTTTGATCCGAGACGGACAAATAGAACTCACAGGTTTCGCCGAATGCCCCCGGCGCAGGCACATGAATGGGTGTGAAACTCGAATTGCCGGTGATTGCCGTTTCGGTCGAGAGGATGGGTGCTCCCTCGTCGAACGAGAACTTGAGAACGATCTCGGTTTGATCGCTGAAAAAGTTCGCAAGAGAAATATATCGTTTTCCATTTTTTCTCACATCGGGAATCACCACTCCTTTCCATCCTTCCGGCAACCACAGCGCGCTTTCTGGCAAGTTGCGGGCCGTTTTCGCGACCGATTCGCTGGACGTGTTCGTGTAAATTACCGTTGCCAGATGCAACCCGATCTCATCGGCCTCGACTAAAACGTCATCGAGCCGTGACACAAAAACACCGTCGCATTTGTCTTTGTATTCCTGGTTGCGCGCCCAGTTATATCCTGTGCTGCGCTCGACGTTCAACGCGCCGACGCCGCCGAGGACCGCCATCCCCACTCGGTCATCGACCGACCACCAGGACGCTTTCGCGTCCAGTTCCTCATCCAAAGGCTGAGAGCCGCCGATCCACGAAATCTCGCGATCTTCCGTCAGCCCCTCACGCACGTAGAAATAAATCGGCAACCCCGACCATCGAAAATGGCAGGTTTCTTTCGCACGAAAGACTGAGAAAACCACACACGGACCGTCTTCAAACGAATGAAATGAATAAAACCGATCCAATGGAGACCCGCCGACAATACCGGCAGTGTGTAATCCCGTATCGTCGCGAACAAAGCGATAATTCGATTCGGGAGCGTGTTTTTTCCACTTGCCGTCTTCGTCGCGAATTTCCACTTCACCGACCATAGATTTCGGATGACAATACACAAGCGGTTCAGATTCATCTTGGTCCGGCCGCGTGGGAACGACTATGCCGCACAGACCGGACCCTTTCGTCGAATCCGTTACACGTTTAGAAGAAATAGCGCCCCACGAGAAGGACGCCCATTTATCCGCACAGCGGTGGATAAGGTTCTGATGCCAACGATGATGATAGGTCCCGTCCAGCTGTCGAGCCGCTTCCTCGAAAGAGAGTGCTTCGGCCCCAGGGCCGCCGTATTTGTGCATCAAATATGCGGTCGCCGCCTTGGCCCACGAATTTCGGTGATAATCGTATTGCTTGATCGCTTGACTGTGTCGTTTCAACAGATTCGCGGCCCGGTGCTCGAAGGCCGAAGCGACAGGGTCTTGGTTCAGAACGGCACCGTAACAGTAAGCCAATAGCCCAGCGCCGTAATAAGCGTCGTATTCATTACCGTGAACCGAGGCAGGCTCCCCCTCCGGCAGACAAAGCAGTTTTAGCCATTCCAGAACGCCGTCAAACCCGTTCCCTGGATACGTAAAAGTCTCCGGGACAGGGATTCCCGATAAGGCACTCATGATTTCCACATAACAACGCCCTTCGAAAAGCATATCTCCGCTGTACCAAATGTTGCACCAGCCGTGATGATCGCTCGAATAATCTTGATATAGATTCCAGCCTTCATGCCTCTCGCTAATCGGTTTCCCGGACGCGACAACGTCTTTCGTACTGTCCTGCAGCGTCGAAACCATATCAATGGCATTGCCTCGAATAATGTCCAAGTACATATCGGAGTCTTCGCGCTCGGGAAACATGTACGCCGCACCGATCGTACTGGAGAGATCCTGTTTGACCTGGTCGTGGTTTCCTCCCTGCCCTCGCGGATACCAAGTTTGGACTAACCGTTTTGTAGGTGCACCACCGATCATAACCGCCTCGACCGCATGTTTCGTTTCGTCATCGAGAAACGACCACAATTTCGTGGCGGCCAGTGTCAACCATCCAACCTCATCCGCTCGCCAACTCCATTCCCGCCGCCAGTATTCGCCGTCCGCAAAGTCGGAGCGGGTGTCGGGCAAGTACGGATAAGGATCATCGACATAAGAACTCGTCAAGCAACACCAACGAATCGATTTGATCGTATGATCGAGGAGCACCTCACGCGGTACGTCTTGATCGGAAAACGTTTCTTTATCTGTTTCTGTCAACAGGACGGAATAGCAGAAGGAGACCATCCCATTGCCGGAAATTGTGATAATAGTTGCGTAAGGTTCATCTCTCCAATTCCCGTATTTTCTGAAATCGAAAAACCCGCTGTTCGGAATTCTGTCGGAGTCCTCAACCCATAACGGTTCGTAGTATTTCACTGAATCTTCAATCACGTCCAAATATAATTGACAGAGATCTTCCTCGGACGCTCCATACGAGGTGTAGACGAAAACAGTAAATAGGAAAGTGACTGCTAGGAAGATACGGAGTAGAGAAGAGTTTTGCATTGCCGACTCCTTTGCTTTTCGGAGAACTGATTTTCTACTTCGAGTTGTCAAGTATTTCTCACACGAATGCTTTTCTCAATAATTCAATACTCTTCGGAACTCCCGTTTCGGGACTCTCTTTCCCCTCGAATTCCAACGAAACATAACCGCTGAAATTGACGGCGTCCAGGATCTGAGCAATGCGATCGTAATCCAAATCCAAAGTATACCACTCTCCGCCGCCGTAATAGGTTTTCGCCTGTACAAACTGTGTGTACGGCGCAAGCATCGAGAGCTTATCATACGGGTCTTCGAGAAAATTCCCCGTGTCCATCATCACACCAAGCCATGGTGAATCAACGGCTTTGGCAATACGTAAAACACCCTCCGGCTCGCGTGTCAATCCCCAATGGTTCTCCAAACACATGACGACTCCGCATCGTTCGGCTGTCGGGATACATTTCTCAATCGAATCGATACACCAATCAAAAGCGTCGTCCTCGTCATACCCTTCGAGCGGCGGTTCGAGGCCCCGCAGCTCCATCAACCGGTCAAACGATTTGACCGTGCCCCATCGGCCTGAGTTCAGTCGAATCGCAGGAATGCCCATAGCGTTGGCGAGTTCGAGACAGTGTTTCGTCCACTCGATGTTTTTGCTGCGCTTGTCGCCGTCCGGCGATACAAAATCCTGATGAATCGACAGGCAAATCAAGTCGATCCCGTTGATAAACGCGCACCGTTTCAGGTTTTGCATATACAAATTGTCTTCGCTCTCCATTTGCCGTTGAAGGATGTCTACTCCTTCGACCCCAAGATTGCAGGCATTCTCGATAACCCGTTCGATCGGATATCTCGGCCCGCGAAAATGCCAATAGGAATAACTGGAAATGCCGAGTTTGATCCGCTTGCGGACCGCCGATTGCGCGGCAACGGTCTTCCCACCCAATGTGAAGGCCGCCGTTCCAGCCGCGATCGATCCCATGAATGCACGTCGCGTCGGCTTCATATTTGACTTCCTTTCGTTCCGCCGTTGTTTCTTACAAGTGTACCAGAAACGCACCCGTGCGGACAGATGCGAACGGTGCGCTTGCGCTCAAAGAGGATCGGGCTTCTCGCGGACGGGTTGCCCATACGACGATCTGTGTCGCCCTTGCACACAAACATGGATCGGTCTAAGAATCAGGATAAAGAAATCGAATGAAAAGCTGAGGAAACGCCATGATATCCGATAGACTTTTGAAGACCGTCCCAACCTTGTTTTCATTTGTTCTGCTCCTCACTCCGGGAGTTTTTTCCGACAAAGACTCTGCGTGGGAGTTGGCGAAAGAAAACGCATCTGTACTTCGTTTTTCAACACTGTTCACAGCCCAGAATGTACGAGACCATCTCGCGACCCCCGAGGGGATCGAAGAGGCAATCCAGTGGTGTAAGGATACCGCAGTAACCCATGTGTTTCTCGAGACCTTTCGCGGCGGGTACACGGTGGATCGCGAAGTGGTAACAGAAGCCAAGGAGAAATTCCTCGATGAGGGTTTTCTTGTGAGCGGCTGTGTCACGACGACGAGGATCGGGAGAGACAGCGTGGATGGCTGGATATTTCCTTGTTTCACCGAGCAGGCCGGACTGGATAATCTGAAAAGGATTTTTGAATTTACCGCGAGTATTTTCGACGAAGTTATGATCGATGATTTCTTCGCAACGCATTGCGAATGCGAAGAGTGTATTCAGGCTCGCGGCGACCGGCCGTGGGATGAATTTCGCTGCGACATGATGGTGGATGTCTCGCAAAAGTATGTAATCGAACCGGCACAAAAAGTGAATCCCGACGTAACGCTGATCATCAAGTACCCCCAATGGTATGACGCTTTTCACGAGAGAGGCTACGAGGTTGTGCGTCAAACGAAAATGTTCGACAAGATTTGGATCGGAACCGAGACCCGCGATCCGGACAGCGACCGATGGGGCCGCAAGGCACAATATGAGGGTTATTTCATTATGCGTTGGCTGGGCGACATCGGCGGCGATAAATGCGGCGGCGGTTGGTTCGACCCATATGGGACCTCACCGCCCACGTACGTCGAGCAAGCGCGGCAGACCATCCTCGGTGGCGCGAAAGAAGCACTCCTCTTCTGCTACGGCTCACTCCAACGGGATACCGGTCCAGCAAATGTGCGAAAACTGCGCCAGGAGATTTCGGAGATCTTCCGCCTGGCCGAGCTTATACGAGGCAAAAAACCGCGCGGAATTTCAGCCCCCAAGCCCCCGAACAGCGATCCGGGCGGCGATCAATATGTGTACGATTTCATCGGAATGCTCGGGCTTCCGCTTGTTCCGACAGCCGATGTAAAGACAGATGTCCCTGCCGCTTTCTTACCCTACCAGACACTGACCGATCCTCAACTCCCTCAGAAAGTCACCCAAATGACAGACAGAGGAACACCCTTGTTGATTACGAATCGCGTGGCTGAAGAACTGGACAACGTCGGCAAGGCGAAAGAGATTGAAGTGCTCAACATTCCTCAAAACCGATGGGACCTGATGAAGATCCCCGAGGATCGTCTGCAGGCTATCAGGGAGAAGATGCTGGAACCGCTGAACGTTGAATTCAGTGCACCCACTCGAACGGCACTCTATTTGTTTGGAGACAATCTCGCGGCGATAGAGAACTTCAACGACAAGGAGATCGAAGCGCGCTTCCGAATGGAACCCTACCGGAAGGGGACTATGCTTCTCGCGATCCCCAAGAAGGAGATAGAGCCGAAGCAAGCGGGAGAGTCACTAACGTTATCGATCCCGGCGCGCAGCATGGTTCTATTAAGAATGGAATGAACTTAGATCAGTTATCGTACGCGAAATCGAGGATATTCCACTGGAGTGAGGTCTGTTTAACGGAGCCGTTCCGTGTCGAACGCAACGAGTTTTGATGAGGTAGTTCTTCTCTGAGCCGACGCTCGGCGATTTCCATATCGCTTTCCTGCGTCGCGTCCGAGGCGGGCAAAAAGACAAAGAAGGTACTTCCCTCTCCCGGAGTGGAGACCACGCGGACGGAGCCGTTCAGTTTTTCGACGGCTTTTTGTACCAGCGCCAGTCCAATTCCGGTCCCCTCATATTCACGGTCCGTGTGCAATCTCTCCAGTACACCAAAAATCTTCTGCTGGTACTCCCGTGGAATACCGATACCATTGTCCCGAACGAAGATCTCAAACCCGGCATCTTGAACTTGTCGCCAGCCGATTTCGATCCGTTTGTTCTGAGAACGGTTGAATTTCGCGGCATTTGTCAACAGGTTCTGGAAGATCTGGCGAAGAAGGGTGCAAGAAGTCTCGATGACCAGATGATCTTCAGTCAGGAAACGTACCTCGACATCGCTGGAAATCCCAAGCGTGTCAATCAAATCGGCCAAGAAGTCTTGAAGATCGACGGTTTCTTTCGAAACCTCGGTTTGATCAAGCCGTGCAAGTTTCAGTATATCTTCCACCAACCGCTCGCCTTCACGGACAGCTCGGCATAGACCTTCGATGTAGGTCTTGTGGTTCTCGTCCAGCGAATCCCACATATCTTCCTTCAGGAAATCCGCATAGTTGTGAATCGCTCTCAGAGGCGCTTTCAGATCGTGGGATACGACGCCCGTATAACGCGAAAGCTCCTGATTGGCGGTCTGCAGCTCTGCCAGACGAGCATGAAGAGATTCGATTTCTTCCAACAGTTCATTCTTGGTTTTCGGCGTCTCATTCATAGTCGCACCTGTACCATTCTCTGTCAGACCTCTGTCCTTTCAGACGCTCTAGAGGTCCACAGGATTGGGCTGTTTGAACCCACTGCCTCCTGCCGAACGAGCACGGCACAGACAAACGCAATATGTCAAAGACGGTGCGAAAGTAAGGACATGGTTCCGCTGTGAATGCACAGATATTCCGGATGCTACGCTGAGGTAACCAATCGTCCTTCGTTCAAAACAAGACTCAAATCATATCAAAACCGTAATCACATACGGTCTTTTGTAGTATATCCTATTCCTGTCCCAATGCCAAATCCGAAGTGTCGGAAAATTGTGTGAATCTCACCGAGCGCCAAATTTCCAATCGACTATCCTCACCGGCTCGACCGGAACGTCCGTAGGTACATCATGGTCAGGCTGGAAGTTCTTTTGAATCAGCATACTAAGCACCTTGTCACGATCCCAGCGAATCCGGTCAATAACCGGTTCGGTATTCATGAGATTCTCGTCCCAGAGGTAAATCGTTTCACCTGGCGGACGATAGTCTGGAGGCTCCAAACACTGAGCAACCATACAATTGTCTGTCAAATCGCCCCGATAAAGTACATACACTCTATCGTCTGAGCCGATTAAAATCTCCGGCCTGCTGAACGGAATTTGCAGAGCCCCCCCGCCTGCGAGCCGAAAATCCTCTGTCCGCTGGGTAACAAAATCCATGGTCCATTCTCTCCCGCCGAACCATAGATGGAAGTATTGGGGAATTCCATCCGGATCGTCGGCGTAGGCGACAATGTGAACCCGGTCCTTCGAGTCGACAGCGCTGCTGCATTGGTTGATCAAATTGTTGCCGGGACCGATTGCCTGGATGGTCTCGTTGTTGACCGGCGTCATCGGCGTGGAGATACGAAGATCGTCGCTCGTCAGCCAGGTTCTTCCCGAATCCGGAGTGTACGCGTATCCGACATTGACATTGTTGATCAAGCCGCCGGGCGGACCGCCCCGATTCACCCGCCATACCCAACTGAGATGCATCCGTCCTAGCGAATCGAACGCTGGATGATTCCAGTAAGCGTTCGCCGGCCACGGTTTTTGCTCCGTGCCTTTGAGAAAACGAAGCGCGCGATCCGACCAGGTTTCTGACTCGTGGTCGTACGCCTTGAGACAAGCATCGCCGTTTCCGGAGCTGCCGTCACGATACATGAATAGAAGCTGATCGCATCCTCCTCCATCCTCCGAAGGAACCATGACGAAATAGGGATAAGTCACCCGGTCCTCGACGTTCCCGGTCATCTGAAGAGGTTCGGTCCAGGAATCGATACGCAGCGGCTCCGTCGATTTTCGGTACCGCAAAGGATGGCCGTGATGATCGTAGGAAACGTGGACATAGCCTTTCGGGTCGAGTCCCAACGAGATCGAATTGTGAGCGTCCCGTGTGTTGTACTCACCGGCCATCCGGTAAAAAGAGAGCGAATCGTCTCGTAGATCCCGGCGCACAAACACCATTTGGCTTTTGTCGTCGTAGAATGCAGCGAACTGGTAGGAATCGAATGTGACAATTCCATGGTGGCGAAAGATGACGGTATTTACTGTATTATTCGCCCAGCCCGGACCTAAGTCGAGCACAGATACGGGAGACAGATTGCTACGTTCTTTAACAGTGCCGCACAGAGAGCTGTCGAGCAATTGTGTAAAGAACCCAACCTGAATAATAATAAGCCAGAATAGAACATTCTTCATTTGCGATGCAGCGAGCTCACTTTCCTAGAGATTTGCCTCTATAACGAGAAGGCTTGTGTTGTTTTCTTTTCTCCCTCTCCCTCTGGGAGAGGGTCGGGGTGTGGGCATTCTCAGCTATTCCTCATCCCACACAGGCTCAAAAACCAGGAAATACTGGTAGTCGAGAAAGGTCTCTTCACGAAAAAGTTTCCAACCCGCCGACTCCATTTCTTCAATAACAACGGATTTCGCCACGGTGTGCCCGGGTCGCGGACCGACTTTTTGACGTATCTTCTTCCAGTCCACCACGATAACCTGACCGCCGGGACGAAGCAGTGGTTTCAGATTCCTGTAATATTCGACTCGATCCGACAGGTGATGATTTGTATTGCAGAAAAACAAGAAATCGACACTTGACGGAGGCAGCATCGGCCGATCCATCGCCGCATAGACAGTGACAATATTGTTCAGACCTTCTTTTCGAGCCGTTTCCTGAAGAAATTCGAGTAGGTTGGTCGCCAAGTCACAGCAGTAAACCACTCCGGTAGGACCGACCCTGCGTGCGAAGGGTCGCGAGAAGAACCCTGTCGCCCCGCCGATGTCGGCGATTCGATCGCCTGTGTCCAGGCCGATGGCCTGGATCACTTCGCCCACCTTCTGCCATTCCGCACGCGCCGGCTGTTCGAATTGTTCCGGCCGATAGCGATGTTCTCGTTCATTATGGTTCTCTTGGGCTGATACAAACCCGCTAACACACACAATGAGAAACACGAAACTCAAGAACGTTTTGTAGTAGAACCTGCCTGTCGTCATGATTGACTGTATTTACCTCGTAGGTTGGAGTTTCAGCTCAGTTGCTGGGTTGCGCCTCGACGGCCCGGGGCTCGCGATGACGGATAAAAGGCCCATTGCGCGACATTCAACATCGATATAGTAGAGACTCACCTGTTGTTTTCGGGAGGGCGAATCTCCTGATGAGCCGCATTTGTCTTCATGCAGGCGGCTCGGCGGGAGCCTCGCCCTCCCCTGTTCCGCTCTCGCCTACTACATCGCCTGTTATCTCTACCACCGAATAGCAATCACGTCGACCGAATCGGTGCGCTGGTCCGCTGAGAGTTCAATTCGAATTATACCGTCCTGATATTGAAAATCGACATTTTCTCCCGTCCGAAAAAGAATCGCGTCTTTCGGTTTCCGGTCCGCCTCAATCGTCACCGCCCCATTGAATTCACGCAAGAGATGTACATACCAGATTCCTTCGTTCTGTGTGACTGGGACGTTACAGCAGTCCGGATTCTCGACGGGGTCGGCACCAATAACCGATTTGCGACTATGACTCATCCACGATGCGAGTTCCTCGCAGCGTTCATAGAACCCTGCCGGCATTGTCCCGTCCGGTACAGGCCCGACATTCAGCAGGAAGTTCCCGCCCCACGCTCGGCAGCGAGCAAGCATTGCCAATACCCATGCCGCCGGACGAAATCGCCCGTTAGGATTGTAGCCCCAGTGCCCATTCCAGCTAATACAATATTCCCACCACTCGTCCTCAGGACGGTCTTCAGCGAAACGCCACTCGACTGTTTCAAAATCACCAAGATTATCCCAACGATCGTTGATCACAATTCCGGGCTGAAGACTGCGAATCCATGCAAGCGTCTCTTTTTCACGCAGATCGTCGATTCCGCGCCATCCCATACCGTCAAACCAGAGCAAATCGATCTTCCCGTATCGTGTGAGCAATTCGTGGAGCTGGCCGATAGTGTATGCGTAAAACTTTTCAAACTCTTTTCGGTTCTTTTCTGGATCTTCGATAGGGGGAAATTGCCCCCGTTTATTGTGATCGAAATCGACGTCCGCCAACGGATATCCGGGATACGACCAATCGCGCGGGGAGAAATAGAAACCGACCTTCAGGCCGTATTTGCGGCAGGCCTCCACGTACGGACGTAACAGATCGCGCCCGTTCATATAGTGTCTTGTACTCATCTTTCCGTATCGTGTCGGCCAAAGCGCGTACCCATCGTGATGTTTGGTTGTCAAGACCGCGTATGTAAATCCAGCTTCTTTCGCCGCCTTCATCCATAAATTAGGATTGTAATTCTGAGGATTGAATTGGTCAGCAAGATCGTAGTATTTCTTCCCTTCATACCTTGGATGATATCCATACGGATAGTCCTTGATCATCGCCCAGGAAGGTTGGATTCCCGCCACGCTGTGGATCCCCCAGTGCATGAAAAGTCCAAATCCCGCGTCGGGATACCACTGCGCATCGGGATGCTCGGTTCTGTGGAATGGTTGCTCAATGTCTTCGGTTAATAGCCGTTCGACAAGCAATTCATGATTCGTGTCGACGGGAGCGGATACCGCTTGCAGTGAACAGAACATAGATAAGAGAATAAATACAACAGCAAAAAAACATAGATCCAGACAGGAAACATCCCGTCCGGGATCGCTCGGACTATGTCTTCTCGCAATGAAACAATCAGGCCGGTCAGGACAATTAATGTTGAATCGTTTTCCGGTGGGTCTCAAAATCATATCCATTTTTGCGAAGGTCTTCGATGGTTTTGCGCTCGCTGTCGAGAATCTGCTGGATTGCGTCAGGAAGTCTGCTCAGGATATCGCGAGGGATCGAAACGACTCCGTTTAAGTCTGCATGAAGAATATCTCCGGGCTGGACAATAAGTCCCCCCACGTCAACCGGAATCTGCGCCTCACCGACGTCAATATGTCCGTGCGAGACAACAACACTCTCACTCCAGACATTCATTCCCATTTTGTGTAGTGCTTCAAGATCGCGAACAGCTCCGTCCGTGACGATTCCCACAGCTCCTAAGACCTGAACCTGCGTCCCGACAATTTCGCCCCAGTGAGACGACCAGCCCTTTTGGTAACATCGATCCTGCACAACGCAAATCACTGGTTCGTCGGCGTCGGCAATGGCCTCCAGCCACGTCAGGCGTTCTTTCGGATCGGGTGGAAAATCCGACTCGTAATCGACGATCGTACAAGTCACGGCTGTTCCCACGACCGCACCCAGATCCGGAAAACGACACTGAATCTGCGGCCCCATGTAGCCGTCGCGCCGTGACCGCACGTGGAGAGTTTCAATCGCATTCGAGACAGTCGGGCTGTCCGCCAACAGAAGTTTTTCAACCAATTCGTCTGTCAATTTCGCTGCCATACAATCTACTCTCCCCCGCTTCGGCGAATACAATCCAAAATCCGGGCTTGTTTACCCTAACGTTGCAAAACTGACTCCTCCTGCCAACATTTCCAAATCTCTCCCCCCGTTCACGGGGGGAGTCGGAGGGGGGGCATCTGGATCGCACTGCCGGTGCTTTTCTCCTCAGGTCCTCAAATATTCATAAACATCTCTTCTCGCCTTTATCCATGCGGCTTTCCAACGGCGTTTTCGGCCGGCCTCTTCTCGTTTTTGCAACCATAGGGTTTATTCCTTTTTTTTCCGACTCACGATTTACCGAAAATCACCTTTTCGATTTCCGCTTTGGTCCACATGACCGCCTGCCAATCATTTCGCTTGGCTTCCTCGGCGGTTCTTGCCCCTTGTCCTTGCGGTGCACGGAACCCGGATTCGATGCCCCAAAATCCTGTGTAACCCGCGTCTTTCGATATACGCAGCATTCGATCCAAATCGTGAGAGATATGCGTGCCGTCGGGTCTCCAGCCGGCTTTCACTGAAACGCCTTTCGCGTAGGGCATCGCGAGACGAAGCGCCTCGTAGATATCGGTTTTCTCGGTCGGACGATAGTTTCCATAGTCGGGCAGCAGACCGAAATGAGGACTGTCGATCTTTTCGGCCAATGCAGGCAACCAACGCGGATGCGAAGACAGGCCCCCATGATTCTCAATAATTACATTCATTTTGAATTCTTTTGCATAATCCAGGAGATCATGAAATGACTCGGCTGCACGATCCAGCGCATCCGGATCTTCCTCGGGCGTTTCGCCGCCGCCGTGCGCGTTGCAGCGTATCGCGTGGCAGCCCAGGTAATCGGCAATCTCGACCCATTTGCGGTGATTGATCACGGCCTGTTTCCGCTCCTGTTTGTCCTTCGCGACCATGGCACCTTCATGGTCGACCATGATCAGAACGTTTTTGACGTTGTGCTCCGAAGCGTTCCTGTTTAGTTGATCGAGATAGTTCGCTGTCGGGGTTTCAAAAAACTGATTCACATATTCGATACCGTCGAGACCGAAATCTTCGCGCACAATGCGCGCCATATCGGTCAATTTCCAAACCCCGGCCCGAAAACTCCGCACCAGTGACCAAATTGCCAGAGAAATCGCGTTCTCCGTCGGACGAGGATACGCAAGAGCGGTCTTCGTTGCAGACAACGGGAATAGGCCGATTCCTAAACTTATCGTTGCGGACTTTGTAAGAAACTGGCGTCTGTTGCTGGATTCGTTCATTGTACGCTCCTCGCAGGGTGTCATTTATGTAGGGTTCTGCTCCAGGAATAGAAGCAGCCTGAAAATCCCGATTTATCAGTGTCCCTCGTCGGACAAATCGCGAATAAAAATATCCCGGAAACGAATTCTCAATTGATCCCCTTTGTGGATCTGGAGAGCGATACGGCCGACTTCGCCGACATTACGCCTTTTGTGTGCGGTGTCATTGAGTACGCCGTCGCCGTTGAAATGCATAACTTGCACACCGTTCAACACAGCTCGAAGCTGCATACCGATCGCCGAAATCTCTAAATCGTTCCAGCGTTCCCCCTCGTCGCTATAGTAAAAGATTAGGTTTGACTGCGCCATGGAAGGATCGACCCATTCGCCCTTCGGAATCGGCGGATAGAGCCAACGCTGATTCCCCCGGGTTTCATCCCAGATCATCCCCGTTCGCCATGGACCGGGTGGGTTGATATCGATTTGCGGTCCGTCAAGCCAACCGGCGGTATCGTCATAGCGGCTGCGAATCTGAACACCGCTATTGCCAGGACTGCCACGATAGGCTTGGAATTTCAGCCGAAGAATGAAATCGCTATACTCATGGTCGCTCACAAGCCATACATAGTCGTGGCCTTCCACTCCCATGGAATCCGCCAGAATGGTGCCATCATCCACACGCCAGAAATCCTTGTCCCGGTCCTTGGGCTTGCATTTGATCGTCCAGCCGCTGAGGTCTTCACCATTGAAAAGCGACGTCCAATCGCTCTCTTCCGAAGAATCCCATGTCTCTGTTTCAGCACAACCGGACAACAGACAACAGCAGCAGACTCCAAGTATCGAGATCGTCGAGAAGAGATGAAGAATTCCGGTGGTTTTTCCATTCGCCATGAGAGTTCTCATTTGCCTCACCGCAGATTACGCTGCTCTCAGGAGTCCTTGGATAATCAGGTCGGAGGCCTCGTCTTCTGAAAGGCCGCGGCTCATCAGCGTCTCCAATTGTTTCGAATCGACACTGCCAATAGCAGCTTCATGGGTGATATGCGCCTTCGGGTGGTGTACCTCGACTATGGGAACGGCCTTGGCGACCGCGTTTCCCTGAACGATCTCCTTGCAATCGACGTGGCCGCGCGCATACGGTGCGGTAGCGATCAGTGTATTGTAGATCTCCGCACGGGCGTCATCTCGAAGCGCGATACTCGTATTTAAAACGCCCCGTGCATACTCACCGACGAGGTGCCCGGTCTCGGTGATGGAGATGTGATCGTCTTTCGTGCCACTAACCCTCGCATTCACCTCGCTGACGCTTCTCGCTTCTCCTGTGAGCTCCACATCGATACTGATCTCTCCCACACGCCCCTTGATGAGCTCGAAGTCCGTTTGATAGCGAGCGCCTTCACACACGCGCACTTTGGAGCGAGGGACGACCACGACGCCGCCTTCCGCCCCGTGCACGTGACGTTCAATATAGGCATATTCCGCACCCGGCCCGATTTTCAGCTCGGCTTCCATCTCGTGCCGAATCTTCTGAGCAAAGGGAAACGTGCAATGAGCGAGAATGCCGGCACGCGCGTTCTCTTCGATTTCCAGGTCAAGAACGATCTGTTGAAGTCCTGTTTCCGGAATCATCCCGAAACAGACCTGAACCGGTTTTTCGATGACTGTGCCTTTTTCAACCAGTATTTTCGCTTCAATCCCGTCTTTCGTTTCGTTTGCGTCCACTTGAAGGCCGGGGACGAGATGCACGCCCAAAACGCGGTTGTGATGGATCTCAATGTGAGCAATGTTGGGGTCGCCCTTTAGAGCGTGAGGATTCACACCGATGGATCGATACATTTCCTGAATGAGATCTTCATTAGACATTGGCGGCCTCCGCAGCAATTTTCTCACGATTCGGATGGTCACAGGGGATACATTTATTCTCGAAATACGCCGCGATTTTATCGACCGATCCCTTATCGACGAGTTGACCGCAACACATCAGAAAAGCGTGTTCTGCATGTCGTAGAACGGCCAGACTATGCGTAATCATGATCACTGTAGCTTTGTTCTCTCGCAATATCTGTAACGCCTCGAATATGCGGTTCAGGGCCTCGACGTCGATCCCGCTGTCCGGTTCATCCATCAAGACTACTTTCGGCTCCATCGCGAGAATACTCGCAAGTTCGATCCGTTTGCGCTCGCCCCCAGACAGGGTTTTGTCCACCGCCCGGTCGATATACTGATCCGGGTTCAATCCCACTGCATCGAGGACCTCGCGAGTACGTTCTTCCGTCTTTCGCTTTGCGGGGTGTTGAATGAAATGACGGACGGGGAGCCCTTCAAAGCGGGCGGGCTCCTGCCATGCCAGAGTAATCCCCTTTCGCCCCCGCTCATCAATCGGAACATCTCGCAGCGATTGCCCCTCGAACACAATGTCCCCCTCATAGTTCGTATACCCGGAGAGCCCCATAATTACATTCGCGGTCGTCGACTTACCAGCTCCGTTCGGACCGATCAACGCGTGAATGTGGCCCTCCCAGAAGTCGACGGACAAATGGTCCAATATCCGTTTATCGCCGATATCGAGGACAAGATCTTTTAAAGCCAAAATCGTCATTGGATAAAACCTCCCTCCCGCTACCTTTCATGTAGCATACACAATCGCCTTGAATGTTCCCAAGACTCCCGTGACAAAGCGGAGATTCGCACCACAAGTCCGTCAAAAACCCGTCAGGTTCTTGGCGTAGCCAACAATGATTGTCGATACCACAAGTACGACAAGCCCTGCGTGAATCCAGAGGCGAGTCTTTCTGCTCGTGCCTCTCCATTCCCGAAAGATAAGTCCCCATAGATTCCCAAAGATCATGATGAACGCCATATGGAGCGTCCAACTTGCAAAATCATATTCGCCCATCTTCGTGGTGCCCATCCCATAAAAGAAGAACTGCAAATACCAGGTCACGCCGGCGATGGCGGAAAAAACATAATTCGACACAAGAGGTGCTTTCCCGGCGAGCAAGTAGTCGGACCAGCTTTTGTTGACCGTATGCAGATAGGCACACCAAAGAACGTTCGTCGTAATTCCTCCCAGGAGCACGATGACGAGAACTGCATTATTCTGAAAAAGATCTCTTGTGCCGTGCTGTACCGCAGCGGCGGCGATGGGTTTTCCCGCGGCAAACGCGAAGGCCATACAGGCGCTCATCACTCCCGCAAAAACCGCAATCCAAATCCCTTTCACAAAATTGAATTCAGCGACCGATTGTCGTTTCAGTTCGCTGCTGATTTCCGATTCTTTCAACATACCGGCCCGCGCACAGATTGCGATCCCTGTCAAACAAACGAAAACACCGAAGAGCAATATCCTTCCGGATGCGTCCCCCAGAATCGGTAGGAGTTCTCCGCGAAAAAGAGGTGGGATCAATGTTCCCAGAGCCGCACAGAACCCCAGCGTTAAGGCATACCCCAACGAAAACCCCAAATAACGCATCGACAAGCCGAAGGTCAAACCGCCAATCCCCCAGAGCACTCCGAAAACATACGTCCAGAGAAGACTGCGAAGTGGACTATCGGCAAGAACCGCGGGCAAATCCTCCACGGTAAGGAAAGCAATTATCAACGGAGCGACAATCCAGCTGAACACTCCTCCGACCAGCCAATAGGTCTCCCATGACCAGCCGCGTACCTTTTTGAACGGGATATAAAAACTTCCGGCTGCGAAACCTCCGACAGCGTGAAGAAACACACCGGCCACCGTCGAACCAACGATCATTGTCTCTTTTCTCCTCTACTTCGCCTCATGTCATTAAGTTAAGCGACCAAGAAGGAGCGACGGGAGGGCGAACCTCCTGGTGAGCCGAGTTGTTCCTGGTTTTCGGCTCGGCGGGAGCCTCCTCCCGGCAAACCGCTCAGTATTCCATTAACTTAATGACATTGCTACTTCGCCTGCGCTTCATACAAAGGAACACGGGTCTTAGTTGATACTTCACATCCTGCGTGGAAGCAAGAGAGGTCTCTTGTCAAAAGAGTTATATCAGACACTATTCTCCTCCACATTCCGAGAGGATCGATCTCGTGATAACCTGATTCTCGATCCGGTCCACAGAGAATCGTTCACGAGAGGAACAAGTATTGTCAGAAGGCAACAGGTGGAGACAGCGATGCCAAAACTGCAACGAACCGACCAACATATATTTTTGTGCTTGTTATTTGTACTTCTATGCGGTTTTGATGGCGCAGCGGATGAAGCCTGGTGGACATCCGGAATTGTGGAAGAAAAAAGATCGATCGCTGAGGGTCTCGCGTATGAGAGGACTCTCTATACAACGGCCGACGAGCAACCTGTACGATCCCATGTTTTGTCCGTTGACAATTTGAATACGGCGTGGGAACTCGACGTTATGGGATCGTTTGGCGTTCTAATTCCGCCCACGGTTTTTGCCGACCAGTCAAACGCTACAGCAGTAGTAAACGGTGGTTTCTTCTCTTTCCAAAACCACGAAGGCATCGGACTCATCGCGTACAACAATCGTGTACTCTATTCTCCGGCGGGGAAAGAAAGATACCGTGGGACGCTCGGTATTACACCTCATGGGATTTTGATTGGACAACTAGATCCTGTGGATATCCGTCAGTACCAAATACAGACAGAGAAATCCAATTGGAATTCTGCCTATTCCTCATTGGCAGCCGGCCCAATCCTTGTTCAGGACGCCACCAATTATTTACAGATAAGGAACCAGGGGTTTAATAGAACACAATTGGCTCCGCGTACGGGTATCGGAAGAATCGCACAAGACGAGATCCTGCTTGTCGTTGTGGATGGACGGCAACCCGGCTGGAGTCGCGGCATCACATTGAACGAACTCGCGGAATTGTTCCTGTCGTTCGGAGCCGAGCAGGCGCTCAATCTGGACGGAGGCGGATCGTCGATCATGGTAATCGATGGCGAAATAGTGAATCGCCCTTCCGACCACGCGGAACCGGGAAAAGCAGGCCGGGAGCGGCCCGTAGCCAATGCGATCGGAGTGTTTGAAAAGTAACCGACAACCGAGAACGCTACCCGGCAGTCTCCCCATCGCTCGATGCGCCCGCTCCCTGCAGCTGCAGGTCGATTTCATCGAAATTCGTAATAATCTCCGACAACCCTTTTAAATTCCCGTGCAGATTATCCGGTTCAAGAAAATAAGGCACTTTCCGCTGTTTTACCAGTCGTTTGGGTGTCATAAACTCGGTGATCAAGAAATTGTCCGTATTCAGAGGAAGCGCCTGGTTCAAACCGGCGTACAGGTATTCGCCGATCTGGCTTTCGTTCATCACGAAATGCTCGAAAGGGATAAGGCGCGGCTTCAATTCCAGGCGCGTAAGGTCCTGATAAACCGCAGTATTGTCCAATTTCGCCAGAAAGAGTTCATAATCGACGGAGAGTTCTCCGGCCTTCTTTCCCATCAGAATCAGGTCTCCTATCGATCCGCTTGTCCAAAGAGTCGCGTGAGGGAACACCGAGCGAAAAGTATGCATAACGATCTTCAGATCCTGCTCCGCCATGAGGTAACTGGGCAGCCACTGTAAGAAGAGTCCATCGTCTCGCAGCCTACTCTCCACAATCTCATACCAGTCCTTCGAGAACAGGCTGGATTCTCCACGTATCCAGGGATTGGACGGCTGGGAGACGACGACGTCGTATTCATTTCGGGTGGTCAGAAGGAAATTGCGAGCATCCCGCAGAATCATATTCAGCCGTCCGTCGGATAGCGGTTTGTTATTGTAATCGCGGAAATACAGCGAAGCGTCTACCACCGAAGGACAAATCTCTACACAGTCCACGCTCTTCACATCGTGGAGCAGGGTCGATCCGACTGTAACTCCGCTGCCTAATCCCACAACGAGAACGTTTTCCGAATTCTCATGGAATAAAAGAGGCAGATGACCGATCATCACCTGGGTGCGCATGTCGCTCTTTTCTCCGGTGCTCGCATCGGTCTTCCCATCAATCGTCAAAAAGCGCACCCCGTCCGGGCGTTCCATCACAGCGACTGTGGCCGCTATCCCCGTGTTGTAATAAAGAAGGTCATACTGCTTCATACTCAATTCCCAGATATTCCACGGGGAAAGTTCGGGAATTGTTTGGCTGTTGTCGGCGGCCTCGGAGTATTCATGCTGCATCTTGTCGTATTTCGAGGCATAGACATACACGCCGCTGCTGATGATTCGCGGCGACCAGGGCGAAACGCTCAAACTCGTTATGAGCAAAGCAACAATCACCACCGCGGAAAATGCGAACCGGTGCAGAAAAGAAGTCGATAGATAGAGAACCGCGCCCAGTGCCGCCAGACCGTTTAGAACAGCCCCGCAAAGAATCGTTTTCTGCATTCCGAGCGTCGGAATCAAAACCAGGCCGGCAAAACAGGCCCCGATCATGGCACCGAATGTATTGAGAGCGTAGGCGGTCCCCAACCGTGTACCGGCGTGATCCCGTGTCTCCACAAACACCGCGCTGACCACGGGGAAAAGCGCTCCCATCGCAAGCGTGGGCGGCAGCATAATCAGCGCCGCCAACAAGAAACGAATCAATTGCATATCCCCCCAGGATTCCACCATCCACGAATACAAAGAAAGATAAACAAACGGCAGTTTTTCAAAAGCGGGAATCGTGAGTAATACCGAGGCCCCAATGAACAGCTGAAGAAGAATGAAAGCATGGCTGCGCGACAGCGACCTGGGCAGGAGACGATACGTCCAACTACCGACGGCTATTCCCAGCAAAATAACGGCCAGCATGGTCGTGAAGGCATACGTTGTGGTTCCCAGAATCATGCTCAAGGTTCGAGTCCACGCTACTTCATAGAACATTGCAGCAGCGCCCGACAGACCAAACCCCACAATGACCGCTCCCTGGAGGCGGGTAATCGAGGGACGTTCCACCGTTTCGGCCTGCTGCACCGGTCGAGCGATAGAGATCAAATCGTCAAAAGAAAAGCGTGTGCCCACCCAGAAGCCTGCCGCCACAAGCAGATTCGTTGTCACGGCAATCGCCGTCGTCGCGTTGATACCGAGATACGGCAAAAGGAAGTACCCCGTACCGACCACCCCAAGCACAGCCCCGAATGTATTCGACGCATACAATTGAGATACAGTGACTGCCAAACGGGAATCATCGCGAATGATCATCCTGCTCAGGACGGGAAGCGTGCCGCCCATTAACGTAGTCGGAAGTGCTAACAGCAGGAAAGAAACGAACAGTCTGACAGCGTTGAATGTGAACGGCCCCGGCGTAACCTCGCGATAAAAAGCGGCAAACCAAATCTCGCTCCACCCCAGGATTAGAGGAAGCATCATCGAATAACACCCGATTCCTACTTCCAACAGGATGTAGGCTCGTGAAAGACCTTTTACGCTCCAACGGTCCGACAGTCGACCGATCAGCCAGGCGCCGAATCCCAAGCCAAACATGAACGTTGAGAGAACAATGGAAACGGCATACGTTGAAGCACCGAGAATATAGGTCAATTGCCTGACCCATACAATCTGGTACACGAGACCGGCAAACCCCGAGAATAGAAAGAGAACAAGATAATAGTACGTCACAAAGGGCAATCGCAGCCAAGCCGGGGACGAATCGAGCGAGGAAGCAGACGCACGCTGTGTGCTCGTATCAACTACATCGTCTGATGAGCGGTCCGGCTTCGCAGGATTCTCTCTTCGTGTCAACGTGTACCTCCTTTGAATTGGTGATTGGCGTATACCTGGGGAACATGTATTCGTATTCGAACAAGCGCCGCGCTTCCCCCATGATAACGCGATCGAGAGAATACTCAAAACGGGATCTGAGAGTCGCTCCGTGGGATCCGTCCATCACGACTCACACTCTTTTTCGGATGATTCGGTTTGACTCCGGGCTCCGGCTGCTTCAGAATTGGTGAGAGACTGGAGTTCCGTACCCGGAATGCTACAGCGGCACCGTTTCTTGTATAGAGGAAAGGAATTTGTCTCTCGTGTTGCATGTCTCTAGAACTGTTACCACTTTCTATCGCGTAATTCTTCTATTCTCCTTCTTTTGTGCGCTCTCTCCACGCGCGCTCGCCGAGGAGACTCTCGATAGTCGATATTCAATCTTACAAGCAGTACAAGAAGCCGGAAACATGGAGCGAGACAAAGACCGTTTGCTCTGCCTGAAAGAATTGAGCAGTCATCCCGGTCTGTCTCTCGCACAGAAAGAGGATCTCAACAAATTGATTTCGGAGATCGAACAGTGGGTTTTCGGGAAGCGGCTCGAATACTTCGGCGGGAAAATTCTACAGGACAAAGACTGGATGTTCGGCATTCCAGAACAATCGCCGTTGTATCCGCTGACTTATCTTTATCGCGCGAGAATGATCACCTGGGTGACATTGGAATACGGTGGCGTTATTCGAAATGACGAAAGGCGACGTGAGTTTCTGGATCGCGCCCGGCATTTCTTCCAATTGGCAAACCAACACTTTCCAGAGAATCAAATCGTCCGCATGTATTTGGGAGAGCCCATTCCTCCCGCAAAACATTACCCGCCCGCACCCGGTGCGCCCGAATGGGCTGTATATCAACGCGAGTGCCTGGAACGACTGGCGGACATTGTCGAGTGGTGGATCGACAACCGAATGCAGAAAAACGGCGAGTACGGCGGAGGATGGGGCGATGATTGCGAGATGTGGCGGTGGTGGGTGCCGGTCCTGACCGCATTTGATGACCCCAAGATCGCCGCGGCCCAAGAGAAATTCTCCGAAGCGATCCTGAGTCAGCCGCACATGAAAGACGGATATACGAGCCACCTGACCGACGTTGAGCACACTGCTGAAGACTCGTCCGATGCGATGACGCCGATGATGCATCTCGATCCCGATAACCCGATCTGGAAGAAGCGCGTCTATCGCCTGGCGGAATTGATGAAAAATCTCTGGACAGGGAAAAATGAGAGAGGGTTTCTACAATTCAAGAGCACCTTTTTCAGTGCCAATCGAGTAAGCGACGATCCGAAACGAGCTTGCGACACAACCTATCATGTCCGCGCTATGCAGCCCGCTCTGCTCTACTGGCAGCGAACAGGCGACCCGGAGCTCGGCAATCTCTTTACCCAATGGATGGATACCTGGGTGGATGCCACAACACGCACAGACCGCGGAAAACCGAAAGGGGTTATTCCCACTGCGATTCATTGGCCTGACGGAAAAGTAGGCGGCCTGGAGGGCGAATGGTGGAATCCTGAGAACTACGGGGAAAAGACTCTCTATCAGTGGCCCAGCGCGATGACAATGATGACCAATGCGCTGCTTCTCACATATCATATGACCGGCGATGACAAGTATCTCGAGCCGTTGCGGTCCATGGCGGATATTCGCCTTCAGTATCTCGATGAACCATACGGCGAGCCGACTGAAGCGGGTTCAAAGGCCTGGTGTGCGTCGAGAATCCGAATATCGAGCGTCTTGGCGAAATACAAATTACTGACAGGAAGCGGCGAATTCGATAAGCTCCTCAAAAGAGAGAACGACCCGTATACCCTTTACCGTTTCCAGAACAATAAAGAGTCGTTGGTGTCGGCGCTGCGAGACTGTGCGGATGCGCTGCGGGTCAATTTCCCGGGGTATACGAGTGAGGTGCGATATACGGATCGTGTTCTGCGGTTTCCGGTTTTGTTCGAAGCGAATTACATGTTTGAGGAGCCTGTTGCAACGATTCGCCGTCCCGATCCAGGCCTGCTCTACTCGACCGCGACCGGCGATCCGGGTACCCCCATGTATTTCCCGATCAGCGCGGTTCGTTGGCTGACTCCGCCACGAGATATTGCGGTACTGGTCAACCACTCGGGATCGAACCGATTCGATGCCGAACTCTTTCATTTCGGATATAGAGCCCGAAATATGAGTGTAGAGTTATATTTGCTCTCGGAAGGAACGTACAAATATTCCATCTCACCTGCACGAGTTCAAAATGCAGGACAAATCGAACAAAAAGAGTTCGTCGTCTCCGGACCGCGCACACAAATCTCCATTGAAATTCCTTCGCGAGAGTTGACCGCTCTTAAAATTCGCAAACTCGATTCATCCTAAATCCGGCAGTTGGATGGGAAGCGCGGGTGCCATCCCCAATTCCGCTTGGCGGTGGGTGGAAAGATCACTGGCGGCGTTCTGTTGCTCGATCAACCATCAAAATATTCGATCTGTCTGAAATCAGGATCGGTGAGTCATAACACGGGATCGAACGGAATTCGTATTTATCGCCCCGCACGTCCCAGTTCGAATCCGGCAGGGCATAAATTCTTCCGGTACGTAAATCAACATAAACCGGCTCCTCAAAATCCCCATCTGCAAACGTGAAATCCACTATAGTCATCGTGTTTTCATTGGACGGCGTCTCATCGTCAAACCAGATCGTCACAACCTGTTTCCCCGTCGATCTATTTTCATAGGCAAACAACGATAGAGACCGCGATCCGTTTTGCGTATAGGAGTATTCGGGAATCCGCCGCAGAGAATTATCAAAAATAGACGTTAAATGCTGAACCGCATAATAGGCTGGTTTCGGATAATCCACTTTTTGATCCTCAGTGGAGTGTAGAAGACCTTTTCGATTCATCTCGTCCGGATACTTCATATCCATAATCGCAAAATAGGAGGAAGGAATATCGCGTCCCAGATCGCCGAGCAAACGCCGTAAAGCCCACTTCGCCTGACTCAATTCCGTCCAGTCGTAATTGCTCAATGCCTTGGTTTTTCTGCGTTCCGACGGCGCTCCGTTCTCCCCCTGGCGAATCGTAATCCTGGATGAATACTTTTCGATCGTCTCTCGAAGCTCGACGACACGCTTATAACTGTCGTCTGGATTATAGGAATATGGGTGATAAGTAATTTCGTCGACAAGCGAGAGTTTATCGTCTTTGCCCAATATCTGCAAAACAATTTGCGTTCCCTCGATATGAATACCCGCCATTGCCATCGCAATAATATTTGCGTCCGGTTGCTTGGAGCGAATTGTCTGCGCGGTGCGAATCAGTAAATCCGCATACTGATCGGCCCGGTTGTTCTTACCGTGAAGCGGTTCGTTCCAAATCTCCCACTCATCGACATACTGCTTGTATCGTTCGACAAATGCAGCAACCCATCGTTCCCAGGCTTTTAGCGCATCCTCTGTATGAGGCATCGCCGCGCCAAGCCGCGTACCGCCGCCGTCTGAGTAGAGTGGATTGCCGTAACAAAGACAAACCCAGGGCTCGACGCCCTGTCGAGGCATATCGAGAATAATTTCATCGAGCCAGGTCCAACTGTATTTCCCTTTTTCTCTCTCGGTCTTTGCCCATCCGCCCTGGATTCGCGCTTTCTTGACACCGAGTGGACCGAGATAATCCTTCCAATTCTCGTAAATCGTATAGTCTCGATCCATCGTTTCGGCACCGACGGACCAGTTTGAAGATTCGATTTCACGTGCGTGTCGTGGCTGGATCTCACCGATACATTGAAGACCGACGTCTTCAGAAAATCCCTGGGCAGATATTTGAATCACAAGAAACAGGTAAAGAGGGAGGTACAAAAACAGATGTTTCATTGTAGGGATCTCCCAGAAAGGCCTGTTGGTGGGTTACGCTCCTCTGAGGTGCGTGCCTACAGTATCTGCGGAAAGATCGTCGCTGCCCCACCCGCTGAGTGCCCTTTTTCCTCAGATCAGGGGCAATCCGCGCTTACCGGTCAGGAATTGAACGCCTAGACCAGCGTTCTCTCTCTTCAGCTGACCGTTGCCTCGACCTGGGGCGGATGAATCCAATCCTGGTAGGCGTCTCCGACGCCGCCGGTTTCTGTATCTCCAACGTGACCGAAAAGCCTGTAGCGGAACCGGAATTCCTCGCCTTTGCGAACAAGATGGCTGCCGTCAGAAGAAGATTCTTCGAAAAATTCGCCAAAACCGAATGGATTTGCCGCCATCAAGCCGTAATCGCGGGCATGCCAAAATGTAGGCCATCGGAAATTCTCCGGATGGTCGAAAATCCCCAACCCGACCAGGGAACCGTCAACGACGCCGCTGTAATCGCACCACGCGGCCCGATTGCCCCAAACCTCGGACTCGTTCACTCCGCGCATGGCATTCTGTATCCGTCCGCCGCGCGCGACGTCCATCGAACTGGCAACACGAACCGCCAGAATTCCCCCTTCTTTCGTGTCGCCGAAACGAACGTCCCCCTCGGTCGCTCGGAATTTGATGTCGAAATCGATCATACGAACCGCTTGCGGCTGTCCGTAGAAAATCACGGTCCGTTCTTCTTCGAGGATTTTGCTGCCGCCGACGTCCACCCATTCGTTCAAGACGGTGAAATACCCGTAAATGGGGCCTTCCTGGAGCTTCAACAAATCGACGTGCTGAATCTTCCCGTGGCCTTCCTCTTCCGACCAGAAATCGCCACCGCCGACATCTCCGTGTCCCGTCCAAATTGAACGATGATGCGGATGGTCGTCGGTTTCACCCTCGACTTCATCCATCGGAAAACACCGCGTCAGTGAAATGCCGAAAGGACCAATCAACGGATACATGTAAGGACGCGACGAACGGCGGCTGAATATGTAATTCGTGACTTGATCCCCGCCGATAACGACACTGATCTGTGTCTGTTTTTGCGTGAATATCACGGGATGAGAGAGTGGCTCCTGGGGTGGTCGAGAACGACTCCCGATAGTCACCAAACGATACGTCCGTTCCTCACCGGCGGGAATATGATTCAGGATCATCGAAACCAGGGTCGGCTTGCCTCTCGATCCGGGTTCGATCTGAACAGCAAACGCACGCTCCGTACCCTCTTCGAGGAGCGCCACGGTCCCTTGAGGAGCCAGACGACCGGGTATCTCCACAGTAATGGGGCAATACCGACGCGGACGCGGTCCGGCATTGACACGCAACTCGAGTTTTTTCATGGGTTCCTATCCCCTCCGAGACAAGATGACGAACGGGACGAGTCCCGCTTGATTCCTCTTTGTTGTTCCTCTCGGCACTACGAACTGTACACTCAGGACTTTCCGAGCTCTTTGGAACGCTCGGTTGCCTTGCGAATCGTTTCACTCACAATTTCCGGCAAACGGGCATTTCCGAGAACGTTCAATCCGGCCTCGGTCGTGCCGCCCGGTGTGGCAACGCGTTTCACCAGCACAGCGGGATCTTCGGACGACTGCTCCAGATAACGGCCCGTGCCGGCAAATGTATGCAACACCAGGAGTCGGGCAGTCTCCTCGGGAAGCCCCACCTCTTTTCCAGCCGCGATCATCTGGTCCACAAGATAGAACAGATAACCGGGGCCGCTTCCCGAAACCGCCGTGACAGCGTCTTGAAGTTCTTCTTCTACTTCGACCACGGGTCCCACCGCCGAAAGAATCTCGTTCACCCACGCCCGGACATTCTGCCGCACATTGGGACCGAAAGTCACAGAACTAATGCCCGCCTGCACCTGCGCGGGGAGATTCGGCATTACTCGGACAATCTCGACGAAATCCCCGAGAACGGAGGCCAGTTTCTGCCTGCTCTGCCCCGCCAGAATCGAGATCAAAACGTGTTCTTCTCCGAGCAACGCTTTTAGGCGGGAACCAACTTCTGGAAGGTGCATCGGCTTCACTGCAAGTAGAACAGTCCGAGCGAAACCGGTGGCCTTTTCCAACAGATCGGAAACCTGAACACCGTAATCGCGCGCCAGCTGGTCGCGCCGCTCGGGGACCAGTTCGCACACCAGAATATCGGAAGGCGAACAGATCTCCTTTTTGACGAGTCCGCCGATCAACGCGGACCCCATATTTCCACCGCCGATTACTGCGAGTTTTCTTTCCACTGTCATTCCCTCTTCTGCGATTCCCTCAGGCGGCTCACTATTGTAGTGTCGCAGATATATCGTAACTTATCGTCATTGCGAGCGAAGCGAAGCAATCTCAATACGTTACGAGATCGCCACGTCGCTTCGTTCCTCCTAAGAAACGCCTGCGAATCGTCATTCCGAGGAGCGAAGCGACGTGGGAATCTCGCCGTTGAATCGGACAAAACGAGATGGCCACGCTTCGCTCGCCATGACGGCAACGGAGATCCTGTTTTCTTTCCCAAATCACCGGCTCCAACGGTCCGGGGCTCGCGATGACGGTTCCAAGCGCCCCGAATATGGTGCAAAAAGGCGGATGCATTGGACTACCCCGTCTTTTGGGTTGCAGGACCGTAATAATCCTGAATCGCCATGACTGTGAGTGTGCCTTCGGAACACGCCTTAATTCCGTGAACGGCGGCTTCAGCAGCTGCGATGGTCGTAATGTAGGGCACATTGTTCTCGACCGCGCATCTCCGCAGCGCCTTCTCGTCAAAGGCCGAATCCGATCCCGAAGGAGTATTGATAACGAGCCCAACCCGGCCCTCCTTCATAACGTCCACAAGATTTGGCCTGCCTTCGTGCACTTTGAAAGTTGTCTGGCACGAGACTCCGTCTTGGCTTAGCATCTCAGCCGTTCCGGCCGTCGCCACAATCTCGAATCCCATCTCATCGAGGATTCGCGCCACAGGCAGAGCTTTGGGTTTATCGTGATCGTTCACACTGAGGATCACCTGGGTTTTCTGGTCTTTCTGTGGAGGGGCGGGCAGCGTCATTCCCGCCGCCATCTGCGATTTGGCGTACGCCTGGCCGAATCCCATATCGATTCCCATGACTTCGCCTGTGGAACGCATCTCAGGTCCTAAGAGTGGGTCTACGTTGGTGAACTTCACAAACGGCAGGACCGCCTCTTTCACGGCGAAATGCTCTACGGAGAATCGATCGCCTAAGTTGAATTCTTTTAATGATTTACCGACCATGACCATCGCTGCGATCTTTGCCAGCGGCACACCGGTCGCCTTGCTGACATAGGGCACAGTCCTCGACGCCCGCGGATTGACTTCGAGAACGTACACTTCCTCGTTTTCATCTTGCCGTGCCACCGCAAACTGAATGTTGAGGAGCCCCTTCACCTGAAGACGGAGGGCGAGTTGAACGGTCTGGCGGCAGATTTCATCGATGGTTTCCGGCTTCAACGTCCGGGGAGGCAAAACACACGCACTGTCTCCCGAATGGATACCGGCAAACTCAATGTGTTCCATGACTCCGCCGATATACACATGCTCGCCGTCCGCGACCGCATCCACATCCACCTCGATCGCATCTTCGAGATACTTGTCGATGAGAATGGGGTGATCGGGGGAGGCATCCACGGCCTCAGCGATGTAATTCTCCAACGTGCTTGGGCTGTAAACGATGACCATCGCACGTCCCCCCAACACAAATGAGGGCCGAACCAGTACCGGATACCCCAACTTGTCGGCAATTTCGCGCGCTTCCTCGTAGGAGCCGGCTGTGCCGTTCGGCGGCTGTTTGATCTGTAGGTCATTAATCAGCGAAGCGAAACGTCTTCTATCTTCAGCAATATCGATACTGTCAGGGCTTGTACCGAGAATCCGCACGCCGGCGCGCTCAAGCGGTACCGCCAGTTTCAGCGGCGTTTGGCCCCCAAACTGTACAATGATTCCGTACGGTTTCTCTACTTCGATGAGGTTCAAAACATCTTCATACGTGAGGGGTTCGAAGTAGAGCCTGTCGGCGGTGTCGTAGTCCGTGGAGACAGTCTCGGGGTTTGAATTGACCATAATGGTCTCATACCCGGCCTCACGAAGTGCGAACACACAGTGACAGCAGCAATAGTCGAATTCGATCCCTTGACCGATCCGGTTCGGACCGCCGCCAAGAATGACGATCTTCTCTTTATCGCAGGGGCGCACCTCGGTTTCTTCTTCGTATGTCGAGTAATGGTAAGGAGTAAACGCTTCAAACTCTGCGGCACAAGTATCGACCGTTTTATAGACAGGTGTGATCCCCCACTCCTCACGGAGACGCCGCACCTCAGCCTCGGTGCTTTTGAAAATGTGGGCGAGCTGGCGATCCGAGAAGCCCATTTGCTTCGCCTCTCGAAGCATCCTCGCCAGTTCGGTTTCTTGGCTCAGTTCAGTTATTGTGCCCATCTATCACCGTCTTGTGATTTGCTCGAACCGCTTCTCGCGGCGACTGACTCAGCCGCGACAATTCCGAACGGAACGATTCCGCCCTGCTTTCCAGCTGAAGCTCCATGTCGATGATTTGACGCATGTTATCGAGAAACCACGGGTCGATCTTTGTCATGTCGAAGATCTCTTCCGTGCTGAATCCATAGAGATAGGCATAGCGAAGGTAGAAAATGCGGTCCGGGGTTGGGACTCGCAGCTTCTTGATAATTTCGTGCCGTATGTCTTCCCGATTCATTTCCTCGGAAAGCGGGAAGGTTAACCGGTCACGTCCGTCGCGTCCCAAACCGTATCGGTCGGTTTCGAGCGACCGAAGACCTTTTTGCAGAGCTTCCTTGAATGTCCTTCCAATCGCCATCGCCTCGCCCACTGATTTCATCTGCGTACCTAACCGTGGATCGGAACCGGGGAATTTCTCGAACGCCCACCGTGGAATCTTCACCACGCAGTAATCGATGGTGGGTTCGAAGGAGGCCGGCGTCTCTTGGGTGATGTCGTTCGGGATTTCGTCGAGGGTATAGCCGACCGCGAGTTTCGCGGCGATCTTGGCGATGGGGAAACCGGTCGCTTTCGACGCGAGCGCCGAACTACGCGAGACTCGGGGATTCATCTCGATGACGACGATGTCTCCATTATCCGGATTGATGGCGAACTGGATGTTAGAACCGCCGGTCTCGACACCGATCTCTCGGATGATGGCGATGGCGGCATCCCGCATCCGCTGGTATTCCTTGTCGGTCAATGTCTGCGCGGGAGCGACGGTAATGCTGTCCCCCGTGTGAACCCCCATCGGGTCGAAATTCTCTATCGAGCAAATGATGACCACATTGTCTGCCAGGTCCCTCATAACCTCGAGTTCAAATTCCTTCCACCCCAAGACAGATTGTTCGACAAGGACACGGTGGACCGGGCTGGCCTGAACTCCCCAGCGGACAACCTCCCGATACTCTTCTGAGTTGTAGGCGGTACCTGCTCCGGTCCCACCGAGAGTATAGGAGGGACGGATAATTGCAGGAAATCCAATATGTTCGATCAACTCTTCCGCTTCCTCGACATTGCTGGCGTACCCGCTCCGTGGCACTGTCAAGCCGATCCGCTCCATGGCGTCTTTGAACTCTTCACGATCTTCCGCCTTTTGGATCGCCTTCAGCTTCGCCCCGATCAATTCCACGCCGTATCGGTCCAGGGTGCCGTTTTCCGCCAGGGTAACTGCTGTGTTCAAAGCCGTTTGTCCACCCAATGTGGGCAGCAGACAGTCAGGCCGTTCTTTCTCAATGATCTTCTCGACGATTTCAGGCAAGATCGGCTCGATGTAAGTCCGGTCTCCCATTTCGGGATCGGTCATAATCGTTGCCGGGTTGCTATTGACCAAAACAACCGTAAATCCCTCTTCTCTCAGCGCTTTGCAGCCCTGAGTCCCGGAATAGTCGAACTCGCAGGCCTGACCGATGATGATCGGTCCGGAACCAACGATCAGTATTTTTTTGATGTCCGTGCGTTTCGGCATTGTGCCTAATTGACGCGAAGCAATGGTCTTCGCTCAACGTTTTAGTTGCGCCATATTACGTTAAAACGACTGTTCAGCCAAGCGGCGGTCGGATTTCACAATGTAAGCAATTGAAAAATAATAATTTATGAGAAGAGTCAAAAGCGGGGGCCAACGCTGAAAAGCAACAAAATGGAAACACACACGCTTCGATCTCTGTACGGATGTGGTGCGCAATTCTACCGCGATTGACCTTGGGGCAGATCCAGAATCCGATCGATGCCGGGGCAAGTGAAAGTCTCTTCCGTTCCATCAGGCCAACGAACCGTCAGCTGATCGACTTCCGTGCTCTGCCCCAAACCAAACCGGAGGATCATCTCCGAATGGGAAGCGTAACCGCAGCCACTTCGCAAGTATCTGGAAATCCTCTTCTTAGGTGTCTTTACAGTTACCAAGGAACCAAGGGCGTCGCGGTTACACGTAGTCCCGGTCAGTCTCACCCCGAGCCAATGATTTTCGAAACCGCCCAGGTTCTCATAAATTGTTGGACGTTCATCCAGTTCGTTGACAATGACGTCGAGATCTCCGTCGCCGTCCAGGTCGCCGTACGCGCAACCCCGTGAGCAGCGTTTGGTGGCGAAGACCCCACCGGCTTCGTCCGTCACATTTCGGAACCGTCCCGTTCCGTTGTTCAGAAACAGCTGATTCTTCTGACGATAGGAGAGAACATAATTGGTCTGATCGATCTGCGGCCAAACATGTCCGTTTGAAATGAAAATGTCGAGGTCTCCGTCGTATTCGGTATCGAACAGAACGACACCCCAGCTGACGCGGTCATAGGTATCGAAATAGAGCCCCGCCTCCTTCGAGACATCGATGAAGAAGGTATCCCCTTCGTTTTGATACAGCGTGCAGTGTTCTTTGTCGTAATTCAGAACGAAGATGTCTTCCAGGTTGTCACCGGTCAGGTCACCCGCGTCGACCCCCATGCCGTGTTGCGGACGCCCCATTTCGTCATAGCTCACTCCCGCTTCGACAGCGATGTCTTCAAATCTCCCATCGCCTTTGTTGCGAAACAGGAAGTTCGAGAGATAGTCGTTTGCAACATAGATGTCCTGTAAACCGTCCAGATCGGCATCGAGAAAGAGAACACCGAGTCCGTAGGCGGTACGGACGTTCCGAATGCCTGACTCTTCGCTGACATCGGTGAATGTGCCGTCGCCGTCGTTGCGGTAGAGAATGTCCGGTGTGGGAGGCAGGCCGCCGGGGCCGCAGTGGACGGGGATGTTCCCCGCGGTGACGGTCCCACCCGGAGCGCCGCGCTTCGGGACGGTGTTCACATCGAAGTCGAGGTAATTGGAGACATAGAGATCGACATATCCGTCTCCGTCATAGTCGCCGAACGCACACGAACCAGCCCAGGATTCGTTATCGACGCCCGCCTGTTTGCCGATCTCGGTAAACGTGCCGTCGCCGTTGTTCAGGTAGAGCTGGTTCGGTCCCCAGTTCGCCACGTATAAGTCCCGGTCGCCGTCGTTGTCGATATCCGCTACGCCGCAAGCGCATCCCCAGTGGGGACTACCCAGCCCGGCTTCTTTCGTCACATCGGTGAATTTCCAATTGCCGTCGTTACGGAAGAGTCTATCAATGGGCTGCTCTTTGCCGGGTGGGAGTTCGAGCCAGGAGCCGTTTACAAGGTAGATATCCAAATCCTCGTCGTTGTCGTAATCGAACAGCGCCACACCCGAGCCGTTGGCCTCGATGATGTAGTCCTTTTCGGGGGTGCCGGCGTTGTGGGTAAATGCGAGTCCGGCCTTCTCGGACGCGTCTGCGAATTGGGGGATAAACACATCATCCGCGTGGCCTACTATGGAAAGACAGAAGACCAGCAAAGGTATTTGAGCCCCGACAGAATGGAAATGTGAATACCGTTTCACGATTAGTGTTCTGCGCCTCGTAGTGTCGTGTCGCAAATATATCGTAACTTATCTTCATTGCGAGCCCCGGGCCGGCGAGGCCGGTGATTTGAGGAAGAAAACGCGGTCCCCGTTACCGTCATGGCGAGCGAAGCGTGGCCCTCTCGTTCTGTCCGATTCAACGGCGAGATTCCCACGTCGCTTCGCTCCTCGGAATGACGGTTCGCAGGCGTTTTCTTAGGAGCGAAGCGAAGCAATCGCAACAAGTTACAAGATCGCTGCGTCGCTTCGCTCCTCGCGATGACGGTCACAAAAGGCACGAAATAGGGTACAAACAGGCCAAGACACTACACCAGCCCAAATGCGTCATTATTCTTCGTAAACCATGGATTTTATCGACTTGAGGATTCATTTTCGGCACTATTTTCGTGTTCTTTGTTTATCAATCGGATACCGGTTCACCTTCGGATCGTTGGATAGTTTCTCATAAATCTCGCGGTGTACAGCCTCCGCTACAGCAATGTCATTAAGTTAAGAAGATGAAGGACCTTTCGCGGGAGGGCGAACCTCCCGGTGAGCCGCGCACAGGAAAGGAACCCCGGCTCAGCAGAAGCTCCTCCCAGCGTCCCGTTGCAAAGGGCTTAACTTAATGACATTGTCCGCTACACTTGGTTTTCGGATTTGATACACATCCCCTTCGCGCTGGAGATAAAATACTGTGAATCATCGGCGAGAGCGCTGTCAGCAGCAGAAATCCTGGCGAGCCGTTCTCTTTCGCGTGACATGTGCGAATTGGCTAGTAGGTTCTTCCACGGCTGTCGCGGTGACCGATCCACTCATGATTGGCGGCAAGTCGCTCATATTCCGCGGTGTTTTCGACAGACTCCCCATCCTCTTGGACAACCGTATGGAGAGATGGTCGTGCGAGTGATCCGCTTCCTACGGCGGCCTCCCTTTGACGGTGCAGTCGCGCTTGTGCAGCAACAGCCGCTGCCATGGAACGGTGTTTCGACACGATCTTCCCTGTCAAAATGTCGTACAATTCAAACATGGCGATTTCCTTTCGATGACCAAATAACGAGATGTGCTGTCTCTTCTCCGATCCGGCTTGTCATGTCTCACCAAGACAGCCGGCTTGGCTTCGCCTGCTCGTTCATTTGATTTCATACCCCATTTCCCGTTATGTCCACTGTTCGACTGTCAAATGGTCGGTCCCAAGTACCTAATGGCCGTTAAGTACCAGAATCTCTCCATTGCTATGATGCGCCACACCCAGCGACTATTTTGCTCAGCAATACAGAATCGGGGGATTGCAGGTCGCTGGAATCGAAGCGAGGACGGAGAGGTCAACGGTGCCTTCCGTACCGTCGTCAAACGCGAGTTCCAACCTGTAGCCTCCAAGCACGCAAACTCGTGTCGCTTTGCGCATTTCTTCATCCTTCCTTTACAGGCTGAGTATACCCCACCTCGTTGGGCCGGACAATGCAATTGCATTCGCCGCGTCCCAACCCGATTTCTCAGATTTGTCGGTAGGAAGACAATCGGAGCAAAGAAGTACATACCTCCTCTAGCCTGCTTTTCTCAGTTCATCGCGGATCACCTTCCGGAGGGTGTCCTCAAGAGATTTGTCTTGTGCAGCGATGTGCTTTCTCAGGGCATTGTTGATCAGTGTTTGACGGTTCCCTCCGCCCATGCTGTGAACAAACTGCTTAAAATGCTCGATGATATCGCCGTCAAGACGAATCGTGATATGGACTTTGCTCGGGTCCGGCTTTACCATTAGGCCTCGCACGCCTTTCGAGAAATCTTCACTCACGATTTAGCAGATTTGTGT
>CAZTDD010000012.1:0-80769 GCA_964612675.1 uncultured bacterium
GTTGTTGCCACTCTGAAACAAATTGAATTCGGAGACAGCCTTATTGGCCCTCGCGGATGATGTCCATCATCTCCTGAATAATGTCATTCTGTTCCTGCATCCGCCCCTGTTCTTCGTATGTGGAACACGTATAAGGATACATTTTCATGTACATTCCGTCGACCGGGCGGATGATATCCCCCGCACTTCCGACACCGTTTGTGATATCGAAACGCACGACATCCGTGCCGTCATCGTGGCGCTGGTCAGGCCCAAAAGACCAGATGAAGAACGCGGCGTTCTTTGTTCGATTATAGAACTCCGGCTCCGTACGCTTGTACTTTTCGTGCTGAATCGCGTGGGGCTCCGCGTGAAGCATGCCGACGCTGTCCTCATATCCGTTTCGCCATCGCGCGAGAGTGCCTTCTTGGAATTTGTCCCGGACGGGTTCGGAAATATAGGCGATTGGACTTGTCATGAAGCGATGTTGTGAGCGGTCGCCATCGAGATGGGGCGGCCACGTCCCGTTATCCAGGCAGTACATCAGAATCGCATCCCCCAGTACCTTCTGGTCGGCTGCCACGACAGTCGCTTTCGCACGAGTCTGTGCATCCAGGTAGTTGGGTACGGCCATGGTCACCAGGAGACTTATGATCGCGACCACGACAAGCAATTCCACGAGCGTGAAACCGCAGGCTCGATCCATAGTTCGCCTACTCCGATACGCCGAGTCTGTTCTCAGCGAGACAAGATCTGGAAACCTTGAGCCCAGTCAATTCTCGGTTGTCCGAGAGGAGGTGAATCGGCCCTCGCGGGCGCCAAAAACCTCTCTCTTTAAACAGTAACACAAACACAACCAATCGACATCGACAGGATAGGAGCCGAACGCACAAACAGGGGATCTGTACACTTCAATCCCCTGTTATTCGCTATTGTGTGCTTGGAAACGGACTATTGCCGGTAATCCGACTGATAGCCGCTGCTTTGCTGCCTTTCGGCATCGCGACGACCGGCTTCGTAGCCTTCCTGGCGTGCCTTCTCGGTCGAATCGCCTTGCATTTTGCCTGCCAGGCCGCCAAGAAGAGCACCTGCGCCGGCTCCGATGGCAGCACCTTCAGCGGTCTTTCCATCTTGATTATGCCCGATGATTCCTCCCGCCAGACCGCCTAGAACGGCTCCCGTGCCGGCTCCTTTCTGAGTCGCTGTACATCCCGCCAGTCCGATCAACAACGCACCGCACAAAACAAGTATAAGTCCCTTCATTGCTTTCACCTCCGGAGGCCCAAGATTGGAAAACTCATTTGGACCCTCTCAACGATTTGGACGTCGCCTCCGTCACTGTTATTCTACACTTTTATTCTACCGTTAATTGCCGCACGATCAAAGTCGCTTTTCGGCATGACCGGGGTGAAACCACCGTCTTCTTATACTCCTTCCAGATACTCCTTCCAGAGGAAAGTCAGACTCCCAGGAATGAGGATGATTAAATCCGCTATTCGAAGTCCTTGAATTCCTGTCCGGATAGCTGTTAAAATGGCAAAACTCATAAAAAGACGGGTAAGGTAAGGCCTATGCGAAACTTTCTATCCTGGATCCGTTCTTTGTTTGCACGAAAGCGCAATCAGAAATATGTTCTTCCGAAGAAGGGTGAGGTGATCAGACGTCAGCAGCCTCTCTCGGCCCGTGAGCGGCGCATTTCTTCTCCGCTGGAGCGCTGATTGATCTCAGACTGAGGTTTGCAACCCGGGTGGATCAGTCAGCTTCGCTTTCTTTGCTTTTCGATGGACTGTTTCTACCTCTATCCCAATCCACACGCATTTCTGTACTAAAGTGTAAGTCCCGCTGAATTGTCGACGCGATGTCTCCGCTGGTACGCGGTTTGCACAACAATCCGGGTGTAGCGCTCTATGCCGGTCGAAATAGGCAATATTTGCCGGTTTGCTTGATATTGGCGCACGCGAAGGGCAGGAGTGTCATGGTTACTCTCTTTGGGATTCTAAACGTTGGAGCCCGCGGACTCTTTGCAGCCCAGTCGGCCCTGAACACCACGGGACATAACATCGCCAACGCATCTACTGAGGGCTATACACGTCAACGGATTGTACAGGCATCTTCAACTCCGATTCGTACTTCCGACGGGATTTTCGGCACCGGCGTTGACGTCGTAACCGTTGAACGTATTCGAGATACGTTTCTCGACGGTCAAGTGAGGAGCGCGAAAAGTGGAGCCGGGTACTACGAGGAGCAAGACAACCTCTTCCTTCGTCTTGAAGCCATTCTAAACGATACTCTCAGTCCCATATCCGATTCCACCGAGGAGTCGCGATCGGGCGGTCTTAACAATCTCTTGGCCCGTTTCTATTCGTCTTGGCACGAGCTGGCGAATTCACCCGAAGCCCCGGAAGTCCGAAGTGCAGTTCTAGAAAGCGGTCGTACTCTCGCCGATACCCTCAACCTGATTTCCGAACAATTGAATCAGACCCGGACCGACCTAAACAACAAAGCGAATGATTACGTACAAGAGATTAACGACAGCGCGGTAAAGATAGCCAGCCTGAATTCGAGGATCTCTATCGCCGAGGTTGGCGGTGAGTTCCAAGCGAATGACCTGCGTGACGAGCGTGACACCCAGATCGACCGTCTATCGGAGGTCGTTCCTATCCGAGTTATGTCGATTGACGACGAACAGGTTGCGATTACCATCAATGGCGTGCGATTGGTGGACGGAGTCGAGACGAACCTGCTGGAAACTCGCTTGAAAGAACGGATCCCGGTCGAGACGGACAGCATTTTTTTTCAGCGCCAGGGCCTTCAGGCGTTGGATCAGTACCTGGATTCGGGAAACCTCGGCGGCGTGGTGGACGCGCGGGATCGAATTCTCCCTCAGCTTGCCGATGAGATCGACACCCTGGCGAGGAGTCTGATCCAAGAGATCAACCGAATTCACTCAGGTGCCGCTGGAACGGCAGGATACAAAGAGCTCACCAGCGATTTCAATTTCCCTGCGGGAAGCACCAAGGTCAATTCGCTGACGACGCTGGATAGGATATTCAACAATCCCTCTCTCCATCCGGACGCGCCTCGCTCGGCGGAACCATTCGGTATAGAGGACGGGAAGTTCACGATGCGGGTAGCGACAAAGGACAACGCAACCCGCGGCACGTTCGATGTGAACGTCAACACATCCGATAATATCGATGACATTGTAGAGAGAATCGACCGAGCGGACGGGGTGGTTTCCACGGCTCGTTCGGCTTTGACCTTCGACCCTGTTTATGTTGAAGATGTACGTTCCGATAAGAGTTTCGATGAAGACGACGTGCTGAGCAGCGGTAGTCCACTCGCGCTGTCGGCTCTGTTTCCTGAGGTTCCGGTTGGCTTCGACGCCGGACCGTTCGAATTGAACATTTACATGCGCGACTCGGCGGGGAATGGAATTGACTCGGATGAAAGTACCGACGTTCTGGATCCGTTTACTGTTGCGATCAATCCAGCAGATACGCTCAGCGACATTGCAGGCCGAATATCGAGTGCCACCGACGGGGCAGTCGCAGCAGAATTTGCCCCCGATCCAAATGACTCGACGAAAGTCAAATTCCGCCTTAGGACAACGACTTCTGGAGAGACTCTATCGGTCCAAGGAGACACATCCGGTATCACCCGGGCAATGCGTCTGCTGGTTACGGATCCATCCATCAAACTCGTCGGTGGGACAAGCGCCCGGGAGACGGGGACCTTTGCCGCCGGAGAGCAAAACACAGAGATGATTACTGCCGGTACCCCGAATTTCAGTGCTGTCTTTCCGGGGCCTCCGCCCTCCGTGATCGGCGAGGGGTCGTTCGACGTTGTCGTAGTGGATGGTCGCGGTGAGGTTCGAAGTACGCAAACGATCACAATATCTGACGGTGGGATCGAAACCATCGCCGGTGTAGCGGCTCAGATCGACGGTATGGCCGATTTGAGTGCTACGGTCAGCGGGACCAAGGGGGAGTTGACTATCGAAGCCGAGGATGACAGGAAGTTTTTCTTCCGGAATGATACGACAGGACTTGTCCAAGCGCTTGGACTGGATGACGTTTACGGACACGGCAAAATCGACGATCTACCCTTTCAGACGGGCACGTTCGAGATGGTGGTGGCGGATTCGCGCGGCAAAGTGACGGACATCTTCAATGTGGATATTGACGCGGACCCCCTGAGCTCGGCCGTATCCCTCTCGGATATCGTGGACTCAATCAACGGCGCGGCGAATTCGGTCGGAGCGCCAATCATTGCCTCTCTTGTGTCCGATCCAAAGGCTGCACCGCGGACCGGCGAGAATGCCGATTATCTTCTGAAGATCGAGGCAACAGGCGGTCACCAGTTTACATTCCGGAGTGATGATACTCTTCTTCTAAGCGCCTTGGGTTTTGCTGATGGTTCTTTACTGGAACAGACGGGAGATAATCCTCTAACGGCAGGCAGCAATGTGACCCGGGTCGGCGACAACATCGGCCCTACGGTCAACGCTGCGTGGAATATCGACGGCGATATCGTGATCTCCTCCACCGGAACCGATGAAATCTCATTTCTGGAAGATACCAGCCATTTTCTGGCCTCCACTGGGCTCAACACGTTTTTTCATGGCGGGGATGCGGGTAGTATTGAGGTGAACAATGATCTGAACGAAGACCTGCGTCTTCTTGCAGCGTCAAAAACCGGCAAAGAAGGAGACAACCAGGGTGCTCTCGCGATTGCCGAACTGCAGGACACCGATGTAATCGATAGCGGCAGTCACGGCGATTATTATCGGTCGGTCATTTCTCGGCTCGGAATTGAAGGTGCCAAAATCCGACAGTTCACCGAAGTGAACCAGAAACTGCTGCAGGAATTCACCAATATCAAGGAACAAACTTCCGGTGTCTCGCTGGATGAAGAATCGATCAACTTGATTCGCTATCAACAGGCTTTCCAAGGCGCGGCCCGGCTCATCACGACACTCGACCAACTGATATCCATTGTGCTCGGAATGGGGGCGTAGGCTACCCACCTTTCCGAGCGTCTTTGACCAGGTCGCTGAGCGTTTGCCAGGCCTCGTTCGGCGAAAGATCGTCCGTATCGATACCTGCCAGCTGAGCACGCAATGGCTCTTCCATCAGAGAAAACAAGGACATCTGCAGCTGCGGTGTATCGGTACGACGTAAGTGATTTCCCGATTCCAAGTCTTTTAGTACTTTTCTCGCTCGGGTCGTTACGCGGGACGGCACGCCCGCAAGTTCCGCCACGTGAATTCCGTAGGAATGATCGCTGAATCCTCTCTCAATTCGATACAAGAAAGTGATTTTTCCATCTTGCTCGCTTACGCGGACATGGTAGTTCACGACACGCTCGAGACGGTTCTCCAGTTCCGCCAGCTCGTGATAATGTGTGGCAAAAAGCGTCTTGACGCCGCGCCGCCGCAAGGCGTGCAGGTATTCGACAATCGCCCAAGCGAGACTGACCCCGTCGAACGTGCTTGTTCCTCGCCCGATCTCGTCGAGAATCACAAGGCTTCGCGGGGTGGCGTTATTCAGGATCAATGCGGCCTCACTCATTTCGACCATGAACGTGGATCTTCCTCTTGCGAGGTCGTCCGACGCACCAATTCGCGAGAACAACCGATCGACCACACCGACTCTTGCTTCCGCCGCCGGAACGAACGACCCCATCTGCGCCATAATAGCGATCAGGGCGACCTGCCGGATATAGGTCGATTTTCCCGCCATATTGGGACCGGTGATGATTAGGATTTGATTGGATTTGTTATTGATTTCCGTATCGTTGGGGACGAACAGATTCTCCACAGCGGGGGACCGTTCGAGGACCGGATGGCGGCCTTCCCGTATGGAGAGTTCCTCGCTTGTATCGACCGTCGGACGTATATAACCGTATTTGGATGCCGCTTCGGCCAGCGAAGCCAGCGCATCGAGTCGGGCTAACCGTTGTGCCGTGTCTCGCAGCCGGTCCGCGTATCCCCTTACGACATCGAGGAGCTTCTTCAGCAATTCGTATTCGAGTTCGCTGATGCGGTCTTCTGCGTTCAGGATTTTTGCCTCATGTTCTTTCAGCGCAGGTGTGATGAATCGTTCGGCGTTGGTGAGTGTCTGTTTGCGAATGTAATCCTCAGGAATTTTTTCCAGATGAGCCTTCGTTACCTCGATGTAATAACCGAAGACCTTGTTGTAAGCGACCTTGAGAGAGGGAATACCGGTGCGGTTGCGCTCTTCTTCCTGCAGCTGCGCCAGGGTTCCCCGCCCGCTCCTCGTGATCGTGCGATATTCGTCCAACTGTTGATCGTAGCCGTCGCGTATCATTCCTCCTTCGCGGACTGTAAGAGGCGGTTCGTCGGCGATTGCGTTTGTCAGTAGTTCGCGAAGTTCACGAACGTCATCCAGTAAAACACCTGCCGGTGAGTGCACGGCCGGTTCTGGACACGGTTCCTGACCTACCTGCAGAGCTCGCTTACAGACTTCAGCCAGATTCGCTTCCTGAATCAAGGAGCCGATTGTGGGAATCTCATCCAGCGATAGCCGCAGCGACAACAAGTCTCTTGCGTTCGCGTTGCCGAACGTCGCACGGCCCAGTAACCGAGGGATGTCGTGTACCGACCGGAGGCGTTTCCTGAGATCCTCTCTCAGGGCGGGTTTTTCAGTCAGTCCCTCAATCAGATCCTGACGTCGCTTGATCGCCTCCGGTGACAAGAGAGGTCGTAGAATCCAGTCGCGCAGTTCCCGTCCACCCATCGCAGTCGCGGTTTGGTCCAATGTACCGAGGAGCGACCATCGTTTTCCGCCGCTGATTCCGGTCAGAAGCTCCAGGTTTCGCTCGGTGTTGCGGTCGATAATCATGAACTCCTGGCGGCGGTAGATCTCAAGACCATGCAAATGGTTGATCGCTTCTTTTTGCGTATCAAGAAGATAGGTCAGGACAGCTCCCGCCGGGGCGAGCATCAGCTTGCGTTCGGCCGCGGAGATCTTCTTCTCGATTTTCGAGAAGTCGACGGAAACATTTCTTTCTTGTAGCAGTTCATGGGTAAAGCTGTTGGCAGGAACCTCGGTCAAAAAGGTGGGCAATTCCGCGGTCAGCCGCTTTTTGAACGATTCATCCTCGAACGAGAGCGTATCCAGGAGCAACTCGCTGGGCGATACTTTCGAGAGCTCGTTGAATATCGCCTCCCAAGCGCCTTGTCCACTTTCCCAGGTTGCACGAAAGTCGCCGGTTGTGATGTCGACATACGCGAGTCCCCAGCCATAGAGACCTCCGTCATGCAGGGCGGCAAGGAAGTTGTTCTCTTTTCCGTCGATCACGTCCCCTTCGACAATCGTACCGGGGGTGATTGTCCGGACGAGCTCCCGCTGGATCAGTTTCACACCTTTTTGCGCCGGTTCGATCTGTTCGCAGATTGCGACCCGATATCCAGCCCGTGTGAGGCGGTAGATGTACGACTGAACCGAGTGATAGGGCACGCCCGCAAGCGGGACGGTTTCGCCCTTGCCGGCGTGTTTCTTGGTGAGAGTAATCCCGAGAACCTCGGAGGCGATTTTCGCATCCTCCATGAACGTCTCGTAGAAATCGCCGCATCGGAACAGGAGGATCGCGTCGCCACACTGCTCCTTCATGGCCAGGTACTGGTTCATCATGGGAGAGGAACTGACTTCAGACACGCGTATAACCCTATGCAATCAACTGGATTATCAATCGACATCATTGTGCGGCAATGAAAATATTTCAGCAACAGGCGATTGTGGGTTCTCCTTCCACAAGAGGGCAGGAGAACCCGTCACACGCGCTGTTGATGGCAGACTATATACTTCTGACGATCTTCAAGAGCGCTTCGATCGACATTCTCGAACCGTCCTTCTTTGTTCCACCGGGTGGTGTGTAATGAGTCTCCAGGGTGAATGGCCCTTCATATCCGACTGACAGGAGATGTTGGATGGTGCCCTTCACATCCAGTTCCCCGTCGCCGACCGCACACCACTCGAACCCTCCGTCCTCAGTCCGGCGGCCGTCGCGAAGATGGACGTCGTAGATTCGGTTGACATCGACACGGAGGAGCCCGTTCAGGGGAGACCAGTCGCCCGCCATTGCCGCGTTATTCGGCTCCCAGATCACACCCAAATGCGGATTGGGAACGTCATGCAGCATACGTTCGACGTCGGCACCGGTCTCGACGTGGTTATTGAAGATGTTCTCCACGGCCAGGTAGATACCTTCATTCTCTGCGATGTGAGTCGCTTCTTCCAGAAGTTTCATCGCGTCGTCCCATTGGCGGTTGGAAGGATCTTTGACAGTGAATGCAAACGCACGAATGCGGTCCGTCTCGAAGATCTTCGCATTTTCGATGGCTTTTCGGAGAATCGCGTGTTGTTTCTTCACCATCTCATCGCGTGCCGAGCCGGGCGGCGGTAGCTCGACCTTGAAGAAGCCGGTTGCCAGCAGCGGGACACGCAATTCGTATTTATCGAGCAGATCCTTGGCTCGTTTGACGGTCTCGACATCCTGCGAGGTGTTGTATTTTCCCCAGAGGATCTTCATTTCCGCCCAATCCAGACCGTAGGATTTGATGAATTGGAGGGCTTCCTCCACATCGTCGCTGGTGATCTCGGAATTGATGATTCCCAGTTGAATCTCCTGGGGAGTCAGTGCGGCCGCGGGGCGAACGAGAGCCAAAGCACCGGCCGCGCCAAGTGCTCCTCTGATAAATTCTCTGCGTTTCATGGATCGTTTCCTTTCATGATCGGGTGACTCTGCAATGATATACCCTAAACGCTGTGCCTCTTGTCGTCCAGATTCTACCGGTAATCTGTTTGGGCACACCTCCCATCGCTTACTGAATCCTGGAGTTAGATGCTATAGTCTGCTGGTTTGGAAGACTCTGGGTCTGAGTTGACCGTAAGTCTACATAAACGGCATTCTCATGCGACACTCTATAGTCTGACGAAGCGAGAAAAAGGCAGCGGAGCATAAAAAAGAGAAGTCTTCAACCCCCTCTGCATCTCCCCCACTCTTTGGGGGAGAAGGAGAGTTTGCCCCTCCACAGCTCGGGGGACAAGAAGAACCTATTCCTCCCCCGAGGATCGGGGGAGGTTAGGAGAGGGTTGAGATTTCCTTTGGCTTATTCCTGCAGAGTTCTCGTCGTTACACCATAATCTGAGGCTGAATCGCGGAGAGATTGCCTGGCAGGCTATTTTCGATGGAATCGATATCGCGACGCATCACTATCGCTGTTTTACTGCTGATCGTCTTTGTAGCTGGAGTCCATTTGCGGTTCAGCGGTTTGGACTGGGCGCTGCATGACGGCGGCTCGACGCCCCACCCGGACGAGCGCCATGTGTACTTCTGTCTTAATCATATTCACCTGGAATCGGTCGAACCGCGCGGTGAGGATGAATCGCTCCTGGACTATTGGAAACGGTACTGGAAGCGCCAATTGGTCGAACCTCGAAGCCAGTATCAGGGCAGCGGGCCGCCTCTGCGTCCGGTGAATTACAATTACGGAAGCTTTCCTTTCTACTGTTACAAGATTGTGCAGGCGATGGCGACGCCGGACTGGTCGCACATGACCTACCCGTGGGTTCGATATCTAATCTTTGTAGGATTTGCCTTTTTGGTTTTCAGGTTTTGTCGGTCGCTTAGACCCGCGGCGACCCGGCCGGGCTCGTATCTGAAGATTCTTCCGGTCTGTATCGCGATTCCTCTTCTCGGCCTAATGGCCCTTATGATGGCGCCGGGGCAAGGGATCAACTTCGAAGGGATTCCGCCGAGCCACGATCTTGGGATCATTCTGATCGGCAGGATGGTGACCGCTCTCTGCGGGGCGCTCACAATTCTCCTCGTCTATCTGATCGGCCGCGATGCGTACGGACGGGGGACAGGATTGGTGGCGGCGGCGTTCCTGGCGTTTGCCGTGCTTCATGTCCAACTCAGCCATTATGCGACCGTGGACCTGATCCTGTCGTTCTGGATTGTGGTGGCGATTTTCGCGTTCCATCGCGTTTCGCTTAAGCCGCGTTTGATCTACTATCTGCTCGGGGCGGTTGCGACCGGATTTGCAGTCGGCACGAAATGGAGTGCGATCACGCTCCCGGGCATTCTCCTGCTCGCCCATGCCATCGGAACATGGGGCGACGAGAAACACGGTCAGACCGGTCGATGGATCAACTCGATTTGGCTGGTTGTATTCGGTCTGATTCTGGCCCATTTTTTCAAGGCGGCTTCCTCCACAGAGCCGCGATTCAATGAGACCCTTGCAGCCTTCCGCGATTTTTACGTATCTCATCTTTGGTCGCTCGGCGTTCTTTTTGTTCTTATCTTCGCTCTCTCCGTTTTTCTTCTTTATTGCCAGAGTTGGTGGCGTGGGGACGGAAAATGGGGACGATCTCTGTGGAATTTATACCGACCTTGGATTTTCCTGGTCGTTGCGATTCCGGTCGGCGTAACGGCGTTATTTATTGCGGAACCATTGGCGTTTCTGGACGCGGGGGCATTTGCAAATGATGTGTGTGTGCAGCATGGGATTATTGTTACCGGTAAAGTCCCGATGGTCTTTACTCGACAATATGTCGGTACAACTCCAATTTTCTACAGTCTCGATAATCTCTTTTATCCCTCGCTCGACTGGGTAACGGCCTTTTTCGGTCTGCTGGGGACGATTTTTGCAGTTGTAATGGGAGTACGTTACCGGAATCGTTCGGATATTTTATTTTTAGCGTGGGTTATCCCGAACCTCCTTTTGTACAGTACATTTCTCTGTAAGTTTCCTCGGTATTTGATCACGATTCTGCCGTTTTATTTACTTTTCGGTGCGCGTGTACTCGTGGCGATGGCATCGGTTCGTCCGGCCTTTTATTCGCCTGCGCTGGCGCGCTGGCCGATGTGGGCGATTCGTGGAGTCAAGCGTGTGGGCGTTGTTGGAATACCCGTGGCGGTTCTCTGTGCGGCGGTTTACGGATTCGCCTTTACGGATATTTATGAGCGCCCCCATACCCACCGTGTCGCGGCAGACTGGCTGCGGGAAGACGGGGCGATCGGAAAACGCATCCTATCGCAGTCGTGGGATGAATGGCTGCCCGGCATCCCGAAGGCCGGAGACCTACAGCTCCATACCGATGGGGATCGTGTGTTGGATAAGAACCTCGGCATGCTTGCTCAAGCCGACTATGTGGTCCTTCCCTCCAAGCGAGCCTACGGCACCACGTTCCGAATACCGAAACGATTCCATTTGACCAATCGACTGTTCCGCCTTCTGTTCTCCGAGCAACTCGGATTCGAATTGGCAGCGACCATCACAAGCGAGCCGAAAATCGGTTTCGGACATTCGGCGTACAGGTACCAGTACGGTCCCGGACAAACACCCGAAGGCATTTCTCTATACAACTTACGTTGGGAACTGTCGAGCGACTTGGAGGATGAGTCGTTTCGCGTATACGAACACCCGAAGGTGGTCATTTTCAAGAAAGTGAAACGGCTGAGCGCCGCGCAAATGCGCGACGCAATCATGAATCCGCCGGATTGGCTGGAAAAGGTGACGTGGGAAGATATACTCACCGCTCGGGCCGGCGAGTATATCCAGGAGCCCGAGGTGAAATTCCCCGGGCTTTCGTGGTATTTCGGATTACAGGTTCTCTCGCTTTGTGCATTTGTCCTCGTCTTTCCCGCCTGTTCATCGCTTACCGACCGTGGATATGCGTTTTCGAAAATACTCGGATTGATTCTATTTGCATGGATTTCGTGGTTATTAGCATCCACCGGAATATTTCTGCTATCGAGGGGACAGCTGATTTGTGTTTTGCTTGCGTTGATCGGAGTCGCTTTCGCGGTGGGATACAGACAACGAAAAGCGCTGAGCTCTTTTTGGAATGAACACCGCCGTCTGATTATCGGCATGGAAATCCTATTTTTGATCTGTTGGTGGATTTTCTTGTGTATCCGTGCTCATCATCCAGACGTCTACTGGGGCGAGAAGCCCATGGAATTCTCTTTCATCAACGCGATTTACCGAACCTCTGTTTTCCCGCCTGAAGACCCATGGATTTCCGGAAGACCGATCAATTATTACTATTACGGGTACGTAGTGTATGCCCTGCTCGGAAGACTTTTGGCGATACCACCGGAATATATGTTCAATCTAGGCGTGACAACGGTACCGGCGCTTCTCGGACTGTCAGTCTTCGGTTTGATTTACAATGTTTGTCGAAGCTGGAAAGCGGGGGTGTTGGGAGCGTACTTGACTCTGTTCTCCGGACACCTGATTTCGTACGGCCGGTTTATCCAAAGCTACCGCCAATGGATAGAAAAAGATCCCGCTGCAATCCCTTCTAACTTCGATCCAAACGCCGCCTATTGGGTGACCTATTTCCCGTCTATTTCGGATTGGTTTGCGTATTTCCCGTTGGCGCTGAAGACCGTGATGAATCTGTTTCTTTCTTCCCTCGGGTTGATTGAACGGATGCCGGGCGAAGCGCTGCGGTTTTTGTATATTCATCAGACAAGTTATTTTTGGAAGGCGGGCCATGACGTCATTCGCGGCACTGCTGCATGTGAATTTCCGTGCTGGAGTTTCTATTTTGCCGATTTTCATCCTCATATAATGGTGATGCCGATCACGGTGGCTGCGCTCGGATTTGTTCTGGCGTGGCTTCTGCGAGACCGCACGGAGAAGAAGGACATAGCGAACAGCTACGGCGATTATGGTGTATTAACGTGGTTCGCGCTTCTTTTGGGGACGGTTATTTGCACAAATACATGGGATTTTCCAGCCGTCTTCCTCGTTTTCGCCATGGCATTGCTCGTTCGGTTTCTCGCTGTTTCGCCTTTTGTTGGGAAACGGATCCCAAAGGGATCGTGGATTTCACCGAAGGGCGGACAGATAGTGGCCTGGGATCTTCTGCTGCCGCTTGTTTTTGTTTTGTTCATTGCTTGGGCCGTTTATGTTCCCTTCCATAATAATTTCACGGCTCGTGTGACCGGCCTGCGATGGATGACGGAAGGAAACACGCCGCTTGTGACGCTTGTGACGTTTTTTGGCGTGTTCTTCTTCCCCGGTGTTGTTTTTCTCCTCTGGAGGATACTGTTTCCGAACGGTTTGGGCGACCTGAGAAAGAAACGTCTTCTGTTATTCCTCGTTTTTGCCGTGGCTGTCTTTGCTGTAGCGGAATATGTCGACAGGACGAATCCGTTGGACTATCCGCCTTCTCATACTCATCGGCACGGCTGGACCCTGCCGTTCGATTATTCCTCCGCAGCGTTTCTGTTCATTTTCCTTGTTCCGAGTCTCTACTTTGTTCTTCGAAGCCGACGTCCTCTAACCGAACGCTATGCTCTTCTTCTGGGCTTTATGGGATTGGGAATTCTTTTCGGCTGCGAATTTGTTTATGTGAAGGAAGGCTGGTCGGAGCCGGAGCATCGCTGGAATACTGTCTTTAAGTTTTATTTGCAGGCGTGGATCTATCTAGCGTTATTCGGCTCGGTTGCGGCTGGGTTGTTCTGGCGGGATCTCCGAGCGAAAGTCGGTGGCGGCTGGAGATTGATTCGGCCGGTCGTGCGGTTTGGTTACGGTCTGGTGATGATTGCGTTGCTCGTGGCGTCGGTTGTATTTCCAATTGCGGGTGGATATTCAGTTACATTGACCGATACGCCCGATGCGCGAGGACTGATCCCGTCGTTGGATGGCCTGAGTTACATGAAAACATATAAACCGGATGAATACCGTGCGATCCAGTTCATCAATTACGCTCTGGAAGATGTCCCTGTTGTACTGGAGGCCCACGCCTACGGGCGGGAATATCAGGAATTCGGCCGGGTCTCAATGAACACTGGATGTCCGACGATCCTTGGATGGGGAAATCATGTCCGCGAGCGTCTTCATAACGACGAAATTGCGATTCGACGCCAGGTTGTCGAAGAGATTTACGGAGCGAATTCGTCCGAGAGATTCCATCGGCTGCTGGGCGAATACGGTGTCGATTACATTTATTATGGAAAACAGGAACGTGAGGTGTCGGCGGGTGCGGAGCGGCGATGGAGCCAATGGGGGCATATTCTCGATACGGTCGCCCAATTCGATCTCGGTCCCAAACACTCGCATGCGTCGATCTATGGTGTGCGAGGAAATTTGAATGCAGTTGCCGGGGTCGCGACGGCGGAAACGCCGATGGCAAAACCGTTACTTGAGCATGAGCCCGGGAAATCGATGTTTGAAGGCGGCCGTGGATTCGCAAATGGGGAGTTCCAGGAGCCGCGCGGTTTGTGTGTCGATTCGAAGAAACGTGTCTATGTGGCGGATACGCGCAATTATCGCATTCAGGTATTTTTGCTGAATGGGGATTATATCGGTCAACTTGGCGAACGGGGTACCGATGTGGGTCAGTTTGAAGAGCCTATGGATGTCGCCGTGGATCGGGCGGATCGAGTTTATGTTCTCGATACCTGGAACCATCGTGTCCAGGTCTTTTCCGACAAAGGCGAATATATTTCGACCATTGAGCGACAATTCTACGGTCCGCGCGGAATGGCGATCGATCCACAGACAAACGCAATTTATGTCTGCGATTCGGGGCACCATGTCGTGAATGTCTTTGACCGAAACGGAGAATTCATACGAATCCTCGGGAATCAGACCCAGCAGGCGGGCAGCGGGGAAGGTGAATTCAAGGGGCCGGTGGGGATCGACATCGGACCGGACGGGCGTGTTGTGGTGGCGGATACGTTCAACGACCGGATTCAGGTGTTCGACCGTTCTGGACGGTTTATTCGCACGTGGCCGGTCGGTTTCACGATGGAAGGTGAGCGGGGAATCGAGGCACATGTGGCGGTTGCGCCCGATGGTACAATCTATGTTACAGACCCACTCGGAGGCCAGGTGTTCATGTTCGGTCCGGACGGCACAAAACTAGGTGTTTCCGACCGCTCTGCAGCCGGAGAGACCTTCAGGGTTCCGATTGGAATTACGTTGAGCCCCAACGATGAACTCTTTGTCACGGATCTTGGCTGGGACAAGGTTTTGAAACTGCCACTGCCGGACCACTGAGGAGTAGCACCGGCATCTTGCCGGTCGTGTCCGGGGTCCAATCAGGACTCGCACAAAACGGCGATCGCATCGGCCTCAATGGCAGCGTTTTTAGGCAGATTCGAAGCCTCGATACAGGCGCGTGCCGGTTTCCCGGTGCCAAAATATCGCTCATAAACCGAATTCGCTTCCGCGAATTGCGAAATATCCTTGAGGTAAATCGTTATTTTCACGCAGGAGTCCAGGGATGCTCCCGCCGCTTCCAATACGATTTTCAGATTTTCGAACACACGCACACACTGCGCCTCGAAGGATTCGGTTACAAGATCTCCGGTTGACGGATCCTGCGGAATCTGCCCCGACACAAATACAAATCCATTCGCAACCACAGCGGGACTGTATGGCCCGACGGCGGGTGGACCATTCTGCGGCACGACACATTTTCTATCCATTTTTAGTGACCTCCGAATATCATTCGATTTATACTGAGAACGGATGCACGAATTCGGGAGGCTCCCACCGAGCCGTAGACGTCGAAAAGAGAAGACGGCTCACCAGGAGGTTCGCCCTCCCCGTTTACCTTTCCCTGGTCGATTTCGCTTTCTTGCACCTCGCGTTGATCGCACGTTTCTCCACATATTGTTCCCTGTTCCCGGGACGCTGTATGGATATCATGTAGGATTACTTTATCACAGGGGATTGAGGTTCTTATGGCAGCAAAGCAACAAATTGGACTGATCGGTTTAGCGGTTATGGGGGCTAATCTGGCCCGTAACATCGAACGGAACGGCTTCTCGATTTCGGTATTCAACCGAAGGGAAGCGCCTCGCAAAGACTTCGCAGAGCGATTCGCAGCAGGCAAGAACTTTGTTGTAGCAGACAACCTGCATGAGTTTGTCGCGTCGCTGGAGAAACCCCGCAAGATCATTCTGATGGTCAAGGCGGGCGAGGGCGTCGATGCGGTTCTGGGGCAACTCAAAGAACTCCTGGAGCCCGGGGACATCGTTATCGACGGTGGTAATTCTTTTTTCCGCGACACAGAACGCCGTGCGGCGGAATGCCAAGAGTGTGGCCTGAGGTATCTGGGCATGGGAGTGAGCGGCGGGGAAGAAGGCGCTCTTTGGGGGCCCAGTATTATGCCGGGCGGCGATGAGGACGCCTACAAGGAAATCGAGCCTGTCGTTCGGGCGATTGCGGCACAAACCGAGGACGGGCCATGCTGTACCTACATCGGCCGGGGCGGAGCCGGTCATTTTGTCAAAATGGTTCATAACGGTATCGAATACGGCGACATGCAATTGATTGCTGAAACGTACGATATCGCGCGTCGTCTGGTAGGGCTTTCGACCGCCGACCTACGCGATCTGTTTGATCGATGGAATCAGGAGCCTCTTCAGTCGTACCTGATCGAAATTACCGCGAAAGTAGTCGACTTTCCCGACGAGGAAACCGGTCAACCATTGATCGATGTCATCCTCGATAGTGCGGGGCAGAAGGGGACGGGAAAATGGACGTCCCAAACCGCACTCGAATACGGTATTCCCATTCCGACGATCGCCGCCGCCGTCGATGCGAGGATTCTGTCGTCCATGAAAGACGAACGTGTAGCGGCCGCCAAAATGTATCAGGTCACGAAACGACCGTGGGGCGGTCACCGTGAAGGATTTCTCGAGGCGCTGCACAGGGCGTTGTATGCCTCGAAGATTTGCTCGTATGCTCAGGGGTTTGCATTGATGCGAGCGCTGTCAAAAGAGGAAGACTACGAGCTGCGGCTGGACGAAATCGCACGGATCTGGAAAGGGGGCTGCATTATTCGGGCGATCTTCCTGGACCGGATACGAAACGCCTATCAAAAAGACCCGAATCTGACGAACTTGCTGATGGATCCCTCGTTCAGTCGGGAATTGCTCGACTCGCACGACGCATGGAGGACCGTTGTCGCAACGGCGGTCGAGGCGGGAATCCCGGCACCGGCGATGTCGGCGTCGCTGGCCTACTTCGATTCATACCGTTCCGCTCGGCTTCCGGCAAACCTGCTCCAGGCGCAGCGGGATTATTTCGGTGCGCATACATACGAACGAAGGGATAAAGCGGGGGTTTTTCATACGCAATGGGTAACGGAGAAGGGAGAATAGTGAAGCACGAAGGCACGAAAGCGGCACGAAAGCACGAAAAAACCGGGTAGGCTGGCGTAGCGACGTCGACGGCTTCGAACGAACAGATCGACTTCCGGAGAGCGCAATCCAATAAGAACCGAGGAAGACGAAACCATGAAAACCATCCGACGACGATCTTTTCTCAAAAAATCCTCGCTCAGCCTGGCGGGTATCGGGGGTCTTGCCTCCGACGCGTATGCGGATTCACGAATTGAGAAGACGGTCATCGAAGAAACAAATGAACTTCCCGTGATTCATGAGACGGATATTTGTGTGTTGGGAGGCAGCTGTACGGGAGTTTTTGCGGCAATCCGGGCGGCGCGGTTGAACGCGAAAGTGGCCCTTGTTGAAAAACAGAATTCGTTCGGCGGGACAGCGACAAGTTCACTGGTAAACGTCTGGCACAGCCCAATGGATACGGAGTTCAAACAGCAGATTATCGCCGGGCTGACGCTCGAAACGATGGAACGTCTCGGGAAACGCAAGGCGGTTGACTTCGAGAATAAAAACTGGAGTAGGGGATTCACTTTCAATTCCGAGGAACTGAAAATTGAGTTGGATGAGATGGTTGTCGAGGAAGAGATAAAGCCTTTTCTTCATACATTTTTCTGTGCACCGATTCTGAAGGATGGCGAACTTGTTGCTGTGGCTGTGGAGAATAAATCGGGACGCGGTGCGATCAAAGCGAAAGTATTTATTGATGCGACCGGGGACGGCGATCTCTGCACGCGGCTTGGGCTTCCAACGTATACCACCGATTTTCTTCAGCCGCCGACGACCTGTGCTCGATTTGAGGGCTGGAAATCCCTGGAAGGGACAAATTTGAGTAAACTGTTGCTCGAACATGGAAAGGAACATAACCTGCCGGAGGGGTTTGCATGGGGTGCATATGTCCCGGACTCGGAGGTTTATATGCTCGCGGGAACGCGGGTTTACGGTGCCGATTGTGCGAACGCAGACGACCTGACCAGGGCGGAAATCGAAGGGCGTCGTCAGGTCCGCGCAATCATGGATATTATCCGAAAACACGCGCCTGATAGTACTATTGTCCTTCAGGCATTGCCCTCACAAATCGGCATTCGCGAAACAAGGCATATACAATGTCACTATCAACTGACCGGAGACGATGTGCTTCACGGGAAACGTTTTGACGATGCGATCGCGAACGGGAGTTACCGTGTCGATATTCATCATCAGGAAAAACCGGGAATTACGTTTCGTTATTTGGACGGAACTGAACGTTATGTACGGCCCGGATATCCCACCGAAAAAGGACGGTGGAGAAACGAAACAGATGATAATCCGACTTTTTATCAGATTCCTTTTCGGTCGTTGGTGCCGGGGAAATACGGGAATTTGATTTTAGCGGGTCGGATGCTGGATGCCGATAAAGTTGCCTTTTCGGCGGTGCGCGTGATGGTCAATATGAACCAAACCGGCGAGGCGGCGGGCGTCGCGGCCTATTTAGCGTTGGATACGGGCAAGGATATCGATGAGCTGGACGCAAAGAAAGTCCAGAAATTACTTGTCAAAGGAGGATCGGTGATTATTTGAAACTTGCCGAGATGATGCGTAGGCCATGGCTGCTCGTATATCGCCCAGCTGCAGGGAAGGATAGTGATCGATTATTTCTTGTGGGGTTAGCCCCTCCGCCAATGCATCAAGAATAATCGAGATATAGATGCGAGTACCTCGAACACAGGGTTTTCCACCGCATATGGTTGGATTGACAGAGATGCGTTCCATTAAGTTTCGCTGATTCATGACCCCCACCTCCGATGCATTTGATTTTTAGCAGGTTATTCTTCCTCAAAGTAGTCCATATCGACTTTCTTCACTTCATAAGTTGCGACTGTTGATACACCGACATCAAAGTCGATCATCAATTCAGCGAGACGCTCACCACTTACCAGTATGATTTTACTGTCGATTTTGTCAACATACTCAACAGCGTTTTTCGAAAACGTTGAAGTTGTGATGAAGACGCCCTTTTTGGCTCCCTGTCCCATTAGGGCACCGGCGAACTTTTGAATCTCTTGACGACCCACAGGGCTATCCCAGCGTTTTGCCTGAATATAGATCGAGTCGAGTCCAAGATGATCTTCCTTGATCCTACCATCAATACCTTCATCGCCAGCCCTGCCGATTGCCTCACCGGTAAACACCGTTAGAGAATCTTTAATTCATAGGCATCCTGCAGCTGATTTCGCGGTCCAGGTTTCTTAAGAACGGAAACCTGAAGCGTTTCTGCGGGATGCCTCCAATAGCAGACACACCGGTCGTCTATAATTCGCACAAGCGCATCCCAACCGGTGTTGTCCTTGACGTCCTTTTCCTGTATGCGAAGACAATACGCAACGCATGCTTCCTCAATGTTCGAAAAATCGATTTCCTGCTTCTCGCCGCTATAGAGGACAACGTCAAGGAATGCTTCGTGTTTTTCTTTGCCGGTTTCGAAGGTGATTTCACGATCTCCAAAACTGGTTATAAGAAAATAAAGCCCGATTTTCATGTTTTCATCGTGAATAATAATTGGTGCGCCGGATGTGGGATTGTCGGGCAGCTCGATCGAGTCGATATGTCCGCCCATCTCGAATCGCAACCGTAAATCTCGAGCCGAAATCGTAGCGTTTTTCACCATATCCAGATTCGGATGCGTATCGCCATAATCGGTGGCGAATGTTACAGCGGTTAGAAGATATCGTTCCTTTTGAACGGAAGCGACAAGCGCTGAGCAGTAATCGTAACCGTCATGCAGACACCGCATATGCAAATAACGAGGCTTTTCAGGTGTTCCCCAATAGGCGAGCACGGGTCGTTTTTGATTCCAGCAGTCCGCACGATTTGCAGATCCGAGAGTTGAGTGGCGGCCCAAGAATGTCGTTCCGATGACGGGTAGTTTTCTGCCGTCACGTGACGGGTCTCCCTGTGTGAAGGTTTCGATGACGGTCTTTTCTTTTTCGAGAGTGTTGTAGAGATGGCGATATTCTGTTGGGCAATTCAAATCGATTTTGTAACGATCCAGTCCCAGCGGAAGCGGTTCGTTTTCAAAGAATTTCACGGCACCATGTGTGCCTGCTTGAATAAATGCGAGTGTACCGGCACGCTCATTGAGCAACGTGGCGTAACAGCGGCTGTGCGGACCCGCCCACTGCCGTGTGGGGGGATGAAAATGACACGCGGCGTGTTTCCACGCCATGTCATGAATTTCACGAATCAGTCGACAGGTTTCTTTGTCCTCGGCGTCCATCAGTATTCGTGAGAGCTCGGTAATGGCAACGACGGTATATGTCGGACTATTGTACTCGTTGAACGATCCTTGGTCGGTCACATACTCATAGACTCGTTTGGCTCGTTTTTGGGCGTATTCCAATAAATCGGGTATATTGAATGTTTCGGCCGTTACCACTGTCACGTACGTTCCCATAATCGCGATATTGGTATAGCCGGGACCGACATTCCTTCGCTCGACGGAACGTGCGGCATGGATAATGCTTTCTTTGAGCAGATTGACAACGTTGGACGGAAGGCGATCTTTGTGTTTGCGATAGGCGGCAAGAAGTTGAACCCCGCAGAAATCCGCCCAGTTCCAGTCGGGTGGCGACATTTTGTCAAGCGGTTCCTCGAGATACCACGACCAGATCCCGTAGGTCCGCGACTCGGGGTCTTGATCCTGGAGTCCGATCACTCGGACCAGGATATCTATCGCGCGCTGAAGGTATTCTTCGTCTCCGGAATCGAGCAAAGCGACGGCGTAAGTCAGCGACGTTCGTGTCGGGTGCACCGTGCCGCTTTTGAGTGTCGTATGATACCCGGCTTTCGATACCCTCGATGTCACCATTTTTTCGAGGGGATCGTAGCGGTCTTCATATTCCTCCAAGGCCAGATTCAGCGATTTTCGTTGTTCTTTGGTCAGGTCTGCCATCACCGGACTCCTTCTGTTTGGCTACAATGGGATGAAGTATGAAGCAAACATCCGATTATCTGAAGGTCGCCAATTGATCGTACATACTCAGACTGGATATAGGTTCCTCCTGTGGTGTGGGGTCTTCGTCGCGGCGCTTCTCTCGTGTGCGGTGGCGGGAATCCGTGCGGACAGTGTCACTGGCTGGGAGATCCTGGGGCCGGGTGGGGGCGGCACGATGCTTCGTCCGACGATTAGCCCTCACGGTCCCGACGTTGCCATTGTTAGTTGCGATATGACCGGCTCCTACATCACAGTTGACGGCGGCCAAAGCTGGCGCATCTTTAATCTTGGATCCCGGGTTGACAGCGTGGCTTTCGATCCATCGGATGACGAGACGATTTACGCGGGAACCAATGGACTCTATCGGTCCGAAGACCGCGGCATGACGTGGCAGTTGATTTGGCCCGATCCAGAAACGATTCTTCGCAAACGGGTACGAGGCGATCATGCGGGCGTCTCTTTTGTGGCTGAAGGCGGCTATCCCGGCGGACGGGTCAAACTTATTCGCGTCGATCCCGATGACTCGAACTGCATATATGTAGGGTTTGACGGGAACCCCCAATTGTATACGAGCGAAGACGGCGGCGTGTCGTGGTCGACACTCAGGACTTTTCGCGGCCGCCGTTTTTATCGACTGTTCATCGATCCTAATTCACCGGCCAACAATAGAAATCTTTACGTATTCACGGATATGGGGCTGACTGTCCGAATTGACGGAAAATGGGAGGAATCGTATTCCGATTTTCCCGCCGGCCCGATTCGGCATGTCGCCGGCGGGTTTCGGTATGAAGACGGCAACCCTGTTTTTGTCGTTGTTATCCCCACGCAGGACCGGGAAGGTCGTCTGACCGGCGGAGTTTTGCGTTCCACCGACGGCGGTCGGACGTGGCTGGACGGAAACAACGGATTTCCGCGAGTGATTGATGAAAGCGGCTCGCTGCGCCTTCCACGTTTTCGTGACGTGGCCTGCAGCGAAATGTTCCCCGATACGCTCTATATCAAAATCGGAGATGAACTACCGTACGGCCAGGCGCATGTTGTACCCGGTTTCATTTTTAATCCACCGCCTACCTGGGACAGAACATCGGGGTTCTACAAAAGCACGGACGGCGGCACGAACTGGAGTTGTTTACAAAAATGGAACTGGGATCTGGCACCATTGGCCATCGATGGCGGATGGATCAACTCCCGGTTCGGGACGGAGTATATGCAGCTTGGGGATTTGGGCGTCTCCCCCACCAATCCTTCCATTTGCTATTCCACCGACCTGTATCGTGCGCTCAAAACGGAGAACGGCGGAGAAAACTGGTTTCCAGTCTATTGCCGCCAATTGGAAGACGGTAGCGTAACGACACGCGGTCTCGATGTGACCACGTGCTACGGCGTTCATTTCGATCCGTTTATCAAAAACCGAATGTTTGTGACGTACACCGATATCGGACTTTTCAAAAGCGAGAATCGCGGCGAATCGTGGCGGAGTGCGCTGGATGGCGTTCCGCATGCGTGGTGGAACACAGCGTACTGGATGGTTTTCGATCCCGATGTCCGAGGCAAGATGTGGGCGGTTTGGGGAAGCGCGCACGATCTTCCGCGTCACAAGATGTTCCGTCATGGGAACGTCGATAAATGGCGGGGCGGGGTAACGGTCAGTGTCGACGGTGGCGATACGTGGCGGCCCGCCGATCCCGGTCTTCCGGACAACACTTCCTATACCCATATTCTGCTCGATCCGAAGTCACCTGAGAATCAGCGCACACTATATGCGTGCGGATTCGGAAAGGGAGTCTACAAGTCGATCGATGACGGAGAAACGTGGGAGTTGCGAAACACGGGTCTCGGTGAGAATTTGAATGTCTGGAGAATGGAAAGAAACACTCGGGGAGATTTGTATCTTGTTGTTTTCCGCGATTACCGGGGGAATCGGGAGACTGCTGGAGCAGTCTATTTTTCGGATAATGGAGCACAATCGTGGACCCTGTTGAATTTGCCGGAGCGGGTGACCGGTCCCTCGGAGATCGCTGCGCATCCGGAGAACACTGATGTTTTGTATCTTGCGGCGTGGGGTGAATCGGAATCCGGTCTTGCCGCAGACGGCGGTGTCTTTCGCTCAGAAGATGCTGGGACCAGTTGGACGCGGGTTCTCGACCGGGCGGAATATGTCTATTCGGTGACGGTGGACCCTGAAAATCCGAAGCGTGTTTACGCCGGCACATTTGAAAGCGCAGCGTTTGCGAGTTTTGACGGCGGCGACAATTGGGAACGCGTGCGAGGGTACAATTTCAAATGGGGACATCGAGTTGTCCCGGATCCGTATGATACTCAGAAGATTTATATCACCACTTTCGGAGGCAGCGTGTGGTATGGCCCCCGGCTGGGAGTGGGCTCTTCGGTTGTTGAAGACGTTATTGAGCCGTGAGCCCCGGCATGAATTCACGGTAATGAGAAGATAAGGAGATTGAATATGTGTAGATACGTCATCAATCGGCGGCGTTTCTTGCGGAAATCCTCCATAGTGGGTGCGAGCGCACTCGCGGCGCTAAGTCTCGAAGAAAAGGCACTTCTGGCCGCACAGGAGAACACTGGCTCGTCTCCACCCGAACTGGGTACGACCTGTCCGTCAGGCAAAATCGGCGACGTGACCATAGGACGCCTGATTTGCGGCGGCAACCTGATCGGTGGGTACGCCCACAGCCGCGACCTGGTGTATGTTTCCGATCTGTTGAAGGCCTATTTTACGGAAGACAGGGTTTTGGAGACGTTTCGATTGTGCGAAGAAAACGGTGTAAATACTGTCGTGCTGTATACGGGGCCGTCTCGACACGTGGATACACACAAGATCCTCAACAGGTACTGGAACGAGTGGGGAGGCAAGATTCAATGGCTTGCTCAAATCAATCCGTCCGAGGAAGATCCGACAGCGAGCGCACAAGAAGCAATCGACAACGGTGCAATCGGCGCGTTTATTTTGGGCAACGTGGGGGATGAGTGGGTCCGCAGCGGAAAGATCGACTTGGTTGAAAAAGTAATTTCGCATATCAAGAAGAACGGCCTGATTGCGGGAGTAGCAGGACACAATATTCATGTATCCATTCAGTGTGAGAAAGCCGGAATCGATCCCGATTTCTATATGAAAACTTTGCACAGTACCGACTACTGGTCGTCACGTCGCTCCGATCAGGAAAAAGATGTTATCGACAATTATAGTGTGGATAATTATTGGGATAAATATCCTGAGAAGACCATTGACTTCATGAAAACGCTCAAGAAGCCGTGGATTGCCTACAAAGTACTCGCGGCAGGCGCTATTCGTCCGAACGAGGGGTTTGAATACGCATTCAATAACGGTGCGGATTTCCTTTGTGTCGGCATGTATGACTTCCAGATTCGAGAGGACGTTATTGTTGCGAGGAATGCGGTTTCGAAGAGTCAGTCGAGGGAGCGTCCGTGGATGGGCTGAGGTAGGTTTCACGGATTTTCCGTGCGAGTGTTTTTCCGATAAGTACATGACCGAGTGTGTCGTAATGACATTCGTCGATGAACCGTGATGCGAAGAATTCCCCAAGATCCGACTCGCGGACCTTGTCGCCCTGCTTGCGTAATCTCCGTATAAGCGGATCGTCCAGTTTTTCATTGACGGACCGGATGGCGTCACGACTGGTGAGTACTGGAACTGTTTCTTCGGACGCCATTGTATGAAGAATTTCAAAATAGGTTTTTTGACTTCGAAGAACCGCCTCTCCGTGGAGCGATCCTGTCGGAGTGTGATCCAGGAATCTTTCGCGTGCTTTTTCTTTCTCTTCCAAGGCTGTATAGCAAGACCCTTCAAGGTAATTACTGTAGGCAAATACGGCAACATGTCTTTCCTCTCTAGACTCATGAAGAGTTTTCAGTGCCTCGGTGAACTTTCCTTGTTCTATTTCAGCGGCCGCCTTCTCGGCTGCGTTGAATACGGTCGGGTTTTGACAAAGCAAAAGAAAGAAGGGCTGAATGTTGTTTTCATGACAAATCGAGAGGAAACGTTCCGTTTCACCTCGAAAAACTGCGGGTGGCACGCGTACTTCGACGGTATTTAGCAGCGGTGGATTATCGCGTAGGTGTTCTAGTTTTCGCTTTCCAAGGTTCGAAGAAATTGCAAACAGAGTTTTACTCCAGTGGAGCACATCCACAAAACTGCGCAACAAGGCAATTCGTCGAAACGATTTCGGAGAATCCGGCGGGGTGAGGACAATGTACCTGCGGTCATTGTAGCCGACTGCAAAGACTGCGATATCCGGCTTGTAGGGCAATACCTGCTCCAGTTTTGCCCGGCATTGTACCGCTGTGTAGCCCGGTGTACCTGCGTTGATGACTTCTACGGTACTGTCTTGGCATCGCAGCTCGCTCTGCAATACGGAGCAGTAGGTCATGTCGTCCGAGACCGCCATCCCGTATGTTCGGGAATCGCCGAGGATGAGAATTCGCAGTTCGGGATGAGAGCCGACGGAGTATTCCTGCTCACCGCGAAGTCCGGAGGAGTTTGTATGATAGGCGCGGCCGGCGATGTTGGTGGCGATGAAGGGCCTAAGTTCCCACAGAGTCTGTCGATCCCACCGGTAGTATTGCCGATCTGGAGGGCAGGGTACTGAATACTGTTGGCCGATATAGACGTCGAGAAGCAGCAGAGCGGTCACAGTAGCGAGAATGCAGAGAATCTGTTTTCTCCGGCTAAGCCGAATAGGAAATAATCTCACAGTTTGGTTTCCGCCTGAAGATGTATGAGTTGTGCTCGTTTCTTACAGTACCATTGGACGGAGAGGAACTGGAATGTTGTTTTCCGTCCCGGTTCGACTTTTCTTGCTTTCAATGTTGTCTGAATCACCTGGATTATTGACGCTTGTGCCGTGCTGCGGTATTGTTGTCCCGCTAATCAAGTGGTTGCTGTAGCTTGGTATGGTTGAAGTTCCACCCAAAACAGAGGGGAGGAGTGGATAGACTCGATCAGGTGATAAAGGAATGCCGGTTCAATCCGTCGAAAAAGGTTCTGTATACATAGTCTCTATCTCAGACCGGTTTTCACTCGAAGACTCCCTCGAATTCGGCCGTACAATGAAAGAAGCGGTCAAGGGGGAAAGCAAGACGATCATCGTTGTTGTAGCTGTCACGCTGATCAATAGCCACTGTCTCGGCACAATCTTCGCCGGATACCGAGAAGCGCGGCAAAAGGAGAAAACGGTGAAATTGGTATGCGACCGTCCGCACTCGATAAGCGCCCTTCGGCGTTTCGACCCATCCGGGTCGATTCCCATATTCGAGACGGTCGAGCAAGCGTTGGTGGAATGACTCCTGACGACGCCGTTTGTTTATGGTAGTGCTTGATGCACGAATCCGATCTTCAATCAGCACGAAACCCAGAAACGGAAGATGTGAGGTTTTTTCCATGATTATTCGAAGAATGTCTCCAGAATCCCCGTTCGTTCGCTTTGCCCTCTTTTTTTGTGTATTGACTCTTTTCGGGTGCTTGCCCGCAACGTCTACATTGCAGGCGGACCCTCTGCATGAAACGGATTTCATCTTCGATCCGGAGGAAGAGAGTCACGGCCATGTGCATGCTTCATGTATCGTTGCATGTCCAAACGGCGACCTGCTTGCGGTTTGGTATGAGAATGGACCAACTCGCGATGACTATTACTACACCCTGGATGCAGACAAAAGCGATAACGTCCGAATCGGCGCGGCGCGAAAGCGAGAGGGCGCTGCCGAATGGAACGATCCGTTTGTGATATCGGATACTTTTGGTGTTTCCGACAACAACCCGTGTATGGTTATCGACAATGAAGATCGGCTTTGGCTTTTCCATACCGCGATGCTTGGCGCACCCCTGCATACATGGGGCGGAACAATCGTCAAGTATAAGGTCTCGTCCGACTATGACGGTCCGGGTGTGCCGCAGTGGGATCTGGAGGATATTCTGGTTGTGCACCCTAATGGGTTGGATGCTGTCGTTGCGGAGACGGCAAATGATCTGCGTCGGTTTGCAGATCGTAACAACAGTAACGAGCAGATAGCCGATGAATTGCTCCAGCGCCTTGGAAGTGTATATATGCGCCGATTCGGATGGATGACGCGTGCCCATCCGACAATCCTGTCCGATGGGACGCTGCTTCTGCCGTTTGCCAACGAGAATTTCAACGCGGCGGCGATGGCGTTCACGCGCGACGGGAAAACGTGGACATTTTCCGAGGTTGTACCGGGAGAATTAGGTATCACGCAGCCGACTGTGGCCCACTTGAGCGATGGGCGGCTTTTGGCGTTCTTCCGTGACGCAGCGGGAGTGGAAAACCGGATCCACCGTAGCATCTCTACAGACAATGGGCGGACATGGAGCCCCGCAGAAAGCACGGATTTGCCCAATCCCGGTGCTGGGATCGAACTGATTTCGCTCAAGTCCGGTGAATTGCTACTAGTATACAATGACAAGGCAGACGGTCCGCGAGACAGTCTAGCAATCTCGATATCCGATGATGACGGCAAAACATGGAAATGGACACGGCACGTTGAAAGCATTCCAGGCGGTCGTTTCGATTATCCATCGGTTGTCCAGGCGAATGATGGAACCCTACATCTTTCGTACAGCTACAATCTCGAAACGATTAAGCACGTTCACTTCAATGTTGAGTGGGTGAAGGATGGAGAATAGGACGCGAGGACCGATATGGTCGCAATGGGGAGGACGAATCTCGCGATGAGTCGACGGGATTGGAAAAGGTCCGGCTCATCGAGAGATTCACCCTCCCCCCGGTTGTTATCTAAAGCTGTCACGGCATGACGTACGCAAGTGGGAAGCGAATGCCCTTTGTATCGCTCAGCTCACGTTTTTTGGCTTTCATGTATTTAGCGAACTTGGCATCCAAACGAAGAATGTGTTGTGTATACCAATCCATGACCGTCCTGTTGACCCGGATAACCAAATCGGTTGCCGGACCCGAGCGGCGGCATTCTTCCTGTAACTGGCGTATTCGGTTCCTGAATTCCCGGTGTTCGGTGCGCTGATCCGGGTATCCGGCGTAGTCCACTTGGTGCATGGTGTGCTCTTCCAACCGAAAGTGGATGAACGAATAATCGTCCAGGTAACGCAGGAACTCAAATACCTTTTCTTGTCCTTTCTTGCGCGAACAGTCGCTGAAGAACTGATTCATTCGCTCAATCAGGCCCTGGGTGTGAAGGTCGATCTGCTGATCCCCGGTCATTAGATGCTCTTCCATTCGAACTTTCATCATAATCCTCCATGATTGACACAACAGCGTGTCCTTGTGATTCTCCGGGTCTCTTGTGTCTCTGCAGTAACTATATCCAACAACCGAATTCTTCCAATCGGGTGGATTCCGATTCTCCTCCTAAGAAGAAACGCCCTTCTCCGCATCGGGGAAACCCTCATAACCACTGGCGGTGAAAGGCTTTTGCACGGCGGTTCATGGCTCGTGCAGGCAAGACAAAGCATGAACTCCTACTAAATACATAGGAGTAATCCAAATCATATGATAGAATTCAATTTGAAAGTGGGGCTTTGGAGATTCCATTTTTTCATGCTGTGTGCATTCAGAGCACTTGTCCTCAACCCTGTTTCCCTTATACTCCCTGGAATGGGGAAACGGGGGTGTAAATCCAAGATTCCAGGGTTATACACCCATGATTCCTATTCTCGATAAGGAAGAAGTTCAGAAAGCTAAGACTCAAAACAAGAAATCCGAAGTCGTCGAGGAACAGCGGCTAAACGTTCGATATCATGTCGAAAAGCCGCTGATGGAACGTCGCGCAGAGCGTTTCCTCGAGGTTTTCGGGGCTGTCCTCAAGCATTCCAATTACGGTTTCGTTTTAGACCAGTACCTGCGGAACACCGCGAAATGTGCGCGGTGTGCGATGTCCTGCATGCTGTATGAAGCGACCGGCGACCCGTGCGACGTTCCGTGCTATCGAACGTCTCTCTTGCTCAACATCTATCGACGCCATTTCACGTTGGCCGGCACCCTGCAAGCCCGTCTTTTGGGACAACCGGGGGTGACCGACGAAACCATTGAGGAAATGGCGGATTCGTTTTGGAACTGTACCGCTTGTAGAAAGTGTGTGCTGGAATGCCCTGCCGGTATCGACCACGGCCTCATGACTCACCTCGGTCGTTACCTGCTGAGCGAAATCGGGATTGTCCCGCGAGCCCTTGCGGTCAGTGTGCGGGAACAGCTCGAGGGAAAGACGCGCAACACGTCCGGCATCCCGCTCCCGGCCATGAAAGACAGCGTTGAGTTCCTCGAAGAGGAGATTGAAGAAGAGAAGAACGTTTCTGTGAAATTCCCCATGGATGAGGCGGGAGCGGAGTTTCTTTTCTTCGCCCCGGTCAGTGATTACATGATGGAGGCCGATACGCTCGCGGGAATTGCCTGTGTGCTCCATGTTTTGGGAACGAGCTGGACGATCGGCAGCCAGAACTACGACGGCATTAATTACGGTCTTTTTTATAACGATGCGCTGATGGATCGCATTCTGCAGCAGATTGCAGACGAGATAGAACGGCTTCAAACGAAGAAGATCCTGATCGGCGAATGCGGACACGCGTCTCGAACCGCAAAAGGTTTCGTCAACACCTACTTCGCAGGGGAAAATCCGCCGGAAGTGGTGAGCATCATCGAATACACGCACCGTGCCCTCAAGGAAGGTCGTATCAAACTCGATCCGAACGTTGTCACCGAACGAGTGACGTACCACGATCCCTGCAACATGGGTCGCCAAGGCTGGATCGTGGACCAGCCTCGCGAGATCCTCCGTTCGTTCTGTAAGGATTACGTCGAGATGACGCCGATGGGGCGTGAAAATTACTGTTGCGGCGGTGGCGGCGGAACGGTTTCTGTGGACGAGCTGCGGCCTTACCGCACGGCAATCGCAGGGAGAGTCAAGGCCGATCAAATTCGTGCGACAGGGGCGAAGACTGTCGTTGCTCCCTGTGCGAATTGTAAAAAGCAGTTGCGAGAAGTAGTGGAAGATCAAGGTTTGGATTGTGAGATTGTCGGACTCCACGACCTGATTTACAGGGCGATTATCCTGGAACCCGACAAGAAGGAAGAGAAATAGCAGGGCAGGAAGTTCGGGAGATACAGAGGGGGTTGACATTAAAAATGTACTTTTTGCCGGACTATCAAGAGGGAGGAGCTTCCGGCGAGGTAGAATCGAAAAAAAGAAATCGAATCCGTTCATGAGAAACATGGAGGACAAGCATTGGAAGCCTGGCTTGAATTTGCACGCGGTCCGTTATTTCGCTTCACATTTGGATTATGTCTTCTCGGTCTGTTGAGGAACATCGTACTTGCGGTCTGGTCGATTGGGCGAGCCTATCATAAAGCGGGCGACAAACAGCTTCCTTGGGCTTTGATCCGCCAGCGCACGATTCGTTGGCTCTTCCCGTTTCAGTTGAGCCGGAAAAACCGATTCTTCTACAGTATTTGTTCAATCCTATTTCATATCGGTCTGATTCTTGTACCGATTTTCCTTTTTGCGCACTTACGTCTTTGGGAAAGCGCATTCGGCATCGGCTGGCTTACACGATTCGCGCTGCCGAAATTGTTTGCGGATATTCTTACCGTTACGACAATTATTACCGCGATGATTCTCTTTTTCGGCCGCGTTGGCAGTTCTGCGTCGCGTGTAATCAGCAGCACACAGGATATTCTGTGGCCGATTCTGCTGATGTTGCCTTTCATTTCAGGTCTTTTATGTGCCTATCCAACCTTCGATCCGCTGAATTACCATACGATGATGCTCATTCATATTTTGAGTGCCGAATTGATTTTTGTGTTGCTTCCTTTCACCAAGATTGCGCATTGTGTTTTGGTTCCGTTTTCGCATCTTGTCTCCGAACTCGGCTGGCGGTTTCCGCGAACGGCCGGCCGCGATGTCGACATAACACTGGGTAAACAGGGACAGCCATTATGATTGGAATCCTCACCGATGTGACAAAATGCATCGGCTGTAACAAGTGTGTTTTGGCCTGCAAGACCACGTACGATTTGCCTCAGGAACTGCCTCGCCGCTGGCAGAAGCCGGACGGCCTCAGCGGACGGAATTGGACATCCGTTGTCCGGATCGAGAACCGATTCGTCCGCAAGCAGTGCCGTCACTGTCAGGAGCCCGCATGCGCATCCGCGTGCCCCGTCGCCGCCTTGAAGAAAGAGGATACGGGAGCGGTCACGTATGACAGCGGGCGCTGTATGGGGTGCCGGTATTGTATGCTTGCTTGCCCATACGGAATCCCACGCTATGAATGGGACAGTCCCGTACCGTATATCAGAAAATGCATTCTGTGCCATGAGCGGCTCAAAGAAGGGATACCGCCTGCGTGCACAGAGGCGTGTCCAAACGGAACGACAATTTCGGGGACCCGGGAAGAACTGCTGGCCGAAGCGGAACGACGCATGCGTGAGAACCCCTCGCTCCAATTGTACGGCGCGGAGAATGAAATCGGGGGAACGTGCGTTTTGTATGTCTCCGATGTGGATTTGAGGCCGATGTATGACGGACGCGACCTGCGTGGCGAACCTCCGCTGCCCACACTGACTTCCGTCGCTATGACAAGCGTTCCGTTCACATTTATCGGAGTCGGAGCCGTGATGCTGGGCCTGCACTGGTTCACAAAACGTCGTGACGAGGTTCAAAACGAAGAGAAGGAATCCTAGAGAGGGCTGATGGACAGAGTACGCATCGTTAAATTCATCTTGTGGTCGATCGTCGGTTTGGCTTTTGCGGTTGCCGTTCACCGTTTTCTGTTTGGTCTCGGAGCGAGTACACACCTCAATGATGTCACTCCATGGGGGCTCTGGGTGGGATTCGATGTGATGGGGGGTGTCGCGCTTGCGGCGGGTGGCTTCGTGATTACGGCCGTTGTCTACATCCTCAAGAAAGATGAATTCAAATCGATTGTCCGGCCGGCTGTTCTGACCGCGTTTCTCGGCTACGTGGCTGTGGCTGTCGGGCTTATGGCCGATCTGGGTATTCCATGGCACATCTGGCATCCCGCCGTCTACTGGCAGCACCATTCGGCTCTCTTCGAGGTGGCATGGTGCGTCATGCTCTATCTGACGGTCCTTTCACTGGAATTCCTTCCGGTTCCTTTGGAATCAACCAGTTTCCTGGGAGGACTTCGTCGATTCCTCGTCAATAATCGCCTGATCCTCGTGATTCTCGGGATTATGCTATCGACACTCCATCAGTCTTCCCTCGGGACACTGTTTCTGATCATGCCGTATCGGCTTCACCCGCTTTGGTATTCACCCATCTTACCGGTTCTGTTTTTCATTTCGGCGATCAGTCTTGGTTTGATGATGGTCACTCTCGAGTATCTTATTACGCATTTTCTTTACAGACGCGAAATTAAGGTCGATTTACTCTCGAAACTGTGCCGAAGTGCCGCCTGGGTTTTGATTGGCTTTCTGTTTGTGCGGTTTGTCGACCTGGCCGGTCGGGGTTCTCTATCGGCTTTGTTCAACGGAACATGGGAGAGTGGTTGGTTTCTCTTTGAGATTCTGGTCAGCGCGATCATCCCCATTCTTCTATTTCTATCGCCCTGGACTCGGCGTTCCATCGGCGGGCTGGCAGTGGGATCGGTTTTCGGTGTGTTTGGTTTTGTACTAAACCGGATTAATGTCGGCGGAATTTCGATGATTCGCGCCGTCGAATCCAATTATTTCCCGTCCTGGAACGAGTTTGCCATCAGTGCCGGAGTCGTTTCGGGAGCCGCTCTTGTATTTTTGTTTGCCATTGAGCATTTCAATGTCTGGCGGGAACGTCCCGTTGACGAGGATGCTGACCCACACAGAGTTCCTCGTTTCGATCCGGTCGCCTCTGTTTGGCTGGGGGATCCCATAGGTGCCGCCTTAAAGAGAAATTCGGTTGGTTTTATTTTTGCGGCGGCGCTGGGATTCGGCTTCCTTTCATTCAATCCTATCGAGACGCAAGGACTGGAAAGGGTAGCGGCTCAGCCCGCACGAGGGCACGACACCATGGTAATCGATGCGAACCTAGATGGATTCGGGGTGAACTTCGATCACCAACGTCACAAGCGAAGCCTGGGCGGCGACAACTCATGCGCGATTTGCCATCACGCCCGCGTGCCGGGGGACGAGTATACTTCATGTAGTACATGCCATCGAAACATGTATTTAACCGCCTCGATTTTCGACCATCGACAACATGAGGTTTGGCTCGGAGGCGACGAGTCCTGTGTCGAATGTCATCCGGCGGGTTCGGTCAGGTCTGCGGAAACGGCGAAACGATGCGATAGTTGTCATAACCCCGATAGTCTGACTGTTGCCGTGCAGAATAGTCCGATCCTGATGGACGACTACGAAGCATCCAGTCACACGGATGCTATGCACGGGCTGTGCATCACCTGTCATCGCGAGATCGCCGATCTCATCAATCGTCCCACGCATGGAGTCTGTTCAACGTGTCATCCGAATGCTCCCGCAGAGAAAGAGAATGAATGGGTGGAACGGACGCGAGCAACCGCTTCGCATCGCTGGGTGATTTCCGCCCCGCTTTTACCGGAAAATATCGACCGAGAGCGGCTGCGTCAGGCCGTAACGAAATAGCGTTTCACGATGGCGGCTGTGTCAGGCCCTAATGAAAGAGAGTTTCACGATGGCGGCTGCGTCAGGCGGTAGCGAAATAGCGTTTCACGATGGCGGCTGCGTCAGGCCGTAGCGAAATAGCGTTTCACGATGGCGGCTGCGTCAGGCGGTAACGAAATAGCGTTTCTCGACGGCGGCCGCGTCAGGCCGTAACGAAATAGTGTTTCACGATGGCGGCTGCGTCAGGCGGTAGCGAAAGAAAGTTTCTCGATAACGAGATCGTACTCTCGTTTTCTCTAACCCCGATTGACCTTTTTCGCCTCTCCCCCCGGGAGAGGGTAGGGTGAGGGGGCTTCAATCATCATGTGCCAGGACACACAAAACAACGACCTCCAGGACTGGCTTCGAGTTCAAGCTCTCGATCATGTTTACAGTAATGTTGCGGTGATCGATCGCGATTACCGCGTTGTTGTCGCCAATAAGAGTTTCGAAGACACATTTGGATCGTGGCAGGGAGCATTCTGTTACTGGTTATATAAGAACCGGCAGCAGCCCTGCGAGAAATGTCCCACGCGACAGACCTTCGAAGACGGAAAATCCCGAGTCCGGCACGAAACCGGCGTGGATCAACACGGGAAAATCGCCTATTACGTACTCAGGACGGAACCCATCTTCGGAAAGGATGGGAATGTTGAGTACGTCATTGAACTGAGTAACGACATTATCAAGACTCAGGACGTCCATCGCGTTTATCATGTCCTTTTCGATCAGGTACCCTGTTACGTTCAAATCCTGGATCGCGACCTGAGAGTGGTGCGGGCCAACGAACGGCAGATTGAAACGTTCGGTGAAAGCGAAGGGAAACACTGTTACGAGGTTTTCCGCAGACGATCTACACATTGTCATCCCTGTCCGGCGCTGCTCGCTTTTCAAGACGGAAAACCGCATACGTTCGAACAGACACGAACCACAAAAGACGGGCGGACCGTGCTGAATGTTGTCACGGCCGCTCCGATTTCACTCGGGGACGGGGATATCACTCACGTTTTCGAAATTGCGATGGACGTTACTGCGGTTCGCAGTCTGCAGAGTCAGTTGAAGAAGGCGACCGCACTCGAGGAAAGTCTGATCGACAATTCCAATGACGGAGTCATCGCATTTGACGAAAAAGGCCGTGTAACCGTCTTCAACCCCGCCGCAGAGGCGATTCTGAAATGTCTAGCCGGAGAGGCCGTCAGTGGCGGGACGATCAAAAAAATGCTCCCGGAAGAGTTCAACGAGGTACTCGAAGGGCAGCGGTCGAGCTGTCATTTCGATGAAACGGTAGTACGTGCGAAAGACGGCGAGGAAGTGCCCGTTCGATTCAGCGGGGTTCATCTGATGAGTAGCGATGGCTCGCTGGGCAGCGCGGTTTTCTTTCAGGATCTCAGGCCTATCAAAAGCCTTGAGCTGGAAAAACTGGAAGCGGAACGATTGGCCGCCGTTGGGGAGACCGTGGCGGGACTCGCACACAGCATTAAGAACGTTCTTCAAGCCCTGGAAGGCGGCATGTATGCAGTTCGGTCCGGTTTGAAAAAGAAAGACGAAAACCGCATGGAGAAAGGATGGAATGTTATCGAGAAGAACTTTGACAAGGTAACCGGCCTGGTCAAGGATTTTCTCAGTTTCTCCAAGGGACGACTGCCGGAAGCAAGAGTAGTGAATCCGAACGATCTTGTTCACGAGGTAGTGAATCTCTATAAAGATGTCGCAGCGAAGTCCAACGTAGAACTCGTAGCCGATCTCGACGAGTCCATCGCACCGGCCGCTCTGGACCCGAGCGGTATCCATACATGTCTCACAAACCTACTCTCGAATGCTATCGATGCGTGCCAAATGAGTGACGAAGGGCATGGGCGGGTGACGATTAGGACACAAGAGGAAGACGATGTTCTGCGATTCGAGGTGATGGACGACGGCGTCGGCATGGACCATGCAGTAATAAGCAGAGTGTTCACTACGTTCTTTACTACAAAAGGAGGCGGGGGTACGGGGTTAGGGTTATTGACAACACGGAAAATCGTTCAGGAGCATGGAGGTTCCATTTCTCTCGATTCCGAACCGGGAGAAGGCTCGGTTTTCCGGATCGAGTTACCGCGAAAGCGGCTTCCCACGCCGGTGGGCTCGATCCCCGATAGCTGAACTCCATGATCGAATGCTATGAAATCCGGATGAGAAATGGTATAAAAGCTAGGGGAGGCGGGAGAGAAAAATGGCGTTGGTTCTCAGGATACGCACCCTTTAAGGAGGTTTTACGGTGTCCCCAAACGGGAAGAAAACTATTTTGGTCGTAGATGACGAACAAGAGGTCCGGGACTTCTTGACTATGGCGCTGGAAGACGCGGAATTCGATGTAGTCCAGGCCTCGGACGGGAACGAAGCTCTGGAGAAGATCAAGGAAAAAACACCGGATCTGATTTCACTCGATTTGGTAATGCCGAAGCATTCGGGTGCGAAACTGTACCACGATTTGCAGAAGAACAAAGAACTGTCGAGAATCCCCGTGCTGATCGTGACGGGGCACGCCCGGGACGAACTGGGACGAACCGATTTCGAGGAACTGACCATGTCCGGGCCCGGTGTGTACCTCGAAAAACCTGTGAAGCCCAAAGAGTACGTAAATGCAATTCGCAATATCCTCCATTTGGAAGAGGAAGAACAAGCGAAACCGGAATCCGATGTCGATCAGCTCAAAGACGAACTGAAATCGCTCGTCGATGAAGCCGGGGAAGATGATCTGAAAGAAGCCATGCGCATTCTCCGAAACAAAAGGGGGCAGCAATAGGTCTTTCGGACTCGATCTCAGTCGAAAGGAACAGCGGTTTCTTGAACGATGAGACCGAGCGTCACCGGAAACACGGTAACCTTCCGGTTGTCTCATGAGCAGCCGAGGTAGACAATAGAACATTTACATCAGCAGCGACAAATGCAAAGGCATGTTAGCCGATGATTCCCGTGGAGGATAGAAAATGGCCGAATCGGAAGGGAAAACGATCCTCGTAATTGAAGACGAAGACGATGTGGTTCAGTTCCTTGAGATGGTACTTCAGGATGAAGGCTATCAGGTGGTCGCCGCAGCGGACGGAAACGAGGCGATGGAAAAGATCAAGGAGCAAAAACCGGATTTGATCACTCTCGACCTGATCATGCCGAGCAAGACTGGGATCGGCTTCTACAACGATCTCCGCCATTCCGATGAATACAAAGACATCCCGATTATCGTTATTACCGGTGTTGACCGCGACTCTTCCGGGATGATCAGCTTCCGTAAATTTCTCGAAAGCCGGGCCGTGAGTAAGCCTCAAGCGTACTTGGTAAAACCGATCAACTCCGATGAACTCGTTGAGACAGTGAAAAACGTTCTGTCCGGCTGAACCGGCACGGGGCTGACGTAGGTATTTACTCTCTGTGGCGCTGCTGTCTTTGTCGGGTTGAACCTCCCCCTTCATCGCGATAGCTTGTCCATATTATGAAAAGTATCGACAGTTCTTTCGCCACAAAGATTCCCCCAGAGGATCTGGAAGCAGCACGGGCGAGTTTGCCCGAATCTCTCCGACAAGTCGACACAGCAGTTCGTATACAGGCGTTTCTGCATTTAACCCGGAGTGAGAGCCAAGCAAGCGGCGGTCCTTCGACTGTTAGTGTGATTGTACCGTCGGAAGACCTGGAACCCCTCCTGGTATCCGGTTTTGTCCGGTTGGAACATCTCGTCCCTCTCCAAGATGAACGGCATCTTGTTCTTATCGAGGAGGGAGAGCTTCGCGACACGCTTCACTGCGATTATTGACAGCATCTATGTGTCGACAACAATCGGAACGTGAAGACTACCAATCTTCAGTGCGCCAGCTGTCGGGTAAAACGCCGATGACGACATCCGGATTCCCGCGTTTGTTGGACGTGAACACGACTCGTGTGCCGTCCGGATTCCAACCGACATGAGGATGGGCACCCGTGCCGTAGGTCCGATGGTTCTGAGTCAGACGCCGTATTCGAGCGGTTCGTGCGCTGAAGATCGCGATGTCGCCGTGCCAATTGTCTCCGGCTACCCACCTTCCGTTTGGGGCGCCGGATGCATGCCACCAATTGTGTTTCGAAATCTTCTCGGGACTGCCACCCGGCCACCACACTCCGGGGCCGACGATCCGTGCCTGCCCGGTTGAGAGGTCGAGTACCTTCACATGGGACTCTTCAGCGTGTCCTTCCGATCGGGTTCCCGAGCAAAATGTCAGTTGGTCTCCAACCCACCAACATTCATGCGTTACCAGTTCCCCTTCGACCTGCGGATAAATCGGCCACGGCTCCCGGCCCGATAAATCGACAAGCGTCATGCGCGAATGGATTTTGCCTTCCGGGATTTCCATCGGTCGGTCGGTATGTTCCCGTGCAAACATAACGAGATCCGGTTCCGTCCAGCTTGCCTGTACATGGGTGATCAGCTCGTTCGACGCTGTCATCTCTTTGTAACTTCCCGTCAATTTGTTCATCCATACAATGTGATATCTCTTTTCCTCTCCCTCCGTTTGAAATCCAATAACAAGAGCCCTTCCAGTACTATTCTCGTTAATCCCCAGGGACCCGACCATCGTATCCGGAAGCCGTCCGACGAGGCGTTCGTTGACTTTTACCGTAGATCGTTTTTCCGAGTCGGACGCGGTAACCTCGAAATCCCATTCATAGACAGCTTCTTCGCGAACGAAGTACAGGTGATTCGTGAATCGTCCCGCTGTCGCATGCGATATCCCGGGATCTTCAGGTCTTTGGAGCCTCACGAGTTCGCCGGTGGATTCAAGGTAACCAAATAATTCCCGCTTTCCCGTACGATTCGTGGTGAAGAAAAGCATGGAACCGTCAGGCAGCCAGGAGCGCTGATGGAAATAGAGGTTATTGTCTTCCGCCGGGGCCTTGGTCACGAAGATCAAATCCGCTCCCGAAGAACGATCTTGAATCGTCTCTCGTTCGGATTCGAAAACCTGACAACTCCAGGATTCGCCCGATATTTCATCCGCCAAGAACCCTGTTGTGAATACCGATAAACAGACCAGCCACAGTCCTGTGATGACAACGGAACGATTGCTGGACATTTTGGTGTTTTGCTGTTTCTCATACCAACGAAATATCGACTGCATGGATTATTCCTCCAAATAGAATACTTGGTCTGCCTATGATCATCCGCGATCGTACCCCTTTTTATAGTCCGCGCGGCAAATCAGCTCTGTTTCGTCCGGGTCTCTTCCGAGTTCACTCACCAGCTTCGTGTGCATGGTTTCGATCCGCTGTTTCTGCTGTGGCGACTGGGCCAGGTTATGGAACTCTCCCGGATCTTCGCTCAAGTTGTACAGTTCACGTTCCGGACCGTACTCCTCGCTCATCTGTGTATGATAGACGTACTTATAATCGCCGGACCGCAGCATCGCAAAACCTGAAGCGATGTTGTGTGCATAATACTCGCTGATCGCAAACCCCGGCGCGGATGCCTTCGGATCGTCGAGGTAAGTAGACAACGATTGTCCGTTCCAATCTCCCGGTGTTTCGGCTCCCGCAGCTTCCACCATCGTCTGTGTAACATCCACCAGAGAACATACCTCTTTGCGGCGCGACCCATCATCCCAGCGACCCGGCCACCGGACCATCAGCGGCACTCGCGTAGCATGTTCGTACATGCAGTTTTTCCACCACATGCCGTGGTCCCCTTTGTTCTCACCGTGGTCTGTTGTGTAGATGACAAGCGTCGATTCCGCTTCAGACGAATTGTCGAGAGCCGTCATGAGTTTTCCAATTTGATCATCAAACCAATTGACAAAAGCCCAATAGCACTCCCGCCCGAGTTTTATCTGTTCGGGGGTTGCTTCTGTGACCCCAAAATCCTGCCGAAGGTGCTTATAGTTCGTAACTTGGGTATCAAAGAAGCCTTCCGGGATGGTAGGCATTGGAATCTTGTCCTGATAGCGATCATAGTACGACTGCGGGACGATCAACGGGAAGTGAGGGGCGAGATACCCCGCGATCAGGAAGAAAGGAGCATCCTGCTTTTTTCTTTTGGAGAGGAATTCACTGCACGAGCGAGTCACCTCCCGGTCGTGTTCCATGACTCTTGAAGTTTTATCGACACGAAACTCTGCGGATCGTCCCTTCCAACTCTTCGAGTTTACGCTGGTGTCGTCAGGTTTTCGACGACCGCCTCGTCCTGATTTCTTGCTATCGTTTGTCCATGCCGGAAAAAGCTCCTGAAGGCCATGACGGCGCGTGGAGTCGAGATGCATTTTGCCGCTGAGGTGGCAATCGTAACCCGCTGACTTCAGACGTTCTGAGAGGGTGGGGTAGTCCTCGGAAGGCAACCAACAACTGTTGCTGTACGCCCCTACGCGTGTGCAGTATTTGCCCGAAAGAAGGCTGAGACGGGAGGGAACGCATAAAGGCGAATTTGTGTAGCAATTATTAAAGAGTACTCCCCGGTCCGCGAATCGATCCAAATTCGGTGTTTGGATTCTCGGATCGCCATAGCAGCCTGTCACGCCGGGATCGTGCTCATCGGAGATAATGAACAGAATGTTGGGGCGCGTATCGCTCGACGCCTGGGCGGATCGGATAAATGCGGGAGCGCTTAGTCCGCCGATGATTCCGCTTAACCGGCCGACAAAATCTCTTCGACTCATATCTGCGTCTTTGGATTCAACGGACATTGCTCTCTCCTTCCTTCTTGTCACGAGTTGTTTTTCGATTCTATGTCTTTTTACCGGCGCTGTCTTCAGCACTCCGAATGAGAAACAGCTGCCTCCCCTGTCTTGATTAGAACCGAGTATCCCTTCGTCCTGCCGTAGTTATAAGGCCGTGTTTCACCTTCCAAGAGTGTGATAAGGTAGGAAGCCGTCTGAGAGATTCTCGTGTCGGATGTCTCAGCCATCCGAGGTTCACGGTACACCAATTCAGTCAGGAGTAAGGTCATGGGGACAACAAGCCATGAAGCATTCAATCGCAGGACTTTTTTGAAATCCACAGGCGTCGCGGCCGCGGCAGTCAGCGCCACAAATTACCGCGCTATGGCCGGGACCGGCCCGAATGAGAAGATCCGCGCAGGATGTATCGGTGTCGGAGGAATGGGAACGAGCCGTCTCAAAGAACTTCTTCGGCAGGATGATGTAGACGTTGTTGCGATTTGCGATGTCGATAGTCAACATGCCGAACGCGCAGCAGCGCTTGTCGAAGAGCGGTCTCACCTGAAACCGGACCAGTATAAAGATTTCCGCAAAGTATTGGATCGGGACGATATCGATGTAGTGACGGTAACCACGCCCGACCACTGGCATGCGTTGCCTTTCGTTAATGCATGTGAAGCCGGTAAAGATATTTTCGTGGAAAAACCGTTGTGTCACAGCTTCTTCGAAGGGAAGAAGATGCTGGAGGCGGCGAGAGAGTATAAGCGTGTGTCGCAAATGGGAAATCATATTCACGCAGGCGAGAATTATCGCAAAGTCGTTCAGATTGCCCGCTCCGGTATCCTTGGCGATATCACGCGTGTGCAGGTCTGGAAAACTTCGGGAATCAACGATCTCGGGAAGCCTGCCAACTCGAATCCTCCGTCTTCGCTGGACTATGACTTCTGGCTGGGACCGGCGCCCAAACGGCCTTATAACCCGCTCCGGAGCCATTTCGATTTCCGTTATTTCTGGGATTACTCCGGTGGAGCGTTCGCCGATTTCTGGTGCCATATCAGCGATATCGCCTACTGGGCGCTTGATCTGAAGGCCCCCCGAACCGTAAGCGCTACGGGCGGACGGCGGCTTGTGGATGATATTGCTGAGACTCCGAATACTCTTGAAGTGATCTACGACTACGATGGAATTCCTCTCGTTTTTACATTGAATCCGACCGGGATCCCCGGATTTCTTCACATGGGCGGAATCGGCTGCATGATCCAGGGAGTTAAAGGAACCCTCGTTACGAATTACAGTTCTCACGAAGTGTATATCGACAACAAAAAGGTCGAGGATCCGGATCTTGGCAGCACTCCGGCGCTGGAACCCTCTCCGGGCCATATGCGACAGTTTCTGAACTGCGTCAAAACCCGGGAAGCGCCGGACTGTAACGTGGAATACGCTCAAAGGCTCGTGAAAGGTATGCATCTCGGCCTGATTGCCTACAAGCGAGGCGAAACAGTCACATGGGATGACGAAAAGGAGCGTTTCATTCGCGACAGCCAGGCAAACCGGATGCTCCAGCGGCGATATCGCAGACCGTGGCGTCTGTAGATTTCCGCTGCTCTTTCAAATTTGAATGAACAAAATGGAGGTAATTTCCTCTATGCGACATGGGGCATTTATTGCTGCAGTATGCTGGTCACTATTGGTTTCCACCGGCGTTTCATGTATTGCGGACGATCGCGTACCGGGAACGCCGGCTTTCTATTACGTGGCCGCCGACGGAGACGATTCGTGGTCCGGCGAGCTGAAACAACCCAATGACGATCGGACGGACGGACCGTTCGCGACCCTCAAACAAGCCCGAGACCGCATTCGCGCTCTTAAAGCGGAGCAGGGCGGTTCACTCAGACAGCCCGTGACTGTTTTCGTGCGGGAGGGTTTTTATTTTCTTACGGAGCCGTTGAAACTGGCACCGCAAGACTCGGGAACCCATCAATACCGTGTCACTTACGCGGCGTATCCGGACGAAAATCCCGTGATCAGCGGTGGACGTTTGATTTCCGACTGGGAACAGCAGGGTCGGAATGGCAGCCTTGTGGCCGAGTTGCCGGAAGTGCGCGATCAAGACTGGCGTTTCTCGCAGCTCTGGACAAAGGACGGCGTTCGATTGACACGTGCTCGCCATCCGAATTCAGGTCTTCTGCAGATTGACAATGTTCCCGACTTGAATCCAAAGGACCCATACAATGTGGGTCAAAAGCGCTTCCAATACAAACCCGGCGATCTACTCGATTATCAGGACCTTGCCGATGCACAGATCGTCTTGCTTCACTTCTGGGTCTCCGCTCGTTTGCCCGTCCAGCGCATCGACGAAGAAAACCACATGATCGAGTTGGAGTTGAAAACCAGGCGCAAAATGACCGAGTCGGGAAAAGCCGGGAAATTGGCACCGTATTATATTGAAAATGCGCTCGAGTTGATGGATTCTCCCGGCGAGTGGTTTCTGGATTGCTCTTCCGGAAAACTTCATTTCATACCGAAAACATCGATGGGAAACGAAGGGAGCTCGCCGGAAGTAGTCGCACCCGTTCTATCAAAGCTGGTTCACATTGAGGGCCGTCCTGAATCTGGAGATTATGTCGAATATGTACATTTCGACGGTTTGACCTTTTCGCACACAGATTGGCTATTGCCCAAAGGCGAGGCTGGAGATCATCAGGCTGCGTCAATCGTTCCGGCTGCGTTGTATGCGGAAGGTGCGAAACGGTGCCGGTTCTCCGAATGCACGATCGCTCACATTGGGAATTATGGTATTGAACTGGGACGCGGGTGTCAGGAAAATGAAATTGTCGGGTGTAGTGTACATGATTTGGGTGCCGGTGGAATTCGAGTCGGCGAGAAAACACAAAGAGGTTCAGAAAACGAGCAATGTTTTGCCAACGAGGTTGTAGATTGCGAGATTTTCGACGGCGGTCATTTCTTTTATCAAGGAATTGGTTTGTGGCTGGGCCAAACATACGAAAACCGAATTGCACATAATCACATTCATGATTTTTACTACACCGGTATCTCTGTCGGCTGGACGTGGGGATACGGCAGTACCTTGGCAAGTGACAATCGAATTGAATACAACCATGTTCATCATATCGGCGGTCGTTCGGAAGAATACTGCGACGAACGGATAGGCCCCGGGCCGATTTTGAGCGACATGGGCGGGATTTATACACTGGGGACGCAACCCGGGACGACGATTAGCCATAACGTGTTTCATGACATTGCAGCGCGTGCTTACGGCGGCTGGGGAATATACTTTGATGAAGGAAGCTCGTTTATCCGTGCAGAGGATAATCTAGTCTATCGAACAACGCACGGGGGATTTCATCAGCATTACGGAAAAGAGAATATCATACAAAACAATATCTTCGCGTACGGGCGCGATCAACAGATTCAGCGAACGAGAATCGAAGATCATCTCAGTTTTGTTTTTCGGCGAAACATCGTTTTCTGGCAGGACGGCAAGCTGCTTGCAGGTCGATGGAAAGACGACCACTATGTGATGGACTCCAATCTATACTGGAAAGTGGACGAACAGGACCTTGATTTCTCCGGATCGACTTTGGAGGAATGGCGGAAGAAAGGTCAGGGCAAGCACTCCATGATTCACGATCCGAAATTCAAAAACGCGGCCGTTTCGAATTATACTTTTACCGATCGCGAAGCAATTTCTGAAATCGGTTTTGTCCCTTTTTCTCGGAAACATGTCGGACCAAGGCTTCGACATCATTGAGACACGGCCTACCGGATGGATGGATTTGAATGAGCATGACGCCTCGCGAACGTTGGATTGCCGTGTTGAACGGTGACTCACCGGACCGTGTTCCCGCCGATTACTGGGGAACGGAGGAAGTGACAGCCCGGCTGTTGAAGGATCTTGCGTGTGCGACGGAGGACGATCTTTGGCGAAAACTCCGTGTGGACCGCACACATGCCGTGGCGCCTCGTTTCATCGGTCCGAAGCCGGAGCCGGGCAAAGATATCTGGGGCGTGACGTATCGTGAGCAGCGCTACGGGGAGAATCTCGGCAGCTACCGGGAAGTGGAGCACCATCCTCTCGCGGAGATGACCGATCCGGCTGAGTTGGAAAATCATATATGGCCGGACGCCGATTGGTTCGATTACTCGGAAATCCGTCAGGATCTGGAGAAACTGGAGGAATGGCCTGTAATGGCGGGGCATTATGAGCCGCTTCTCTATTATTCCGCCCTACGCGGATTTGAGCGTATGCTCATGGATTTGTCGGTGGCGCCGGAGTTTGCCGAGCGCGTTCTGCAGAAGATATTCGATTTTTTGTATGAATATACAAAACGGATTTTCGAAGCTGCTGGAGAGCGGGGCGGTATTCTTTATACCTACGTTGCAGAAGATCTTGGCACACAGAACGGTTTGTTGATCGGCCTGGATATGATCGATCGGTTTTTGATTCCGCGAATGCGGGCCATGGTAGACCTCGCACATTCGTTCGGGATTAAGGCGTTTCATCACGATGACGGTGCGTGTCGAGAAGTTCTGCCGCGTATGGTCGACATCGGCATCGATATCCTGAACCCAATTCAATGGCGTTGTCCCGGCATGGACCGCGAAGGGTTGAAGCGTGACTTCGGCGATGCATTTGTTTTTCACGGGGGTGTCGATAACCAACACACCTTGCCTTTCGGCACACCCGAAGACATACGGACGGAAGTCGCCGAGAACATCCGTATCCTCGGTGCGGACGGAGGGTATATCGTTGCTCCCTGTCATAATATTCAGCCAAACACACCGACGGAGAACATCGTTGCACTATACGACGCGGTCGAAAAGTACGGTTCCCGGTGACGGAAACTGCCGGTTGTCTTCCTTTCGATGCTGTAGTACATTGAGACGAGGATCATCCAGGCAAAGGGGATAGGGCGATGAATGGCCGGAAGAGATCGGAACGTTGCGGATTCACTCTCATCGAACTGCTGATTGTCGTGGCGATTATCGGCATCCTTGCGGCAATCGCAGTACCAAACTTTCTCAATGCGCAGATTCGTGCGAAAGTGGCCCGCGTCGAGAACGATTTCCGCACCCTGGCGACCGCTATTGAATCGTACTTTATGGACAACAATTCCTATCCGCCTTATCCGGACTGGGGCGGTCACACAAGTCCGTTGTATTTCAATTCACTGAGCACGCCCGTGGCCTATTTGACCAATGCGGAATCTATCGATGACCCGTTCCAGGTTAAAGTCGATCAGGACGGGCAGCCGGGATTTCGGTATGGTTACTTCGATCCAACGTTGCCCAACGGCCCCAAACAGAAATTCTCTCGACCGGGAGCAATGACCGAATGGAAGGGAATCCAGATGCCGGGCAATTACAAGTGGTGGGTCATTTCCCGAGGCCCGGATCAAATCATGGACGGCGACAGCGGCAGCCTCAGTCCGGAATCGGGAGCCGTTGTATTTGAGCCGGGACCGAATATATTCCTCGTTTACGATTCATCGAACGGCTGCAAGAGCCGTGGCGATATCCACAGATTTGGACCGTGAGAAGATCCTGCGCCTCAGGGGGCGGGAAAATCAATTCATTGCAAAAAAGGTAAGGAGGCCTGTCAATGAAAAAACAATATGTTGTCTGGACGCTCGTTCTTCTGTTGGCGGTTTGTGTCGTCAGCGTACCCCGAGCGGCTCATGGCGCGGATGAAGGTCCGGTCAAGGCTCTCTTGATTGGGATGGAGCCTCATGGAGAACCGGGGATTCTGGACGAGACATTGGAGAACATTAAGGCCAATTATCCCTCGGTTGATATTACGGCCGTGGAAAAGGACAACCTGGAAGCCATGAGATATGAGAACCTCAAGAAGTTTGACGTCCTCTGTCTCGAACAAATGCAGGTGGAAGATGGCAACCCGCCGGATACCGTGAAGGACGGGATTCTCCAGTTCCTGAAGGAAGGCGGCGGGCTGGTCGTTATTCATTTCGCCGTTGCCAATTGCCAGAAATGGAGAGACTCGATTGATATATTCGGAGCGATGTGGGTAAGCGGAAAATCGACGCACGGCCCCTACCACGAATTCCGGGTGGACGTGATCGACGAGGCTCATCCCATCGTGGACGGAGTCCGCCCCTTTATTACGAACGACGAACTCTATTTCAACTTGTTGATGCGTCCGGATATGCATGTCATTATGGCCGCCGATGAAGAGCGATTCGGCCATACCGTTGCGGAGCCCATGCTTTGCACGCATTATGTCCATAACGCCCGGTGTGTTTATTTCGCACTTGGACACGATCGAAAATCCTGCAGTCCGCCGGAATACAAGAAGATCCTTGTCCAGTCCATCGAATGGGCTGCTTGCAGACGATAGATGTATGGGAAGCCGATGTGCGGAAACGGCTTGGTATGCGGGCATTGTTCCCGTCATGTCCGGGCCGTTTCTTCGTATGGCTGCGTGTACTTTCAGGGGCGCTGGGGGCTCGGAGGTGGAGCGACACTGTGAAGTGAAGGCGGCCTCGACGGGTAGCCTGCAGGCGTGACCTGTGGAGAAATACTGTTGGCGTGAAGACCGCCGGGGAGAGAGGCGGTCCAAGAATGTGCTGTACCGGAAACGCGCCGAAGGGACGTTGAAGCGTGAGCGGTGTACCCCATACGGCAAACGGCGTCCAAAGACTGCACCATTATGTCTGGGGGCTGGCTGGGATATGGACCATTGTGTTTGCCGCTTCCATGACATGGAACTGGATTCAACAGGAAACGGAGGCGCTGGAAGCGGCGAGAATCCAGGCACGCTCCGCATTCGAGCGAGATGTGATATACCGCCGATGGAATGCGGAACACGGTGGAGTCTATGCTCCGGTGACGCCGGAGACTCCTCCGAATCCCTACCTGAACGAAGACGAACGCGACATCCTGACTCCCTCCGGACGAATGCTCACACTGATCAATCCTGCTTACATGACACGGCAGGTGTATGAAATGAGCCTTCAGTACGGCGTTATCGCTCACATCACCAGCCTGAATCCGATTCGACCCGGCAACGAGCCTGACCCCTGGGAGACCAGTGCTCTCGAATCCTTCGAACATGGAAGCCTCGAAGAAAGCACGATCGAAAGAATGGGCGGAGAAGAGTATCTTCGGTTCATGCGTCCGTTCTTCACCGAGGAGAGCTGCCTGCCTTGTCACGCCGAACAAGGCTACAACGTCGGCGATGTCCGAGGCGGGCTGAGTGTCTCGATACCTCTGGAGCCATTCCGCGCAGTCGTTCGACCACATCTCGTAATCCTCTCGGCTTCTCATTTCGCTTTATGGGCGATGGGGATCGTCGGTCTGTTTTTCGGGGCAAGGCGCATCGAAGAGACCATCCGTGAGCGGGAACGATCATTCGAAGCTCAGGCACGCCTGGCGGCGATTGTTGAATCTTCGGAAGACGCGATCATCGGAAAAACACTGGACGGCACCATCGTCAGCTGGAACAACGGAGCCGAGCGGATGTATGGCTATTCCGCAGAGGAAGCTGTCGGCCAGTCGGTTCGAATCATCGTTCCTCCCGACCATCGCGATGAAGTGCCGCAAATTCTCGACCGGATCAGTCGTGGCGAACATGTCGATCGTTACGAGACCGTTCGTGTCAGAAAGGACGGCGAACGCCTTCATGTTGCTGTGGCTATTTCACCGATCAAAGACTCTGCCGGACGAATTATCGGTGCGTCCACGATCGCAAGAGACATCACTGGTAAGAAACGAACAGAAGAGGAACTTAGACGATTTCGGCTGGCTCTCGACGTATCGAGAGATAACGTTTTTCTTATCGATCCGATACAGATGCGGTTTGTCGATGCAAACCGTACCGCTTTTTCCGACCTGGAATTCACCCGGGAAGAACTTCTTTCGATGGGGCCTCAAGACATTAAACCTTACCATACCCATGAACGACTCCAGGAAGAGTTTGAAGAAGTCATCCGAAAAAACATTACGGGTGTGATTGAGACTGTGCATCGGAGAAAAGACGGATCGGAATTTCCCGTCGAGGTCTTTTTGCGTACCTTAAAATCGGAGAATCGCGACCTCATCGTTGCTGTAGCCCGCGATATAACGGAACGTAAGCATGCCGAACAGGAACGGTTGCAGTACTCCCAGCGGCTTGAGGAAAAGGTTGAAGAACGAACGCGTGAATTGCGGGAAACGCAGGAACAGTTGATTCGAAAAGAACGCCTTGCAGTACTCGGACAGCTGGCGGGCGGTGTGGGGCATGAACTCCGCAATCCGCTCGGGGTTATTTCCAACGCGGTGTATTTCCTTAAGATGACTTTGCCGGAGGCTGGAGAAAGCATAAACGAATACCTGGGGATCATCACAGCGGAAATCGCGAACGCGGAACGAATTGTCTCCGACCTCATGGATCTGTCAAGAACACGTACCCGGGAGCGGCATCCCCAGTCCGTTTCTATGCTGATCGACCAGGTCATCGACAAACTGCCGCCTCCGGAGGGGATAACGTTGAATCTGGCGATACCTTCCGATTTGCCTCCTGTTTTCGTAGATTCCGGGAGTATGGGGCAAGTTCTATTCAATCTGATTACAAATGCTTACCAGGCGATGACCGACGGCGGACAGCTGGCGATTGAGGCTTCCTATGAGAACGAAAACGTTCGCATTGCGATCTCCGATTCGGGATGTGGCATCTCGCAGGAGAACTTGAAGAAGGTCTTTGAACCCCTGTACACCACCAAGTCCAAGGGGATCGGGCTGGGATTGGCCGTAACGAAAAACCTGGTGCAGTCAAACGGCGGACGAATCGAAGTCGTAAGCCGCAAGGGAGAGGGCAGCACGTTTACCCTCATTCTGCCTGCATCGGAGTAATTGATCAGTGAGGTTAAAAACTAGAGAACATGCTTAGAATTCTTGTTGTGGACGATAATCGCACGATGGCGAATTCGATTGTAGACATCCTCCGGGCGAAGGGATACGATGCGTTCGCTTCCTATTCAGGGGCCGATGCCTTGGAGCGTCTGTGGGTGTCTGAGTTCGATTGTATTCTGAGTGATATTAAGATGCCGAATATAACCGGCGTCGATCTCTTTAAGAGAATCAAGGAGCAGGGGCTTGACATCCCCGTTGTCCTTATGACCGGCGGAGAATGCGACGATTTGATCGAGGAAGGCGTCAATGAGGGCGTTGTGGGTGTACTCGATAAGCCGCTGAACTTCGACGCCTTGTTCAGTTTTTTTTCTTACCTTCGCAGAGTTTCGTCTGTCGTCATCATCGATGACGATCCACAATTCTGTCGCACCCTTGGGGATGTGTTGCGCGCCTATGACTTTGATGTGATCGAAATCACCGATCCTGCAAGTATTCTTGACGAACTGAATGATGACACACACCTCGTGTTACTGGACATGAAACTGACTTCAACAACCGGCCTGGAGGTTCTTCGGGAAATTCGAGAACACCATCCCCGCCTTCCCGTTGTTCTCGCTACAGGTTACCCGGAAGAAATGGTCTCGTTCGTTGACGCTGCCGAACAACTCGGCGTGCACGCCTACTTCGAGAAACCTTTTTCCATCGACGATTTCGTGGGTATTTTGAAAGATATCCGCCGGCAGGAGATGTGCAACAGTCTGATGTAGTGCATTCCTCCCGATAGACCGAGGTCAGTGATGAACACAGAACTAGGCATCCTGATCGTTGATGACGATCCCATGTTCCGGAAGACATTCACGGACATCTTCACGATGAAAGGCTACCGGGCTCGCTCGACTGCGACCGGTCGTGGAGCGCTCGAAGCGGTCGAAAATGAACCGCCTGCAGTCGCACTCATCGACCTCAAACTTGGAGATATGTCCGGCCTGGACGTGATTCGGGAACTGAAGACCATTTCTCCTGCGACGGAGTGTATTGTTCTTACCGGCCACGCCTCTCAGGCTTCGGCGATTGAAGCGATCAACATCGGTGCCTTCAGCTATGTTCAGAAACCCTGTGATGTCGAGCAGCTACTGATCGCGGTTCGCCGTGCTGTAGAAAAACAGGAAAGTGTTAAAGCGCTTCGCGAGAGCGAACAGCGGTACCGCAATCTCTTCGAGGCGTCTCCGATCTCGGTCTGGCGGGAAGACTTATCGGAGATGAAGAAGTATCTGGATTCTCTTCGCAAAGGAGGCGTCCGGGATTTCAACGCCTATTTTCGGCGACACCCCGAAAAGATAGCGTACTGCTTTTCGTTGGTAAGAGTCGTCGATGTCAACCAAAGTACTCTTGCTTTATTCAATGCCGGCGACAAAGAGGAAATAAAGAAAAACATGTCGCATATCCTCGGTGAGGAATCCATCGATTCCTTTCGGGAAGGACTGATCGCACTAGCCGAAGGCAAAACCCGTTTCGATTACGAGGGGGTTAATTATACCCTCACCGGAGAGAAGAAGGATGTTGTGCTGCAATTTGCGGTTGTCCCCGGCCACGAAGCCAGTCTTTCCGAAGTGCTTATATCCATCAACGACATTACGGAGCGGAAGAGAGCGGAAGAGGCCTTATCTCGTCAACTCGAAGTCAATCGGGCTGTGGCCGAACTCGCACGCTCTGTCATCGCAGCGCACTCCATCGAGGATATTTCCGAACTCGTCTTAGAGCATGCGAAAAGGTTGACGCGTAGTCAGTACGGTTATGTCGGGTACATCGACCCATCCACCGGCTATCTGGTGTCTCCGACGCTGACGCGCGATATCTGGGACGAGTGCCAGGTCTCGGACAAGACATTTGTCTTCGAGGAATTTACGGGGCTATGGGGATGGGTTTTGAACAATCGAGAGCCTCTCCTGACGAATGATGCCACAAGCGACCCTCGCTCCACCGGTATTCCTACCGGACATATGCCTATCCACCGTTTTCTCTCTGTTCCCGCGACTTTAGGAGGATCTCTTGTCGGGCAGATCGCCCTGGCGAACCCCGAGCGGGACTACACGGAGGAGGATCGGGACGTCGCCGAACGGCTCGCATCCCTTTATGCTCTTGTCATCCAGCGTGAGCGCGCCGAAGAGGCGTTGCGAACGGCTCGCGACGAGCTCGAGATTCGGGTGGCCGAACGGACCGCGAGTCTACAGCAGGCCAACAAGAAACTTCAAGAAGAAATCAACGAACGCATTAAGGCCGAGAACGCGCTTCGTGAGAACATCAATTTGTTGAACTCGATCAGCCACGCTCAGTCGCAATTCATCTCACACGTCGATTCGGGCGAGATGTTCCAGGGACTGCTGGAACGCTTGGTGGACATCACCGATAGCCGATCGGGGTTTATCGGCGAGGTTTTCTATCTGCCTAGCGATAAGCCGTACATGACAACTCATGCTGTTCTGGATTCTGTGCCGAACCGCGATCCCTGGGTCGACAATCGGGACGGTGTCGAACAGAGCAGTGCATCCGACTATGTTGACTGCTACTTCCAGGAGATCGTGCAGAATCAAAAACCCATCATCTCCAACGACCCTGCGTCGGATTCCCGGTGGGCCGGACCGACAAGATTTCAAGCTCCTCCGCAGTCGCTTATTGGATTGCCGCTTCTAATCGGTCAGGAAGTTGTCGGAATCATCGGACTGGCGGACAGGCCGATCGGATACGATGAAAAGATCCTGCATTATCTTCGCCCGTTTCTTACCACATGTGCCAATTTGATAAAAGCGTATAAAAACGATCAGCAGCGCCGCCGGGCCGAGGAGGCTTTACGGAATATGGCGGAGGGGGTTTCTGCGGTTACCGGTGAGGCTTTCTTGAATTCTCTCGTTGACTATCTGGCGGAGACTCTTCATGTCGATTATGCCTTTGTTGCAGAGCTGCCGTTTGCCACGGCGGACCGCGTGGATATCATCGCCGCACGCGGACATGAATTGATCGAAGATCACCCCACTTACGCGCTTCAGAATATGCCTTGCCAGAATGTCGTTGGAAAGCAGCTCTGCTGCTTCTCCTACGGTGTACAGGATCTTTTCCCTCATCATCCATTGCTTCAGCAACTGGGTGTCGACAGTTATATCGGAACGCCCCTTTTCGATTCGTCCGGTCGGTCGCGGGGATTGATCGCGGTGATGCATCGGAAGCCTCTGATGGATGTGGCGATCGCGAAATCGATGCTGCGTGTGTTCGCCACTCGCGCCTCCGCGGAGCTGGAACGAAAGCGGGCACAGGAGGCCTTGGAGGCGGAACGACAACGGCTGTTCGCCCTTCTCGATACTCTTCCGGCCTTTGTTTATCTTCAGGCCCCGGATTATTCCATTCGTTTTGCCAACCGCTATTTCAGAGACCTTTTCGGAGAACCCGACGGTCGTCCGTGTTATGAAATCCTTTATGGTCGCGAAAGCCCCTGTGAGGGGTGTCCCACGTTTCGTGTGTTCGAAACCGGAATGCCTGGAAGGGTTGAGTTCTCGACAATCCGGGGACGAGCGTACGAAATCTACGATTATCCGTTTCAAGATATTGACGGCTCCGACCTTGTCCTCGAGCTTGGAATCGATATTACGGAGCGAAAGCGACTCGAAAACGAAGTGCTGGAAATCGGTGAGCGGGAGCGTCGCCGATTCGGACAAGACCTGCACGACGGGTTGGGGCAGCACCTGACCGGCATAGCCCTCATGAGCAAGGTGCTCGAGAAGAAACTGACTGCCAAGTCGATGCCGGAAGCGGAAGATGTCGGCAAAGTCGCAAAACAGATCCAGCAAACCATCAATCAGGCTCGGGTCTTGGCTCGCGGTCTCTCGCCGGTATCTCTCGAAGCCGACGGCTTCATGTCCGCCGTACAGGAATTGTCGACCAATGTCGATCAGCTGTACGGTGTCTCTTGTCTGTTCCGTTGCGATGAACCTATTCTTATTGGGGATAATGCGATGGCTATGCATCTGTATCGTATTGTCCAGGAGGCGGTAAACAACGCCGTAAAACACGGGAAAGCTAACGAAATCCACATCAATTTGGCGTGCATTTCGGACAACCGCGTCGACCTCTCTATCGAAGATGATGGTGTCGGCCTGTCAGAGGATTTTGCGAACGCCAAAGGGATGGGATTGAATATCATGAATTACCGAGCGGCGATGATCGGTGCTACATTGGAGATAGCGCCGCGCGATGGCTCGGGAACCGTCGTCCGCTGTTCGTTCACTCTTCCGCCGGACGGTCGGGACGAAACAGGATAGGCTATGGCTGCACGAAACCGTTCGTATTCTCCAAAAAACAAAGCGCGAATCCTGCTTATCGATGATCATCCCTTGATGCGTCAGGGACTCTCCCAGCTGATCGATCAGGAAGACGACCTGACTGTGTGTGGAGAGGCCGAAGACGCACACCAGGCGCTTGAACTCGCATCTGAAGTCAATGCCGACATCGCCATTGTCGATCTGTCGCTCAAGGGAACCAGCGGCATTGAACTGATCAAGAATCTCAAGGCCATGTATCCCGAACTGCTTGTGTTGGTCTTGTCTATGCATGATGAATCCGTTTACGCCGAACGCGCTCTCCGGGCGGGAGCAAAAGGATACATCATGAAACAGGAAGCCCCCGAAAATGTTGTGACTGCTGTTCGGAGGGTTCTGGACGGAGAAATCTTCTTAAGCGAAAACGCTTCCGCTCAATTGCTCAATAAGTTGATTCAAGGCGGCCAGGAGATGTCGAAGTCTCCCGTCGAATCCCTCAGCGATCGCGAACTCGAGGTGTTCCGTTTGATTGGGCAAGGTTTTGGAACACGAGAGATCGCCGATCAACTGCACCTCAGCATCAAGACTATCGAAACCTACCGTGCGCACCTCAAAGGAAAACTCAATCTCAAGAAGTCCACAGAACTCGTAAAATACGCCGTCCAATGGGTTGAATCCGAGGCACAGAGCTAACCGAATTTAGACTGGTGCCTTAGATTGGACTGGAGCCTTAGATTGATCCGTCCGGTGGCCACCGTGAAATCGGTCGATAGATACAGATAATGACAGGGGTCTGTCACACATAGGAGCGTCAGCGGATAATGCAACGTGCCCTCACCCCGGCCCTCTCCCAGAGGGAGAGGGAGAAGAACTCTCCCGACTTTTTGCGACCCCGTCAAGACTGGGGAGGATTCGGGTGGGGTTGATAAGTTTAGTTTTTTCAATTCTCTATGTGCCCCCTCAATCTCGGGGATGAAGTGCTTTTTTGAACACTTTGCCTATTATGACACAGCCTCTCCGCTTGGGGGCGGGAATGCAAGTGTAAAGGAGAAAGAACCATGCGATCTCGTGGAGTTCTTTGTTTTTGCGTGGCCGTTCTACTGGCTGGTTGTGTGAGTCCTCCCAGTGGAGAGCGTGCGAAAAGCGCCGATCTCCCGTGGGATATGGATTTGCTAACAGAGCCGCCTCAGTCCTATCCCGCCGAAGGTTTCTCAGAGCGCGGCGTACGTGCATTGTTCTACGAAGGGCTCGACTGGAAGGGAAACTCAACTCGAACCTTTGCGTGGTATGGTGTGCCGGAGGCTGCCGACGGAGAAGACAAATTCCCGGCAATGGTTCTCGTTCATGGTGGCGGAGGGACCGCTTTCGCGGATTGGGTTCGTTTGTGGACGGGGCGCGGATATGCCGCGATCGCGATGGATACCTGCGGCTCTATGCCGCGCGGGACTTACGGGAATTGGGAGCGCCATGAATTCGCCGGTCCACGGGGATGGGGCGGGTTTAACCAACTGGATCTACCCATTCGCGACCAGTGGACGTATCACGCTGTTGCCGATGTCATTCTCGCTCACTCGTTGATTCGTTCCTTTCCAGAAATCGATGCTGATCGGATCGGTGTTACCGGTATTTCATGGGGCGGCTTTTTGACCTGTATCGTCGCCGGTGTCGATCAGCGTTTCCGTTTCGCCGCACCTGTGTATGGTTGCGGTCACTACGAATTGAGTGCATTCAGAAGAGTACTCGATAGAATGGAGGATGCGAAGGCTGCAAGGTGGTTACATCTCTGGGATCCTTCGAGATTTCTTCCCCGATCTTCGATGCCGTTCTTGTGGGTGACAGGGACGAATGATTTTGCCTATCCTCTCGATGCGCTACAGGAATCCTACCGGCTGCCGTCAAGTCGGCAGAACCTCTCGGTCCGGATTCGAATGCCTCACGCACATGGCGGGCCTGGAGAGAACCCCGACGAGATTCACGCGTTTGCCGATTTCCATTTAAACGACGGATTACCTCTTCCCCGATTCGTTTCACAGGAACGCGAAGAAAGCGTCTTGTGTGCGACGTTCGATAGTGAAGTCCCCATTATTGGGGCTGAATTGCTATTCACCCGCGATACCGGCGAAGTCAACCAACGACTGTGGGAATCGATACCGGCTCGCCTGGAGCCGGAAAAAGGAGAAGTCGGTGCGGTAATCCCCGAAGGGACAACGATGTGCTTTTTCAACCTGACCGATTCTCGCGGTTTGATTGTGAGCTCAGAGCACGTCACTCTGTAGGGCTATCCGCATCAACCCGACGGTCCCTTTCTATGCCCGGATTTCCGTGCAAGCATTCTCATCAGTCCGAGTCACCGTAGACCGGAGAACGGACACAAATGCGTTGATTGAAAATCCCGGAGGAAAGCCACCATGTCTGGAAAAATCAACAGACGAAAATTCTTGTCGAACACAACCGCTGCTACCGCCGGAGGCGTTGTGGGATTCCATTTCTTTCCCGCGCGTGTCTTTGGCCGTGGGGGGACGGCTCCCAGCGAGAGAATCGTCATCGGCAACATCGCCGTCGGCGGACGAGGGCGTGGATTTCTTAAACCGGATATGACCGCCGCGATTTGCGATGTCGATTCAAATCATCTTCAGGCTGCGGGCAAGCTGATTGAGGAACGCGGCGGCAAAGCGGATTTGTACAAGGACTACCGCGATCTGCTAGATAGGAAGGACCTGGATGCGGTAGTGATCGCCTCGCCGGACCATTGGCACGGTCTAATGATGATCCACGCATGCGAGGCCGGAAAGGATGTCTACTGCGAAAAGCCCGCCTGCAAGTTCATTGAAGAAGGCCGTGAAATGGTCAAGGCGGCGAAACGTTACGCTCGGGTTGTTCAGGTCGGTTCGCAGGGCCGCTCCACCCATGCCGCCAATCGTGCATGCACCTACATCCGTAACGGAAACATCGGGACCGTTCGAAAAATAACCTGTTGGCATTACGAGAATCCGGTCGGTGATTGGACGCCGGATTCCGAACCGCCTCCCGAGCTGGATTGGGATATGTGGCTTGGGCCCGCCCGATGGATGGACTACAACCCAAAGAAGGTCCACTTCAATTTCCGCTGGCTGCTGGATTTCGGCGGCGGTCAGATCCGCGACCGAGGCGCTCATGTCATGAGTGTCGCATTCTGGATCATGCAGAGCGACCACACCGGCCCTGTCAGTGTCGAGGCCACCGGAGAAGCTCCGCACGAGGGGATTTGGAATTGCCCGACCAAGATGGAAGTGAAATACGAGTTCAAAGATCCGGATTGGACGATGACCTGGACCCAGCCGGGAGAGAAATTGCTCGATGCTGCGTTCGGCGCGAAGTACTGGGGCGACAACGATACGTTGATCGTGACCGGCGGCGACGGCGGCTGCGGGACCGAAGACAAGGCGATGAACTATCAGCCTCCCGCGGACGGTGAGCATGTCTATACAAACACCGGTCACTTCCTCGATTGGCTTGAATGTGTCAAGACACGCAAAGAACCGATCATGCCCATTGAGGCGGGGCATCGTGTCGCGACGCTCTGTATCCTCGGCAATATCTCATTCGTTCTCGGGCGCAAATTGGAGTGGGACCCGGTCAACGAGCAAGTGAAAAACGACGAAGAAGCGAACCGTATGATCCGTATGGCGGGACGCGGCCCGTGGCATCTGTGAATCAAAGGAGGACGAAACGATGACAAAGCAACAAATCTCTCCCAATCGGGCTGCGCAAGCGGTAACGGCAGCTGCGGCTCTAACAACAGCGTGCGCCACAATGCGACTGAGTGAAACCGAGCAGGATTTTCTGACTCGTTTGCAGAATGAAAACCCGGACGTTCGCTACGCGGCGCTTATCGAGGCTGACAAGATGAGTCCGAGTGTCGTTCCCGAACTGGCTATACTCCTTCATGCAGAAGACAGAGGCGTAGCAAAGTCGGCCGGTGAGGCACTTCGATGCCATGTTCACGATGCCGCGAAGGATTTTGATAGTGAAAAACGAATCGCTGTGATGAACCAGTTATTGCTGCTGATCGGTGAGGAGCAGCCACGGCAAGTGCGTGTCGAATCGATACGCCATCTATCCACTGTGGGTGACGAGCAGGCCGTTCCTCTCGTTGCCCCGCTTCTCACAGATCCAGGGCTGTGCGAAGAGGCGGTCTATTGTCTGGAAAGAATCCCGGGCCAGGTGTCCTCCGATGCTCTGATCCAGGCGATGAAGGCGGAGACCGGCGATTTCAAAACTCGTCTGATTGCCGCTCTCGGTCATCGTAAGGATGAGGCCGCCGTTCGACCGCTCATGTGGGCCATGAGCTCAGGCAATCCCGAGGTCTCTATACCTGCAATGAAAGCGCTTGCCCGGATCGGCAAGCGAGAGGATGTGGGCGGGGTCAGCCTGCCTGACTTTAATTCGTTGTCGGATCGTCACAAAAGGGCCTTTGCGGACAGTTGGGTACGTTTTCTCGAAGCGCAGATTGACCAAGGAAACCTCGATGAAGCCGAGCAAACCTATATGTGGATGATGGCGAATTCGGAAGGAGACCATATCAAGTGCGCTGCGATCGTCGGGCTTGGCAGGCTCAATAGCGCGGATGCGGTCAAGGCCATCATGCAAGGGTTGCGCTCCGACTCATACATCGTACGAGCGACAGCAGAGAAGGTGTTGATTTCGATGGAGAGCGATATTGTCGATCGCCAGTTGAGAGACATGTTGCCCAGATTGCAGGGAGATGAAAAGGATCTAATTCAGTCGATCCTCAGTGCCCGCTCGTAGATTTGCTTATCTGGGCGGTGAACACGACTTCATCTTCCCTTCAAACCCATTTGGCTCGCGCTGAGATTACGTTTCGCTCGCCCTGGAGTTGGACTTCAGGGCGAAATTTTGGAGTGCGGCGGCTCCGACGCCGCTTGGGATATGAAAGTGTTGCATGGTTGGCCAGACAGCGGTCGCTACTTCTGTACTTCCATATGTAGCTCGTCTCCAAGCAGGCCTTCAAGAAAGGGAGTGCCTTTTAAGGCTTCGCGCAGAAGCTGGTCTTCGCTTAATTGGGCAACGACCTGTTGTCTGTCCAGTTCGATCGCCTTCTTCAAGTCCGATAGGATTGATTCTTCGCTATAGTTTCCAACCCTGGCTTTCAACGTTGCAATATTGTACCAGGCTGACCAGTCGTGTGGTTCGTCCTTCGCGACACGTTGCATTGCCTCCAACGCTTCCTCGTTTCTGCCAATGTGGCTGAGCAGAAGCACGAGGTTCCGGCGCGTCGTGTTGTCCATATCCTCTTTCGCCAGCATCTCTCGGTAGACTTCGATGGCTTCATTCACTCGATTCAGTTTGACAAGATTCGAGGCGATCTGCTCTTTCAGCAGCCGGCTCTCTTGGGGTGTCATCTTTTGGTATCCGGTACTTGCCGCTCGTATCAACGAATCGAGTGCTTGTTGCGGTTTATTCTCCTGACTCAGCTGGACACCGAGATTGAAGTATACCTTGAACAGATTTTCCTGCGTTTGCGGATCCGGACTCCACGGAAGACCCTTTTCATCCCACGTTTTGTACGTGTAGTGATCGTAGGCTTGTTTAGCGTGCTCCAAATCGCCCATGTTGTAGTAAGCGTGTCCGAGGTATTGTAGGACCTCGGTCTTCGTCGGGTCCGCCACAAGCGCTTGTTCAAATGATCTCCGTGCCTTTTCGTATTGATGTTCGCGCAGGTAGCCAAGGCCGTGATTATAATGTGCATACACTTGCTCGTAGTCGATATCGAGGACGCGGTCGTAGGATCTCTCTGAATGAGTGAACGCCGCTCTTTTGTCGTACAAGACCCCCAAGTTGTTGTGAGCCCATTTGTAGATCGGGTTCAGGTAAACGTCCGTTTGGAGGACGCGTATCCCCAAATCTACGACCTCCATCCTCTCCTTTTCGTCGAGACCGTGTTGCGCAAGTTGCTGCTGAACAATCTGATCCGCCTGCTGGCGAAGCAATTTCTCTTGCTCGGGGGTCACTTCGCCGGATGCGAGGATCTCGTTGACCTGGTTTTCCACACCTCGACGGATATCCTCCATTTTTTGGAACGCGTCGATGCAGTAACGTCCCAAGATATAGAAGATTTCCATCTGGTAGGGCCAGATTTCCATTGCCTTATCAAAATGATTGAACATCTCGCCGAACTGGTCGTATTCTCTCTTCGTCATTCCTACCCGCAAATGCGACTCTCCGATCAGTTGACGCACATTCAAAGAACCAATGATCAGGACTATGACGAGTAACACAGGCCATCGAACGGTCGATGAGAGGCGTGTGAGAAAATGTGGACCGCTTTTCTGTCTTGGTTTGCAAACAGTCCCCTCTCCTTGTGTCCACTGATAGATGAGCACCGATGAACCCGCAATGAACCAGAACAGAAACAAAGACGCTGGAATCACGAAGGTGTGACCGAAGTTACAGCTTATTAAGGCTATGATCATTCCCCCAATTGCACCTACCTGGAAGTAGAACAAGAACCGACGTTCCTCCAATGAAAAAGGCTGATTTGGAGGTCCCACGGATACCTTCTTGCGATTTGTCCAGTCTAAGACCGGTAGGGAACGAAAAGCGCACCACAACGCTGTTACCCACATCCAAATCCACCCCAGCATGCCGAAAAAGCCATGCTCCGCGGAGTGGTAGAGGAAATCGTTGTGTACCTTTCGGGCGAGTGTTTCTTTCCCCAGAATCTTCCGCTCCAGTTGGCTCTCGTAATAAGGATGGATCACTTTGAAATTCCCGGGGCCGATGCCGGTGAAGACGTTATCGTGTGTAGTCTTGAGCGCGCTACTCATGCATTCCAGACGGAAGATCATCGGAGGAACACCGTCTGGTAAGTGGTCTCCGTCAAAGTCCGCCCAAGTGATCAGCTGGGCGACACGGCTCCTTAAGGGGTTGTCTACCGAGGCGGTTAGTGCGGAGACCAGGGCGACACCAAGGATCAAAGCAAAGACCAGCCGCCGGAACCAAAAGCGCATCTCTTTGAGTGTCACTTTTCTGCGGGCTGTGTTGAGCAAGCCGGTATCGTGAAGCCATGGCAGCACCCGGTACGAAATCAGTATCAGCACCATCACAGGGAAGCCGACCAGGAAACCCATATAACTTGCGTTACAGTCGATGTAGAGAATCGCGATCATCGATAAGCACGCGATACCCGAAAACATCACCATCCACGCGGGATTCCCCCACGACCAGATCAGCAAGGTGATCGCCAATGGAAAAGTCAGGTTCAGGAACTCGCCTGCGTAGTTCTCATTCCCCATAAATGAGACCGGCTTCCGTGTAAATCCGGTCAAATTCGGCCCCTCGACGGCTCTCCAGAGCGGTTCCCAGTCGAACCATTGCGCAAGTGCATAGAGAACCACCAACAGGACGGTGATGTTCATCACGATACAGACAAGCCGTATATCGTCCGGTCGCCGGATAAACGCGCCGATCAGCACCATGAAAACCAATGCAGCCCCGTAGAGTAGAAGCGTCTCCCACGCTTCCGCCATGTTGACCGCCACGAAGGTTGTCAGCACCATGATCAGGAAGAAATACGCGGCAGGCAGAAGCATCGGGGAATGCGGGCGCCGCAACCGGCCCTTTACCGCCCACCACGAAGCAAGGATGATCAGCACCATGTATTCCAACGAGAGAGCTTTCGTGGTGTTATAGTGATGCCACGTACCCGTATAGAAGATTAAAGGAATGTAAAGAATCGCCGTGAATAGCATCAAGCGGCCTGTGAGATAAGCAAGGCGATCCCAGGTGGCGCGAAGCGGCCCGTCGGAAGCTGTGCTCAGATAGGTTCCCAGGCCGACCAGCGGAAATACCAGAAGCCAGTGAGGAAATGTATAGAAGACGCTTAGTAAGTCGTGCACTTGGTCGTATCCAATTCGGTAAAACCGTCAATCTGCATGCCAAAGTGACGGTAGTCTCAAATCAGGTTTTTATACTAACGTAACGGTATCGTTCATCATAGAGCCAATCGAGTAAAATAACGAGCCGATTCAGGGACAGTAACCATGACAGATCAATACCTTGTGATTCACGGACCGAATCTGGACCTTTTGGGCCGTCGAGAACCGGAAACATACGGCACAGTGACTCTGAATGAGATCGATCGAATGCTGCACGAACTAGCGTCCGAGCTCGGGATTACCGTAACCACTGTCCAGCACAGCGGGGAAGGCGAGATTGTGCAGGCTATCGGAGAATCGCTTGGTAAGTATCGGGGAGTCCTGATCAATCCGGCAGCGTATACTCATACCTCTGTGGCCATCCGCGATGCTGTCGCCGCGGTCGGTCTTCCGGTAGTGGAAGTACATCTTTCCAACGTCTACCGCCGAGAGGAATTCCGCCATCATTCCTATATCGCGCCGGTCGCTGTGGGGCAAATCTCTGGATTCGGGCCGCAGAGTTATCTGCTTGGACTCCGTGCGTTGGTTCAGATATGTACGTCCTCGTAGTTCTCGGCGCATCTCTTCCTTTTCTATTGGCGGAACTTCCGCCCTCTTTTGCTGTCTTTCTTTACGTGGCGCTCGGCCTTGCCCTGGTTTACGAGACAATGCAACCTGCTGGATCCGAGATGTATGAAACTCTCGCAGGTCCTACTAAGATCGTCGCGCTCTCTTTGATCGTTGGGGGCGCAGTCGGTTTGCTGTTATCGTATAACGAGCCGGTTCGCTGGAGTGCTTCGCTCCTGTTGTTTTCGGGGATCTATCTGTTCTTTGGATATCGTCGCGGTAGGCGGAACAGCCCCTGGGTTCTGACGGGACCGGCTTTGGCTGTGACCGTCTTACTTCTGATATTCGGTGCAGCGGACGTATCGTGGTCGGAGCCTTTCTTAAGCTCCGGCTGGATGGTGGTGACCGCTCTGCTTCCCGCGGCGTTGACCTGGAGTCTTCTCGTCGCTTCACGCAATCAATCTGTATCTCTCTGGTTCTTGTCGGGGGTCGCGTACATCTTTCTCCTGTTCGTTTTTGCGGATTGGATGGCCTTGAGCGCCTTCTGTCTTGTTTTGCTGCTGGGCCTCTGGGCCGTTCGTCAGGATCCTGACGTTCCATTCGTTTTTAACGGGGCTGGTTTGCTAGTCTGGCTCATTCTTTGTTTTTTCGGTCTTCTACCGCTTGTCTCCCGCACTGGTTGGCTGCCGTTTTCGCTTCGGTCGGCAGGTGCCTCATTTCTCTTGTCTGTCCAGTCCGGCTTCGAGTCCATTCTCGGTCCGAATGTCTGGCTTCGGCTATGGTCTATTCCCAGGGAAATCCCTCGGGTTGAGCTGGGAAAAGGTGCGTGGTGGATGAATCTGGTTCAAGCCCAGCAGGTCACTCTGGGTTGGCTGGGATTCTTGGTAGCGGTGGTTCTAATTGCTGTTCTCTTTTTGGTCTCAATCGCTTCCCGCCGTTCCCGGGATCTGTCTCATCCGACGTTATGGCGCGTTCTCGGCGTCGGCGCCTGGCTCGCCGTCGGTTTCCTTACGCCGTTCTGGCTGATTTCGCCGGTGTGCTGGTTCCTTCTGGGAGGCATTTTGGCACTCAAAGAGGCGACTCCGACAGAAGAGCGTGAAATCCGGCCCGACGATCAGTTTTCTATGCTGTCTGCATATCTTCCGGCGATCATGGCCGCGCTGTTGGTCATCCCCATCGTTCAGCTGAGCCGTGAGTGGCGTGCGGAATCGTTGCATGAAGAGCATGACCGTCCCGTGCACGCTGCGAAATGGGCTCCGTGGCGGGCGGACATCGTAGAATCGGCTCTCGGCAAGCAACTCGGTCAGCCGATTGAACAGCGGGACAGCGCGATGATCGATTATTTGCTGTCACTCCTCAAACAATCAAGCAGAAGAGGATCCGCGTACCGGGCCGAGTCGAGTTTGAACAGCGCAGGTGGATCGCCCGCATTGGTTTCGTTGGGATGGGCCGTTCGGTCTTCGCCTCACGATTTAAAGACACGGAGAGAGTATGCAGACGCTCTCCGAGCCTCTGGCTTGCTCGAACAGGCGCGGCAGCAGTATGAGATCTGCGCCGATCTTGCTCCTCTCGATCCATCGCTGAGAATCGCGATCGCCTCGCTCTGGGAATTGCTTCGCGACGAAGAGATGGCTTTGATTGAGTATCGAAAGGCTCTTACTCTGGATCCTTCATCCGATATTGCCCGCCTCAAGGTGAAGGAATTGTCGGACCGAGCGGCGCTGTAGAAGAAAGCCGAATCACAACACTCTCATATTCCTGTGGCATGAAACGGTACGAAAACGCAATCGGGTTGCTTGTCGCACCGGGCGGCCACACCATAATGTCCGGCAGCAGTGGATAAAGTTGACGACGCGAGCGAAACACGACCTCCGTGTCGAATCGGCTTTGAATGGCCTGGATCTCTCTTCCAATCGGACCGTAGACAGTATGCAACGCGACGAGGTCGCCCGATTCGAGGCGATCCAGGAATCCTGCATGATAGCCGTAAACCGGACGTCCCGACCAGAAAGACATTTTTACCGAAGGCACATCCGAGCGATACCATTCATTGGAGTAAACACGGACGTTGCCCGGCTGCTCGCTAACGAAGAATGCGGCGTCTGTGATATCCCCGAAAGCGTTTCGCTGCAACCCAACAACAAGCACTGACAGAATCGCAGGCCAGATCAATACCACGCACACAATCCCCACCCGAATTGAAGCTAAGAAGAGGCGCTCTTCGAGAATCCGCCGGATTCCATAGCCACCCAAAAGACAGAACAGGGGAAGAAGCGGCAAGAAATAGCGGAACTGGAAGGATTGGAATCCTGTCTGCACGAGCAGCCAGATTGGTAATAGGAATAATATGAGGGAACGGATCAGTCCCCAGGGTCCCCAATGGCCTTTCATCCTGACAATCATGTACAGCAGCAGACAGGCCAAGGGATATCCTATAGCCCATGGTAGATAGAGAACGTATCCTTCGAGATGGTTGAAATACGATAAACCCGTGACCAAGAGTCCGTGACTTGCTCTTTCAGTGAACTGTCCGACGTGGCCGAAGCCACGGTAAATCAGCCATCCCGCCAATGCCACCCAGGGAAGGAGCACGACCGGCAACGGCCAGCGGCCGACCGAGACGTTCTCTTCTGTTTCATTTTGTTCCTCTTTCTTCCGGTATTTGATCTGCCATCGAAGAAGCGGGAAGACCAGCAAGACGAACACCAGTCCGTGATATCGAGTCAACGTGGCAATTCCGGCCCAAAAAAAAGTGCCCCGCAACGCGCGACCGCTGGTTTCCCTGCGGGTTATGATCGCTTCGATGTAGTACAGAAGAGCAACGGTGAAGAAGAACACAAAGAGCGAGTCGGTCATGACTCTCAGTCCCCACCGGTTCTGCAGCGGAGCCAGGACCCAAAGCAGCCCCGCCCAAAGACCTGCTTGCTCATCTCCCAACCGCCGAGCGATCAAAAACAGAACAATTGGGACGAGCGAGGATGCAAAGATCGACACTAAACGCCCGGAGACCAGCAGGTTACCAACCGCGAGATTCAGCAATTGCGTTGCGACCGTAAACAAGGGAGGGAAGAATACAACAGGGCTTTCCCAAAGTTGAAGCTGGATGATTCCGTCCGTATACTCGCCCCGGTTCCAACCGATCAGCGCGAGCTTGACTGCCAGGCTTGCCGTCACCAACCCCGCAAGCTGCCACGGGATCGTTCGAGTGTTCTGACACTGTTCGCTCATTCGCTTGTTTCTGTAAACCAAATTATCGATTCACTTCTTCGGAGAATGCCCAACGAAATCACCATCGTCAAGCATCACCTGACAGAATAGGCTCAGAAGGCGATAATCGATGAGAATCGACACATGGTGAACTGATGTTGCGTTTCGACGCCTGGCAACGATACACGCAGGTTTCCGAGATCCTCCGCGAGGTATTTCCGGGGCGTCCGAGATCCCTCCTCGACGTTGGCGGGGGTACCGGTCAGTCACTGGGCCTGCCGGAGGATTGGACACAGATCAGCGTGGATGTGCATCCTGCGGGCACTCCAGATTTCGTTCAGGGGTCCGCGGATCGACTTCCTTTTGCAGATGCCGGAGTCGACATTGTCATTTCTCTGGACACTCTTGAGCATCTCCCCGGGGATCGCCGCGACTCGGCTGTCACCGAGATGATGCGTGTCGCTTCCGAGGCCATCCTCATCGCCGGTCCCTTTCGAAGTGATGGCGTCGTCGCAGCCGAGCGTTCCATCGATAACCTCCACCGCAATCTGGCCGGTCGGCCTCATCCCTGGCTTGCAGAGCACCTGCAGGCCCCTTTGCCGGATCTCGCTCATACACAGGATCTTCTGAAAAGCCAGGATTGCACTGTGTACAAGACTCCGTGCGGATATCTGCCTGTCTGGCTTTTCCTCATGACAGTGGGAGAGATCTTGGAAGCGCGGCCGAATTCGATGGAATTGGCGGACACTTTGGATGGGATCTATCGCGAGAGGATCTATCCGTTCGATCAGCTCGAACCTGCCTATCGTTCTATCCTGCTGGGGGTGAAGAGCGGAGTCGACTCTGCCGAAATGCTACCTCCCAGGGGCGATCCTGCGCTCGTTGCGAACGGGCTCTGCGAGGCGATCTCCGAAGCGGCCCCGGTTCTCGGTTACTCAATTGTTGGGGGCGAGGGCTCCCCGAGCCCCGATTGTGTCGGTTCATCGCCTTACACGAGACGGCTCGAACAAGCTATCGAATCCTGGGAAGTTGCGTGCGGCGAAGCTATGGCTTTGGCCGAAAAGGGGCATCGACGAATGGCGGAGCTCGAACGGAGAAGATCGTTCCGCGTCTATCGCCGATTCATGGCCTTCTTTGGCCGGTCAGTATGATTCAACCTACCGCCGGTCCTGTCCATGGCGTATCCTCTATCCCTGGTATGACCGAATTGCCTTATATCGAAAGACAGAATCTCTTACGGCAACGTTTGGAACGTGAAGGATTGACGCATTTTCTGGTCAGCTCGCTCCCCAACGTTCGCTACCTGTGTGGATTCTCCGGTACTCATGCTTTGCTGCTGATCGGCCTGGAGAGAAACGTGATCGTTTCCGACGGGCGGTACGCAGAGCAGATTCAAAGCGAAGTCGTCGGGGCTGAACTGGAACTGCAGGGACGGCGAAAAGACAGCGAAACGATTGGCGACGTGTTGTCGAACGCCTCAGGGCTCAAACTCGGATTCGAAGGCCAGCACACTTCGGTGGAGCGGCACAAAAACCTTGTCGGTCTTTCCAGCGATCATGAATGGATTTCGCGTGTCAATTGGGTGGAGGATCTACGTATAAGGAAGGACGCATCGGAAGTCGCTCTGCTGTGCGAATCTCTGCAACTTGCGGAAGCCGCATTCGAGGAAGTACTGCCGGAAATTCGGGCGGGTATGACCGAAAGAGAACTCGCCCATCGCTTGGAAGACCTCATGTGGCAAGCGGGTGCGGAAAAGGAGTCTTTCGAAACGCTGGTATTGTTCGGATCTCGCAGCTCTCTACCCCATGGTAAACCCAGCGATTTTAAGTTGGTTGAAGGAATGCCTGTGTTGATGGACTTCGGATGCCTCTGGAAGGGGTACTGTTCCGACATCACGAGGACAGTCTTTCTGGGAGACCCGGGGGCGGAATTCCGTGACGCTTACCGTGTGGTCCGCGATGCCAATCTGGCCGCCTGCGAAGCCATCCATGCGGGACTGACCTGTCGAGACGCCGATGCAGCGGCTCGGTCTGTTATCGACAATGCCGGTCGCGGCGACTTATTCATCCACAGTCTGGGGCACGGAGTCGGCCTTGAGGTCCATGAAATGCCTCGTCTCGCTCCGACTGAAGAAGGTCTCCTCGAACAAGGAATGGTTGTTACGATAGAACCCGGGATCTACGTACCGGACTGGGGCGGTATTCGAATCGAAAACATGGTTGTAATAACTGATGATAGCTGCGATGTTCTCAATAGAACATCAACTGAAATGACTTTATTATAGTTTTATGAAGTGGTTATGGCTCTCTTTTTATGTGTCGATCACGCCAATCTGGAGGTTTGAATGAAAGGTCGAAAATGTCTGGTTACAGGTGGTGCGGGGTTTATCGGCTCCCATATTGTCGATGCGTTGATTGCTGAAGGCTGCTCGGTAGCGGTGATTGACAATCTTTCATCCGGTCGGCGCGAGAATCTGAATTCCGAAGCCCGACTCTACGAGGTCGATATTCTCGATTCTATGGACGAGGTCTTCGAAAAGGAACGCCCCGAGGTGCTTTTCCATCTCGCCGCGCAAATCAGCGTATCTCGCTCGACACGTGAGCCGGATTTCGACGCTCGTACCAACGTGGAGGGCAGCATAAATGTCCTCCAACAGTGTGTCCGAGGCGGTGTTGCGCGTGTAGTCTATGCGTCCTCCGCTGCTGTGTATGGTGAGCCTCCCGAGCTGCCGCTCCGTGAGGACCAGGTTGTATATCCTTTATCTCCCTATGGAATCAGCAAATATGTTGTCGAGTACTATCTCTACTATTATCGGAAATCGGCCGACCTGGATTACGTTGCTCTCCGATTTGCGAACGTCTACGGTCCGCGGCAGGATCCCCACGGGGAGGCCGGTGTGGTAGCCATTTACAGTGAGAGGTTTCTCGGGGGCGAGGAGGCGGTCATCTTCGGTGACGGCCGTCAGACAAGAGATTTTGTGTATGTTGAGGATCTTGCACAGGCGAATCTTCTCGCCGCCGACGCAGAGATACCCGATGACGTCCTGCCCGTCTTCAACGTCAGTTCCGGTCGGCAAACCGAGATCAATGAGGTTTTCAAACTGGTTCGAGACTACAGCGGAAGTGCTCAAGAACCGATCCACCGGCCTCCGCGCGCGGGCGATGTGTATCATTCGTATCTGGCCAACGATTTAGCTCGGAGGTATCTTGGTTGGAGTCCCCAGACTGGTATCGAACAAGGATTGCGGCAAACGGTCGAGTTTTTCAAGTCTCGCAGTTGACGTTGTGAAGCCGAACCGAGGGGCGCAGCGTCTCCCTGTGCCCTCTTTTTGGCCATTCTTCAACTTCTTCAGTGGAATAAGCTTAACACACCCGTTTCTGCGGGATATACTCTCTATGCTGGTTGATTATTCGCTTGCATTGCGTAAGGATCAACGACATTCTATGTTTCGCAAGAAATGTCTCAGGATCAACAGCAGGGGCTAGTTGCTTAAAGAACAGAAAACAACATCTTGAACCCGTTCGGCGGCTGCCGAACGATCAATGCGTTACAGAAAACACCAAATTGGGCAAGTCCGGTACGTTGAGTCATTCTCCGAAACGTATTAACACACTGAACTTCAATGACTTGCTGAACCACACCTCCGTGACTACTCCAGTTTCGGAGCAAGCCCGAGGAGGAGATCGGTATGACCTATGACGAAACCACGGACGTAGCAGCGAGCCGAGGTGACATCCATCAGTACGTGAGTTTTCTTCTTAGCGAAGAAGAGTACGGTATCGATATTCTCAGAGTCCAAGAGATCATTCGATTTGCCGAATTGACTCGCATCCCCCAATCGCCACCGTTCATCGAGGGCGTGCTGAACTTACGCGGCAAAGTCGTCCCCGTGATGGATCTCCGAACTCGATTCTCGTTACCCAAGGGCGAACGCGACCGAAGTACACGGATTATCGTAGTGGATGTATTCAACAAGGTGATGGGAATGATCGTGGATGCCGTCTCCGAAGTGCTTCAGATTGAAGAAGAACAGATCGCCCCGCCTCCCCCGATGGGAGCTTCGATTGACTCGGAATACATACGGGGTATGGCCAAAATCGATGACCGGCTCATGATTCTGCTTGACGTCGATAAGATACTCAGTACTGAGGAACTTGCGTCTCTTGAGTAAATCTCGATCCAAGATAAATCAGTATTATCCAGCAGTCCTCATGACGGACTGTCTTCATGTGAGGAAGGATCTCCTGTAGTGGCTTTGACGCACCAGAACCGACAAATGAGCCAGGGGGAATTCAAAAAGTTCCGCGATTTGATTTATCGTGAGTGCCGGATTTCGCTCGGCCCCCACAAGAAGATGCTGGTAATGAATCGCTTCGCAAAGCGTCTTCGGGAGCTCAATCTCAACTCGTACGGCGAATACTACGATTACGTTACGTCACCTGAAGGGCGCAAAAAAGAACTGGCGAAGATGGTGGACGCAATAACAACGAACACCACTCAGTTCTTCCGCGAGGCAAAGCAGTTTGAGTTCATGAATCAGGTTGTTTGGCCGGAGTTTCTCGGCGAACCGCAGCGATTCTCCTCGAACACGATGCGCATGATGCGCATATGGAGCAGCGCTTGCTCGACAGGCGAGGAACCGTACACCATCGCCATATCCGCAAAAGAGGCTCTCGCACGGATGCCGGGACATCAGGTTCGCATCCTGGCGACGGACATTAGCGACTCAGCGCTCGACACCGCCCGGCAGGGTGTTTATGCCGATGACAAAGTGCGCAATATCCAGAAGCAGCTGCTGTATCGGTACTTCCTGAAGGGGAACGATCGGGTGAAGGTCAAGCCTGAACTGCAGCAAATGGTCGAATTCAGGAAACTGAATCTGAATGACCCTTTCCATCTAAAACTGCGAGACTTCCACATCGTTTTCTGTCGGAATGTGATCATTTATTTCGATCGTCAGACCCAAGAGGAACTCATGAGGAAATATTTCCAGGTGCTTCGTCCAGGAGGCTACCTGTTTCTCGGCCATTCGGAGACCCTGCATGGAATGGGAACCGAATTCGATTTCGTTATGGCCTCCGTGTACCGGAAGCCCACGCAGGCAACAGAGCGGAGATAGAGAGGGAAGATAATGGAATTCGACAGTAACCAGTACATCGATTTGTTCTACCAGGATGCAGAAGAACATCTTGAGATTATGAACGAGGCCCTTCTGAATCTTGAACAGGACCGGACCAATCGTGAACCTCTTCAGGAGTTATTCAGAGCCGCGCATACGATGAAATCCTCGTCGGCGATGGTCGGCTTCATGCATATCAGCGAGTTCACGCATACCATGGAAGATGTGCTGTCTCAGCTCCGCGACGGTAAAGTTCCTGTGACCGAGAACGTTACAGACATTCTGTTCCAGTGCTTCGATCTCCTCAGAGAGATGATGGCGAGTTTGGGCGATGGGACGACGGAAGGCAAAAAGAACGAGATCAAGAAACTGACAACTTCGACGGTGTCGAATCTACAGGCCATTATGGGGATGTCGAGCCCGGTCGAGTCGCAGTCAGAAGAAAAACCGCGGGCGCCGCGGATTAAGCTGTCCGACACGGATCGCAGCCGTATCGAGGAATCCCGTCTTGCCGGGCAGAGAATATTTGAGGTTGAAGTCATTTTTGACGACGATATCCCCATGGCCGCAACCCGTGCTTTTTTGATATGCAACAATGTGAGGTCGTTGGGAGAAATCATCGTCTGTGATCCCGATGTGGAGAACGATGAAGAGGTAGAAGTTGATGCAGGCTTTTCATTTATACTCGCCAGTCAAGCTGCCGCGGAGGAAATCCAGGAGAAAGCGTCAATCGGTCAGGTACGGGACGTGGTGGTTCGCGATGTGACCGATGCCGAGCAATTCGAGTGGCCCGAGCAACAGCAAGCGGAGGAGCAGGTGCAACCGGCGGCGTCCGAGAATGGCGGTTCCCCCGCGCAACCGGATGCAGAGAATGACGCAAAGACCTCGTTTGATCGAAGAGAGGATCGTTCGAGGAGCCGTACCGTCCGTGTCGACATCGGCAAACTGGACCGACTTCTCGATTTAGCCGGAGAATTGGTCATCAACCGTGGTAGAGCGTTGGAACTAGGTCAGAACCTTGTGCTGAAAAGCGGAAATACAGGTGACGAAAGCTCGCTGCTCGACAGCATCGTGCAGCAAGGTATGATCATTACCCAACTTCAAGAAGCCATCATGGAATCCCGTATGGTGCCGATCGGTCAGGTTTTTGCCCGATTCCGGCGCGTGGTGCGGGATCTCTCTCACGGTCGAGGGAAACAGGTCAATCTTGTCGTAGAGGGGGAAGAAACCGAACTGGATAAGAAGATTGTCGACGTAATCGGCGATCCTCTTACTCATATGATCCGAAACTCGGTGGACCACGGTATCGAGGCCCCAAGCGATCGGCTCGAAGCGGGGAAGCCTGAGACCGGAACCCTGCGGCTTGCCGCCTCTCACGAGGGCAATTCCATTATCATACAAGTTCAAGACGATGGTCGTGGCTTGGATCTGGAGCGGATTAAGCAGAAAGCAATCGATCGCGGCCTGTACACCGAGGAATCGGCCGCTCAGCTGTCGCCCCGTGAACTCACTCAGGTCATCTTCCAGGCCGGTTTCTCGACCGCCAAAGAGGTGACCGATATCTCTGGACGCGGTGTCGGCATGGACGTTGTGCGCCGGACCATCGATGAACTGGGCGGCACCGTCGAAATCGACACCGAAGTCGGGAAGGGCTCGACATTCACGATTCGACTTCCCCTGACTCTAGCGATCATTCAAGCTTTGTTGATCGAGACGGGGAGTGAGCTTTTCGCGCTTCCCATCGCCAATGTGACGGAGACTCTTCGGGTTACCAACGATGACATCTTCACCGTTGAGGGGAGGGGAGAGGTGATTCGTCTCCGCGAATCCGTGGTTCCCGTCCTCCGTTTGGACAGGGTGCTCGACTCGCCGAACCAAGGGCAATCCGAGAACGGACGCATCTATATCGCGATAGTTCGTCATGGAACTCAGGAGGTCGGTCTCATTGTGGACCGAATGGTCAGCGAGCAGGAAGTGGTCATCAAATCGCTTGGTGGACAAGGGCAAAAAGCCAATTTCATCGCAGGTGCTTCTATATTGGGTAATGGGAAGGTTATTCTGATTCTGGACGTGGCGTCTCTCGTCCAAGAAACTTTGGGAGTCTGATGGACCGAACCACTCTGGAAAACATACAGTCGATTTTTGAAGAAAGCGCTGCACAGGCCGGCGAAACGATGGGAATGATGATCGGCCAAAAACTGGAGATCCGTGTGAATCGCGTCGTCGAAGTCCCGTTTCAGGATCTCTATGAAGGGCTATATCCGCCGGACACGCCGCTCGCAATGATTGTTGTCCGAATCACCGGGCAAAACAGCGGATACATTCTCTTCCTGATGTTCGAAGAAAACGCAAAGAAACTAAACGAGCTGCTGTGGAATGAGATATCTTTCGAAGATGGCGTAGTCAATCTGTCGAATATCTCCGCGTTGAAAGAACTGGCCAATGTCGTCGGCAGCTGTTTCTTGAACACATTGGCCAATCGTGTGGGCATCGAATTGCGACCCACGGAGCCTATCGCATTGTACGATATGCTCGCTGCTGTTTTGGAGGGACTGATCGTGGAGCAGAGCCTTGTCTCGGATAAGGCCATCCTGATCGACACCAATATGGCTGAACAGCAAAGGGGGATCGGTGTCCATTTCCTCTTTTTGCCGTCTCCCGGATTGGTGGATTCCATTGCCAATGGGTTGAACTAATGACGTCCGATGTCCTTCCCCAGAAAAACCTGGGTATCGGTGAGATCTACGTAACCACAGATGCGGAGATTATCTCGACCGTGCTCGGGTCGTGTGTGAGTGTCTGTCTGTATGACGCAAAGAACAATGTGTCCGGCATGAATCACCATATGCTTCCAACAGTCCCTCCTTCGTCGAAAGCCCGCGATGACCAGGAGGGGAAATATGGTGAGACGGCGTTGCCCGAATTGCTAAGACGAATGAGACAGCGCGGGATGAACCCCGGATCGACAACGGCAAAGATCTTTGGGGGCGCCAAAATGCTGTCTCAATTGTCGTTTGGACTTATCAGTGAGCGAAATGTTACTGTGGCTCGCGATATCCTTCGCCAGCACGGAATACGGATTGTGGCCGAGGACGTCGGCGGCGAGCGCGGACGGAAAATCCTCTTCAAAACGGATTCCGGAAAAGTCCTGGTCAAGGAGGTGGCCAAACGTGAATTTCTTTGATACCGGTTTCAATTGCGAGGAGGCGCCCTCGGAAGATATGCTTTTTGCCGTGCTGTTCACGTTCCTATGCGCCCCCTTTGCGGATCTTGCGACCGCTATCGCGAGTTCTCAGCCGGCCGTGTCGGCGATAGGAATGAGGAAGGAGCCGCTGGTCCAGGAGTCCAACTCCTGGACCGGCAACTTCTTTCTCACGAGAAGGAAAGAACCGACAGGCGATCGGTTACGTTTCGCACGTTGCTTCGCCAAACTCGATCGTATTCGGCTTGGTTGTTATGGCTAAGATTCTGGTAGTCGATGATTCTTACTTTATGCGAATCGCCCTCCGTGGAATCCTGAAGTCGGAAAATCACACTGTGATTGAAGCCGAAGATGGGGACCAGGCGGTCGAAATGTACCGACAGGAAGAACCGGATCTGGTCACTATGGATATTACCATGCCGAATAAGGACGGAATCGAGGCTGCCCATGAAATCCTGGCCGAGTATCCGTCTGCAAAGATCGTCATGGTCAGCGCTCTGGACCAGGAGACCCTGGTCAAGAAAGTGTTACAAGCAGGTGTTTCTGAGTTCCTTGTGAAGCCCTTTAAGCCGGAACAAGTCCTGGGTGTCGTTGACCGGCTTCTGGGGTGACGATTGAGCGAGATACGTTTGTTTCGCGGAAATCTCTCCTCTGGGAGAATCTTCCTCCAAGAAGATCCTTTTAGAGGATCGGTTCTCGCTCACTGAGGGATTGGACTTATGCGGTCGGCTTACGAAAGCCCAGGTCGCAGAAATACGTGGAAAAGAAAGGCCTTTGACTGAGTTGCGATGGTTCAGAAGAATACAATTCGTGTCTTGATTGTGGATGATTCCGTCATGGTTCGGAAGATTCTGTCCGATCTGCTCGGGCAGGATCCCAGCATCGAAGTGGTAGGAACAGCTTCGGACGGCGCTTTCGCCCTGCATAAAGTGAAGACGTTGCAGCCTGATGTCGTCACATTGGACGTGGAAATGCCGAAAAAGAGCGGGCTTGAGCTCTTGCCGGAATTGATGGCTGCTCATCCGGTTCCTGTGATCATGGTGAGCGGCGTGACGGAAAAAGGCGCAAAATCCACGATCAAGGCCCTCGAATTAGGAGCGGTTGATTTTGTCACCAAGCCGGGCGGCGGAGCCGCGCAGAATATCCAAGAGATCGCCGCAGAACTGACGCGAAAAATCAAAGCGGTGGTCAAGGCGGGTGCCAAGACACGTACAATCACGCGATCTCCATTTACGCCACCGCCGCGTGTGACGTTGCCCCCACTGCCCGCCGGGCGTGCTCGCCCGGGTGGCGGCGGGACGGTAATCGGTCTGGGGGCGTCGACCGGCGGAACGGAGGCTCTCCGGGAAGTTCTTGTGGCCTTACCGCCGCAGATGCCTCCCATCGTCGTTGTTCAGCACATGCCTCCTGGATTCACGTCGGCTTTCGCGAACCGATTGGACGGACTTGCCGCCCTGAACATTAAAGAAGCGCAAAATAATGACCTTCTGGAACCCGGCAAGGCCCTCATCGCCCCCGGACATTCTCACCTGGTTGTTCGACAGCGCGGGAGCCAATACGTGGCTCAGCTGGATCAATCCGAACCTGTCATGCGGCACCGGCCTTCCGTGGATGTTTTGTTTCATTCGCTTGCAAGAGAAGTGGGACGGAACTGCATTGCGGTCATTATGACCGGGATGGGGGCGGACGGTGCGCGCGGCATGTCGCAGATCCGACAAACCGGTGGAAGGACTATTGCTCAGGATGAGAAGAGCTGTGTCGTTTTCGGTATGCCCAAGGAAGCCATCGACTTAGGCGGCGTGGCCGAAGTCCTGCCGCTCAACAAAATCGCCGGCAGACTTGTGGAGATGGTTCACCGCAGCTCCGCCCAGCAAACATCCGTTTGAGATTAATCTTAATCTGAGATCGGTGTCATTGGGCACTCAATTGGTCAATGGCCTCGTCTTCCGACTTGGCTACCGACAACATTGCGAAAAACGGCGCTTTTTCCAGCACCCGAAGATTTCCCTTGGACAGGTTCACGAGCACCATCTTCCCACCGGGTGCCCAGAACGCTGTAACCGTTGGTTTTATAGAATTCAGCACCGTGCTCAAGATGCTGTCCACTTTTTCCATATTGACGATCAACTTCGTACATCCATTCTGCCGTTCCCTGCTGATGGCTTCCTTAAACGTGTTTGCACCATCGAGATCCAGGGTTCCCTCCATATCGAGGATGGCTATATCATCCTGCATTCTGCGATTCACTTTCATTGTTGCTTTTCTCCTTGCCGGCTGCTTTCGTGTTTGCGGGTTTGTTCGATCCAATCCCTAGAAAACTTAACCCCTCTTCTTCGGTTTCAAAAGCGTTCACATGACGCATAACACCGACCCGATCCAGGACGCCCCGTACGGAGGAGGCGGTCTCCACCAAAACAATCTTTCCACCAACAAAATTGAAAGAACGCAAGGAACGAATCAAGATCGGCATGTCTTCTTCTCGAATGCGCCTCAATTCCTTTGCGTTTAGGACAAGTTTTAAATCCCCTTCTTTTCTCCGATCCGTCAGCTGTTCTCGAAGCTGATCGACCTCAGCCGCGCGGAGATTCCTGGGCATGTCCAGTACAACTACATCGCCGCAACGGCGAACTGATAAAACGCTCATGATCGAGTTGTAATCGGGTAATTATCGTCGTGACTGCCGGGCGGCGAGGAACATGGGATCGGGACATTGCGATAACGATCTATTCTTCTCGTTCCGCCTGTTCAGAAATTCTTTTCAACTCCAGATACTTTTCCCAGATCTGGTCCCGAGCGCCTGGATTCTGTTCGTCGAGATACTGCAACACCGCTTGAAGAGCCCAGCTGTTGCTCAGACAAACATCTTTGATCGATACGGCAAATCGATCTGTGTCATTGTTTTGTTTATCCTGGTTCTCTTCGTTTTCTTTCATTACCCGACTTGGATTTCAGTTCCTCGCAATTGTATCGCTTTATTCTGGAGGAGCGGACGGGACCGGTTGACCGGATCGAGCCGCTTTAAACTCCTCTTCTTTCTTGTGCAGAACTTCCTCCGTCTCATCGCGTATTTTCCTCAGTTTCTTGATTTCAGATTCATGTTTCGCGCGCCGGCGGGCGATCTCCTCCTGCTGCGACCGTAATGTTCGCATGTCCTTCATGTAGATCAAACCCGCACCTGCCAAACCGAGAACGATCAGCAACAGACCGAGAATAACCTGCTGAAATATAAACAACAGTGTTACGAAGACCGAACACGTGATCAGAAGCATGATCGAGTTCAGCCCCGGCAGTACTGTCTGTTCACGCTGAGCGCAAATACCTTCCAGGGTACGTATCCCCTCGTCCAGGTCCGCCTTCTTCTTTCTTAGGGCGTCGATTTCTTCTTGGAGGGCTTTCAGGTCTACCGCCGGCGCGGCAGCCTGCTGTTCTCCGCCACCCCTCGCCTGTTCGAGCAACGCGGGCAGTTGGGAGGGATCGTATTTGATTTCACCGGCGAGTGAGTTTAGGGCGTCGAGAAAATCCTCTGCCGCTTGTTCTTCATTCGATTTCAACAGACCTTCGGCAAAAGGAACTTCGTTCCGGTGGACTTTGAACGCAAGATTGAACGCGGCACTCTTCATGAGCTATGGCTGCTGGGAGTCCCTATCGGTAGCATCGGTTCATCCCGTAGGCAAAAGACTCCAGCCGGCCCTCCTCGTCAGATTCGGTTGTTATTCCCCAGCCCAAGCCGCTTACCGCTCATGACACATAAGTTGGCATTTAATACCACAATGTACCATACCTTGGCAAGGACAAACCGCGGAAGACCTGCCTAAGGAAACAGAGTTGAATATCGATTTCTCAGACCAACTTCGAGCTCAAGCGCAGACATTCAATTGCTGTGTCTCGAATTGAGACGGTCTTTTCTCTATCGCTGAACTCCGGGTGGACGAAAGGGTTTCGCAAATGCTGCAGCCGAATCAGAAGCCCCGACAGCCGCATCATCTCCAAATCGGTGAGACCTTTTAGCCCAAGAGGATTCTGCACGGATGTCGGACCGGAGCGATTCATAAATGAGAATTCCCTTCCAAAACAGAAAAAGAGAACTCCCAGCGCTTTTAAGCCGTCGGGTTTGTATTTATGACGGTGTTGGAGCATCCTTTCAAGAACCTGTCGGACGATGTCTGAGTTCAAGTCCAGATCGCGTTCTTGTATGGTGCGGACGAGATATTGGTTGAAAAAGATGTCCAAATTTCTGATTTGCGTGTCGTACATCTCCTGAATAATGGGTTCAGCCTCACGGCTTGAGAGAAAACGGTTTACCTTCTTGCCGATTCGGCCTTTTACCTCGTTTTCTACGGCGAAAGAATAGGAGAAACATGCGTTTCGCGATACAGAGAGACCGCCGGTCGATTCGGACTGTTCCAGGTGATACCCGATAGCGAGCATTGTCTGCGTCTCGGTGTGTAACGAGCCGAATTCAGCCAAAGTCTCACCCAGCTGGGCTCGCGACGACTCCAGATCGACGCCGGGGCTCGCAGGCGGAGTCGTCAGAGGGTTCTTGGCGGTTTCGAGACGGTCGCGGATATCAAAAACGACCCCCTTCATTCCTGTATCAAGATCATTGTCCTGCAGGAGGCTGTCCAAGCGTTGCGTGAGCTGCCCGTGGTCCTTGTCGGGTTCGTTGATCGCGGCTTCGACTTGCTCCCGAAGGTCTTCTATCTGACGATGGTACTCAGCGATTTTCTCCAGCAATCGGTATAGCGTTTCAATCTCGGTATCGATGCGGGATTTGCTCACGACATACATCGCACCGTACTGTCGTGCCAACGCGCCCTCATCGAAACTGCCGACTGCCGAAATCATGATAACGGACAAATGGGGAAAAAGGCGTTTGATTTGCTGAATCAGCTGCAGACCTTCATCGTGAGTCCGCATGTCCAGGTCTGTGATGACGGCCATCGGAGATTGCTTGTTCAGGGCCTCCATGGCTTCCCGGCTGTCCTCGGCCTCGATTGTCCGATATCCCCCCAGAGCGAGATTCCTGGCAACAGCCGCCCGATAGTTCGGATTATCGTCAACCAGGAGGATGGCTTGTTCGTCCCTTCTCATCATTCGCTTGACCCGGAATCAAATGACCGTGTACCCAGAGTGTACCACGAGTCAGGCCTTAAACCAGGTACGGTTTTCCACCACACTGAATTAGAATACGATATGCTAATTAGGGAGTAGGAAGAAGACTATGCCAAATGACCCCGCGAAAGCAGGATTCCATTCCAGCGAAGAACAACATCACGCTCGCATTGCAGTCATCGACGACGAGCGCGATATTTGTCTCATGCTCGGCGAGTTTTTCCGCCGGATCGGTTATGAGACCGAGACTTTCTCCGATGCACGGGAGGCGCTAGACCGTATCCGCGCTGAGACCTTCGATGTTGTATTCACCGACATCTATATGCCCGGCATGACAGGTATCAAGATCCTTGAAGAAATCATGGGGTTGGAGAGGAACATCCTCGTCATTCTGATGACCGGTCAACCCACACTCGAGGATACGATCAGCGCTGTTCGTCTCGGAGCCTATGACTACCTCACCAAGCCATTCAATCTGGATCTTCTGGAACTGATGGTGAATCGAGCCGTTCAACAGCGGCGCCTGGTGTTGGAAAACATCGCCTATCACAACTACCTGGAGCAGCGGGTTGAAGAGCAGACACGGGAGCTCAAGAGTTTTATTTTCCATTCGATTGAATCGCTTTCGTATGCTCTCGAAGCCCGAGATCCTTACACAAAAGGGCACGGCGCTCGGGTGGCCCAGTTTGTGTTGACCCTGGCCGAGGAACTCGGATTGCCTGAGGAGAATCACGAGCCACTTCGGATCGCAGGAATGTTGCACGATGTGGGCAAGATCGGCGTACCGGACAGCATCCTCTTGAAACCCGGTAAGTTGACCGATGAAGAGTACGAGCTCATGAAAACTCATGCGCGCACCGGCTACAAAATCCTCGCCCCCATTGGATCGCTGGCCCAAGTCGCCACGTATGTTCACGAGCACCATGAGAGAATGGATGGGAAGGGGTACCCTCAGGGACTTGTCGGCGACGAGATCGCGTTCCCGAGCCGTCTGCTTATTGTTGCCGAGGTCTGTGACGCCCTGGCGACAGAAAGATGTTACAAGCCGGCCTGGCCGGTGCATGAAATCGTGTCGTTTTTCGAGGACATGCGTGGTACCGCCTACGACAAAGAGGTCGCCGACGCGCTGCTTAGCTTGATGAGACGGAACGGAGACCAGGTTTTGAGTTTCTTTCGCGAGGACAGCAAGTCCCCTGTCTCGTAGTCTCTGCTCGATAATCTCTTCGGTCTTGAAGGGGGGAATCCCTCCGACAACACGGCCTTTCCATTTGTTCTAACGTAAAAATCCGGCAGCGCCCCGAGGCGCAGGCACTGCCGATTTCATTCGATTGGAAGAGTGAACAATTGGATCGAGGAGATCGTTACGAGGCGGCCAGCCAGATTCTGCGATGCTGGTTGCGTCGAATGCGTGAATTCTTCGCCCAATAGTCTTCCCATTTGTTCTTCACGCGACGCGGGGTTCCATGAGATTTGGCCAGATAGCCATCCGGGGCAATGGCTGCGACCTCTTTCGTACAGTCACAGAACACTCCTCCGATGATCGGTTTTCGGCAATCCGGACAAATGGCTCGGTGAGGCGCGGCTCGCAGGCGTCCCTGCTGAAGCCAACGCTGGATGCGAGATGTTTCAATGTCCAACTTCTCGGCCAGGTCGGAGACGCTGACCCGCCGCTGTCGACGGATGTATTCACGCGCTACTCCGATCAAAGCGTGCTCTTTATCCGAGCAGGGTTGACAACACCCATACGTGTCTACCTGGGCGTACTTCCCGCAGCTTTCGCAATTCGCAAACATATTCTTCCTCCTCGGTTTGAGCAAAGCCCTAACCGTTTGCAGATTCTCTCTCATGGCCCTCGAAATGGAGAAAACATGCGACCGGCCGACCGAAGGAGGCGGGTCAATAAGCAAATACAATAACTCACATTGAGTTATCGGTAACTCGACAGGCGATCTGAAGCGTCATCGTAAAAAAACTTTACCCGGGCCGGATGAAAACTCTCATTACCCTAAAATCGGCAGTTGAAACCCGAGCGCGGTTCCTGAGCCCGTCGAAGGGCCGC
>CAZTDD010000013.1:0-80689 GCA_964612675.1 uncultured bacterium
TCACCCCAACGGGGTGAAGTGCTATAGCCAGTGGGCAACGCCCCTGGACCACGTTGACGACAAATGAAAAACAGCCCTGAAAGGGCGAAGTGATTCCTGCCGTTTCTATCGAGGCTTGTCTATGGAGTACCTCGCCCCGTTGGGGCTTGCGATTTGGTCTATATCGTTTCTTTCCGATCGTTGGCGCGCAACCCGGAGATGACAGAGACTACGCAGTCACCGCATGGTCGAAAATATGTTATTGTTGGTAGAATTGGATCACCCAGTGGCAAGGTGCCAAAGGTGCGAACAGTGTGGATTATAGACAGGGGATCGGACACAGCTCGCCTTGTTACAGCATATCCGTATGGCGAATGAGGAACGATATGATAAGGGAACATGATCGGATCGTACTGACCGGCGCAGTGCCCGACGAGGGCCTGGAAGCAGGTGACGTGGGCACAGTGGTCCATGTCTACCGAGACCGCCAAGCCTCCGAAGTGGAGTTCACGACACTGGATGGCAAGACTGCCGCCGTGGTGACATTGGAAGCATCAGAGGTTCGGCCTGTTGGCAAACGCGAGATCACCCACGCCCGCGAACTGGCTGCAAGATGAACCATCGGATCTTCGCAACAAGGCAGCCCGGCCCCAAGCGGGACACGACTGTGCGGAAGTGGGAGTCTGACGGATCCCTGTACGCTCTGTACGGTCTGATTGAAATTGTCTGAACCGTGATTCTCAGGATTGAAAGATGACCCCGGTTAATAGAACGCAGGAAGAATCACAGTGGATCATTCCTCATCCTCGACGAGCGGTTCGATCTGTTTTAGCAGAGAAGGAAGGTCGGTATGCAAGGTGTCCCACAGAATGTCCAGTTTAATTTGATCGTATTCGTGTACAATTCGATTTCGCACACCGATCATATCAGGCCAAGGCAGTTCATCATGGCGGCTCCGAAAATCAGCGGATATGCGTCGCGCCGCCTCTCCGATGATGGTCAGTTCGTGCATGACGGCGGCCTGGGTCTTCCGATCTGTCGTAAATGCTTCCCAGCTGATCCCTTCAACAAATTCAAGGGCCTCTTGAATCGCCAAGGCGATATCGACCAGATACCCCAGGTCACGCGACATAATAAGGCTCCGCGGATTCGAGGATCGCACGTCGGCGAATCCAGTTCCGGCTTTGTTCAACGCTCTCCCGACACACCAAATGCACCTTTCTTCCTACCATTTCCGCCATTTCGCTTTCTATATGCATCAGATCGAATAGGCTGATCTGCGCATCCGGGGCGAATGATACCAAGAAGTCGATGTCGCTGTCGGGACCGAGGCCATCCCTCAAAGCCGATCCGAAAAGCTCCAGCCGGGTGATCCTCCATTTCCGGCAGAAAGACTCAATGCTCGCCTCAGCTAATTGGATGTCCGGCCTCATGGCGTATTATCTCCGCGTTTTCCAAGTGGTTCTCGAATTGTATTCTTTGCATCCTGCGGATGGTCAATCTCAATACAAGCTCACCTGTGATTTCTACGATCAGATCCAAAAGCCACCCACAATTGAGTATAGCATCGCAGACCGAATATTTCGTACGGCGATGGTGCCAACAACAAACCACCGTAGCTCTGCAAATCCCCTCTTGCTCCTTCGCCGCCCCGATCGTTTTTGATAGGACGAATCCAGGCAATCGCGCCTGCCCGTTGCAACCGTCTGCCTCTCACCCCAACGGGGTGAAGTGCTATAGCCAGTGGGCAACGCCCCTGGACCACGTTGACGAGAAATGAGGATCAGCCCTGAAAGGGCGAAGTAACTCTTTCATTGACAGTACGACCATCTTCCCAGATACTCCCGGAAAACAACACTCGCAAGGTAGACTATCATGAAAATCCATACAGCGATTCTTCTTGTCGCCTCAACCATCTGGCTGGGCGGATGCGCAACGGTATCGAAAACATTGTCCGGGCAACAAACCGAACATGAGTTTGAAAAGACCATGAAGAAAGAACTGGCTCTCGACTATCTCTTGTTCCTTCCCGAAGGCTATGCCGAATCGGAAAAAGAATGGCCGCTAATGCTGTTCCTCCACGGAGCGGGTGAGCGTGGCGACGATCTGGAACTGGTCAAAAAACACGGTCCGCCGAAAATCGTGGAACTCCAACCGGATTTCCCGTTCATTCTGGTCTCTCCCCAGTGTCCAAAAGGTGTTTGGTGGAACGATAAACTTGACGAACTGGAAGCGCTGCTGGACGAGATAACAAAGGAATATGCGGTAGACGAAAGCCGGGTGTATTTGACCGGCCTAAGCATGGGCGGCTTCGGAACATGGGCGCTCGGGGCGAGATGTCCGGAACGCTTCGCCGCAATCGCGCCGATCTGCGGTGGCGGCTCATTCGTCCATCGCCACTCGTTGCAAGATATGCCGACCTGGGTCTTCCACGGGGCAAAAGACGGCGTGGTTCCCTTGCACGAATCCGAACGAATGGTGGAAGCGCTACGAAAACGAGGAAACGAGGAAGTCCGTTTCACTGTCTATCCGGAGGCCGGACACGATAGCTGGACCGAGAGCTACAACAACACGGAACTCTACGAGTGGTTTCTCAAGCATCAGAAATAGGATCGCCTATGCGGGCGTCCAGCTCTCGATGACACCACCGGCAATAACACAGTCGTCATCGTAGACCACTAACGCCTGCCCCGGTGCGACACCCCATTGCGGCTCGCTAAACCGGACCGTGAATGTTTCACCAGAGGCATCGGTAACACAACACTCCGCGGCCTCATGCTGCGAGCGGATTTTCGCTTTCCCCATCACGCCCTTGTCAATCGGCGCGAGATAATTCGAGTCAATCGCCCTGACCTCAGACGCGTACAGATCCCCATGACGCCCTACAATGACTTGGTTCTTTGGGGCATCCAATGCCATGACATAATACGGCCCTCCCGCCAAACCGAGCCCACGTCGCTGACCGACCGTGTAATGGACAACACCTCGGTGCCCCCCGAGAATAGATCCCTCCCGATCGACAATATCGCCCGACTCCGACAGGTCTCTATCCGCGAAAAACGAATGCACATCCCCGGCTCCAACGAAACAGATCTCCTGACTCTCCGCTTTCTCAGAAATAGGAAGCTCGTGTTTTCGTGCCAGTTCCCGGACCTCGTTTTTTGTAAGTTCTCCGAGCGGAAAATAAAGCCGCGTAAGCATGGAAGGGGGCAGGCCGGCCAGGAAGTAGCTTTGGTCTTTGGATTGGTCGGCGGCACATGCCAGACGAGGGCCGTCACTTGTATGAACAATCCGCGCATAATGACCGGTCGCCAACCACTGAGCGCCGACACGGTCAGCCAACTCGATACCAAGCCGGAATTTCATGTTGGGATTACACCGAAAACATGGATTCGGTGTCAGCCCGGCGCAGTATGCCTCAACGAATGGTTCAATCACCATCCGACGAAACCGCTCTGAACAATCGATTGTCTCGTGACGAATTCCAAGCCGCCCGGCCACAGCCTTTGCGTCGGCAACCTGATCGTTTTCGGATTGGCGGTCCGCAAGACCATGCAGAAAGGTCGCTCCGATGACCTCATAGCCCTCCTCGACCAGTCGCACCGCGGCCATGCTGCTATCGACTCCTCCGCTCATTAAGACAACGGCTACCTCGCTCACGTCTGTGTAACTCCGGTCCGGCTGTTCTCTATTCGAGGATTAACCTACGTCATTTTCGGGGATTGGCAATTGGGGGGCACGGTTTTTTTCACTCCGCCCCGACTCTTGATTCTTTCCCGGTCCGCTACCACCATTGAGGCATTGCCTTTGTAACCAAATCCAACGGGCTCCTTCGATAGTAGAACTGTCGGACGCTCGATGAGGAAATAAACAACGTGAATCAACTGGATTACAGACGCTTCTTCAACCTCTCTCTCGTCGCCGCTTTTGTAAGCATCGCGCTCTACACGGCATATCCTACCGGTGCGGTGCCACTTCCCGACGATCCCGAACGATCGATGTCCCTCGACGGGCGGTGGAAGATACAGGTGATCACTGCACAAGAATTGGCCGATTTCGGCGGGTTTACCTCCCCCGAGTATGACGATGAAAGCTGGCCTGAGATCCCGGTCCCTGCGAACTGGGAACTCCACGGTTTCGAAGCCCCGAGTTTCGGCCCACCGAGTCGAACACTCGGATTGTACCGGCGCGCATTCGTCGTGCCGGAAGAATGGGACGACAGCGCGGTCTTTGTGCGATTTGAAGGTGTAGCCTATGGGTCGACTGTCTGGATCAACGGCCGTGAGATCGGCTCGAACTGGAGCGCATACACGCCGTTCGAATTCAATATCACTCCTCTCCTGAAGTTCGGTGAATCGAATGTCATCGCTGTACGAATCATCAAATCTCCCGAGATCTGCCAGCTGGATCACCACGAAACCTGGGCGTTGTCGGGTATCTACCGATCCGTGATGCTGATCCGGAAACCAACGACGTATATCGATGATCTTGTAACGCGAGCGGATTACGACCCCAAACGCGAGGAAGGCCGAATTCGGGTCCGTATGATGATCTCGTCTTATCCCCCTGGTCACAACCGGTCGGAGGAGTTCACCGGAACATTCGAGCTGACCGACCATCGGAACAGGGCGTTAGTCCGAACCTCACAGACCTTCCGTATTACAGGGGGAGGCATCCCCGCACCGAGCCTTGAAATCGATCAGGTGATCGAGGATGTCCAGCCCTGGTCGGCGGAACATCCCCGGCTGGCGACACTGACAGTCTCGCTAATATCCGGCGAGAGGACTCTCGAAGAGGTCACAAAGAACGTCGGGTTCCGGACAACACAGATCCGGGATGGGGTTCTCTTATTGAACGGCGTCCCGATCAAGTTACGGGGTGTCTGTCGATACGACATTCACCCGCGTGCGGGCGGGGCTTTTACCGAGCGTCTCTATCGGGAGGAGATCGCCCTGCTGCAAGCCGCTAACATCAACGCGGTCCGAACCGCGCACTATCCGCCGGACCCCCGATTTCTGGATTTGTGCGACCAGCTGGGGTTATATGTCATCGACGAAATTCCCTACGACCTGGGCAACCACCTGCTGTGGGACATGCGCTACTTACCGTATCTGCTTCTGCGGGCACGCGCCACAGTTACCCGTGACCGGAGTCATCCATCGGTACTGATCTGGTCAATCGGCAATGAGAATCCGTACACGAACCTCAACCGGGATGTCGTGGCTCTGGTGAAGGGACTCGATCCGACCCGGCCGATATTGTGCGCCGGACGAGACGAGCACGATCTTCCAACCGAAGTCGACCTGGTTGCTCCCCATTTTCCTCTCCCCACCGAGCTGATGAGATTGTGCGGACAGCAATCTGAACGCCCTCCAAGACCCGTGATCGTGACAAAACACACGCACGCTCTCGGCGATGCCTTTGGTGGACTGGTGAGTCTATGGGATGTCGTACGGCAGCTTGAACGGTGTGCCGGGGGGATGATTTGGTGCTGGGCCGATCAGGGACTCGCGGTAGATTATGCAGTCGATACCGCTGACGATGTCAATATCGAGCCCGCCGAGAACCACGCTCCGCAACCCGAGCAACCGGCAGCCGACACCGAATTCGAGATGCACGATGGCGACGTGGCTGACGGGATCGTATTCTCGGACCGGATTCCTCAACCGGACTACCACGAGACAAAGAAAGTCTATGCCCCGGTCGTTGTCATCGAACCAACGCTCAAAACGAAACCAGGAAGAAAGAACATCGAAGTCCACGTAGAGAATCGGTACGACTTCACAAATCTAGACCGGCTCGTCACGACATGGTTTCTCTTCGATGGACGCAGACAGGTTCGCAGCGGACTTATGCGCATCGACTGTGAACCCCATGAGCGCGAGGATGTCTCGATCCCCGCTCAGCTTCCGGAGTCTTTCGAACATCCCGAGGATGCCTGGCTGCTGATTACGTTCACGGACGATTCCGGTGTGGAAGTGAATCGATGCCGAGTGGGATTGGACTTGCAGGACGCTCGGATTCGACCCTTCGAGTATCCTGCGGTTGAACCTCAAGTCTCGGCGGGAGCAGTTATGTCGATCACCGCAGGGGGTCTTAGAATTGTCATGAGCCGCCAGGAAGGTGGAATCGAGTCGGTCAGTTCTCACGGACACGATGTGATTCTGGGAAAGATCAGACCGAATGGCTGGCGTCCGTTGACCTTGGCCGAACAACGATGGAATGCCGACGAAAATCTGTTCGGCGGGAACACGCTCTCGGACTTGTCGCTTCAGCGGGCAAGCGAGCTTATACGAACGAATAACCGGTTTACTGCACGCAGGAACTATCGATCCGATCAGTCCTCCGATAGCGGTTTCGACCTTCAGACGACCATGCGTCTTCTGGACCAGGCCGCCGCCGAGATCGTTTACCAGCTGGAGGCCGTCAACCTCGATTGCGAACTGCCGGAGTACGGTATCCGATTTGAGATACCCTCATCTCTGCAACGTTTCTGCTGGTACGGGCACGGTCCGCACAGCTGGTATCCGGATCGAAACCAGGCGGGACATAGAGGATACTACTCCACATGGGTGGGGCAGGAATTCTACACAGGCAACAAAGGCAACGTGTGGTGGGCGACCTGGACGGACGAAGAAGGATACGGATTCGGTCTGATTTTCGATTCTCCAACGAATGTCCGCTGCATACCGCAGGGGGACCGGATCACGGTTTGTGTGAATCAGCTCGTGGCGGGACGCGGCACGGCAACTCACCGGCCGCCAAAGCCTTTTCGGATTTCCGTATCCGAGACGCCCTCGATCGAGGGTGCGATGATCCTGCGGCCCATCGGTCCGTATAATGTTCCGGAACCGTTCGCATCCTATCTCGGTCCGATCCTCGATCCTCGGTTGTGACCGGGTTCGGCTCCTACGGATTCTCGCGTTTCCAGCGAACACCATCTTTCGTGTCCTCAAGGATGATGCCCTGCGCGGCGAGTTGATCACGGATCGCGTCTGCCGTCGCGAAGTCTTTCTGTTTCCGGGCTTCTTGCCGCTTCTGAATGAGCTCCTCGATCTCCGCGTCGAGACTCTTCTGCTCCTCCTCCAATGCACCGAGCACTGTGTCGATCTTTTCCAGCACCTCCAGCAGATGCTGGGCGTCGGCCTCGGTGGCGGAGCCCGTGTCAAGATACCGGTTGCTGTCGCGGACAAAATCGAAGACAACGGCCAGCGCCTGGGGGGTATCGAGGTCGTCATCCATGTGTTGCTCAAATCCAGCGATGGCACGGGCTGCGAGATCCCGAGCCTCGTCCGACAAACTCCCTTCGGTGGCCTGCTCAACGGTTTCACGGAGTCGCCGCCGAAAATCCATCAGACGCCGCCACGCCTGGTGGGCTGCGTGAAGTCCGTGTTCGGTTAGATTCAGCTGGACGCGGTAATACCCCGACAACAGGAAATACCGGATCGCGAGCGGATGATGTCCTTTCGCGACCAGATCACGGAGAGTGTAGAAGTTGCCCTTCGACTTGGACATCTTCTCTCCCTCCACCATCAAGTGCCGCGAATGGAGCCAGTAGCGAACAAACTGCTTTCCACTCGCACCCTCACTTTGGGCAATCTCATTTTCGTGGTGCGGAAAGATGTTGTCCTCTCCCCCGCAGTGAATATCAAACGTATCGCCAAGATATTTGCTGGACATCGCGGAGCATTCGATATGCCATCCCGGCCGTCCTTCACCAAGGTCGGTTTCCCAATAGTGCTCACCTTCTTTTCGTCCTTTCCAAAGAACGAAATCGCGTGCGTCCTCTTTCTCGTATTCGTCCTGGTCGATCCGGGCACCCACTTTCACACTATCCGGCGTGATTCCCGATAACGCCCCATACCGTGCAAAATCGGAGATTCGGTAATAGATCGAGCCGTCACTCTCGTAGGTATAGCCTTTCTCACGGAGTCGTTTGACAAGGTCGACCATCTCGTCGACATGTTCGGTGGCCTTCGGATAGACCTCCGCACGTTGGATATGGAGAGTGTCGAGATCTTCGAAGAATGCCTCGGTGTAGGGTTCTGTGTATTCGTAGATGGAAATTCCCTTCGACTGAGCGGCACGGATAATTTTGTCTTCCACATCGGTCAAATTCATGACCTGATAAACCTGGTAACCACGGTACCGCAGATAACGTCGAAGGATGTCTTCAAACATATATGTCCGGAAATTGCCGATATGTGCGTAGTCGTACACCGTCGGACCGCATGTATAGAGGCCGACTTTCGGCGGATTCAGCGGTTCGAATGGCTCTTTCTTGCCGCTCATTGTATTTATCAGTACGAAAGACATAGAGAACTCCTGATAGGGAAATCGTTCCGAAGTGGTCAGATCAGAACTATCGATGCGTAAGTCACGTAAATTCAACCCCACCCTGTCCCCAAATGTTGATGGGACCGCCAAAAGTCTGGAATACGAATTCCAACCCCCTCCTAACCCAATGTCATTAAGTTAAGTTTGAGAGAAGGAGCGAGGGGAGGGCGAACCTCCTGGTGAGCCGCATTTTTCTTCATTTCGGCTCGGCGGGAGCCTCGCCCTCCCAGTAAACGGCTTCGCCCTTTCCTAACTTAATGACATTGCCTCCTAACCTCCCCCGATCTTCGGGGGAGGAAAAAGAAACGAGCGAGTCTGCAGCGGTTTCTCCCCCAAAGATTGATGGCGCTGCAAAAAGTCGGGAGAGCTCTTCTCCCTCTCCCTCTGGGAGAGGGCCGGGGTGAGGGCACGTTGCATTATCCGCTGACGTTCCTTTGTGTGTGACAGACCCTGTCGTCATCCAAACTTTTTGCCGCTGATTCAAAGATTAGGGGAGATACAGAGGGGGGTTGATACTTCGCTCTAATCTGCCCTCGCACACGCTTTCCGACACTATACGTTTATTCTCTTCCCTGATTCAGCGGACTTATACGCCGCCAGCGCCACCTCGACTGCAGCGATCCCAGCTTCCAGATCCGATTCGGGCTGGATTCCCTTTTTGATACATTTTACAAACTCATCGACCTCGACATCCCAGCCACCGGTGGTAGGTATTTTGTCGATTGTGCGCCAACTGGTCTTCACCGTACCATCCGGCATCGTCCGCCCGCGCAAAACCGACATTCCCCGCACATAGTCGCTGATAATCGTCCCTTCGGTTCCATAAATCTCGACACCGATGAATCCCGGCCGGCTGGTCCAGCCCGCTTCGATGTATCCCAGTCGCTTGCCTTGGAACTCAAGCACCAAGACGGCGTTGTCATCCACCTTAATGTTCTTCACTAGCGTACCAATCGAGGCGCTCACCGAACGGATGCGCCCCATATAATATGACGCGAGGTCGATGGCGTGAATTCCCATATCCAGCATCGCTCCGCCGCCCGCTTTCGTCGGGTTATAAAACCAGTCGCTCATGGCCCAGCCGGGTTGCGGCCCACCGTGCGCGAACCGGATACGGATCATAAATGGTTCACCGATGTCGCCTTTTAGAAGGATCCTCTTTGCTTTGGCGGTGCCGCGGTAGAACCGGTTGGAGAACGCGGTCATGAAAAGGGTGCCGGCTTTGTCTCTCGCGCTTCGGATTTTGCGCGCTTCGGCCATACTGAGACAGAGCGGTTTCTCGCAGATCACATGACACCCGTGTTCCAAAGCCATGATGGCCTGCTCGGCATGATAAGCGTTCGGAGAACAAACGCTGACAACGTCCAGTTCCTCTTTCTTGAACATCGTTTCGGCCGAGCGATAGGTACGCAATACGCCGAATTTCTCCTCGGCGAGCGTACGCCGGACCTTGGAGGGCTCCGCAGCGGCCACAAGCTCGCAGTTGGTATTCGCCTGGTAGCCTAGAAGATGACAATGGTGGGCAATTGCTCCGCATCCGATAACGGCCGCCTTCAGTTTCGCCATGGGATCGCGTCCTCCTTTGACCGAACTCGTAGCGCCCGAGTCTATCCCGGGCGATCTGTGCCGTCCGGGATCAACCCGGACGTTACTTTACCCTTCAACGTGAACGCTCCTTTTCAGGAACGATGTGCTCGACGTTGGTTCAATGCTCCCTCGTACCATATTGATGCTGAGTCAGGTTCTCAAGCTGAGCGGCGTTGTCCGTGTCGCTTTCGGGACTCGCCGGTCGATACAGTCCGTCCTTCGCGTTACGTCTTCCGTGCAGCCGGAGTCCTTTCTGACAGCGGTTCAGGCGAGTAGGATACGGCATCACGGTGAAAACGTGACGGCTCTGAAGGAGTTCATCTTAATCAGACGGGACGCGCGGGATAAACCCGGGCGGTATTGATCGAATGGATTCAATTCGTATTGCCATAGTCTGTTATCCCGGTATCGGAGGAAGCGGCATCGTTGCCACCGAGTTAGGGAAAGCGTTGGCCCATCGCGGGCACGATGTTCATTTTGTGTCGTACGATGTTCCTCAACGGTTGGAATCGTCTGCGGGGCATTTCAACTTTCATCACGTGGATGTGCCTCTGTATCCGTTGTTTCGCTTTGCACCCTATACGCTGGCGCTCGCCTCTGATCTCTATCAGCTGGCGTCATCGGGCGAGATCGATCTGATCCACGTTCACTACGCGATACCCCATTCAACAGCCGCCTATCTCGCACGGCAGATGCTTCGCGAGACGAGCGCTCGCGATGTGAAGATTGTGACGACCCTTCATGGGACAGACGCAGAATTGGTGGGGCAAATGCCCTCGTACCGGCCGATTGTTGAGTTCAGCCTCAATCAAAGCGACGCGGTGACCGCTGTCAGTTATTACCTCAGAGAGATTACACAGTGCCAGCTCTGTATGAAGTGCCAGATCGACATGATCTACAATCCGATCAACACACAGCTGTACCGTCCCGCCGAGAATCCACCGCCGCGAAATTCGCAGGTGCGCCGGTTGGTACACATCTCAAATTTCCGGTCGGTGAAACGAATCCATGACACAATCAAGGCATTCGACCTGATTCGCAATGCGATACCCGCCCGCTTGATTTTTGTGGGGAAAGGACCGGATCGGTCGGCCGCCGAAGTGATGGTCGATCAATTGGGACTCTCCGACCACGTCGAATTCGTCGGCGCGGTACTTTATGTCGACGACATCCTCCGTCGGGCGGATCTTCTGCTTTCAACGTCCGAGAAGGAATCATTCGGCCTGACAATCGCGGAAGCGCTTGCGTGCGAGGTCCCGGTGGTGGCGACCGACGTAGGCGGTGTGTCCGAGGTGGTCGAAGACGGTGTGTGCGGAAAACTTGTGCCGCTCGGCTGTACTCGTTCTTTGGCTGAGGCCGCAATCGAGATCCTCCGGGATCCCGAAAACGCCAAAGAGATGGGACGGGCGGGGCGGCGGCGTGTGATTGAATTGTTCGATCAAGAGAAGATTGTCAGTCAGTATGAAGACCTGTATCGAAGGATGCTTAGCGAATAACACGAAAAGACCGTTCCAGCCATCAATAAACGTCGCTCAAGGACCAGGTGGGGGGGCCGTGACTTCCTGAGTCGCCGAGAGCAGCGAGGAACCTTCGCCCGGCCGAATAATTCTGAACGGTTGCTCGAGAGCACGAATCAGTGAGAAGAGCATCGGCTGCAGTTCATTTCCCATGAGCGCCCGCCCGTTGAGGAAGACACTCGGCGTGGCGGTTAATCGAAGTTCATTCCCCAACGCGATATCTTCTTTCACGCGATTGCGTACTTTTTCCGATTCGATATCCTGGTGAAACTTCTCCATATCCAGATTCAAATCCCGTGCGGTTTTTTCGAACAATCCAGGACTCATTTGATCCTGACGTGAGTAAAGCAGATCGGCGTATTCCCAAAACTTGCCCTGCAGACGTGCTGCTTCGGCTGCGTACGCCGCATCGCAGGAGAGTGGATGGTATCCCTCGGTAATCGCCACCGGATTGCAGGCTTTGCCAAGTGGAAAGTGTTTAAAATAAACTTTGACTTTTCCACTCATCGCATTGGCCGCTTCTGCAGCGACGTGATGAAACCGCGAGCATGGTCCGCATTGGAAGTCAGCAAAGATGACGAGGGTGTGTTCCGCGTCGGGTTTACCGCGCATGGGGGTTTCAGGATCGATGGGGATATCGACTTTCGGTGATTGCTTATACAAATACATGTTGTAGCTTGGGTCCAGCTTAATGCGTCCGAGCGCGGCATTTTCCTGCTCGAGGTTGGTCAGTCTTCCTTGGAGTCTGTACTGCTCCATAGAAAAGAACTCAATCGCTGCCAAGAAGACACACAGGAGTACAGTGAGGAAAGCCACCCCGGCCTCGCGCGGCTGCGGCTGGATGGCACGCGTCGACGGCAAGAGACCGAAATAGATGAAAAAACCCAGAAGGCTGCAGACTTGAAGAGCCATACAGAATACACACTTGGAGGGCATCCGTGTAAGAAGTACATAGGCATAATATGCGCTGATACCGACCGCCGCTAGATCCGCAAGCAAGCCCAGCCGAACGTACCATTTCCAGATCCTGCCGCGTGCATACCAGGCCACAAATCCTGCCAGTAGAAGACTCGAATAGAGGGCTAAGGCATAGAGGCTGTTCGGAATACCAAGGACGGTTGCGTCCGGTGTCAACAGAACGCTGTCACAGTCATACTCCGCCGAAAACGAACACAATCCTGAACCTACCGCGGTTTGCTCACTGGCGAGGAGAGCGTGCCGCATCGTCAGGTAAGCCGACAACAGCACCGCTGCGGTCAACACAAGTATGAGTAGTGCAAACAGGTTTTGGCCGGGTCGTTGCTCTGCCATGTTCCTCTCGACTTTAGTTTCGCAGTCTACCGTAAAGATGTCTTTTCTGGCTACTCTGCCCTTCGCCTTTGTGTTCCAGGACACCGGTCAATCGCGGTAACAAAACGGTGTATACTGACAAAACCGTGTTTGCTCCCGGTTAACCATTCTGCCGTAGACCACGAGAAGAGGAACTATCTATGCAGAGAATCATCCCCCGCCGAGCGTTCACTTTGATTGAGTTACTGATTGTCGTCGCGATTATCGGAATCCTGGCCGCGATCGCCGTTCCGAATTTCCTCAATGCCCAGGTTCGCGCGAAAACCGCCCGAGCCCGGAACGACATTCGGACGATGGAGAACACCGCGATGACCTATATCATCGATACCGGGCGCCGTCCGATTGACTGCGATGATCCCGGAGGCGGTGAGTACCTGGGCGGACTCGGTTGCGGAACAGCAGAAAACGGAGCCCCCGGCAACATCAAGGGGATTCCCGAGTTCTCTTTCGCTACAATGTTTATGAGTTTCAGTCAATACAAAATCTTCACCACCCCGGTTGCTTATATTAACGGTCCCATGTACGACCCATTCACGGGCGGCGGAGCGCTTTCTTTCAACACTCGCTACTCCCAGAGCGCGAGCCAGGCGGAGAGTTATACCTTTTCGTCCTGCGCTGCGGACAAAGAGACCGGCGATTGGGGTTTCTTCTTTCTGCCGAGCACCGGCTACCTGGGAACGCAGTACGATCCGTCGAATGGAATCCATTCGCGTGGGGATATCTATGTCGCGATGTGTTTCACGGATCTAGACTCAGCCGCAAAACCAGGCCGATATGGGTTCAAATGAAGGAGAATTCTACGCCCGAACGATCTTCTCTCGGCCTTCAGTGACGTTTTTCGTGGCGTTTCGTGTATCGATCACCACTTTCGCCCGCCGGACTACCTCCTGGTAATCGATACAGCTGTGATCGGTCAGGATCAGGACAGCGTCGGCAGCCGCGAGCGTTTCCGGTGTCAGATCCGCGGAGGAAAGCCCTAGATCCCCGTGCCGTCCGGGCGGAAATCGCGGCACATAGGGATCGTGATACGAGACATCCATTTTCCACCATCGCATTAGTTCAACCACTTTGATGGCGGGCGATTCCCGTGGATCGTCCACGTCTTTCTTGTACGCCATACCGAGCACTAGAACCCGCGCACCGGCGATCGCCACACCGCGTGCAGAGAGCGTTTGGATGATTTTCTCGACAACAAACCGCGGCATGTTGATATTGATCTCGCCCGCGAGTTCGATGAAACGCGTGGCGAACTCATATTCGCGTGCTTTCCAGGTCAGATAAAACGGATCGATGGGAATGCAATGTCCACCCCAACCCGGCCCCGGATAGAATGCCTTGAAACCGAATGGTTTCGTTGCCGCGGCATCGATTACTTCCCAAATATCCAGATCCATCCGGTCGGTGAGCATTTTAAGTTCGTTCACCAGAGCAATGTTGACCGCGCGATAGATATTCTCAAGCAGCTTGGTCATTTCCGCTGCGCCGGTCGATGAGACTGTGACAACCTGGTTGAAGACTTCCCTATAGAAGGTTTCACCGACGATTCTGCAAGTCGGTGTCAGCCCGCCCAGGACTTTCGGGATCGTTCGAGTATTGAATTTGGGATTGCCGGGATCCTCACGCTCGGGTGAGTAGACCATGAAGAAATCGCGCCCCGCATCGAGCCCCTCCCGCTGGACTGCTGGAAGCAGAACCTCCTCGGTCGTGCCTGGATACGTCGTGCTCTCCAGGATAATTACTTGCCCCTGCCGCAGGTATCGGCCGATCGCCTCCCCCGTCGCTTTGACATAGCTCAGATCCGGCTCGCGGTATTCATCCAGCGGGGTGGGCACACAGATGATGATCGCGTCCACTTCCGAGATCCTGCTATAGTCGGTGGTTGCTTCAAACCGTCCCTGCTTGCGGATCTCGGCGATCTTTTCGCTGGAAATATGGCCGATATAACTCTTCCCCTGATTGACACAGTCGACTTTGCCGGCATCGACGTCGAATCCTACGGTGCGATACCCGGTACGCACCATCTCCATCACGAGCGGCAGCCCGACATAGCCGAGGCCAATCACGCCGACAACGGCCGAGTGGTCGTTAAAGCGGGCAATCAGTTGTTCCGCTGGCGGTGAAACAGAAATGCTATTATTTGTCATCATTCACCTCTCAAGAGTGTTGTAGAATAGGCGGGCGGGAGATGAGAGGCAAGAGCATGGCGGAATACGAACTCCGAGATCTCAGGCGTCTTCAATCGGAACACCGTATTCTGTTCATCCGGCAGGATCTGCGAGAGAATTACCATCTCTTCGGCCGGGATTTGCTCCTGGGTGGCCTGCGAATTCTCGGCTCCCTCTTCTCCCCGAGAAGCGATTGGCTGGCCGCTCAACGGTTCCACGCCCGGCTTTTCAACGAACGCGACCCGGATCAGGTTACCCCGCCGCGCGATATGGTGTTGTTTCCCATCGAAGATTTGGCAGAGCAACGCTATGTCATTGCTCTGGCGCCCGCCCGGGAGCCGGAACAGGAGTAGCGCCAATGTCATCAAGCTGAGGGCGCGCGGACGTTTCGCGGGAGGGCGAATCTCCCGATGAGCCGTCGATACCGAAGACAGAAACGCGGCTCATCGGGAGATTCGCCCTCCCGGCATTCTCTTGCCAACGGCCTGATTGAATGACATTGGAAGTAGCGGGAATTCCAGGAAAGGCTTTGGCCGACCGGAAAAGAACGTTATTGTTCGCACATGGTTGAATCGGCGGACTCGATACAGGGCGGCTTCCGGGGAAAACGATTGGGGTTCCGTTTTCTTCTTCTGTGTTGCGTGCTGGGCTACGCGGTTCGATTCGGGTTCCTGGTTGTAGGAGCGCAGCGCTTCAGCGGCGAACTCGGCGACCAGATGCGCTACCTGAGGGAAGTACGAAATCTCGTCTATCATGGGACCTTTGCAATCAGCCTTGAGGACGGCCCGACTGCGTTCGACGGTCCGGGATACGCGTTTTTCCTGGTGCCTTTTCTGAAATGGTTCGGGGAACTTCGGATGCCGGGAGCGGTCGCTGTCGCCCAGGCGGTTCTCTCGATTCTTACCGCGTGGATGATCGGACAGATAACGTACCGGATTACCGGGCGAATTTGCGCGGCCCGAATTGCGCTGTTTTGGTGGTGCCTGTATCCATTTGCTGTTTTCTACAGTGCGTACCTTCTCTCCGAGACCTTATACACGGCTTTTGTAGTGGCAAGTATCTGGTGCGCGTATTTCTTCGTGCGGCATCTCGGGCCGCGCTCAGCCATCGCGTTGGGTGTCGTTCTCGGGTTGACCTCACTTACGCGGCCTACAATTAACGGAGCCATTCCGTTCCTGTTCCTGGCGATTCTGGCGGCACGATGGGATGAGCGACGGAAGGCACTGAAAGGCTTGGTCCTCGCAGGCGTCGCTCTGTCTTTGGTTCTTTCGCCATGGATTATTCGAAATTACGTGGTGTTCGGAAAAATCCTACCCGGGAGCACACAGGTCGGCCGGATGTTATTCCTGGCCAACAATCCGGACAACGAGACCGGCGGAGTGCTGATACCGCGAGATGCCAATCCTCCGGACCGACGGCCGGACGAAAGCGAGTTGGAATACAACAACCGGTTGGGCAAGCTGGCGAAAGAGTTCATACGCGAGAATCCCGGACAATTCCTGAAACTCGTCGGTATGCGATTTTATCAGTTCTGGCGGCTGACGCCGATGTATGAGACGTTCTCGTCGGTTCTGACGAATACAGTGTGTTTTCTTTCGTTTCTCCCGCTTTTTGTCGGTGCATTATATGGAATGTGGCTTCTTAGGCACCGGTTCCGGATTCTGTTGCCGATCCTGGCGGTTGTCCTGTCGACGTATGCCATTCATTTGGTTTTCGGTGTGTCGTTGCGCTATCGGTTCCCCATCGAGTCGTTACTTGTTCCGCCTGCGGCGTATGCAGTTTCGCGGTTGGCGGAGTTATTCAAAAGGAGCGAAATGGCAGGGCAAAGCGCGGGAGGGCGAACCTCCTGGTGAGCCGCGGTCATTATGCAAAACCAACGGCTCGGCGGGAGCCTCGCCCTCCCGACTTGGCTACCATCCGGTGGGTGTTTCAAACACCGAAGCCATTCGCTAATATAGCCTTTATGATGACGAACTATGGGGTCTCTCATGACTGGAGTGAGGAGACGATTGAAGCCAAAGCCCGATGGTTTCAGTCTCTGACCATCTCTGAGCGCCTGGACATGCTCTGTTTTTTTACAGACCTGGCCCTAGCCGCCAACCCAAGCTTGCAAGAGGGCAGGTATGTTGAACCGGTTCAAGGACGTATTCAGGTCCTTTCCAGAGAAGATCTGATTAGCTCCAAGCGGGCAGCAGGCCGTGATGTCGATCTTGAGGATGTTCGTGTTTTAGAGCTGTCGGACAAACCGGACGATGCTAAATGAGGAGCGACATGGCCCCGCCAAGCGGTATCTCCTTCCCCTGTTCACGGTAGGCAAGGACCATTTCCCGCAGGGCATCCTGTAGCATGTCCCGGCATTCATCGAGCGTAGCCGCCTCCGTCACAACCTCCGGCCATCCCACCAACTGCGCCATGTAACCCCGGCTGATCTTTGTGTATTTCGCAGTGTATGTGCTCAACATTGGATTTCTCCTTGGTTCGCACACCGACCTGACGCTGTTTCGGTTTTGGACTTGTGCCGCTCGCCTCTCCGCAGACTTATGAGTCGAATTAGAATACATTCTTTGGCGAGCCGGAGAAACGCTGTTGCGCTGCGGCTCTTAGATTCGTTGTACTCAATTAAATCCAACCATCGCGGCCTGACGTTTAACCTGAGTAACTATGGAGGCCGCCGCCCAGGAACGCATCGTGGACGAAAGCCTTCCCGTCGATCCGAACGATTCGGATGAAGATCTGATGCTGCAATACGTTCGCGGCGACGGGACGGCGTTCGAGATCTTGTTTCGGCGCCACAAGGTGCGCGTCTACGGTTTTATTTACCGGTTCGCGGGCGGTGGGCAAACAGACGATCTCTATCAAGAGGTGTTTTTGCGGATCATTCGAAGCCGCCACACGTACCGGCCCCGGGCGAAGTTCACCACGTGGCTCTACGCGGTGGCACGCTCGGTCTGTATCGACGCCATGCGGAAGGAAGGCCGCCGTAAAGACACAACCTCGTTGGATGAACTGACCGAAACCGGCCAGTCCCCCGTTCCGCTCCCGGTAAGCCAGGGAACGCAGCGGGATGAGGTTTTCAACAACGAAACCGATACCTTGATAGAACGCCTGATTCATGGGCTTCCCGAAGAGCAGCGTGAGGTTCTGCTGATGCGGGAAAAGCTCAACCTGACATTTCGAGAGATCGCGTCCATTACCGGATGTACCATGGGAACGGTGAAGAGCCGGATGCGATATGCGCTTGAAACTCTGCGGAAGTGGTTGATTTCGGAAGGATTTGTCAAATGAAATGCCGAGGAATCGAACGAAATCTGGTTTCTTATCTGTATGGCGAGCTCTCGGCCTGGAAACAGCGCCGTATCGAACGGCATCTCGGGAAGTGCGATGCCTGTCGAACGCTTGTCGAACAAACGAGAACCACTCGTCAACTCATAGGAGATCTTTCCGAAATGGAGACCCCCGAACATCTCGATCAGACGATCCTTCGTGAAGCGAATATGCCGACGACGGTGAGCAACCCGAAACCGGTTCGGCGGCCCTTTCTTCTTCGCCCGGCTTTCGGAATGGCGGTCGTTCTGGTTCTGGCAGCAGGCGTTGTCTTCACTCAGACGGATTATCTCACGAAGAAATCGGTGACACCCGCCAGACAGCAAGACTGGGAAGAAGCAGAAAATCTAACGCGGGACCGGGCCGACAAGGGAGATAAGGGAACCAACCTCGGGTATGGCTCCGAGAAGGGTGGCAAAGGCGGCCGGGAGAGACAGCGCCATCTCACCACGACTACCCCTCAACTCGAGCCCAAATCCCCCGAGACACTGGGTGCGCCCCGGCGATCCCGCCCAGCAGAGTCCTACTTGATGGTAGCGGATGAACCTCGACATGATTCCGGTCTCCAAACCGTAAACGCGAAACTCGCTTCTCAAGTGGATAGCCAGGCGGTCTTTCTGCAGGCCATGGAGACCTACAACCGCGCGTTCCAAGAACCGGAGAAGAGACGCCGGACGCTTTTCAAGGAAGCGCTGGAAAAGTTCGAAAGTATCTCGGCACACCCGAACGCGGGAATCTGGCAGGTTCTCGCGACGGCACTGTGCGCAGATATCTACCGGTCTCAGGGCGATACCGGCAAAGCCGTACACCTGTACGAACGAATTATCCAAGACGCACAGGAGTATCAAGACTATGCCCGCGAAGCGCATTACGCACTTTTCAAAATCTACCTGGATGAGAAAAGTGCCCTCAAGGCTGCCCAAAAAGAGGCTTCAGCAATTATCGAGAACGGAACAGACGATGCTCGCGCGAGTCATGTAAGCCTGGCTTTGGCGGACCGGCTGGCGGAAGACAATCCGCGCGAGGCCGCGTCGTGGTACCAAAAGGCACGTAAAATGTGTCCACCCAACAGCCCAGGCTATGACCGTGCAGAGTTCGCTCTGGGGAGTCTCCAACAGAGATTGGCAGCGGAGAATTTCATCCTCGATTGGTGGATCATCGGGCCGTTCGACGACCCCGAAGACAAACGTCTCGTGACCGAGAAGCCGCCGGAGCGTGAAATCGACTTCTCGGCAAAATATAAGGGGGCTGAAGGAAAAACGGTCCGATGGAAGCGCCTTTTTGGCAGAACGTCAGAACCCCCAAAACACATCGCCGAGCTCGAGCGCGGGATCGGCTACCGATTTCACGACATCCTTGAACCCGATGAACATGTTTCGATTTATGCCCTCACGTTCGTACATGTCGAAGAGAAAACGCCGGTCCGACTGCTGATCGGCTCGGATGATTCGGTTCGATGCTGGATCAATGACGAAATTGTTTGGAGCAATCCGTCCATACGCGGCCTTTCGCCAAACCAGGATCATGTCGCCGCCACACTCAAGAAGGGCTGGAACAAGGTCCTCCTGAAGGTCGCGAATAATGAAGGCGAATGGGGGTTCTTCTTTCAGATTGTCGACGTGGACAATCAATTCCTTTGGGATCTGGAAGTGGATCCGAAGGCCTTTTATGACGCGTCTTTTCGGTTCGCGGTGAAAGGGATTTAGGTCGGGAGAAGCCAAGCGGGGCAGAACAGAGGAAGTATCAATCCCCTCTGAATCTCCCCCAATCTTGATGGCACGGCAAAAGCCTGACGTACGGTTAGGACGATTGTAGGGTGGGCTCACGGGCGTCGTATCGCACCGCGGTGCCCGGTTAATGTTTACTCGAGCCCGTAGCCCACCAACTGGTTGATCCGAACTTCGTTGGAGGTTCCACGCTCAAGCTCAAGGGTGTTGGTGCGACCTCTCAACAGATATTGGTGGGCTACGGGCTTAGGTGATAGTGAGTCGGAGGGAATGTTCCAACACGGCGCCCGTGAGCCCACCCTACGACGCTCCCACGCGCTGTTGACTTTTTGCCGGACCGTGAGTCTTGGGGAAGAAGGAAAAAAACAACCAAAGCGGCGTCGGGGCCGTCGTACTCGAAAAACGGGGCAACAAAGAGTCTGAAACCGCCGACAGGTCTCAGACCGGGGAAAACCCCAGACAAACGTCGGAAATCCCCTCTCCCGCCGGGAGAGGGCCAGGGTGAGGGTTTGGAAGAAGAGCCAAAAATGGAGGTGAAATCATGAACCCACGATATCCAATTTGTTTACTAATTCTCGTTTTTGTCGGTTTTCTGGGATTGAATTTCATCAACGCAAAAACGGTGCCGGGAAAAATCGATACCGTCGATTTGGAATTCAACGAGGAAGGCTTGCTTGTTTCGGCGACGCTGTCTTCATCGGATAAAGCGATCCCTTCGATCGGCAATTTGTCGGTCAAACTCCTGGACGAGAAATTCAAAACCGTCGGGAAAATCTCCAAAAAAGTCGTCTTGCGGGATGGTGAACACAAAGAATCCATTCTGGTTCCCGCTAAGATCGAACCCGAGAAACGGTATCTCTACAGTGTCGATGTCGAATTCGCGGGCGAAACCGCACACAAACGTCTCGTGCGTCCAACCGAACGCCAGGACGTGCTCCTTCTCGGCCAAGATAAACTCGAAGCGGGCGGGAACGCATCTTTCCGAATTGTCGTTCGTAACGCCGCGACGAATAAGCCAGTCGAGGACGCCCAAATTGAATTCGCAATCAAGAATAAAGAGAACGAGGGCACACTCGACACACCGAAATACGAAACCAACGAGCACGGCACAGTCGATGCATCGTTTGTTATTCCCGAATACCTCGCCGGAGAGTGCCACGTTGTCGCTACGGTCAAGTCGGACATCGGCGAAGAGAGAATCGAACGCGATATTCATGTCGTCGCCAATAACCAAATCTATCTCACTTCCGATAAGCCGGTTTACCAGCCGGGCCAACTCATGCATCTCCGTGCGTTGGTTTTACGTTCAGCCGATTGGAAACCCGTTGCCGAAAAACCGATGACACTCGAAGTCGCCGACGGGAAAGGCAACAAAGTCTTCAAAAAATTCGTGGAGACATCGGAATACGGTATCGTCTCCGCCGAATTCCAGCTGGCGGACGAGGTCAACGAAGGTGCATACACGATCACTGGGATTTTAGGCGATCAGACCGCCGAGAAAGTGGTGACGGTAAAACAATACGTTCTCCCGAAATTCAAAGTCGAAATTGAGACGGATCGGGATTATTACATGCCGGGCGATGAGATCACGGGCACAATCGACTCCCGCTATTTCTTCGGAAAACCCGTTGCCGAAGGAGCAGTGAATGTGAAAGCCTCGTGTTTCGATGTCGGCTTTCATGAATTCGATACTTATGAAGGCAAGACAGACGAAGAGGGAAAATGTTCGTTCGAATTGACTGTGCCGGAGAAGCTGGTCGCGCAGGAGAGTTTCAAGGGGACGGCGATGGTACAGCTGGAGGTGAAAGTCAAGGACGGCGCGGATCATGAAGAAGAAAAATACCACATGATCCATGTCGCACAGCATCCGATTCAGATGGATGTCGTCCCTGAAAGCGGCACGGTGATCGCAGGTGTCGAGAATTCGTTCTACCTGCTTGCTTCCTATCCGGATGGGAGTGCGGCGACACCCGAGTTGAGCGTCTCCCTGCGATATGACGAAGACAAGACACCTCAGAAGAAGCTGAGTACCAAGACCGACGACAAAGGTCTTGCGACGGTCGATTTCGATATCTCGAAAGATGTTTCCCGCGTGGTTCTCGATATTCTTGCGAAAGACACCCAGGGCAACGAAGCGGAGACAAGCCACGATCTCGAGACCGAGAAGACCGGCTATCCTTTGTTACTGCGCGTGGATCGCGGGACCTATCAGGTGGGCGACACAATGGAAGTCGAGATCATCTCACCCGACCGGCCGCGCGAGACCGTGTTCATCGACATTATCAAAAATAGCCAAACAATCCTCACAAAATCCGTCGATCTTGAAAATGGAAAATCGACCGTTCCGATTGACCTGGACCATCATCTTTTCGGCACGCTCATGCTTCACGGTTATCAAATCCTGCCGAACGGAGAAATGGCCGGCGATACGCGGAAAGTCGTCGTGAACCGTCGGGATGATCTCCAAATCGCCATGACTCCCGACCAAGAGGAATACCGTCCCGGCGATCCGGCGGAGGTGGATATCAAGGTCACAGACTCCGAGGGAAAAGGGACCGCCGCGGCTCTTGGGATCGATATCGTCGATGAAAGCGTTTTCTCTGTCGTTGAAAAAACACCCGGACTGGCGAAGGTTTTCTTCACCATTGAAAAAGAGCTTCTCGATCCGAAATACGAAATCCACGGATTCTCATTTGAGGAAATCACCCGGGCTTCTGTGAGGGACCGTGACTGGTTCGAAAAGGCGGCGAAAGTCTCCCTCGCTCGAAGTGCAGAGGAGCCGAGCTACAGCCTGCGCGCATTCACGGGCGACGAGATCCTTCAGCAAGCCCGGCAACAGGTCTTTTATCTGGCCCAACAGCTGTTGGGGATCGAAGAAGAATCGCGAACGCCGGGGGCCGTGGAGGAGATTCTTTATCCACGAGTCCAGCTGGCGGATGCGCGGGCGGTGGTGGATCCGTGGGGTCTCGATTACCGGGTTGCGAAAAAGGAGAAGTACCAAGTCGTTCGGAGCGCCGGACCGGATCATGAATTTGACACCTCAGACGACATCGAAGCGCCGATTGTTCCGCAGGTGAGGAGTCGCGGTCGGCATCAGCTGTTCTTTGCAGGACAACCGCAGAGACGTCGATTCGGAATGGCTAGGGGCGTCCCAAAAGGAGTGGGGGTGGCCGGGGCTCCGGCTGAATTGGGATTTGCTGTGAACGGACAAGACGCGTTACTGGCTCCCATGGCGCAAGAGGAACTGGCGCGGGGTGGGCGAATGATGGAGATCAGGGCCATCCCGGACAGAGCGCCCGCCGCCGGACGTGTCATGCTCGGAGAGCGGCTTGGTGGAGGGATCGACGCGGGCGGACCGCCGGAAATTGCACGGTTTGGTTCACATGAAGTGGGAGGCGAGGCTCGTCTGAATTTCGAAGCAGAACTCCCCCAATTGCAGGTAGCGGACAAAGAGGCCGCACTCCGCCAGCTCAACGAAGGTCAGGCAGTAGACGTAGACGAACTGAGAACCCTCGAGGCACTCGACCAAACAGATCTCTATGCGTATTACGCAGATGACAAAGCAAGAGACAAGAAGGCGGAGATGGCCGGACAACCCAGCGAAACGCCAGCCACCAAACGGGAAAAACCGACAGATATCCGCGTACGCAGCTACTTCCCCGAGATGCTCTACACAAACCCCTCGGTAATCACCGACGAAAACGGTCACGGGCTGATCACGCTGGCGATGGCGGATTCGATCACGACCTGGCGAATGACCGCACTCGCCAACTCCAAACAGGGTGAACTCGGCAGCGGCGAAGGATCGATGCGTGTCTTCCAGGAGTTCTTCATCGACCTCGATCTGCCCATCGCGCTGACAAAAGAAGACGAAGTCAGCATTCCGGTCGCGATTCACAACTACCTTCCGAAACCTCAGACAGTCCAGGTCGAAATCGAAAAATCAAAATGGTTCGATTTGTTGGAGGATGAAACGCGGAAAACCGTTGAAATCGCTGCGAACGACGTCGGCAAGGTCGATTATCGAATCCGCGCGAACGAACTCGGCAATAACAAGATCACTGTATTCGGCTGGAGCGAGGAGAAGGAGGATGCAGTCGCGCGTGTAGTCGAGGTCCGACCGAACGGCGAAGAGAAATTTATCACTCACAACGGTCGCTTGATGGATGTGGCCAGCCACACGCTCGAATTTCCCGAGAACGCGATCCCCGACGCGTCGAAAATCCTGCTGCGGATTTATCCCGGGATTTTCAGCCAGGTTGTCGAGGGACTCGACAGCATTATGCGCATGCCGCACGGCTGTTTCGAGCAGACCTCGTCGATCACCTATCCGAATCTGCTCGCGCTGGATTACATGAAACGCACAGACCAAATCACACCCGAAATCCAGATGAAAGCGCGAGAGTACATCAATCTCGGCTATCAGCGTCTTCTGACGTTCGAGATCGACGGCGGCGGATTCGAGGTATTTGGGAATCCACCGGCAAACCGTGTGCTCTCGGCGTACGGGTTGCTCGAATTCACCGACATGAACGAGGTCTACCCGATTGATGAACGGGTGATCGAACGAACCCAGCGTTGGCTTGTTTCCGAGCAACAGGCGGATGGCTCCTGGCTGCCGGATAAGAACTATGCGCACGGCGAGATGTGGAAGAACATCCAAAACAATCCGCTGCTGGTTAGCGCATTCGTGACCTGGGGGCTCGGCCACAGTGGCTATCGCGGCGAGGCGCTCGACAAAGCCCGCGCGTATCTGAAAGAACACATCGACGAATGCAAGGAATCGTACACCATGGCGATGGTGGCCAATGCATGGGCCGCGCACGATCCGAAAGATCCAGCACTTGTGGATTTGCTCGAACGTCTCAAGGCACAGGCCGTGGAAACACGCGACACAATCAAATGGCCGTCCGAAGTGAGTCTCTCCTTCGCGCACGGTGAAGTGGCGACAATCGAGACAACCGCCCTGGTTTCCATCGCGATGACGAAGAGCGGCCGGTTTCCCAACGAAGTCGGCAAAGCGCTGAATTACTTGATCCAACAGAAAGATCCAAACGGAACCTGGCATTCAACCCACGCAACCGTGTTAGCGCTCAAAGCGATGGTGGAAGCGCTGGGGAACGCAACCGAAGAGATGACCGCGACAGTGACGGTCAAGCTGGACGGCAAAGCAGTCGGCGAACTCGAGATCACGCCCGAGAACTGTGACGTTGTCCGGCTCTTGAGCCTCGGAAAGGTCGACGCCCCCGGGAAACACGAAGTCGATATTGAACTTGAGGGCGACGGGAGCATTATGTATCAGGTTGTCGGCTCGTACTTCACTCCGTGGACCGACAAGAAGAGAAAAGAACCGCTCTCCATCGCAGTCGATTACGACCGGAGCGAGCTTCAGAAGGACGAGACAGTCACCGCTCGCGTAACGGCACGCAACAACGCCGGCCGCCGCGCGGAGATGGTGATTCTCGACGTCGGCATCCCGCCGGGATTCCGGGTTGAGAGCGATCCGCTGGAGGATGCGGTCAAGGCGGAGAAAATCGCGAAATACACATTGACCGGGCGTCAAGTGACGATTTACCTCCGCGCCCTCGACAGCGATGAGGAGTTCAGTCTTGAAATTCCGATGAAGGCGCGGCTTGTCATTACCGCAAAAACGCCGGAATCGAAGGTGTACGAGTATTATAATCCCGAAGTGAATGGGTATGATGATCCTGAGGAGCTGAGAGTGAAGTAGGCCCTCACCCCGGCCCTCTCCCGGTGGGAGAGGGAGAAGAACACAGAGAGGTTTATCGCTAGGCTGAGCTTGTCGCTGGGCCGGGAGTTGAACTCCCGGTCCATTAGATGCATAAGCGTCCTATAAAGGGTGGCATGCCAGAAGCGAAAGACTGTCGCGGAATCACAAAGCGATAGGAATCCCGGTCGTTTATCACCTGCAATCATGACGGGATCGCAAAAAGTCTGGGATACGGATTTCAACCCCCTCCTTTACGGCTCTCATGTTTGCCTTCGGCAAGCCATGAGACTCCTCCCCCGATCTTCGGGGGAGGAAAAAGAAACGAGCGTGTCTGCAGCGGTTTCTCCCCCAAAGATTGGGGGAGATTCAGAGGGGGTTGACACCTCACTTCCCGCATCCCGACGACTTTTTGCGACGGCATCAATCTCGGAGGCCGTAACAGCACCTTGAGCGCGGGCATGGAACCCCTGGGTCCCAAAGAACAGGCTAATACAGAAGAAGAGGACAGGTAGGATTACGGAAACGCGGAGTTATCGCTGAACAGGTAGGTCCGTCCATGCCCGCGCTCGAAGGCTAAACGGATGGCAAGGGCTTTGCAATTCCAAGGAAAGATGGATGGGAAGGCGAAAGGGAATCCGAGCTCAGTTTCTCGCTCCGGGCATGCCACCCACCATTGCGACCAGGTGCGCAACCCGTACGGATACAACCCTGCCAGTGAATTGAAGGAGACAACCATGAGACCTATGACAAACCAAGTCCTTACCCTGACCTTTATTCTGATTTGTCCTGTAGCTGCGTTTTCCCTCGCCTCCGAACATCCCGACGGACCGATCACCGGCAACCCCGATTGGCCCAAGGGACTCGCCGAGCTGATCAATCAGGAATCGCGCTTCTACGGGTATTTCATCAATGCGGATGACTATTTCTTCTTCCGGGGCGATACAGAGGAATTCAACAAGTTCCTGAAAGAATACACTGAATTGGAAGGGTTTCCCCATATCCTGGTGATCCACCCCGGACGCGGCATCGAAAACCGATTGGGTAGTGAAGAGAAATTCGAATTTGACTGGGAACTCAAGGCGCTGCGCTGGGGCTGGGATGCATATGTGTCAGAGGAACTCAAAGACGACGTCGATTGCCTGGTGATTCTCCACGTGTGGCTTGGTAGCGGGATCGATCTGGAAGAGATCGAAGTTCCGCTGCACATCAACCTGAAATCCAGTCGCGAAATCGAGAAGTTCATCGAAGAACACAAATTCAAACAAAGAGAGAGTAAAGGAAAACCGACCGAGAATAAGCCTCGCCGCACGGGCAGACGGTGACTTGTGACACAAGACACTTTTCCAACCCATCCTTCCGGTTGATCTTCTCTCCGACCTCAGTTTAAGTCATCATCATCGGTGAAAAGTATTCCGGAGGTAAGAGAATGCGATCTGTCTGTCTAGCAGCATCTCCTATTCTTGCGGCCTTGATTTTGATCGGCTGTGCGTCCACAGGGCGTATCGAACTGGCGAAGAACAGCACAAGCGATTATGTCATCGTAGTGGGAACCGACGCGATCCCGGCGGAAAAACACGCCGCCGAGGAATTCCAGCACTACGTCGAGAAAAGCACGGGCGTCCGCCTGCCGATAACCGAGGATCCGGGGAAACAGAAAGCGATCTATATCGGCCCGAGCCGGGCACTGGAAGAATTCGCACCGAATGTGCTGAAAGAGGATTTCGAATCAGAGGACTACCTCCTGCAAACACGGCAAAGCAATTTGATCGTGTTCGGAGGACGGCCCAGAGGGACGCGGTACGGCGTCTATGGATTCCTCGAAGAGTTCATGGGATGCCGCTGGCTCACACGTAATGTAGAAAAGGTCCCCCGCCATGAAACCTTTGTGATTCCCTCGCTTGACCGCCGTGAAAAACCCGCCTTTGAATACCGCGAACCGTTCTTCAGAGAAGCGTTCGATAAAAACTGGGCGGCAAAGAACCGTGTGAACAGTATCCACTCCCAGTTGGATGAATCGGTCGGCGACAAGATTCATATGACCGGTTTTGTCCACACATTCAACCGTCTCGTCCCGCCCGAGAAATATTTCGACGAGCATCCCGAATATTTTTCCATGATCGACGGGAAACGAACGGCGGAGAGATCTCAACTCTGCTTAACCAGTCCGGAAGTGTTACAAATCGTAACCGATGGTGTGTTCAAATGGATTGAAGAGAATCCGAAATCAACCATCTTCTCGGTTTCGCAAAATGACTGGGAGGGTCCGTGCGAATGCCCGAAATGCCGGGCCATCGACGAAGCGGAAGGAAGCCACGCCGGTACATTGATCACATTCTGCAACAAAGTCGCGGAGGCTGTGGCGGAACAATATCCGGACAAATACATTGATACGTTAGCCTATATGTACACTCAAAACCCTCCGAAGAATATCCGGCCTCATCCCAATTTGATCGTCCGCCTGTGCCACATGGCTCCCTCATGCGATAGCCATCCTCTCGCAACCTGCCCCAAGAATGCGGCGTATGTCGAGGATCTGCGGGGATGGACGGCGATTACCGACAAAGTGTATGTCTGGCATTACGTGACCAACTTCTCGCACTACTTGATGCCGTTCCCGAATTTCAACGCGATTCGCAGGGATATCCCCTTCTATCGCGAGGCAGGCGTGGATGGGATATTCTGTCAGGGAAATTCTTCGTCCGGCGGCGGCGGAGAAATGGCGGAGTTGCGGTCCTATGTATTGGCAAAGCTGTTGTGGGATCCGAGCATCGATGTCGACGCTACAATCAATGAATTTCTGCAGGGTGTTTATGGTCGATCCTGGAAACCGATACGGGAGTATTTCGATCTACTTCATACACGGGTCGACAAATACAACATCCATATCGACCTCTACAGTCCGCCGGAAAGCGGCCATCTCACACCTGAGATTCGCAAAAGAAGCCGCGAATTGATTGACGAGGCTCTTCGGTCGGCGGAGAAGGAAGCCATCCGGAAGCGAGTCGAAAAAGTCCGTCTGTGGATCGATTATGCGGATATATATTTCCAACGGCAGCGATTCGAGCTGACAGGGAAAGGCGGCCCGGACAAGGAACTGGTGGAGCGTTTTATTCGCACCGCGAAGGCGAACGGCGTTACGAACGTCAACGAGTGGAATCCCATCGAGCCCTATTATGAATCGCTCCGGATGCAAGGTACGTTCATTACAAACTGGTGGATTCTCGGACCGTTGGCGTCGCTTGAGCGGGATTCGGACGGCCCCCGACCCGATCCGGCGAACCTCTCGCTTCACAAAGTGTTTGAAGGGTATGACGGAAACGCCATTCGATGGCTTCCGGTAGCGGAAAACAAAGCGTATTTGGATTTCACACAACACTTCGATCCCAGTGATATTGTCGGGGAGGCGTATGCGTTCACGTATCTTCATTCGGCCAGTGAGCGCGAAGTGATCCTGTCGCTTGGGAGTAACGATGGCGTGGAAGTCTGGCTGAATGGGAACCAGGTCTTCCGGGAATTGCGGCCGCACAAGGCCAGTCCCGACCAACTTCGGGTTCCGCTTTCGTTGAAAAAAGGCAAGAATCCGCTTTTAATCAAAGTCCACCAACTCGGTCTAGGATGGGGACTTTACGCGCGGCTGATGGACGAGAGCGGGTCGGTCAAACCAATCCTGGATTGAGGTCACTACAACGGGCAGACGATCTGGTACCATGGTAGCCTCCGGGGTTGATCCCGGACGGCTGCGGTTCGCCCGGGATAGACCCGGGCGCTACCCAATGAAAGGAGATTTCGGATGATTCAAATCGGTCGATTCATCGTCCTTTTAGCGTTACCCGCCCTGCTCCTGAGTGGATGTGCGGGCGCACAAAAGAAGCAAGCCGCGGAGCAACGAATATCCGAACTAATGACGGAGTTCGAAAAGGCTTGGGAGACAAAAAATTACGAACAAATTGTGGCCCAGTATTCTCCCGATTACCATTATTCCGACGGTGCCGGTTTGGACCAGATTCAGCGCCAGGCACAAATTGTCTGCGAAAATCCGAACATCGAAGTGGATCTGGTGTTGGACGGTATGGAGATTACCGCCAAGAATGATCTAGCTACCGTTGAAAGGGTCCGTTCGAGAGTAACGACACCGAACGGGCGAAGTCTGTTCGGCTTGATATACCGTCTGCATAAAAGAGAGGGACAATGGCGGATTGTCTGGTCGGATGCCTGGCAGATTGAACAATGAACGTGGGAGTATTGAGCGATGAGACGCATTGAGATTGTTTCTCCCGAGAAAGCCGTCATAGCGGAGACAGAAACGCCCGAGCCGGGGCGCGATGAAGTGCTCGTCCGAATCCACCAATGCGGTATTTGTGGATCGGATCTACATGCTTACAAGGGCAAACACCCGTTTATCGATTTGCCCGCCACACCCGGACACGAGACGGCGGGGGTGATCGATTCGGTCGGATCGGAAGTCACAGGCTGGAATATCGGGGATCGGGTATGTGTTGAGCCGCAGCTGATTTGCGGTGAGTGCCCCTTGTGTGACTCTGGACGATACAACATTTGCACAAGTTTACGCGTAATGGGATGTCAGGGTGCGGGCGCACTGGCGGACTATCTCGTTTCGCCGGCCTCGATGCTCCACCGTCTTCCCGACCATGTCTCTTTCGAGCAGGGCGCATTGGTTGAACCACTTGCCGTCGGCGTCAGCGCGGTACGGAGAGCCGGATGCATAGGTGGCCGGAAGATGCTGATCCAGGGGGCGGGGACAATCGGACTGGCCTGCGTGATGGTCGCAAAGGCATACGGTGCAGGATGGGTGGTTGCGACCGACACGCGGGAAGACCGCCGAAAACGCGCCGAAGAGGTTGGTGCGGATACGGTAGTAAGACCGGAAGATGTCGATGATGAGAATTGGATTCGAGACCATGTGGGGGAAATGGGGTTCGATGTCGTGATCGAATGCGTAGGCATCGAGGCAACTGTCCGTCAGGCGATTCAGAGAGTTCGTAAGGGGGGCCGCATCATCATCGTCGGTGTCTTCGAAGAGGACGTCTGTGTTCCAATGAAGCTTGTCCAGGACCGGGAGTTGGAACTACTGGGGGCCCTGATGTACGTTCGCGAAGAGTTTGCCGAGGCGTTGCGACTCATCGGGAATCACCAGGTTCCCGCCGAAAAACTCGTTACTCACCGCGTCCCGCTGGAAGACGTGCCCTCGGTATTCGGCTTGCTGGAGGATCCCGAAACCTGCTCGGGTAAGGTCATGGTTTCCATCCAGCAGTAAGCGGAAAGCGTCTACTTTCCCCCGGTTACCTGACCGCATCGAGCAGGGCACAATGAGTCGTTTGGATAACGACAACCGCGCCGGGAAATCCTGCCCGGGGAAGCATTTCAGGAATTCTCGTTTAAAGGTAGAGTGGGATTGTGATATGACTTATTCTCCTGGGTGAGTTTCAGACAGTAGGTCATTCGGTTGACAGGTCTGATAAAGTCTTGAATGATCGGACCCGCTTGGTGTATAAGTGGTCCGAGGCGGTAGTTTGCCGGGACCCCGGCTCTAATTCTCTTTCTACAACCCAGTGATAGGGATAGGCAGGCTCAAGAATGGCTGGACATCAGGGAGACAACAAAGAACAAGGCGAAGAGATACAGGCTCCCGTTTGGTGCTATGAATGCAATAAGCAATTTTCGTTTCGGCTGAAGCCCGGCGCTTCACAGAAGAAACTGCAAATACGGGAAGTCGATCGTCTGGTCAGTTCCGCGCTCCACGCATCGAAGTGGCAAATGATGGCTGTTGTGGATGAGGACGGCGAAGAGACCGGACAACAGTCATGGTTCTGCGAAGACTGCGCGGAGGAAGTTGCCAAGGAATTCGACAAACTCAAGAAGAAGAAACCGTGGTGGAATGTCCATCGCTAAAGCGGTTGCTTGTTTTCCCTCCCCTACAGACAGATAGTCTACATGAGTCCCTGGGCACGGGCTCGTTCACCAATCATATGAATAATCTCTTTTGCGAGCGCAAGCGCCTGTCTCCCGTCCCACCCGGATACAACGGGTCGCTTCCGAGTGCGAACCGCTTCCGCGAATGAGCGGAGCTCTGCACGAAGGGGCTCCTCGTTTCCAATCTCAGGGACCTCCGCTGTGATTTCGACGCTGCCGTCCGGCTTCTCGATTTTTCGGTAGATATCGAGTCGCGGTGCCAGGTAGTCCAATGCCAGATAGGCATCGCGTTGAAAGAAACGGACGCGTCTCTGGCGCTCCGGCGTCACTCGGCTCACCGTAACATTCGCAACACAACCTGACTGGAACCGTATTCGTGCATTGGCGATGTCTTCGTACGGCGTGACAACCGGCACACCGACCGCGTCAATAGCGGCAACCTCGGAGCGAACCAGGGTGAGAATCAGATCCAAATCGTGAATCATCAGATCGAGAACCACCCCAACATCGCGAATCCGCTCGGCCAGCGGTCCCAGCCTGTGCGATTCGATGAAGAGCGGATTGTCGAGGCAGCCGCTGAGCGAGATCACTGCCGGGTTGAACCGTTCGACATGGCCTACCTGAAATGTTAACGTTCTGTTATCGGCCAACTCGATGAGCTCATCCGCCTCTTCGAGGGTCGACGTCATTGGCTTCTCGACCAGAACATGGAGACCTGCCTCGAGAGCATCCCGGGCGACTCTGTAATGATCCACTGTCGGTACAACAATGCTGACGGCATCCACCTCGCCGAGGATCTCACGATAATCGGTAACGGCGTTTGCCCCTGTAGCCTTTCCCTGCGATTCCGCCTGCTCAAGATTCGTATCGGCTACAGCGACCAGCTGGGTGCCCGGTAAATCGCGATAGATCCTCGCGTGGTGCTTCCCCAGGGAACCGACACCGATCACCGCGACTTTTAATGGCTCTGTCATTATTCCGTACCTTTCAACCTAAATTCGGCAGTAGGGCTCGGGTGCAACCCGAATGGCGGAAGATCCACGTCCGCCTCTCAACTCGACGACGCCCGGGATAAACAGCGGGCGCTACTTTGGCTGAAGAAACCAGTAATGGTACGAGCAATAATAGCGGTCTGTGTCGGTGGGTACAGCGGAGACTCGGAATTCCATCTCCGGCTCAGTGATATAATCGCCTGGAACAATCAGCCACCGCTCATACCAATTCCATGGTGTCCCGCTGACCGTCCACGAGCCCGCCCGTTGGCCGCCGATACTGACCAGCATGCGAAATGTAAAATAGTCGGCTTCCGGCTCGTCTTGACAGGTGCGCAGGACTATCGCCAGGTCGCGCTCAGGTACAAGCCCCGAGACAACAAACCGCTCACTTTCCCAATGACGCCGCCCCGCGTCAAGAATATCGAACCGTTCGAGTTTTCCTTCCTGTCGGAGACGAGGTATCAATTCCTCATCTTTCTCATCGGGGAATAGCTCTTCAATCTCTTCGTGATATCCAAAATTCCGCCGAAACGGAACCGGCTCGGGCGGGAATTCCGCACCGATTTCCAACTGATAGCGGTGCACTCGCTCGCTTTCGAGATCGGCGACATCAAGGCGATCCACGACAACCCAGTCCGCCTGGGTTACAGCGGAGGCTCTCGGGTTGGTATCGATACCTGGTGTCCGCCATGCGGCATAACAAAAGACCTTTTCATGAACCGGATCGAATGGATCCGGGAAGCGGACTATCGCAGGACCGAGCACGTCGAACGTGTCGAACAACTCGAACCACTTCGGGAAGACCGCGTAATACTCAAATCGCTCTTCCAGCGGGAGTGAGGACAAATATTCGTATAGCGCCCCTTCACCCAGCCGATAAGGGATCGTCGATTCATTGTTCATCAAACCCACCAGATCGAAGGTGTGGCGGTTGGAGAACAACGCCAGAACACCGGCATCGTTTACTGCGAGTTGAGTGTCTTTCGGGGTATTCTTCGCGAGCCAGCGTGCGAGACCATACTGTTTCACGTGGACCGAACCGCTGTTCCGTGCGTATCGCGCGAGCCACAATGGAAGTGCGCCGAGCTGCAAGGCGAGAATCATCACAAAAAGAACCCGGGAGAGTGCCGGCCCCTGCCGGCCCCACGTCGAGATTTCCTTGAGGCCCAATCCGATCAAAACGAAGGCAAGAGGAACAATCGGAAGAAGATATCGGTAGTTGTGTAACGTCCACACACTGAGTGTTGCTACACTGACGGCGACAATCGCGATCGACGCCACCATAAGAGGTCCCACGCCCAACCATTTGCGCCATCCCTTGCCGGGGTCAGACCGGATAAGCGCCCAACAGCCCAATGCGGCCAGGAGCAATCCCGCCGGAGGGAGATATTCGCCCGGCCAGGCGCCGAGCTCCGGCGTTCCCCAGAGCCACCAGGCGACCCCGCGTAGATTCTCGAAAAATTCAGAGGATTTCTCGGCCCACGTCATTGCAGGTGCATGAAAAAGAGATTTCGCCAGAAGACCGTTTGATGAACTGCGCCCGGTCGACAGCCATGTCCATACCGACGGCCATGCAAATGCGACCAGAATTGGCACAGCTCGACCCGCAATCCGCCGAATGCGCCAACCAGCATCCCACAACCGCAAACAGACTGCTGCCGCAATGATCAGCGCCACAAAACCGGCTTCCGGCCGGACAAGCGCCAAAAGAACGAGAAGAATCGACGTAACTTCGTACCCGCGCTCATGGTTAACCGTTTGGCTCTCATTCCGGTATGCGAGCAGCGAAACACAGAGAAGAACGCCGAACAGGGCGATCTCCATCCCCGACAGAAACGACCAGAGAAGTCCGCCATGCAGGGCAAGGAGGATACCGGTTCGCTTACGGTCGTTCGGGTTGGACGAAACAGTCAGGCGTCCACCAAGGACGACGAGAAAACAGAAGAACACCGCTCCGAGGACCAGCGCGCAGCCCACAAGCCACTCTCCACGGAGGCCGTAAAAGGAGAGAAGCCCGAGAAGATGCACGTACAACCAGCTCGTGGCCCCTGAGGTTTGCGGATCGCCGTCGTGGTACCTGAAGTACTCGCCTTCCGCCAGTTGTTGCGCGTATTGGATGTGGATCGCGGTATCGTCGAGCGGCGGCGTGATGTGTCCGTCCGTGTACCACAGCCCCGCGGCCATAAAGATCGCAAGGGCGAGGAGAGCGAAACCGACGGATGCGCGATATTTGTCTGACATTGAATCAAGAATGGATTCGTCAAGATTTCCGTAGCGCCTTATGATGCCGTGCCGGCGCTCATTTCGGGAGGGCAAACAGTCGAAGATATCGGGGGCCATGCGTTTCCTGCTCTGACGGTTACCGTATTCGACCGTCCGTTCGAGAACGTGATTGACCTCCGACGAGGAGGGGAGGTATTGTACTGACGTCAGGCCCTCTGACCTCCACAGCCGACCCGTCTTTCGGACGTCCAGTCTGGAGGAGAACAGCCGGTTCAAATGAGTAATCTCGGCTCAGGCAACCCTTGGTAGGAAATGGAGATGATAATGATCAATACGACCTTCAAGATAACCTGCCTTTCAATTGTCTCGATGGCCCTTGTGGCTGTGACGGCAGATGGAGTCGTGCACGCGGCCCCACCTAACTCACAAAGCGACATCACAATCCGCAACACAGACTATGCTGAGCAACTCGAGAATTGGTTCCGGACGTACCTGGTGGATGAATATCCCGAGCGGGCGGCGAAAGCGTGGAATCGCTCCTACGAAAGCGTAGAAGCCTTCCATAAAAGCGTGGCGCTCAACCGTGAGCATTGGCGGAAGATCATGGCACCGCCTGATTTCGAAGCGGTCGGGCCGTTAGAGCGGATACCACACCCCATGTTTGAGGATGTCGGAGGCGAATGGCTTCGTCTCCCTTTGGGAGCCATTAATGCAGAGGCCCTCCTGATCGTTCCTCCGTCCGATCAACCTGTTCCCCTGATTGTCGCGCAGCATGGAATCGGCAGCAATCCGGAGAAGGTTTTCGGCCGATACGATGACGGGAATCTCTATCATGATTACGGACATGCGCTGCTCGACGAAGGATTTGCGGTATTGGCCCCCTTCAATCTAGCCACGATTCAACGAAGAAATCGGATCGAACGACTGGCTCGGCTCGCCGACATGACTCTGCCGGGTATCGAGCTGACTCGGGTGCAGCGCTTGCTGGACGAAGTCTTACAGGACCCGCGCATCGATAGGGACCGCGTAGGCATGTGGGGTATCAGCATTGGCGGCATGGCCACGATGTTCTGGATGCCTCTGGAGCCTCGATTGAAGGTCGGCGTTGTAACCGCGTGGTTCAACCATCGACGGAACAAGATGGTTCTACCCGACAGTCGGTACAGCTGCTTTCTGGATACAGAGGAAGAGCACGCTTTCTTTCGGGGATGGCTGACGGAATATACGGACAGCGATGCGGTCAGTCTCATTTGCCCTCGCCCCTTGCTCATCCAGACCGGCAAAAAGGATAGAATCGCCTGGTGGCCACAGGTACTTGAAGAATTCGAAGCGTCGAAAGCACATTACGACGCCCTTGATATGGCCGACCGCATCAAAATGGAGCTTCACGAAGGCGGACACGAGATCCACTTGAGAAGCGGCATCGCTTTCCTGCACCGTTGGCTTTCGCCTAGCAGCGATGGAGATATTCATCGGTTCGGACCGTGAGGATTATTCAGTCTGGATACCTTTCACCTATTTCACTACAGACAAGCTCATGTATAACAAACATCGAAAGTCCTCGTCAGAAAACAAGCTGCATAAACGGGAGAATGAAAAATGAGAGTCAAAAGCAGCCACAGCGAGAAATTCGATCCGGAAATTCCTCGACGCAGATTTCTGCGGAACGCCCTGGCAGCATCTACATTCGCCATCGTACCTTCCCAAGTGTTGAGTGGGCTCGGCCAAGTTGTTCCGAGCGAAAGGATCACGCTGGCGTGTATCGGCATGGGCGGACGGGGCTACCAGAATCTACGCAGGTTCCTGCGATTCGATGAAATTCAGGTCGTCGCAGTGTGTGATGTCAACCGTGAGAGCCATGACTACATATCATGGGACTGGGATAGAGGTAAGAAAACAAAAACATCAGGACGCGAGCCGGCCAGGCGCTTGGTGGACGAATTCTATGCCGATTTCCGAGAGAAAGAGCGATACAGCGCCTGCCGCGGCTACGTCGATTATCGCGATCTTCTGGCCAAGGAGGATGTCGATGCGGTCATGGTGGCCACACCGGACCATACACATGCGGTGATCACGATGGCGGCGTTGAAGAAGCGCAAACATGTTTATTGTGAGAAACCACTGACGTGGTCGGTGCGGGAAGCACGGCTGATCACAGAAGAGGCGAAACGTGCGGGAGTCGCCACGCAATTGGGGAATCAGGGCCAGGCTTCGGAGGAGGACCGCTTAGCCAGAGAGATTATCGCCGATGGCGCCATCGGGCACGTGCGCGAAGTGCAAGTTGCGATCGGCCCGCGCTTCTGGGACTGGCCGGCATTGCTGGGTCGGCCGAAGGATACTCCGCCGGCTCCCGATGGGTTGGACTGGGATTTGTGGCTTGGGCCGGCGCCCCAACGCCCGTATCATCCCGCGTATCACCCGTGGACATGGCGAAATTGGTGGGACTTCGGTACCGGTCAGCTCGGCGATCTTGGATGTCACAGACTTTCGACGGTATTCAAGGCACTACGGTTAAAGTCTCCAACCAGTGTTGAAGCCAGCTCGACGAAGATCTTTCCCGATGTCTATCCACTGGGAGTCCTCGCGCGGTTCGAGTTCGCAGCCCGTGATTCCATGCCTCCGGTTACGTTAAGTTGGTACGACGGCGGTTTGAAACCACCTTGCCCAAAAGAGCTCGAGCCGGGCCGCGGGATTTCAAATAACATCTACATCGGCGACGAAGGCACCATGATGGGACATTCTCTGATCCCGGATTCCAAGATGAAAGCCTACGGCGGTCCGCCGAAGACTCTGCCCCGCTCGGTGGGGCACTATAAAGAGTGGGTTGACGCGTGCCGCGGAGGCCCCGCACCGGGATCGAATTTCGTAGACCACGCGGGCCTGCTCACGGAAACATGCCTTCTGGGAAACGTGGCTTTGCGAGCCGGCCATAAGATCGATTGGGACGGCCCAAACTTGAGAATCACCAATGACAAGAATGCCAATCAGTATTTGCACCGAGAGTATCGCGATGGTTGGAATTTGGCGTGACTCGGTGTGGGTCTGAATGCGAATAATGCGAAGAATCGGATGGGAAATCCTCCGAGGGAAGAAGGTGACTGAATCATGACAGAGAATACCTTAACGCGCCGTGGTTTTCTGAGAGCCGGAACCGTCGCCGCTTCACTGACCGCCTCGCCGATCGGGTTCAGCAAGCCGCCCGAGACGACGCCGCGTGATCTGACGATCGGTATTGCGACAACAGAGTTTCGTACTTACACAAACGCTCGTCTGGCCGAGGAACTGGCCGAGGAGGGGCTTCACACCGTTCAGCTCTTCCTCACTCAGACCGATAGCAACTACTGGAAATACAACGGGCGAAATGATCTATCAGATTTGACAGCCGATCGGTGTAGAGAGATCGCCGATACATATCGTTCGGCGGGGATCTCACTTCATAGCATTGGCGTTTACACTAACTTGATTCACCCGGATCCCGCCGAACGGAAAGCCAATTTGGCCTACTTTGAAGCGATGATGAAGGTTGGCGCTCATATGAATGTGAACACATTCATCACCGAGGCGGGACACTATCATGATGCAAATAAACCGGCGCCGCCGGTGGAATATCACTTCCAGCAAGAAGTGTGGAAGACGATGGTGGAGACATCGAAGGAGCTGGTTGGTCTCGCCGAACAGCACAAGGCTACAGTTTTGTTTGAGCCCTTTTACCGCCATTTTTTCGCGAGTGCGAAAAGAACCCGAGTGTTTCTGGAGGAAATCGGTTCGCCGCGTCTCCGGGCATTGCTGGATCCGGCCAATCTGCTGGAACTGAATGACTTGGAGGAGATGTTCGATCAGCTCGGGCCCTTCACCGACTGCCTGCATGCCAAAGACCGCAAACTGCACGTTGACAGAGGCGTTGCAGCCGGAGAAGGTGACCTGGACTATGTTGAATTTGTCACATTGGCTGCGAAGCGAACACCCCAGGCGCCCCTCATTCTGGAATACGTCGGTCCGGATAATTATCGGTTGGCCCTAGCGCACCTTCGCAAGTCAATCCAACAAGCTTCCTGACGGGCAAGGAGAATTGCCGTTGAGGGGTTTCGTCGACAAGAGTATCGTCTTTGACAGACGGCGGCTGGGCCGATTCGAAAGCTGCGGTCACGCTCTAAGTCAGAGGAAGAGCCAAATGAAAAACGCCTTCTCTACCCGAATATTCCTCGCCTGTGGATTGTTTTTTGTCTGTAACCTTGCTGCGTTTGGCAGCGAACCGACCCCTGCCGACGTTGTCGGGCCCGATGGTGTTCTCTATCCCAATTGGAAGAATGTCGGGGTGGAGGGCGGTATTCCCAATGTTCCGGTACGCGCCCGATTGGCGGATTTCGGCGGCGTTCCCAATGACGGCAAGGACGACTCCGAAGCCCTCGCGAAAGGGATGGAAACCGTCGCTCGGGACGGCGGTGGCGCTCTGCTTCTGGACGAAGGTCGGTACCTGTTGAAGCGACCCGTTGTCTGCTTTCAAGATGGCGTGGTTGTTCGGGGACAAGGGCCGGAACACACGAAGATCGTTTTTGACTACTTGCCTACCAACGGGGTCGATTTTTTTCTCCCTGCGGCGGACAGTACGATCCAAAATAACACCTGGATCGAAATCCACGCCAAGCCGGACGGACTCAACCGTCTGGCAATCGAGGTGGACGGCGAAGAGGTCGCCTCACGCGAAAAGAGTCAGCACTGGGGCGGCACGTATTCTCTGAGCACAACCGGTTCGAGATTGTTGCGGGGCAGAGAAACTGGCACGTCCACATTGCGGGCCGTGGCGGAGTATGATGACGGCTCGACAGTAACCGCCGAACGTAGTGTGAAATTTCCGCCGCAATCCGAACGCCGCAACGCGGCTTCGTCAGTCGCCCGGTATGTCGGGGCGATCACATTTGCCGGTGAAAACCCGTTCGGGCCACGATACCGATTGTCGCAGGACGCACAGCGCGGCGATATGAAACTCCGGCTGGAAGAGACGGGGAATTTGAAAGCGGGTGACATCGTTGTTCTTGAAGCGCCGAAGACGGACCGCTGGGACGCTCTGGTCCAAAATGCCTGCCGCTGGGGATCCTACCGAAGAAATGAGTATCGAATCTCCGCCATTGACGGGAAGACTGTCAGCATCGAGGAGCCGTTGCGCATCCCGTTTCCCACAATCGACGGCAGTTATGTGCAGCGTTTCCGGCCTATCGAGAAATGCGGCGTGGAAGGACTATCCATCGAGCAAAAGCAAAAACTCTGGACGAGCGGCGTCATTTTTAGTTCCGCCTGGAATTGTTGGGCTCGCGATGTCCATGTTCTCAAAGCGGGGCGTTGGCCCGTCTATCTCTCCCCCGCCAAGCACGGCGAAATCAGGGACTGTGTCTTTGAAGACGCCTGGTACCACGGTGGCGGCGGAACGGCATACGTCGGTTTCGAGCGAGCCTACGATTGCCTGCTCGACAGCGTTCGCACCAGCAAGATGCGTCATGCACCCTGCGTGCAGTGGTCCGCGTCCGGCAATGTCATCCGCAACAGTGTTTTCATCCAGAGTGACGGCCAGTGGCACGCGGGTTGGACGAATGAGAATCTCTTCGAGAACTGTGTCATCGACGCCAAGCGGGGTACGGGTTCGTACGGTCACGGCTTCTGGGCTTCGCCACCCGAGGATCAGGCGCATGGCCCCAATGGCCCGCGGAACGTCGTCTGGGGCTGCGATGTCAACGCGCCCCGTACCGGGGTCTGGATGGGCGGCATGAACCACGATTGGCTGATTCTCTATAACCGGATCGTCTGCGACGAAGGTCCGGCGGTTTTCATGAAAACCAACAGCGACGGCCACCGCATCGCTCATAATGCCTTTGTGCTGAATAAACGGGAGTCTACGGCATTCACAATTCAAAGCAATGACTGCGACGGTGTTGAAATCCGAGACAATACGGTCTACGGCGATTCTGTCAGGATGTGGTCCGGCAAGGGCACGCCGAGTGCGAAAGAGAACAACAAGCAACAGCCGTTACAGGATATCGACTCGGTGCCCATGCCCGCGAAGCCCGTCCCGAGCATTTTCGAGTGGCAACGAAATAAGCGATAGCGTTTCGCTTCCCAAATACGGAGGTATCACATTCACGTACGCCCGCTTCGAGTTAAACCTCAGCCGCAGACACTATAGAAAGACAAAAGGGAGAACCCTGAATCCGAGTTCTCCCTTGATAGCGTGTTTCTGTACCCGGTGTTTAAACAGCCTTCTGCCGGGCTTCGTCCCATTTGATCCGGCGACCTTGGAAGTATGACATCACAGCCAACGATGCGGTTGCCGCGCCACAGAATCCTTCATGAACATCGCAATTCGGTGTCTTACGGCTTCGTACGCAGTCGATCCAATTGGCCAGGTGACATGTGTCCGCATCTTCCTGGCGTTCGATATGGACTTCTTCAACGTCTTTCGTGCGGACCTTCTCTGGTTCCGGGATGATTTTGAGACCGCGTTCGGCGTTGTTGCCGTCCATCCAAAGTGTTCCATCGGTACCGAAGAACATCTCACCACAGTCGAGGTACTTGTTGCTGAATGTGCTGCTGTAATTGAGCTGGAAGCCCTCGTATTCCATGATGGCGCTCCATGTATCGCAGGTCGTCCGTCCATCATCCCAGCGGTAAATATCCCCGCTCGCCATGACGGTACGCGGCATTCCTGCGTTCATCAGCATAATGGATGCATCGATCTGGTGGACCATGAGATCGCTGCCGATTCCGTTCGAGTACTCCCAATAGCAACGCCAGTTAAATACGCGTTTCAGATCGAAAGGTACATACGGAGCCGTACCGAGAAATTCGATCCAGTCGACGTTGTCTTCACTCGCGTCCTCCGGAATCGGTTTCCGCCAGGCCGCACCTCGCTGACCCGGCTTGAAGTTCCGATGCCAGAACGCCCGAACCTGAGTCACCTGCCCGATCGTCCCCGCCTGAATCAGCTCCCTGGCTTTTTGATAGACAGGAAGACTTCGTCGCTGGGTGCCTACCTGAACGATCCGATTGTATTTCTTGACGGCCTTCAGGACAGGTTCCCCTTCCTTCCAGTCGTGCAACATCGGTTTCTCGCAGTAGATATCTTTCCCTGCCTCACACGCGGCAATGACGTGACGAAAATGCGAATGTTCCGGGGTTGCGATAACAACCGCGTCAATGTCCTTGTCATCGTACAGCTTCGAATGGTGATCGTATTCCTTGATTTCAGGCGGCGCATTCTGATAGCGGGTTTTTGCTATCTGAGCGGCTTCTTCACGATTCGATCCTTCGAAGATATCCGCGACGGCTGCGACGCGAACATTCGGGTCTTCAATCATCGCCAACCGCCTGATCAGGTGGCGTCCCCGGCCACCGCATCCCAAAAGCGCGACATTGATCATTTCGTTCGCGCCGAGCACGTTGATCGCTGGACCGGCGGCCACGGCCAGTCCGACGCCGGCGGCGGTTTTTGCGGATTTCCCGATAAAACTCCTGCGATTCATTCCTGGTTTCTTCTCCATAGCGATTGTCTCTCTTTCTCGCTTGATATGGCCCTCTTTAGGTTCTACTTACTATCCTGCCTATCCGGCAGGGGCTGTCAAGCATGGCCTAAATAAGTCAGGCTAGCAGTTGTCGGATTTCGCCCTCTCTGACACAATACGGCAAACTTGATTCAGGAGGCTTCGACCATGCAGATTCGTTCTTTCTCGGGTTGGTTGACGATTTGTGTTGCGGTATTGACAGTCACCGCTGTCTCGCTGGACGGCTACTCCAAAGAAGACCTTGATCGCGGATTTGTTGCGATTCCCAAGGAGGACGGCAGCATCTATCTCGGCTGGCGATTCCTGGAATCCGACGCTCCGGATACGGTTTTTGAGATTCAAATCGACGAGAATCCTAACTTCATTGAAGTCCGCGATTCGACAAACCATGTCGTCGAGAACCTGCCCAAAAAAGGCACACATACGTTCCGCCTATACAGACGCACAAACAATGGAGACCCCAAGGAATGCGGAACTGTCTCGGTCGGAGACTCCGCTGAGTCATTTGACTTCTTCAGGATTCCGTTCCAGGGAGACTACACAGCGCAAAAAGTCGGTGTGGGCGATCTGGACGGTGACGGCGAATATGAATATGTCATTAAACAACCGAATTTCAACACGGACCCGTACCAACAACCGGGATATTGGAAGAAGAGTACGACCACCTACAAACTCGAGGCCTACGAACTCGACGGCACGCTGATGTGGCGGTATGACATGGGATGGGCCATTGAAGCCGGGATTTGGTACTCCCCGTGGGTGGTGTACGACGTGGACCAGGACGGCAAAGCGGAGGTCTACGCGAAGGCGGGCGAGGGGGACCCCCGTGAACCGACAGGCCAGGTCATGTCGGGGCCGGAGTATCTAGTCAAGATCGACGGCGAGACGGGCGAGACCGTCGCGAAAACGGATTGGCTCAGCCGCGAAGGATTTGACAAATACAATTACTACTGCCGAAACTTCCTCGCTGTTGCGTATCTGGATGGAAGAAATCCCTCTTTGATTATCCAGCGCGGTACGTATCGACTGATCAAGATCCAAGCCCTGGATCAACAGCTCGACCAAATCTGGTACTGGGAGGCCACAGGGGATAACGCGGATTATCGCGGCCAAAGCGCCCATAATCTTGTCCCTTCGGATGTCGATCGCGACGGGAAAGATGAGCTAGTGATTGGGGCCGCCGTAATCGATCACGACGGGAAAAGCCTGTGGACTCTGAAAATGGGCCATCCCGATATGTGTTACGTGGCCGATATCGATCCCGATAATGAGGGTCTTGAGATTTTCTACGGGATGGAGACACGCCAGAAGGAGCACGGGCTCTGCGTAGTTGATGCGAAAACAGGCAAGAAACTCTGGGGACACGACAAACCCACCCGGCATATCCATAGTCAGGGAATGGCGGCGGACGTACTCGCCGAGTATCCCGGGATCGAGGTCTTTGCCGGCGAACGAGATACCGAAGATCGTTGGTTTTACACCGCAAAAGGAAAACTGATCGACGTAGTCAAAGGCGGCCCTCTCACGATTCGGTCACTCTGGTGGGATACAGACCCGCAAAAGGAAGTCGTTCTCGACGGCGCGATTCGCGATTGGGGCGGGGAGCCACAGCAAAGGGTAAGTGGCCGGTCTATCGGCATTGCGGATTGTCTCGGCGACTATCGTGAGGAGCTGATTACCAGCCGTGACGGCGAGCTGCGCATCTATACGACAACCGTCCCCACCGACAAGCGGCGTCCGTGCTTGATGCAGGATCGACAGTACCGACTTGGGGTAGCAGTACAGACGATGGGATACTGGTGTCCGGCACAGCTCGGGGAGTACTGAACCTCAATCGCCGACGATCTTCTTGGTTTGTTCCGGCGGCACGGGGGCAAACCCGGCCGGTTGCATGGTGAAGCTGGCTCGACCTTGTGTCAGTGACCGAAGCCGCGTCATGAAGTCACCGAAGGTCTCGGCTAACGGAATCCGGGCTCGAATCTTCTGCGTAGATCCATCCATGTCCATGCCGGAGATTTGCGCTCGGTGGGCGTTCAAGTCGCCAACCAACGGACCGACCGTATCCGGGTCGGTCTGAACCTCGATATCCATGACCGGTTCGAGAATACGAATGCCCGCGTTCTTGCATGCATCTTGAACGGCAAGCGAGATGGCGATTTTCGCTGCGAGTTCCGATCGATCGCCGGGGAACTCGACATTCAGCAGCGTAATCTCGGCCTCGGTGAGCGGGAATCCGTAGTTGCCGGTTTGTGCGGCCTCCATTGCGCCCTGTTCCAGCGCCTGAAGCGCACTCTCGTTCAAACCCATGCCTCGCGCCAGCTCGCTTTGCACAGTTACATCGGGCTTCGATGGAGCGGGGACGATCCGGACCTTTCCCACTGCTTCATGAAGCTTCTCGTCGATTTCCTGCGAGAATCGTCCGATGCCTTCGGCCTCATGCTGGATGCTCTCACGATACACCACGCTGGGTTTTCCGATGCGCGCATTCACTCGCAGATTCTCTTTCAACCGCCGGCCGATGATATTGAGATGGAGTTCACCCATGGCTGATACGAGGATCTGGCCTGTTTCTTCATCCGTAGTGACATTGAAGGTTGGATCGTCTTCCGCAAGGTGATCGAGTGCCGCCATCAGATCGTCGATCTCCGAGGCGGTCTTTGGCTCGACGCTCGCCCGCACGAGGGGCTTCGGAAATGGAATCGGGTCCAATAGGATGGGGTGATTGAAGTCGCACAGCGTGTGTCCGGTCGTGGTTGTAGAAAGCGCGTCAATCAAGAGAATGCTTCCCGGCTCGGCATCCTCCACTTGAGCGCGTTTCTTGCCCTGTGCGAAGAAGATGGGGCCGATGTTCTCTCGTTTTCCAGTTGTAGTATTCAGTAACCGCTGCCCTTTTTTCATCAAACCGGAATAGAGGCGTAGATAAGTCGTCTTTCCATAGCCTGTGAAGACTGTTTTGAAGGCCAGCGCGGCGACCGGTCCTTTGGGATCGGCTGTTCGCTCTTCTTTCTTGCGGGTTTTGGGATGAATCCCGACTACAGGGGGTATTTCGAGCGGCGAAGGAAGCAGATCGGCCACGGCGTCGAGCACGCGATGCACCCCTCGCAGGCTCAGCGCGGAACCGCACAACACCGGAATCACCCGGCACGCGATACACGCGCGGCGAACGGCTGAATAGAAAATCTCTCTCGTGATCTCTTTCTCTTCCAGGAAGACCTCGGCGAACGCATCGTCATGATCGGCCAGAGTCTCGATTGTCGCCTGGCGCCTTTCAGCGGCGGTCATAGAGAGTTCGTCATTCTCCGTTAACGGAGTTTTTTCTTCATCCGCGCTATCGGGAGCCCATGCAACACGGTGCATCTCAAACAGATCGACGACGCCTTCGAAATCGCTCGATGCGCCGATTGGAATCATCAGAGGAAGGGGGACGGCATCCAGTTTTGTGCGCATTCCCTCGATGACATGGTCATAGTTGGCGCCGATGCGATCCATCTTGTTGATGAATGCGACACAGGGAACATGATACCGCCGCGCCTGGTTCCAAACCGTCTCCGTTTGAGGCTCCACTCCACCCACGGCACATAAAACCATCACCGCGCCGTCCAGCACCCGAAGGGCCCGCTCCACCTCAGCAGTGAAGTCGACATGGCCCGGGGTGTCGATCAAATTGATGTGGCAGTTTTTCCAGTCGCATTGGACCGTCGCAGACTGGATCGTGATGCCTCGTTCTCGCTCGATCTCGTCGAAATCGGTCACTGTCGTTCCTTCGTCGACGAGTCCCCGGCGTGGAACAAGCCCGGTGAGATAGAGAAATCCCTCGGTGGTCGTGGTTTTTCCGGCATCGATGTGAGAAATGATGCCGATATTTCGGACGTTTTCGAGTTTTGGTTTGGCTTGCATGGTTTGAAACGGTACTACTTTAGACAGGCGCGATTCAAGCTCGACCCCTCGCGTTAAGACTTCTTGAGCATTTCACATGGCTATCAGAAATCCCTTGACCCCCACGTTAAAGGAACGTACTGTTACCCGAATATGGAACATGGCAAAAAAATGCTCCGGCAGCGGGGGAGGAAGCGGAGAGTACTGCCGGAGCGCAGCAGGGGGATGAAAGAAACGCATTGGACAGTATAACGTAGCGTGCGGGCGGCGTCACAACGGTTTAATGATCAATGGACAGGAATTTAACTGGATTGCCTGCCCGCCGGAGGATGTTGTATGTTTAATACAATGCATAAGGCCATAAAAAGTTACATATTGCCAAGAAATGGTCTCTCAATCCCCCGCCAGAAAGAGGGTTCTTTTCTGTCAATCGCCGTCGTTGGTGTTGTTCTTTTCTCCTTTGTCGGCTGTGGTGGCGGGGGTTTCTTGAAGACCGGTCCGTCCGAAAAGGAACAAATCGCCCAGATTATGCAGAGATGGGCTGAAGGGTGGTCCACATTCGACGCGGATGCCATTGAGCCGCTTCTTTCTGAAAACTGGTATGGCGCTAACGGTGAAAACAAGGAACAGCTGCTCCATTATGTCCGTCTGTGGCAACAGAATCCCGAGAATCACGCCACGTTCATCCTGGACGACATGCAGATCGATGTAACCAATGGCCACGCGACGGTCCGCGGGGTATGGGCCGACATCAAGGTTGCGGAATCGGACATCGTCAGTAAGTTCAAGCTCAACTATACTTTAGAGAAAGAAGATGGCGGCTGGAAAATTACCGGTTCGTCGTTAGCCGGTTGATTTTCGAGCAAATGAAGGCGGTTGGTTTTCCGTGCCGTTCCCTACCAACGAACATGGTACCCGTTTCAAGTAGATTCTCCGTAAAGTCGTCGTTGACGGATAGTATCCTGGTTTTGAAGCTATCCGGGCCGTTCGGCTACGAAGAAGGGCGGGAATTGAGAGCGTATGTGGGAAGTGTGCAGCTGGAAGACCGAGTCGTACTCGATCTATCGGGTGTCGAGCGAATGTCCTCCTCCGGACTCGCCTGTCTTATCGACATACAAGCCTATGCGGCTTCCCGGGGGACAGGATTCCGGATTGAGAAACCCAATCCTCTCGTTGTTGACACTATTCGAATGACTCGGCTTGAACGGCTATTCGACATCGAGCCGGATTCCTCAGAAAACACTCCCTGCAGTCTTATCTAGGTACATTTTGAAGTCCGAGATGAACCATCGCCGGACCGGTCACCACATACAGAAGGCGGCCGTTTTCTTCGCCGTCTTCTTCGATATAGTCCGGGACTTCCTCTTTTCTGTCGATCAGAACCCTCGGCTCCGCCGTGATCTCATCCAAAGGGAAAGCGACCGTAATTTCACTTCCTTCCGGGCATTTCAGTTCCACGCCAATGATGAAACCGCCCTGCCGGTGCGTTATCTTCGCTGAGATGTCGCCGAGTGGAGTCGGCACGCTGGCCGTAGCGTGTTTCAGGTCGTACAGGTTGGGTTCGATGACGGCTGTCCTCCATCCCGGAGACGTCGGACGAATACCGACCACATGAGCGGGCAGATAGTAGGTCGGGGCCGCCGACCAGCCGTGGCAGTAGGAGGGTTGAGGTTTCCATGTTTCCCACCACGTTGTCGCTCCCGCCTCCAACATCATGCCCCATCGGTCGCGAATATAACCCAGCGCCTGTTCGGCTTCCCCAGAGAGATAGAGAGCCTTCAACAAATAGAAGGAAAAGTAAGGAGTACCAACTTCTACAACATCGTTTTCAGGGTTGAGGAAATACTCCAGTATGCCTGGAACATCGTCTTCGTCGACAATCCCAAACAGAATCGCGAGAACATTTGTGTGTTGGCTGACCGTCTCGCTGAGTTCATCGCCGCGCCGGGCGTCACAATAAACCTCCTTGTCGTCGTCCCAGAAACGGTCAAAGGCTTTCCTCACTCGTCCGGCCTGTTTCTCGTAGTCCCTGCGGGCTGATGAATCATTCAGCAACTCGGCCATCGCGGCGGCGTCCCTGAGCGCCCTATAATAAAACGCGTTCAATGCGGCGCACTCCCCCGCTTTGTCGATGTCCGCCCAATCGATAAACACCCACCCGGGCACATCCGCGACAAGATCTTCATCATCGACATATTCTTCAAACCACTTCAGCGTTTTCTGCACCGCGGGAAACAGCTCCCGGATCAACGTGTCGTCGCCGGTCCAGTAATAGTCGTTCCAGATACTCATAATCCAAATGAGCATGTAATCCGGCAGAAACCCACCGTCCCAGTCCGTCGGATAAACACCCATTGTGCGACCGTCTTCTTGCTGAGACTGGGCAATCAGGCGCATGCCGCGTCGGGCAAGTAAAACGTCACCAAAAGAATAGTAATTGCAAATCATCTCGATCCACGCATCGCCCCACCACATCGCGCGTTCACGCCACGGACAGTCGGTATAGGCGTCGTCCATATTCAGCTGCACTGTGTACGCACCGATTCGCCAGATCAAATCCAGCCGTGGATCGGAGCATGAAAAATTCCCTCGCATAGTCACCGGATAGGTCGAAAGATGAATCTTCACTGACTTGAGCCGGAGATAGTCCTGGGTGTTGTGGATATCCAATCGGAGATAACGAAAAGCCCGTTTTTCAAACGTGCGGAAAGACTGAGGACCACTGCGGCAGATGTATCGGTCGGCGTAGAGGACACCCGATGTGTAGGGATCGACTCGCTCGTCTTCAGTCAACGCTTCGCTGTATCCAATATCGATGCGCGTCCCTTCGCGGGCGTTGGCGATATCGATTTCGGGATAGCCGAACACCTCCCGGCCAAAATCATAGACCAGGGAGATTCCCATCTCGGAATCGGACTGGATCATCGCCTCGCCGTCCTCTGTAAGAGACAGATTGATTTTCTGAACATCGCCCCGTTGTCTCTCGATGACTTTCGCACGGGACATCTGTACTGCCGGGTGTTGCGATTCCTCCGGCACAACGTGACGCTGCCAGGTGATATTGTTGTCTCCTTTACCCACATATGTAGCGGACAAATCGATTTCCACTTCCGGAGGATAAACAACATCGAACCCGATGTTGCCTTCGTTATCGAACGGTCCAAGGATATGCCAAACAGGGCGATTCTCGCCCAAATCTTGGGTCGAGGAGAATTTGAGGCGCTCGGCTCCCTCGCCTTTCAGTCCAAAATAGAGCTCCCACGCATCCTCGGCTTGTGTCACTTTGACGAGAATCGGATTCCAGCCGGGTTCCAGTATCACTGTGGCTCGATCCTGATCAGGTTCCGCGGTGCGTGTAAGATTCAGCTCAATGACGGGTTTCCCGGAGATCCAAACGCGAATACCGTCATCGCTGCCCGCCACCGCTTCCACTTGCCGCTGTGCGTCGGAATACACCTCGGTATAGGCGTATGCGCCCCCCCATTCATCCGGGGAAATCATGGAAGCGAAATCGAAGTGGAACTGTTCCTCCCCGGCGATAACGTTGTTGACAGACCTCGCTTCGCGCGGAGGGACGGTGACTTCCGTACAGGACGGAATCTCGCGCGCGACAAGCCGAGGCCAAGGTTCCTGCGGATGCGGCCCGATCAATTGCGCATTGGGCCAATGCGAATCGTCGAATCCTACGGTATTCCATGTCGGTGGATCTTTGCGGGCATCGTAGATTTCGCTGTAGCCAAGTTGGATGCTCATCCGTGGAATATCGCGAGCCCATGCCGTCGCGGGCATGAATTTCCACGTCATGTCAGTCGCGATGTCGATTCTCGAGCCGTCCCGGAGTTGAACAACACCGTCGGCGATCAACCCCCCACGGCCCTGGATGTAAGAGAATGTGGACTCGCCGTAATGATGGACCAATACGGCAATCGCATTCCAACCATTTGTAAGGTAGGGAGCGATATCCCATTCATCATAGGATTGCCAGCGCGGGTCGCTGCGGATGGGGCCGCGTCCGGCGATAGCGCCGTTGACATAGCAGATATAGCGGCTGTCTGCAGTCATGCGCAACGTAGCCGAGGCGATTTCGCCCGCGATTTCGAATCGTTTTCGCGCATACGCGTAAAAATTCTTCGGTGCAGGTTCGGCTTCACACCATATCCAGGAACCGCGCCATTCCTGTGCGGTGCTCTTCAAAGTACAGAGGCCCAAGAGAGCGGTAAAAGTCATCGCCATAACGGTTAGTCGTTTCATTTCTGAACTCCTTCAAAAATATCCGTAGCAGAACCGGTGCTTGTCGATCAAACCCACCCGAACCCCAGTCTTGACTGTGCGGCAAAGGAGTGAGCGAAACGGCTCTCAACCCCCTCCTAACCTCCCCCGATCTTCGGGGGAGGAACAGGTTCATCCTTTCCCCCAAGACTGAGCAGATCCCGCAAGACTGATGGCGTTGCAAAAAGTCGGGCGGAGTTCTTCTCCCTCTCCCTCTGGGAGAGGGCCGGGGTGAGGGGACGTTGCATTATCCGCTGACGTTCCTTTGTGTGTGACAGACCCCTGTCATCATCCAAACCCTTTACCGCTGATTCATTTGCCGTCTCTGGCGAACACACAAGATAATCATACTACGCGAATCCAATGCAATGATCGCCCCTCACCCTACCCCTCTCCCCGGGGGGAGAGGGAACTTCCGATACCAAACTTAGACTTTTTGTGACCCCGTCAAAACTGCGCAGATCCAAAGCGGCTGACGACTTTGCATCAAATACTCCGCAGGTTCTTCGCCGCGTCGTCTGACACTAACGATACAACATCGACCGTAGTCTTGGCACCAGAAGCAACTTGTCCCAGTATTGCGCCACAGAGTTTAACAAGGTAATGTTGGCCGATGCCGACTGGAGAGGATACCTCGAAGATGTCTGAAAACCAATCCGAAACCCGCATTTCTTCGCGCATTCTCTTTTTCGAGTCCGTGGGCGGAGTCAGCGGAGATATGTGCCTGGGCGGTCTGGTGGATCTGGGGCTGCCTCTCGACATCTTAACCTCTCAACTGTCTCAATTGGGGCTTGACGACCGTTTTCGCATCGAGGTAGTACCGTGTACAGTCGGCGCGATAGAGGCCAGCCGGGCCGCAGTCAAACTGACTCAGGCCGATCACCACCACCGGCATCTTAGTGACGTGCGGTCGATTATTGAGAAAAGCGGCCTTCCATCAACGATCCAGGAGCGAGCCCTCGGTGTATTCGAGCGGCTTGCCGAGGCGGAAGCGAAAGTCCACGGAACCACCCCCGACAAAGTCCATTTTCACGAAGTCGGGGCGGTTGATGCGATTGTCGACATTGTCGGCACGTGTATTGGAATCGAATATTTCGCGCCCGAGCAAATCTTGTATTCGCCTCTGGTCACCGGCCGGGGCACAGTGGAATCCGCCCATGGAATCATCCCAGTACCCGCACCCGCCGTCCTGAATCTCGTAACAGGAAGCACACTGCGCTACCTGGACGTGGACGCGGAGCTTACAACACCGACAGGCGCAGCCATCGTAACCACGCTGGGGGAAGAACGGACATCAACGGAATTCCGTGTGGATCAGGTCGGCTACGGCAGCGGACATCGCGAGACACCGGGTGTGCTGAACGTCCTCCGCGTGATTCTGGGTACTGCAACCACCCACCAATAGCGATGGCGTCGCAGAAAGTCTGAGATTGGTACCGAAAGTTCCCTCTCCCCCCGGGAGAGGGGTAGGGTGAGGGGCGATTATTGCATTGAACAAGGTTGTCATGACTGTTCAATTGGTTCGTGGAAGACAGCAAATTGTTTACCAGCAAAGGGTTCCTGCACTGACAGGGCCACATCGACTAGAGAGGGGTGTGCAGGTAAATGCAATACTCCCTCACCCCGGCCCTCTCCCAGTGGGAGAGGGAGAAGACTGCTCCTGACTTTTTGGGGTACCATCAATAGTGTCTACAGACCAGATCACCGATCCCTGTCCGGCGCGTTGGGCGCATTGACCTTCGGCAACCAGGCCCCAAGTTCATCCTTGGTATCTCGATAGCGAGGCTGATCCGCGAGGTTGGTCCACTCCAGCGGATCGTTGGTGTGATCGTACAGCTCCTCCGTGCCGTCCGCGTACCGAATATACCGCCATCGCTCCGACCGAACGCTGTGGTTGTTGCGTCCGTGGGTTGTGAGGGCCGGGCGGTCCCATTCGGCGCGCGGGTTGTCGAGCAATGGAACCAGGCTGGCGCCTTCCCATACTGTTCTGGGTGTGAGACCGCATAGATCAGACAGTGTCGGGTAGATATCGAGCAATGTGACCGTCCGTTCGCAACGTTTGCCTTTTCGTCTCGAATCCGGTACCGAAATAATCAAGGGACAGTGAGTTGCCTCTTCCCATAGTGCGAATTTCCGCCAATGCAGTTTCTCGCCCAGGTGCCAACCGTGATCGCCCCATAACACGATAATCGTGTTATCCGCATAGGGACTCCTGTCCAGCGCGTCGAGAAGCCTGCCGACATTTGTGTCGGTAAAGGAGATCGAAGCCAGGTAGCCGGAAACCGCTTTTCGCCAGTTGTTGGTCTCGGTAACGTTCTTATGATCCTTCAGCCTGGCCATTCTCCTACCCGCTGGAGGCACATCGTCCAGATCGTCCTCGTTCACATTCGGGAGTGTGATTTCTTCCGGCGGATAGAGGTCGAAGTACTCCGGAGGGACATACCACGGCAGGTGCGGGCGAAACAGCCCGCAGGCGAGGAAAAACGGTTTGCTGTGATCCTGCTGTAGGAAGTCGATCCCCCACCGGACGACTTTCGTATCGTCCATTTCTTCATCGGAGACATTGACCGGCCCCCAGTCGAAATGGGCGGTGTTGGGGATACCGTTCACCGGTCTGTTTTCCGGCTGCGGGTCGCCTCCTTTTGGAATATATTTGTGCCAGCTGTCTTCGTCCTGCGAATAGCGGCCATGGAATATCTTTCCGCGTCCGTACACCTTGTATCCGTGGTCTTTGAAGTGCTGCGGAAGTGTGACCGCGTCGGGCATCACCGGCCGCCAGGGTTGTCGGTTGGTATAGACCCCGGAGGTGGATGGACGAATCCCGGTCAAGAGGCTGGCGCGTGACGGGTTGCATGCCGGGGCCGAGCAATAGGTCCGTGTGAACAACACACCGCGTTGCGCCAGACGGTCGATGTTGGGGGTTTTGACATCGGGATGACCGCCCAGACAGCCGGTCCAGTCGTTCAAATCATCGATGGCGATAAAAAGGACGTTATAGGGTTTCCCGTTTCCCGCGCTTGTGCGGACGTTCTGAAACCCGCACCCTGCGAGCGCCGTACCGGCAGCCCCATATATCGATTGTCGAAGAAACTCTCGTCGGCCATGTGTCATGATGGGTCTCCTTTTAGGCCTGCCTCTACCAGAAACCGGCGAATTCCGTCGGTATAGACTTCTCCCGAATCGATGAAGCCGCCGTTATGACCGCCGGTGATTTCCAGGAACATCTTCGGTTCGGAAGCAGCCTCGAAAAGCGCTTGGCCGTGGTGATAAGGAATGATGTCATCTTCAGGACTGTGAATAACAAGCACAGGACATACAACACGCGGGATTTTGGACAGCGAATCATACTGCATGGTCACAATCCAAGAGACCGGCAAAAACGGATAAACCTCTTTGCCCACCGCGATTGTCGAAGTAAAACTGCTCTCAACAATCAATGCCGCCGCATCGTCGACTTTCGACGCCAAATCCACCGCCACAGCACCCCCAAGCGACCTGCCGAAAATCACAACTTGATCGGATGTGGTTTTTGCATAATCAAACGCCGCCCGCGTATCCATATAGGTTCCTTCTTCACTCGGACGACCGTTACTCCGCCCATACCCGCGATAGTCGAAAATCAAAACATTTAATCCTAATTCGTGAAAAAGACGGATGGATTCCAGACGATGACTGATGTTCCCGGCGTTCCCATGACAGAAAAGCAAAGTAGCGGATGCATTTTCGCTTGGAATAAACCAGGCATGGATTTTCACTCCATCCTCGGCAGTCAAACTCACATCGGTATAGGTAAGACCGATATCGCTGGGCTTGGCGTCGAGTGTTCGGGAGGGAATATACAGATTGACACGCTCGAATGCCCGCAGCGCCCAATACAAAACAATCAAAAGAACAATGATACTGAGAGCTGTGGTCACTTTGCGCCTCCGTGGTTGCTCTACATTCTGCTCCGAGGACATCATATCAGCACCCAAATTGGAAGCGTGTATTCAAAGAGTCCGCCGGCATTTACGAATTCCCACCTCACGCCGCTCGATAGGTTTCCGAAGTTTCCACAAGTGTCCGGGCAGCGTGGCGCAAGAGCCACCAACCCGCGAGAACCACAAGAACGCAATGAACGAGCAAAAATAGGATTCCAGCGCCTGCCACCTCGGTAAATGGATGGGAAAGCCGTAACCCCATTAGATTGATGCTTCCGCTGGGAAAAAGTGAAGAAATAATCGTGAGTGGACTCGCCAAAATAAAAGGAAGCGTACCCCATGACGACGAGAGCAGACTTACCATCGACTCCCCCGAATCATTCCAATTGGACGGCGCTTCGCCGGAAAAAAGATGGACACAAAAAAGAGGGACAAGAATAAATCCCAACACCAGCAACGACGAAACCAGCAGCGCGACATTCGACTTGGGATATTTTACCGAGCAATAAAGACTGATCGACGTATAAAAAAACAACGAACTGATTAACAGAAGAGGATAGAACATCAGCGCGACAAGGTCGCTGAATCGAGCGATCAAATCAACGTCATAATCGAACCACGCCGCGATCATCACAACAACCATTCCCGGCAGATACAGAGTCAACGCCAGGATCAAACTCGAAAGAAAACTGGTGCGATATTTGGCAAGAAGAATATTCTGCGGTGTGAGCATGGTCACCCGCAACATGTCCAGTGTATTTCTCTCATATTCGGAAGACACCGCGGTCGCGGCCAGTGGAACGGTGAACAATGCGGCGGCAAGATACGGCAGCGAAAGAAACAACCATGAACCTTTGAAGGACGCCAAAGGTAAAGTGATGATCGAGATCATCAAGGCGACATACAGCAGCCGCAGCATCACATCGATGTGTCCCAACCACTGAACCCGTTGTTCCAACAGGTATACGGGATTGTGGTCTTCATCGAACATCCCGCTCTTTACCGCAACACCGCGCGCTTTGACATCTTCATTCACGAACGATGACGATTCCTGAATTTCCTCCAGACTCTCCTTACGCGGTCCCGGACCTTCAACCACATGCCACATCCGCCACCGGGCAACGGCAAAACACACAAGCGCGATCGTTCCACTGATAAGCGCGAAACTCAAAACCGGCCCTCCCAACAGGAATTCGCCCTGTCCGGGACCCGAAGATTGTACGTTGATCCCAAATACCCGCAGCGGTAAACCCCATGTTCGGGCGGATGTCTCAGGGAACAGCAAATGTCCCAGCGCGGCAAACGGGCTGAACCAGTCCCAATCCCCCAGAACTCCCGGCCGGTTCTCCCAACTCATTTTTGTGATGTAGTGCCACACCGAGGCATGATAGGGAAGAATGATCGCAAAAAAGAAAATCAGGCCGAATGCAAGAAGATAAACCTCGTAAACATGTCGGAAAAAAGCCGAGCAGAAAAGTCCAACCGAACCGTACAACAACGACGCCGAAATCAAAATAATGTATGCCCCCGCGACTTCCTGACCGGACAGCCCTCCTGCTAGAAAACAAAGCGCCATCACCGGCGCGGCACCCAAAAGCAGCAGAACCAGGAACGCCATCGAGGAGACCAGTTTCTGGAAGAGAATCCGCGAGAGACTCACCGGAGACGAAACAAGAAGACCAAGCGTTCCCCGTTCGCATTCTCCCGCGATAGCGGGCGCTGTCAGAAACGGTGTCAAAATGGTGAGGATAAAGAGTTGGCCCCGTGCAAGATTGTGGAACAAGAGTTTGCCCGCGAGGGAGGGATTTATGGACTGCGTCTCGCCCAGTATCCACGCTCCTGCAAACCGCCCCCAGCTATCCAGAAGGAAAAGAAGCAAGCCTGTCAGAAAGAGAAAGAGACACCAGAAAGCCTTCCGGCTGCGAAGAAATCCTTTTACCTCGCGAGAAAAGACCGGCCAGGACGTGACCGGCCCCCGCAGGTCGTCCTTAGAGACTTTGGAAAATCCCGGCAGAACCATTAAGGGCATTCCGATTCACCTGCTTGCTTCGAATGATGTAAGTTTGCTTCTCCCGGCCGTCGGCTCGGCGGGAGCCTCGCCCTCCCTGGACCTCGCCCTCCCTGGATCCCCACAGATCGGACAGGGCATCTCTAGAGTACCAAACCGGGCGATGGAGCCGGAGGGAATGCCGTTTCTGATCCGACGAATGGGAGTTCCAGCGCCGGAAAAAATCCTCTCCCTGCACGAGGCGGCGAAACGAGGTTATGATCTGCTGACAGAGAAGCAAGATCAGACTACCCTAACTGCAAAGTGCAGATACGCGGCGGGGTGAAATGTGCCAACGTCCGATCCGTTCACAGGTCTCTGGAAATCGATGACTGCAAACGGAACCCTCCTGCTTCTTGCGCGACTGGTGGTGCTGGGATGTGTGGTTGCTCTTGGCGTTCAGGGCGCTACCCAGCCCGAAGAACAAGAAGACCTTCCTGTACAAACAACACTCGTTCTGGGATTCGATCCGGACCTACCCATTCGACGAGTGAATTCCTGGACTCCTGTTTCCGCCCTGCTTGAAAACAACGGCGACCCGATCAAAGGGCAACTCGTCGCACAGGTCTTCTACGGGGAACTCGCCACAGACATGACCTATTCCTGCCCCGTGGACCTGCCCACGGGATCGAGAAAGGTCTATCGATTGTCTGTGTTTCTCTCGGGGGAGGGCGTTGAGGTGCAGGTTCGGCTGGACTATGACGACAAAGAATTCGTGCTCGGACAACTGGCCGCCCCACCGCTCGATGATAATTTCGAAATCGTAGCCGCCCTTACCGACCAGCGCGACAGTCTCGATTTCATGGGGACGGTATGGGATGAGCTCGCGGAAGAAGGCACGACGCGGCGGATGCTGTATACACAGCCACGAAACCTGCCGTCGGAATGGATCGCCTACCAGGGTCTGGACACATTGGTCTGGGCGAGAGGTCCATCCGATCCCCCCGTTCAGCCCGAGCAACTTGCCGCATTTCGGCAATGGTTGACCATGGGTGGGCGGCTTGTCGTGTTCGTTGGGTCGTTACGGCAGGAGCTGGCTGATTCGCCATGGAGCGAGTATCTTCCTATCGATCTCACAGGAACCGAAACCTTGGCAGCGGGTCGCCTTTTCGAAGGACCGGCGCTGCACGAGCCCGAGCCGATACAGCGACCGCTTGTGATTTCTGTCGGCCGGGTCCTGGAATCGTTGAATCCGAGAGTCCTATTGCGGTGCGGCGATATTCCTGTCGCTCTCGAAGCCGAGTGGGGTGCGGGCTCGGTGATCTATTGTGCCTTCGAGCCGCAAACCGGTCTGTTCGCCGCGGAACCGACCTCGCTTCACCTGTGGGATATTCTGCTGGCTGGATTGGGCAGTCTGCCGGTTTCTGTCACAACCCAAATGGATCCGACAGTCTCCTACCTTCTGCGATCCCAGCTGCAGGCGGAATTGCCCAGTGCCTGGTTTATCGCCGGTTTTTTGGGACTTTACATCATTCTGGTTGTTCCACTGAACTATCTTGTCTTTCGCCGACTCAAGAGGCTGGAATGGGCCTGGCTCATGGTTCCGGTCTGGGCAATCATTTTCAGCGTCGCGGCATACTACATCGGCGCGATCTACCAGCGCGGCGCAGTAAGCTACACAGAACTCAGTGTGATCGAGACGTTTCCTGAAAGTACGCATGGGCGCTCGACATCGTACATGTCGATCTACTCGCCGGTCCGAAGTTGGTACAACGTCAAATTCGCAAATCGTGACGTGTTCCCGTTGGTCGTCACAGAGATGAACACGGAGAGCACAGCTCTATCCGTATCTCCGGTTGATTCGTTGTCGGTGCAGTACGGTCCAGACACAACAGTAATCGAGGATGTCCTTATCCACCATTGGTCGCAACGAGTCGTCAAGGCGGCGCACAATACGGAGATGGGGAAAGGGCTGAAGATTGACCTTCGCTGGGAAGGCTCCCGCTTGCGGGGCGAAATCGCAAACCAAACGCCGTACACCATCCGCAGACCGACGCTTTACGTAATGGATCGCCGGTACAATCTTGGCAGACGGCTGGAATCGGGCGACACGTGCTCGATACCGGAGTCGTTTCAGCCCTATGACGCCGAACAGGTGGAGGAAGAGATTTTCAACGTGGGTCGGCGGCGATTTCGGCCACGACGGTGGGAATTGGATCTTGGCGTCGTCTATCGGTATTGGCTGGATGCCGATCCCTTCGGAAGACGGTTTTCGCTTGTCACCGGGGATGTCGACAGATTGCTGCTTCGTCCGGAGCTGGGGCGACCTGTCGATCAGGAGACCGGCCGAGCGCTTCTCGCGGTATTATTCAACACCTACAGTTGGCCGAGAGGTGTCTTCACGATTCCGTCTGACAGCTGGCATTTCGAAAGTCTTTTCGCGACCGGAACGCCGTTTGTCGCCCCGAGTCTTGATAAGACCTATCAGATATCGTCAGAAGAATCGATTGAATACGCGATGCTCACCGATTTCAATGTACGCGGTGCACAGGTTCGGGGGCTTCGAATCACACCTGTCGTAAGAGAACTCCGCTATCAAGGCCCGGAGCCGCAGAGATTCCGCGGAAGACTCCCTTCACAGCGTCCGCGCGGACGCCCCATCAGCGACCCCGACGATTTCCCTGTTTTCTATATACGCAACACCCACACAAAGGAGTGGAGACCGATTCAGTGGAAATTAACGGATTCGGGAAACGTGACCGGTGATGATATCGGGGATCCGCATATGTATGTCAAGCTTCGAAGCGGAAGCCTGTTCATCCGTGCCGAGAATCCTTCGGAGGAAACCATTGAGATTACGGAAGATTCCCTGAAAATCGAACTGGATGTGGAATACCCCGGCTCCGCCGGAGGCGGTGGAATCCTGTAAGAAAAACCCACGAGGAACCCCATGATACGAATTCATAAATTCACCAAGCGCTATGGCGATCTGACGGCGGTGAAGGACTTCAGTTTGACCGTGGAACAGGGGGACATCTTTGGGTTCATCGGCCCCAACGGCGCCGGCAAAACAACAACGATCCGGTTTCTTGCTACGTTGCTGAAACCGACCTTCGGGGAAGCGTGGATCGACGGGCACAGCGTCACCCGAGAACCGATGAAGGTACGTCACTCAATCGGCTACATGCCCGACTCGTTCGGCGTGTACGAAGGGATGCGAGTGTGGGAGTATCTCGATTTTTTCGCCGCCGCATACAGCATCAAGAAAAACAAGCGGCGGGATATTATCCGTGATGTGATTCAGCTGCTCGATCTGGAGAACAAACAGGACGATTTCGTCGAGGGATTGTCGCGCGGCATGAAACAGCGTCTCTGTCTCGCCAAAACGTTGCTGCACGACCCAAAAGTCCTGATTCTCGACGAACCCGCCTCGGGGCTCGACCCACGCGCCCGCCACTATATCAAGGAATTGCTCAAAGAACTCCAGCGGATGGGAAAAACCATCTTTATCTCCTCGCATATTCTCTCCGAACTGGCCGACTGCTGCAACAAGATCGGCATTATGGAACGTGGGGTACTTTTGGCCGCCGGTGAAGTGAGACAGATCCTCAGCCAGGTTCGAGAGAACATGGTTTTGGAAGTGGAAATGCTGGAGGAATACCCGGAGGCGGAAGCAGTGTGTCGTGAGCATCCGGGGGTACAGAATGTCGAGATGTTGGGAACGATCATTCGGCTGGAATACGCCGGGGATATTCGCGAGATTCCGTCTCTTCAGAAACAGCTGCTGGATCGCGGCGCGCCGGTCCTGTTCTTCCGGGAAGTACCCGCGAATCTGGAAGAAGTGTTTATGAAAGTCACGAAGGGCGAAGTGGCTTGATGGGAGAACGATTTTGAAAGAGTGGACATCGAGAAGCGCCGTGCTCATCCGTTATTCCCAGAACACGTCAACGCTTCGCTTTGGCGATCCAGCTCAGCAAGGGCGTTCTGAATCAGATCGACCTCCCGGGATTCGAAGTACGCCTCGCCGCATTGAGTACAAACCCAAGCAGGTACAGCGTCCCAGTGCACGTGATACCCGTTTCGGTCGATCGTGAAAGGTGCCGTTCCCTTCTCCATCTGACCTTTACAATGAATGCACTCCATTATCATGACCTCATCCTGTAATCGCGAGTCCATCGCCGTTCGTCTGGGATATAGGCTGTGATTATCGCAAGGTACTCGTTCTTCGGCGAACAGACAACGTGAATGGGGCGATCTTCGACACCAAATCCCAAAACGAGACAGCTATGCCCCCGACTATTGTCTGGACAATCCTCAATTACGTTACCCATTCTCACCACGTTTTCTACTTCACAATTTGAGATCATTCGATCCGACCTGGCCATCTGCCTGACAGCATGAGGCAGGAATAGCACTCTCTTTTCGGCCGCTTCTCTTATCTTCCGGAGGATTTCCTCGTGCATTCGCCCGATCACAAAACTTGTGACTTTACAGCTGGTATATTATCTCACAGAAGAGAAGAAAGAAACCGACTGTCTCCAGTTCCGGTAGGAAACATTACTCGGCTCTGACTGTCTCTGTAAAATCTCCGGTACCGTCAAAAACTACATCTGGGATGGGGTTCGGTCTTGTTACGCCATCTGAACATACAAAATATCGTGCTGATCGATCAGGCCGAGATCGAGTTCTCGTCCGGCCTCAATGTGATGACGGGCGAAACGGGGGCCGGAAAGTCGATCGTTCTCGCGGCGTTGGGATTACTGATTGGCGAACGCGCCAGCGCCGACCTGGTGGGTTCGAACGGCACGGAGGCGGTGATTGAAGGAGCGTTCGAGTTTCCGAAGAAATCTCCTGCGGAAGACCTCGTCCATGCAGTACTGGATCTTGCGGGACTGCCGAAAGAAGAAGGCGTACTCGTCGTAAAAAGAACGGTGTCCACCGACGGACGCAGTCGAATTTTCGTGAACAACAGCTCGGCTCTTGTTCGTGTGCTGAAAGAGCTTGGAGCGATTCTTGTGGATCTTCACGGCCAACACGAGCACCAATCGCTCCTCCGGCGTACAACCTACCGGGCCCTCGTGGATCGGTACGGCGTGAAGGACTCGCTTCCGTCCAAGTATACGGACAAATATGCAGCCTGGCAGGACCTTCGCGAACAGCTTGCGGCACTCGAAGGCGATGAACGCGAACGGCGCCGGCGGGAAGATCATCTGCGCTACCAGATCAATGAGATAGAAGCAGCGAACCTCGCTCCGGGCGAAGACGAGGAACTCAACCGCGAACTCAATATCCTCCAACACGCGGAACAATTGGCTGAACGCGCTTCCCGGGTCTATACAACTCTGTACGAAGGTGAAGAGAACGGTCCTGCGGTCTTGGACCAGTTAAACGAACTCCACACCGTTCTCGAAGAAATGAGCCGAATGGACGAAAGTCTCAAGAAGGTCCACGAGGCCTGGGTCGGCCCGCTGACCGAACTCGAAGAACTTTCCCGCGAACTCAACAGCTATGCCCAGGGCATTGAATTCGAACCCGGCCGCCTCGAGGAACTTCATAATCGTAAACACCTGCTCCAAAATCTGAAGTCGAAATATGGCGGCAGCGTTGACGAAATCCTTGCATATCTTGAGGAGGCACGCGCTGAGCTCGCCCAAATCGAAAACCGGGACGAGGAAATCCAACAAACACAAAAGGAACTCGATCGAATCGAAAACGAAATCGGGAACCTGGCGGAGCGGCTTTTCGACGAGCGGAAACGAGCCGGGGCAAAACTCGCCAAGAACATTGAGAAAGAATTGGCTCACCTGGGAATGAAAGGTTCACGGTTTGAGGTTTCTGTCGAGCCACAAACCGATCCGGAGGGAATCGATGCGGGCAAGCTGGGAAAAGTACGCTTGGGCCCCGGCGGTGCAAGCGAAATTGAGTTCCTGCTCTCGACCATTCCGGATCGTCCCCTGCGTCCGTTGCGCGATGTGGCGTCCGGGGGCGAGATTTCACGCATTATGCTTGCACTCAAATACGTCCTCGGCAAATCGCATATCGTCCCCACCATGATCTTCGACGAAATCGATCTGGGAATCGGCGGAAAAACCGGAGACATCGTCGCCGAGCGACTTCAAGACCTCTCGAAAGAAAAACAAGTCATCTGTATTACACATTTGCCCCAAATCGCCGCACGCGCCGAACGAAACCTCCGCGTAACGAAAACAGAAACTCGCGGGACACAAAAGACAATCGTAGAGTATTTATCCGGAAAAGACCGTGAAGATGAGATGGTACGCATGCTCGGTGCGGACGAAGCGTCTCGGAAATACGCGCGCGAGCTGCTGCGGGGACCGAAAGGAAAACGAACGTAGCATGAACAAAATCAACCGATTCTCTATCCTTGTTGCCTGCGTATGTAGTTTTCTCTCCTGTTCGTCTCCATCCCCGCCGGAACAACAAGAAACCGAAGAAACCATCCTGATGCTGACACCGGAGAATTTCAAAGAAACACTGGCGCAAGCCGATGATGAATTGGTTTTTGTGAATTTCTGGGCAACCTGGTGTGTACCCTGCATGGAAGAGTTCCCCGATTTGGTTAAGCTGGAGAAAGAATACAGGGACAGAGCGATTGCTTTGTGGGCGGTCTCGTGCGACACCGAGGAGGATCGCAAAACCAAAGTCCCACAGTTCCTGGAAGAACAGGGCTCCGGGCTGACATCGTTCGCTATCAACTTGAGCGAGCAGGAAGAGATGATCGAGACAGTGTCTCCCGACTGGCAGGGAACGCTGCCGACGACGTTTATCTTTCGACGGTCCGGAGAGATTCTATTTCAGCACTCGGGGAAAATGAGCTTCGAAGAATTCAAAGCGGTGGTCGACAAGGCTCTGGAAGGAAAAATATGAACGCGATGCGCCGGCCGATTTACCTGGTTTTCGTCCTGGTTTTTTTGACGGTTCTTCACGCCTCGTCTGAGGAGCTTACGCCGGACGAGGCATTTGTATGGTCAGTGACCGGTCCGGCGGAAACGCTTCGCCCCGGGGACGAAGCGGAAATCGTGGCCACCCTCACCATCGCGGAGGATCATTACGTCTACCGCGATTCAGTATCCGTCACTGTGAACGATCCCGGGGGACTACAAGTCGATACACCTGTCTACCCTGAACCGAAAATCAAATTCGACAAATTTGAAAACAAAGAACTTCCCGTTTACGAATCCGGAGATGTGATTATTCGCGTGCCGATTACAATTACTGAAAGCGCACCTTCCGGCGAAGTGGAAACTCAAGTCGTCACCGAACACCGGGGATGTTCGCAAGAGGTTTGTTATTTTCCGACAACGACCGAATTGTCGGTCGTACTACATATCACCGGTGGTACAGGTGCCGCCACCACAGAGGAGGCCGAGGGGTTTGTCTCGATGGACGCCGCCCCTTCGGACGAAAGCGACTTACTGGCGAAGGGGGTTTTCCAGGCATTCATTCTTGTGTTCATCGGTGGAATTCTGACCAGCTTTACTCCTTGTGTGTATCCACTGATTCCCGTCACGATTGCCATCTTCGGAGCCCGTGAAGCCACGCGCTTCAAAGCATTCACGCTCTCGGTGACCTATGTCGGCGGGATTTGTGTGATGTACTCGACGCTGGGGGTAATTGCCGCGAGCACGGGCGCTGTCTTCGGCGCAATCATGGCCAACCCCATTGTTGTCGGTATTGTCATGGCCGTATTAATTCTTCTGGCACTCTCCATGTTCGGGCTGTACGAAATCCGCGTCCCCTCCTCGTTGCAGAATCGGCTGTCATCGGTCGGCGGGCAGGGGTATCCGGGTGCGTTCATGATGGGCCTGGTTGCCGGAATCATTGCCGCACCGTGTACCGGTCCGGTGTTGGGAAGTGTATTGCTTTATGTTGCAGCCACGCGAAACCTGTTCTTGGGGTTTTGGCTGCTGTTCGTGTTCGCTCTGGGAATCGGACTGCTATTCATCGTACTCGGCACGTTTTCCGGGGCACTCACGAAACTGCCTCGTTCCGGAGGCTGGATGGAGAATGTCAAACACTTCTTCGGCATTATTTTGGTCGCCATGGCCTTGTATTTCGGCCGGTCGGCGTTTCCTTGGTTGGCCGAGATTCTGCTTCCCGTTCCGACGGGTTTGATTGTGGGGATCGTTTTGATCCTTGTTTCACTACCGATGGGAGCAATCCATCGCTCGTTCGGCAAAGGTCCGGCGGCAAAGCGCTTTCTGAAACTCGTCGGAGTCATGCTGGCGATCCTTGGCGTGTATTACACCGCCGGTGCATTTACGGTGACCGAAAAAGGCCCCATCGACTGGATCTACGACGAGCAGGCCGGAATCGAAAAGGCGCGGGAAGAAGGCAAACCGGTGATTATCGATGTGTGGGCGGATTGGTGCCTGGCCTGCAAAGAGCTGGATCATACGACGTTCCGCGATCCGCGCGTTGTCCAGAGATTACAGGACTTCGTTACGATCAAATTCGATTTCACCCGCGAGACCGAGGAACGAGAACATCTACAGGAGAAATACAACATTCCGGGGCTGCCGGTCCTGATGTTTTACAATTCCGAGGGCGAATATCGACCCGACGCCCGACTCACCGGGTACCAAAGCGCGGAGGAGCTGCTGCAGCATCTGGATGAGATAGGATTGTAGGACCTTCGATATTGTGTCCCGCCTTCCATTTCAGTTGTAAAAGACTCACCATAACCGGACAATAGGGTAACCTACATTGAATAGGAGTGTGCAACATGCAAACCGTCTTTTCGCGAATCGGCTTCCAAATTGCGTGCCTCGTTTTGGCTCTCTCTTTCGCCTCGTTGGGGAATGCAGATATCTCCGAATTGGACCGGTTTCTGCCTCCGGACACCCAGGCCTACTTCGCTGTGAAAGATATCAGCGCTGCGAAGGAAGCCGCTGAAGTAACGGCGTTCTACGAGGTATGGGAATCCCCTGGAATGCAAAGTCTTCGCGAAGAGATGGCCGCTTTGTGGAATGACAATGTAGTCAGTCAAATCCAGATCGATCCGTTGACTCTTCTGGAAGCGATGCAGGAGGACATGGTTGTCGGCGCTTCATTACGAGCCTACCAGAGCCCCAGCGATGTTCTGCCCATCGTCGTTCTGGCCATGCATGACCCCGAAGAACGTGTAAAACAGATCCTTTCAGCCATTCAAGTATTCCGAATGATGAGCGGCAACAACGAGGGGCCCGAGATCGCGACCTTCAAGTATAACGAAGCGGATGTGACCACAATTCCAATAGAAGACGGAGAGGTATCCGTTGCAACAATGCCGGGCCTCACTGTGGCATGTGTCGGTCCACCGAAACTAATCACGGAACTTCTGGATCAGGCAGGCAGCGAGGAACCCGCCGGGTTCCCGGCGTCTGAAGCGTACGCCTCCGTGGCAGGTTTTCAGAAGGAAGACGACTTATCGGTGGCTTGGATCGATTTCAATGACATTCGAGAAGTCATTACCGCTGCAGTGAAAACTGGTCGTCGAGACGTGGATATCGACACGGTATTGAGCAAAATCGGAGTAGATAACTGCCACCAGTATCTGATGCGATACAGTGTGGCGCATCGCGGATTCTTTCGCCAGCAAATCATGGACTTTGACGGCCCCATTCACGGATTGCTTCGCTTTCTTTTCGAACCGGGTGCGCTGGAGGCAGGCGCTCGGTTTACTCCCTCCTCCGATATGATCATGGTCACCAGCCTTGGATCCCTCAGCGATGCGTGGGAGCAATGGAAACAGTTCATGGCAACCGTATTTGGCGAGAAGGCTTCAAGCGACATGCAAACCGGTATTCAAGCCTTCGAAACCATGCTCGGCTTCTCGTTGGAAAACGACCTGCTTCCCGCCATCGGAAACGAGCTGGCGCTCGAATTCGAGGAAGATGAGTTTACCTTTCTGGTACAGACTCTCGAGGAAGAGAGTATCTTGGCGATCGTTCCCAAAATCCTCCTTCTTTGGGAAATATCTCCAGAGCAAATAGAGAGCGAGTCAGTCCAATTTCAACGCATCCAAGCGAAGAATCTCGGGCAAGAGTTATTTTATGGCGCCAGTGATGGATACCTAATTATCAGCAACTCTGCGGAAGCGTACGTTTCCGCCGCGAAAGGTCCGGAGGAAGGCGAATCCATTCTGGACAGCCGTCGATACGGCAGGGCGCTGTCCTATCTGCCGCCACCGAACCATTTCGTCACCATCACAGATTTGAGAGGAATCGCGAACTATACTTCCACCATGCTGCGGCTTCAACAGGCTGTGTCCGGCGAGAACGCACCCGCGGGACTGGACCTGTCCTTCCTCGCCGACCAAACCTATCCCATTGTCGAAGTCGGAGTCGTCCAGGAAAACCGTATTACACGATGGGCATATTCCGAATCGGGCATGGAGAATGTCTTGACCGCGTTCTCCGTCGCACACTCGTTGATTTCGTCGTTCGATAAGGCGAATATGCAGGCCAGGATGGGGCGGGCAAATGCGGAGATGCGCTCGATCAAGAACGCCCTTGAAACGTACTACGTCGATAACAACAAATATCCGGACAGCTTGGAGGATTTAACAGATCCTATCGTATTCCTCACGGAAATACCGATAGACCCTTGGACGGGTGAGCCATATTATTACGAAAAGCGCGGGAATACGTACATCCTGGTCTCAGCGGGGCCGGATCGGATAATGAACTTTGATCCTGCGACTGTGGAGGGGCCGTTCACGGAGGACAAAATTCCTGAGGAAGCTCGAACAGACAACACCGGTCAGAAGCCGGGCGATATCATCATGCTCGGGCCGTGAGGCTTGGTGCGCGGAATAGCGAGTACGGATTCTACAACGCTCCTATTGCCGTAAGCCTACGGCGTCTTATACTGGTGGAGAATTCCCCGAGGAAACACAGAATATGACAAAAGAGATGGCAACGGAAATCGTGAATGCATCCATTGTGGTTCTCGCAGAAGAGCACAATCCTACAATTCTACATCCATCTTTTCTGGCGAAGGAACGTATTGTTGATGAAGACTGGGGGCTCAAAGAACCTCCTGTTTGTACGCCCCCTTATTCAAGAGTGCATTATTCCAATGGAATCCTCTTTGTGGTGGAGTTGAACAAATTGCAAGTGATAGACACCACTCCATCAGAAGACCCCGCCGATTGGCAGATTCACAAACTGATATCGACGTATATTCAAAGCCTTCCGCATGTCCGATACACTGCTGTGGGAATGAACCTGGAAGGATTTCTCCCCTGTTCGTCCCCCGAGGTTTTTCTCATCGACAGGTTTCTCAAAAAAGGTGTCTGGGACAGCGATTCTTTCGATCTTAAAACACTGGGGATCGATTTCGTCTATGAGGTTGAAGATTCTCGGCTGCGGCTTTCATGCGACTCCGGCAGAATTCGAACAGATGAAAAACCGGCCAAACGAGGAGGGATCGTCATTCGGGCTAACTACCACAGTGATCTTTCCGATCTTGAACCGTTGGCTAGTGCGAAGCACATTATCGAGAATTTCCCGCAACGGTCACGACACTTCATGAGATCAGTAGAGTTGATTCTAAAAGGGGAGGGCTAACACAGAATGGTGGTCACTTTAGAACGTCAGATTGACTCACCTACAAGTCAATTTACTGAATCCTTCGAATCCTGGAATTGGCCGACGGAACGCTCTCAGTTGCTGAAGGATTCTCTACAGAGTTCCGTAATACGCCCCGAGGGAGTCGATACCTCAGGCGATGAAGCTGAAAACAGAACTTCTACTGGTTTGGCAATCAGAGCGAAGTGCGCACTCGCGGAACGTTACATCTTGTTTTCTCGGGAGCCGGGTACAAGCGAATCCAAGACTTTCGCGAATGATACATTGTCGCATATCTTACAATTCATATCTGATCCAGCTTCATCGGAAGACGAGCAATGTGACTTAATTGACTGGGACTTCTATCAACCTGCGCCCCCTCCTAAGCGTTCTGGAACGATCAAAGTCAAACTCCAATATCGGGGACATTCGAGACCCATTCCGGAACAGGACCCTTGGGAGTAGCGCAGGAGAGCCATTTCGGGAGCATCGGATATGGGCCACGAAGGCTATCCATGGTTTGGCATTGTCAAAGGGGAAGAAATCGAGCAGGGCGACCTTCTCGAGGATTGCCCAGTGTACTCTCCGAGTGAAGAACTAGCAGGATTTCCCAATGTTCATATTCGTGAATCAGAGTTTCAATGGGAAGAATACGATACAGTCGTCATGTCTCAGAGTTGCGATATGGTAAAAGGACGCGAAAAGATCTCACACGTTCTTCTTTGTCCAGTATTTGGGCGATCGGACTACACTCAGGGACATTTGGCGACTCCAAAAGGAATGGAGGACGCGAGGAGAGGCGGTCTGCCAGCCTACCATGTCCTGGCAGAGTGTTACCTACCGGGATTCAAACGGGAAATCCGTGTCGTTGACTTTCGATGTGTTTACTCCTTACCATTGGCATATGTTAGACGTTGGGCTGCTGAACGAGGAGAACGAATTCGCATCCTACCGCCTTACAGAGAACATCTTTCACAATCCTTCGCACGTTACTTCATGCGAGTAGGTCTACCCGTCGACATTCCTCCGTTCAGGTGATCGCCGCGCACGTATTCTCTACGCATAAATGCAGTTACAATGCACAAGGAAAGAAAAACAAATCCGATTCCTTGTGATATTGTCCCGTAAGGTAGGTCCACCTCTTCTTGGCCGGGTTATTGCGTACGGAGAGAGACAATCAGATTAGCAATATGAAACGATACGATTATTCTCGAGTAGCACTTCTTATACTAGCAGTCCTTTTTTCGTCCTCTGTTCACGCCGACATCGTCATTAACGAAATCTTCTATCACCCCGAGTCGGAGTGTGAACCCGAGGAATTCGTTGAGATCTACAACAATGGCAATGAGACGGTCGATTTGACCGGCTGGGCATTTACCGAAGGGGTGCGGTTCCGTTTCCCGGACGGTGCACAAATCGCCCCGGGCGCTTATCTTGTTGTTTGCAGAGAGTTGGAAGGCTTTCGGAGCCAATTCGGGGCTCTGTCGGGCTTACTTGGATCCTACTCACGAAAGCTGAACAACGATGGAGAGGATATTGTCCTGGCCGACGGGGATGGGGAAATCGTCGACCGCGTCGATTATGACGACGTATTTCCCTGGCCGGTGAAAGCGGACGGTCTCGGTGGCAGCCTGGAACTGGTCAATTCTCTGGCGGATAACGAGGGCCCGGAATACTGGCGTCCTTCCGGCGGCCCAACACCGGGTCGACGGAATTCGCAGTACCGCGATGGAACCCAACTACCGCCCTTCGTGAAGGCTGTAAGCCATTTGCCGGAAACGCCCGCATCCAGCGAAGAAGTGACCGTTTCCGCACAGATCGTCGACTCAAACGAGATCCCGGAAATCAATCTTCATTATCAGGTCGTGCCACCGGGGGGCTATATACGGATCACGGATACGGAATATCAAACTGAATGGACCGAGGTCCCCATGCGGGACGATGGTGTACTTCCCGACCGGCGCGCCGGAGACGGATTTTATGTCGCCGTCCTTCCTCCGCAGCCACACCGAACACTTATTCGCTACAAAGTCCGAACAGTAAACTCCAAAAACGAAGTAACCTGGTCGCCCTACCCGAGCGACTCGTGTCCCAACTACGCGTATTTCGTGTATGACGGCGTTCCCCCGTATCGCGTCTCGAATCCGTCGGTTCCCGGTGTCACGGTTCACACAGAACTCGAAAAGGTCCCGGTCTATCACTTGATTGCGGCCGAGGAAGACACCGATGAATGCCAGTATGTGCCGATTCGAGACAACGTGGGCCGTCGACTCTTCAAATGGCGTGGAACCTTCGTTGGCGGAGGCAAGGTCTACGATCACATTCGGTTCCGGCTGCGTGGGGGAGTCTGGCGATACACGTTCAACAAACGCATGTGGAAGGTCCGGCTCAACCAAGGGCATCTGTTTCAGGGAGTGGATAATGACGGGCAACCGTTTGGCGAACCCCGGAAGACGATCAATCTGAATGCAGTCACACAGAATATGAATCTCCCGAATCCTCATCGAGGCGAGTGTGGCTTGTTCGAATGGTGTGGATTCCTGTTGTTCAAGATGGCGGGAGTGGGCAGCCCGGAAACCACATTCGTCCACTTCCGAGTCATTGACAACGAGGACGAATCTGGAGAAGACCAGTATTCCGGCGATTTCTACGGGATCTTCCTCGATATCGAGCAACCGGATCAAAGACTCTTAGAAACAAACGGGTATTCACCCGACTGCAATCTGTACAAGATGAACCGCGGCTGGACCGTCGACGGAAAAATCTGGGAAAAAGAGACCAACAACTGTAATCCGGCAGACGATGCGGATATTCGGGAGTTCTACAATGGGTACCACCGATCCGGCACCGACTATCTGCGCCGCCACCTCGACATACCCAACTATCTGTCCTATCGGAGTATCCTTGAAGCAATTCATCACTACGATGTCTACGCGGAGAAGAACTACTACTATCTCAACAATGTCGAGACGGGACTGTGGGAAGTCTGGCCCTGGGACTTGGATATCACCTTCGGATCGGACCACGGGAACGGGAAGGAGCCTTTCCGGGATCTGATCGTGGGGGACGTTGTGTTTGAAAGAAGAGAGGGTCCTTACGCCACAGAATACCGAAACCGGTTGCGTGAGATTTGCCAACTTCTTTACAATGAGGAGGTTCTTTTCCCGAAGCTGGATCAGGCGCGGGATCTGATTGTTGAACTGGCCGCCGCCGACCGGGACCGATGGGACAACTTCAAGCCGTTGGATGCGCCGCCCCATAAAGCGCACTACAAGTCTTTGGACGAGCGGCTTGAGGAAATGAAAGCCTGGATTCGAAAGCGAATTCAGACAGACTATACCGACGGGAACGGGAACAGAGTCTATAGCCTGGAGAAGATGTACGAAGATCCGGATATCCCGAATCAGCCGCGAGTTGTTCAACCGGACTCAGAGGTTCCGGTCCCGCAAGGCGAACTAATTTTCTCCAGTTCCCCCTTCTCCGACCCGAATTCGGACAGCGAGCTTGCCGCCATTCGCTGGATTGTGAAGGAGGAGGGAGGCAACGAGCTCGAGCCGGATTGGAGCTACGAGCGGGCGGGCGATGAAGCCATGACGGTAGAGATTCCCGCGAGTCTCCTCCAGAGCGGGATTCTGTATCGCTGCCGGGTCCGTCATAAGGACCAAACGGGACGGTGGAGCTTCTGGTCCGAGCCCCAGTCATTTATCCTGCAGACCGATACAGGCGTGGAGAACTGGACCCGGCACTGAGCGGTCCCCCCTTCATGAGAGAAGGGGTTTTGGTTGACATAAGTCCCGTCATTGGTACAGTTAGCTTCTCTGTCCGCCGGTAATCGTTCGTATCCGAGGGCCGGTATCACCAGGCTCCGAAGGTTTTCCCTGTCCTTCCAGCCAACATCCGGCCGGGCAATAGGTCGGCAGACTGCGGGCGCCTTTTACCACAGCGCCACGGCTATTAGATAATCAGGCAATCCGGCCTGAAGGAGCGTTTCTCGAATGCACCGTGTACCACCTTGGAAAATCGTTTTAGTTGTCGTCATTCTTCTCTATTCGCTGTGGGTGCTTGTCCCTACGTATCAGTGGTACAGCATCCCGGCCGAGCATCGAACCGAACAGGAAAGTCCGCGCTTGATCGAGTTGCAGGAGAAACTGGACGATCCAGACGCGGATGTTGAAAACTTGCGTGAACAAATCCAAGAAGAAGAAACCCAGATTCAGAATCTCCATGACAAGGCGATTCGGCTCGGTCTCGACCTTCAGGGCGGCGTTCATCTTGTTCTCGACGTGGACATCGACAAAGCCATCCAGGCCATGCCGGAGCATGAGGACTTCGATGCGGCCGAAGAAAAAGAGATGCGCCAGTCGATCCACGAGCAGGCCACCATGGTGGTCCGCAAACGTGTGGACGAGTACGGTGTCGCCGAACCCGTCGTGCAGAAAGTTCCCCCGAACCAGATCGTTGTCGAGCTCCCCGGCTACAGCAATCCGGAACAGGCCGCCAGTCTTCTTCAGACAACCGCCCAATTGCGATTCCACCTGCTCGCCGACTGGAATGAAGCCACACAAATCATGGAGGACATCGATGCCCAGGTAGCGGTCAACCTAATGGGAGAAATCCTGCGCACCTCCTCCGGCAATCTCAGTGCTGAATTCTATGTCCGCGAACAAGACGTGAGTCTCGTAAAGGAGATCCTTGCCCGACCGGCTATCGAAGATTTGGTTCCCTCTAAATACACATTTCGGTGGTCCGATGAACAGGAACCGGTACCGAGTCTATTCGGTGAAGATCCTTATCGGTCTCTGTATCTGCTGAATGCCAATGCGGAATTGACCGGTAATCTATTGGCAAACGCCAGTTTCACACTCGATCAAGCCAACTTTAATGAACCGAAAGTTCTCCTGCGATTCGACCGCAAGGGGACTCGTATTTTCGCCCGGCTGTCGCGACAACACCGCGGTGAACGGCTCGGGATTGTTCTCGATGAGATCGTCTATCTCGCTCCTTATCTCCGAACCGAGGTCACAACAGGTAGTGCCGAAATCACTGGTATCAACGACGTAGAAGAGGCCCGAAAGATTGCCGTTGTCCTGCGTGCCGGTGCGCTTCCTGCGGATATTTCCGTGGCAGCGAATGACGTGGTAGGTGCCTCGCTGGGCGAGGATTCCATTCGAAAAGGAGTCCAGTCCGCCATCGGAGGATTCATCGTTGTTGTGATTTTCATGGTGATCTATTACGCTCTGTGCGGTGTTATCGCCGATTGTGCACTCATTTTAAATTTGGTCATCTTGATGGCCGGTATGGCACTTCTGGAGGCCACCCTCACTCTGCCCGGCATTGCCGGCATTATTCTGACTATCGGTATGGCGGTGGACGCCAATGTTCTGATCTTTGAGAGGATGCGTGAAGAGCTGAAGTCGCGGCGGAGTAAAACGTTGGCCGGTATCGTCGACCGGTCGTACAGCCGAGCGTTCATGACCATTTTCGACGCCAACCTGACGACATTGATGACGGCGGTGGTTCTGTTCCAGTTCGGAACGGGACCGATCAAAGGATTCGCCGTCACGCTGACGATGGGCATTCTGATCAGTATGTTCACCGCGTTGTTCGTCACGAGGATTGTATTTGACTACATCGCAGCCGGTGGCAAAGGAAAAGACGCGGCACAAGTGCTGCCGATCGGTCATCTCCGCATCTTTGGGAACATAAAGTACAACTTCGTGGACAAAGCGATGCCTTTCTTGATCGGTTCATCCACGATCGCCATTGCGGGAATTCTCTCCATTGTCCTCCATCACGGCGTAAACAAAGGCATCGACTTCGCGGGCGGTACATTGATGTACCTGAACTTCAATAAGCCGGTTACTGTCGAGATGATTCGAGACGCGCTACCTGGAGATCAGCGGGACGCCGTCATTCAAAAGGTGGTCTCAGGCGATGAGAACCGGGTGAATCTCCGGACAAGGGCCACCGAGCAGGCGAAAGCGGACCAAATTCTGACGGCATTGCGCGAAGCGCTGCCTGATAACCAACCGGAGATCCTTGAGAGCCGCGTTGTCGGCCCCCAGGTGGGTGAAAAGCTCGGGCAGCAAGCGTTATGGTGTATCATCTTCGGAAGTTTCTTGATTCTGATGTATGTAACGCTACGATTCGAGTTCTCGTTCGCTGTCGCTGCGCTGCTGGCGGTCGCCCACGATGTCATGATTACGGTAACCATATTCTCATTTTTAAATAAGGAGTTTACTCTACCCGTGGTTGCCGCGATCCTGACCATTGTGGGATACTCTGTAAACGATACAATCGTGGTGTTCGACCGGGTCAGGGAGAATTGCCGTCGAAAAGAAGGAGAAGTGCGGAAAAGCGTCAAGGCATTTCGAGAAGAGGTGAATCGGAGCGTCAATCAAACCTTGTCTCGAACCGCGTTGACCTCCGTGACGACGCTTTTCGTGATTTTGTCAATTTTCTTGTTTGGCGGCGAGGTTATCAATGACTTCGTGTTCGCGTTGCTGGTGGGTGTCATCGTGGGAACCTATTCCTCGATCTTCGTCGCATCGCCCATCGTCGTGTGGTGGCGAGGACGAAAGGCAGCTTGATCGAAGGCGAGGAATCTGATCTCGGTTCAGAGTAGGGTCCCAGACGCGGCCATCGGCCGCGTCTCGGTTTTTTGGGAGGCCTGGCTCACAAAATAAGGAGGTACAGAGCCATGCGTCTAGTTTTCACGCTCATACTGGTTCTCGTCATGGTGGTGGGCTCCATCGCAGCGGTCTACGTGTACAAAGAGCAAAAACGAACCGAAGAAGCGCATAACGCGGTAGAACTGGCCTCGTCGTTCCTGGCGCAGGGGCAAGTGAAAGAAGCGGTCAACACACTGTCGCCTATTTATGAAGAGTACTCGGGATTCGAGTCCATGGACCGGGTGATCTATCTGCTGGCCTCCGCGTACGAGGAAACCGGCTCGGAACATGCACCCCTCCTGTGGAGACAACTCGCGAAGGAATACCCCGAGAGTCCACATCATGGGGAGGCGCTTCTCGCCTGGGGAGAAAGTCTTGCGGCATCGGAGCCGGCGAAGGCACGTGAAATCGTCGAACCCCTGAGCGCCGCGAAGGATCCCGAGATTGCGGCTTCGGCGTTGGCTACCCGGGCCAGGTCCTTCCTCGCGCAGGGAAATGTCCAACAGGCTCGCGAAATCTACGAACAGGTCGCCAGACAGTATCCCGGCACAGAAGGCGAGGAAGAAGCTCTCGACCGTCTCTCCGAGATCAATATGGAGATGTTCAAGACCGCAAGTACGGGAGAGTTCACGGAGATCTATACAGTCAAACGAGGCGACAGCGTTCACAAAATCGCTGTCGAAAACCGGACGACCAAAGACCTTGTCATGGAAATCAACGGGATCGGTACGAATCTGCGGCCGGGTCAGCGCATCAAGATTCCCAAAACGGCGTTCAAGGTCGTCGTCGACAAATCGCGATTGCGCCTGTTTCTGTTGACACAGGATGGACGCTTCATGAAATGGTACAAAGTGGCGATCGGGGAAGAAGACTACAAAACCCCCACCGGTACCTACACAGTCGAACTGAAGCAGATCGATCCAACCTGGTACAAACCGGGGGGCGGCGTCATTCCTCCCGGCGATCCGGAGAATGCGCTCGGACCGCGGTGGATCGGAATCGGCAATCATCTTGGAATCCACGGGAACAACGACCCCGACAGTATCGGGAAACGCGCGAGTGCGGGGTGTATCCGAATGTATAACGATGACGTCAAGGAACTCTACAAGATACTTACTCTCGGAAACGAAGTACGTATCGTGGATCGATTCGGCCTCGGCGGCGAGCAGGCCTCCACGCCGGTGGTTCCGTCGGCCTCGGAGGTTCCCTCGGAACAGCCAAAACAAACCCAATGAACGGCAAAGACAATTTCGAACTGTTTTCTCAACATCTGATTGAGGCGCTGCCTTATATTCGCAAATACCGGGGCAAGACGGTCGTTGTGAAGTTCGGCGGCGCCGCAATGGTGAATGACGCTCTTAAGCGAGAATTTGCCCGCGACGTTGTCTTGCTGGACTACGTCGGGATGAAAGTGGTCGTTGTGCACGGCGGTGGTCCCAAAGTCAGCGAACTGATGCAGCGGCTCGGCAAGACACCGGCCTTCATCCAGGGGCTCCGGGTTACCGATAAGGAAACCGTCGACATCGCAGAGATGGTGTTGACCGGGCTGATCGGAAAGGAAATCGTTGCAACGATTAACCTGGAGGGCGGCCGGGCCGTAGGTTTATCCGGGAAAGACGCCGGTTTCATTCAGGCTATAAAGCATGAGCTTGCACCGGCGGCCGAGAACGAGCCGATACAAGACCTCGGTTACGTCGGCGATATCCGCCGGGTTGACGCGGAAGTGATCGAGGTGCTCGATCGCGATGGCTTTATACCCGTTATCGCCCCGCTGGGAATGGGCCCCGACGGGGCCGCCTATAACATCAATGCCGACACCGTGGCGGGCGAAATCGCCGCGTCGGTCAAAGCGGAACGTCTGGTTCTCTTGACTGATACACCCGGCATTCTGGAGAAACCGGGCGAACCGTCAACGCTCATAAGTACTTTGACACCGAATGAAGCGATAGAACGAATGAACAGCGGCGTGATCGGCGGCGGCATGATTCCAAAAGTGAATGCGTGTCTGCGAGCGCTCGAATCGGGAGTCCACAAAACGCATATTATCGACGGTCGGGTCCCGCACTCGCTCTTGCTTGAGTTGTTTACGGACAGAGGCATCGGGACACAAATTGTGTCGGCACCCGCCGTTACCGGAGAAGGACCATGAACGCAACCATGACAAGCCGGACAGACGAGATTATTGCTCATGCGGAGAAGTACTTGATCGGTAACTACGGTCCCCGCGATCTGTGTCTCGTGCGCGGCGAGGGAACAAGCGTCTGGGATGCGGACGGGAATGAGTACTTGGACTTTCTGTCCGGGTTGGCGGTGGCGAGCCTGGGACATTGCCATCCCGCCGTCACGGAAGCGGTTCAGCGGCAGGCAGCCACGCTTGTTCATGTATCGAATCTGTACTTGATCGAACCGCAGGTCGAACTGGCCAAGATTCTCGCCGAGTCCAGCCCCTGCGACCGGTCGTTTTTCTGCAATAGCGGTGCGGAGGCGAATGAAGCTGCGATCAAACTCGCGCGGCGTTACTCATTCAATAAGTACGGCGATGGACGAGCAGACATCGTTGCGCTGGACAACTCGTTCCACGGCAGGACATACGGGGCGCTTAGTGCCACAGGCCAACCCAAATACCACGCAGGGTTCGGCCCCCTGGTCCCCGGGTTTTCTTTCGCCCCGATCAACGATCTCGATGCAGTCCGAGAGTGGGTTACCGACAGCACCTGTGCGATCACGGTGGAACCGGTACAGGGAGAGGGCGGTGTTCATGCCTGTACACAGGATTTCCTGCAAGGCATACGACAAATTTGCGATGAAAAAGATCTGTTGCTGATCTTTGACGAGGTTCAATGTGGGCTGGGTCGAACGGGATACTTGTTCACATCGGAGAACCACGGTGTCGAACCGGATGCGATTTGCCTGGCAAAATCTCTGGGCAGTGGCGTTCCAATCGGCGCGACGTTGTGTAAGGAGAATGTGGCGGATGTACTGGTTGCGGGCACCCACGCGGCGACATTCGGTGGAAATCCGCTGGCCTGCGCGGCGGCTGTAGCAACAATGCAAGTAATTCTCGAGGAGGATTTACCGGCCCGCGCTCGAAGCCGAGGCGAGTTGCTTCGACGGCTTATGCTCGGTCTTGCGGAACAGTTCACCTGTATCAAGGAGCTGCGGATCTTCGGTTTGATGGCGGGATTCGAGTTGGATTTCCCCGCAACGGAGGCGGTAAAAGGACTGCGCGAACGAGGGGTGATCGCGGGCATCGCGGGGCCCAACGTACTTCGGTTTCTTCCACCCTTGATTTGCGAAGAAGCAGAAATCGAACGGGCGGTACACGATCTCAGGGAAGTCCTGACCAATCGATGATACCGGTCGAGAAACTTGAGAAGCGCCCGGGAGAGTCCCGGGCGAAACATATTTTAACTATTGACGAAAGGGTTTCTTCCATGAGTGTGACTGTCAAGAAACGAGATTTGCGAACCATAACCGATCTCTCGGCTGAGGACATCCAACGGATTTTCGACCGCGCCACGGCCATGCGGTTGGAGCGAGCAGCTCACGCCGGGGCGCTCGGTGGCAAAGTCATGGCATTAATCATGGAGAAACAATCTCTGCGCACCCGTGTGACTTTCGAAACGGGCATGTTTCACCTCGGTGGAACCTCGATTTTCTTGACCAATCAGGACATCGCTCTCGGCAAACGCGAGCCGGTCTCGGATGTCGCCCGAAATCTGGAGCGATGGGTCGATATCATTGTCGCTCGTGTGTATAAGCAGGAACATGTCAATCAGCTGGCGGAACACGCCTCCGTCCCTGTGATCAACGCTCTCTCCGACGAGGCCCACCCGTGCCAGGCACTAACAGACCTTTTCAGCCTCCAGTTTCTCGGGAACGAACTGAAGGGATTTCCGTTGACGTACATCGGGGACGGCAACAATGTTTGCCACTCCCTGTTGCTGTTGTCTGGACTGGTAGGCGCCAGGATCACGGTTTGTACTCCTGAGATTCCGCAATATATGCCGCAGGAGAAAATCATGAATCTCGGACGGCAATTGGCCGGCGAAAGCGGCGGCGAAATTCGCTTCGAGTGCGATCCAAAGAAGGCCGTGGAAGGCGCGCGCGCTGTTTATACCGATGTCTGGACAAGTATGGGACAGGAACGGGAAGCGGAAGAACGACGCAATGCATTCGCCAAGTTTCAGGTCAATGCCGCACTCATGAAGCATGCCGACCCGGATGCGGTTGTGATGCATTGTCTCCCGGCGCATCGAGGCGAGGAAATCACGGACGAAGTCATGGATTCCCCGCAATCCATCGTTTTCGAACAGGCGGAAAACCGTCTCCATGTGCAGAAAGCCTTGATTCACTATTTCCTGGCCGGGTAATCCAATCCTCCGGAATGTTCACCCGCAAGGGCAGCTCTCAAAGCGGCGTCCGGGATAGATCCGGACGCTACGCTCTATCGCAGGTAGCGCTCGGGCTTACCCCGGGCGAGTTCGTATCGGTAACCGCTCTAGCCATCGAAAAAAAACTCTTGCATTATCTAACTGTGTGCTCTGATAATAGGAGTACATAGGATCAGTCTATGGAATCGAAGACAAACCCACAACCAGAAGGGGGAGTAAAACAATGGCCAAAAGACCTTTACATGTCGGCCTGATTGGTGGAGGCGGCGGTGCATTCATCGTTCAGCCCCATCAACGAGCAATCCACTTCGATGGCACGCGTCGTGTGGTATGCGGGGCTCTCCACCCCGACCCGGACGTCGCGCTGAAAGAAGCGAAGAAATGGCCGTTCCCGCTCCAGGGGTATCCGAATTACGACGAGATGATCGAGGATCAGGCGGCCAAACCGATCGGCGAACGTATCGATTATGCGCTGATCGTAACCCCGAATCACGTTCACTACGACCCGGCGATAAAATGTATCAAAGCCGGAATCCCGGTGTTCTGCGAAAAACCCCTGACCGTCACCCTCAAGGAAGCCGACGACCTCGTCAAAGCGGTACGAAAACACAAAGTGCCGTTCGGCGTAGCGCACACCTATCTTGGGCACTGGACGAGTCGTCTCGCGCGCTTCATCGTGCGGAGCGGCTTGATCGGCGAAGTTCGCTGGGTGGATGCGTACTACATCCAGGGGTGGCTGGCGGACCGAACGGAGGATACAGGGAACATGCAGGCCGAGTGGCGCGTGGATCCAAGCCGGGCGGGTGCAAGCTGCTGCGGCGGCGATATCGGAACCCATGCGCTCATGCAGCTACGCTACGTCACAGGGCTGGAAGTGGCACGTCTCCAGGGACATCTCGAGACGTTCCTCCCCGGCCGTAAGCTCGACGACCACTTCACAACCTACTGCGACCTATCCAACGGCGGTAAGGCCATCGTCCGAACCAGCCAAATAGCAATCGGCCACAAGAACGATCTGGGTATCGAGGTTAACGGCACAGAAGGAACGTTAGTATGGCGGCAGGAAGAACCGGAATGCTTGACAGTGATGCTGCCCGGCCAACCGGATCGCGTATACTGGCGCGGAGTTGTTCAGCCCAAAGACGGCTTCTTCAAAACCATTCCGAAAGACCTTCTCGCCGAGGCCTCTCTGATCCCGCCGGGTCACCCGGAGGCGTTCCACGACGCATTCGCGCGGCTTCACCGTTGTTTCGAGGAAGATGTACGCGCATACAATGACGGCAAAGAATGGAACGACGACGGATCGCGGTACGCAAATATCGAAGACGGTCGCACGGGCATCGCATTTGTCGCGACGGCAATCGAGAGCAACAACAAGAACGGCGCCTGGGTAAAAATGAAATAAACTCGGCACAAAGTCGGTCTTTTTATGCAATAATGGCGCTCCTGAGTCTTTCTTGGGAGCGTTTTGTTTTCTCTACGGCTCGCCGACCCGGCCTGACTGGATAAGCGAGCCGAGTCATGCATACTTGACGGGGTCGCAAAAAGTCGAAAGTTGGCATCGGAAGTTCCCTCTCCCCCCG
>CAZTDD010000014.1:0-13593 GCA_964612675.1 uncultured bacterium
GGCTGGGAAATCTGAGGCAAACCAGTTGCGGGTCCAGGAGTTCAACTCCTGGACCAGTTTTCGGCGTTCCGATTCGAGCACCTCTAGTAAAGCGTATTTGCGCATTCTGCATCTGGCGGCCCAGGAGGGAGAGAGCCGGGTGGAGGAGGCGCTTCGGTTTCTAATTCGCGAGGGAGAAGGGATCACGCCGGAAGACGTGGAAGCGTTGGTGAAGTCGAAGCAAGCGATTCCATCCGCGACGGAGATCGCGATCGATGCGGTGAACTTGTCAGGAAGGAATACTTGACGTCGGTCACGGGGGTCTTCTGAAGGCCCTTTCGGACAAGAATCCGCATTGACGTCCATTCGCTTCAATGAGTGTATAGAAATCGGGGAGAAGCTAGCTCCCCGACGAGATCTGTGCCAAGCGGCGGCGGGCGAGTTCCATTGACTCGGGGCAGGCTGCGGCGCGTTCGTAGGCAACGTAGGCCTCGGCGGAATGCCCGATTTCCTCAAGGACTTCCCCGAGCGATAGGTACGCCAAACCATCCCGCGGTTTCTGCCGGACCAATTCCTCGAACGCCTGCTTGGCTTCAACAAAACGCTCCTGTGACAGATACGCCCGTCCAATATAGAAATAGGCCTCCGAGAAACGCGGATTAAGGGAAAGGGCCTTTTCAAGAGCGGTAATTGCCTCTTCGACATGACCGCAAACCAGGCACGCTTCTCCCATCCCCGCATAAAAATCAGGATAGTCGTCCCGGATAGCGATTGCTCTCCGGTATAAGTCGATCGCTTCATTCTCGCGTCCCTGTGAAAGTGCGATTTGACCAAGGATGTGATAGGCATCGAGGAAATGCGGGTCGATCTCGATGACGGATTCCATCAGTTGACGGGCGTGGTCCAGATCGCCTTCCCCGTAAGCTAAGACACCGTCATTGTACTGCGCGATCGTATCTTCCGGTTTCAAGTTGCAGGCAAGCGCGAATGATTCGTCCGCCTCTTCGAAGTTGCCTTCCTGACAAAAAGCGAGCCCTTCCTCGAAATGCTGGGCGCAGATTTCGCGCATATCTTCGAGTTCTTCCGCCTCAGAAGTTCCATATCGGAAAGATCGCAACGCTTCAACGAAGTAGCCGCGAGCCTGCGGAATCTGCCCCTGGCGTGCGAGGATAAAAGCAACCTCGAGGAGAGCATCCACGTAGTGAGGATTCAGTTGGAGCGCTTCGGACAATTCTAATAGAGCTCCATGATCGTCATTGAGCATCAACAAACACCGCGCGAGGGCGTAACGAAAATCAGCGTACGTGCTTTTCTCTTCGCAGGCCTCTCGGAACAACGGAAGCGCATCCGAGTATTCGCCGCGATTGAACAGATCAACCGCTTCCAGATAGCCAACCGGGATGTTGAACGAGAACTTCGGTTTTCGGAGTCGGCGATGCATCCCTGCTCTCCTTTCACCTTCAGACGATACCTGCCGAGTCGATCGCACGCCCCAGCCGCCTCACCGCTTCCGCGAGTTGATCCATAGATATCATACCGTAGGATAGCCGTAACCACGAACAAAAACGACTCTCCACGCGGTCCGCCGAAAAACAATAGGCTCCAGGGACATAGAGGACTTTCTCTTCCACGGCCCGCGCAAACAGTGCGGAATGCGGCCCGGTGTCCCTGTTGTCCTTCAGACGCATCCATAAATAGAAGCCACCATTCGGGACATCAAACGATACGTTCTCTTTCGAGACTTCCGCGAGAAACGCCACCAATCGTCGGCGCTTCTCCCGATATGTCCGACGGACATCGGCGACATGCTCGTCATACCAGGTCGACTGGATCGATTGCGCCAGGATCTGCTGACTGAGATTGCTCGTCCCAAAATCGTGATTGCCCTTGAGGTCCACCATCTTCGCAATGATTGGTTCGGGGCCGACCGCGCACCCCACCTTGAGACCGGGAGCGAGACACTTTGAAAACGACTCTAAATACAAGACTTCGGTATTTTCCTTGTCGAACGATTTCAAAGGAGGGTCTACTGCCTCGTCCTCACCTAAAGAGCGATAGGCTGCGTCCTCCACAACCAGGATCGGCGACTCATTTTGGCAATGCCGGCGCAGGATTTCGAGGATTTCACGTTTTCTGGTACTCGACCATGAACGCCCCGTAGGATTGGCAAAATAGGACATCACATAGAGAAACTTCACTCGCGCGAGCCGACCTTCAGATTTCAGACGGATCAGCACAGCATCCAGACTCTCAGGAACAAGCCCGTCAGAGTCTGTATCCAGGCCGATCGTCGTTGCGCCCAGACTTTCCAGAATACCCAGGAAAACGAAGTACGTCGGCGCTTCGAGAAGGACGATATCGCCCGGATCGAGAAGAGTCTCGCTCAGAAGATAAAGCAGCTGTTGGGAGCCGTTCCCGATCATAACATCGTTGCAGGAAACGGCAGCGTCGGGGGATATCACCTTCTCACTCAACAGTCTGTCGAGAATTGTCCGGCGGAGACTGGGGTCACCAAACGTGCTTCCGTATTGCAGAGTCGCTCGGGCCGTGTCCGCGTCATGGAAAAGAGAGCGGCAGGTTGCCTCGATAGGCTCAGCAGGTAGGCTTTCCTGATCGACGAAACCGGCGGCGAGGGAGATCATGCCGGGAACTTCCAGGGCGTCACGCATCAGCCAACTGATCGGGGGCGGACCGGTCCGGCATGCTTGCTCTGAGAACGGCCAAGCAGGCGTCTTCTTCGCATTTTGAGGTATCCTGTTGACGTCTTCCATACTCTATTCTTACTATTCTATTATCTTAGTTCCAGTTATTCCCATCCATTGGTACGGCCACGGGAGGACGCCTATCGATGTTTGCACGCATTTCTCCACAAGCCTTTGGCATGTTCATTATCATAATGACACTGGCAATCATTTTCACCTTCTGGTTCTCCAGTATTGAAGAATTCCGGGATTACGTTCCGACATGGCTTCTTCGGGTGGAGATCACTATCTTTCTCGCCGCCCTTTTCCTGTGGCCGTTGGATCTCCTTGTCCACTGGGAACGATTCAGTGGCGGGTCTGTTTTCAAAGATCGAATCCTTTTGATGATACTGGCCACGATCATCTTGTATGTTTTTCCCGTTTATTGGTATGGGATACTGCCTTTTCGGGCGGCTGTATTCGCGGTTACTGTGGGGATGGTAGGGCCAACGATCGTTTTGACATTTCATCGTTGGCAGAAAAAGAAACCGACGATTTCGGCACAAGCCGTGTATCAAGGTGGACAGCAATCTCCCCAGGCGGAACGTTTTCTGAACAGATTCCCGGAGGCCGATCGAATCGTTTACGGCTTGTCCGACTCCGAAGGCGGGAATGCTCATTTCGTTCTACACAAGCGACTTACATTGGAAGGTCAGAAGGATGCCGGAATCGATCTCGTGATGGATATTCCTGTCAATCGTGAAACGGGCGAGCACGAAGAGAAACGTGAGCGGCTGCATTGTTACCTGTTTCTCAACCGAGGCGACACCGCCGGGGTCGGGCTGTTGCCCTCGACCAACATTGGCCGCGCCATCGATTATGGGTTCAGCGATGAGGAGTTGGAAGACGCGATGAATAACGCTCTGGCATCGGAAGCGAAGTGGCCCGTGATCACCGATATTCCACTTCAAGCCCAACTTCATCGCGGCCCTGTTTATCGGGTATAGTGCCAGTTCAGGGAATAGCGACAATCCGGCCTCAGTGTCGCCGAGTCGAAGAGGTAAACAGATAATCGAGAGGAGGGCGAGCCTCCCCGAGGCCGTCTCAAAAGTGTGTTTCTTTTCCCTCACCAAGATTGGGGAGGGTTCAGGTGGGGTTGATAAGTTGAGTTTTTTTCACCCCCCTCTGTATCTCCCCCAATCTTGGGGGAGAAGTCTTTTCCAGCGCGATCCCTGGTTTTGAGACAGTCTCTCCCGGCGAGCCCAGAATATGAAAGCATCGGCTCAGCAGGAGCTTCGCCCTCCCTTGCTTGGCGACGTTGCGACTGATTGGTAGCCGATACTCGGAACGGTCCACTCCAGCGATGTCGCCTACTTATAGCATTCAACGCCTTCTGATCGTCACGGCGCTCGCCGTCGGTGTCTGCTATTTCATCTACAGAGACGTCATCCTCGCACCGCAACTTCATCGCAATGATTTCAAACATCTGTACATTGGAGCCTATTTGGCGGGGCATCCCGCGAGCTTGTACGATCCGGCGGAAGCCTTCCGGGTGAAGGAAGGGCTGCGCATACCCGGAGGACTGAATCCTTACGTCTATCCGCCATTCATGGCGGTTTTCGTCAAATCGCTGGCTCTCTTCGATTACGATACAGCGTGGTGGATCTGGTGCTGGTTCAACAATCTACTGCTTCTCTTGACCCTCGGTCTTCTGTGTCACGTCGTACCCGAAAAGGACATGCTTGCAAAGTGGGCGACCGGTATCCTGCTCTTCAGCTTGTATGAACCGATTTTCCGGACCGTTTCGGCGGGACAGTTTAACATCGTACTCTTGTTTGCCTTCACTCTAGCCTTCCTGCTGCTTCAGAAGAACAGGTATTTCGCCGCGGGAGCCGTAATCGGAGTAGTCGCTGCAGCGAAAGTGGCACCAGCGATTTTCGTCATCCCGTTCCTCCTGTTTGAGCGCCGAGCGCTAGCGGGATTAATCGTCTCGGCAGTGGCCTGCACAGCCGTGGCAGTTGTGGTTACCGGATGGGATCAGCACCTGGCGTACCTGGAGGTGCTTCAGGCAATGTCCTACGGAGAATCAACCTGGGAGCAGTTCGGCGTGACGTTCCACGTGGAACCTGCGAACCAGGCACCGTCTGCCATATTCTATCGATTGGTGAGCGAAAACCCGAAAACGACGCCGCTTCTGAATACTCCACAGCTGGCCTACGGGCTTTCCATAGGCACCGCGCTGCTCGTGCTGGCTGCCGCTTTATGGGCAAGTTATCGATCCTCAGGAATCTGCTCGGTTTTCGTTTTGTGGATCTATCCGATGCTTCTCATCCCGAGCCTATGCTGGGATCACTATTTTACGCAGCTTCTTCTGCCGATCTGGTGGCTCATATGGACGTGGAAGAACGGCAGCGATCGGAGGGCGTGGCTGTTTGCCATGGCAGTTGCTTTGATTTGTGTGCCATATCATTTCGAGAGTGAGTGGTGGAAATCGGGGATCGGGATTCTGGGGGCCTCGATGAAAGGGTTTGCAGCGGTCGTTCTGTACCTAATCACCATTCAGCACACAGTCAGCAAGCGTACTTTTGCGTTACGGACTGCAACAGTCAGTTCTTTCAGTGAGAATGAATCCGCCGGTAATGCTTTGTAGCTGATACGGCCAGTCTTTCCGCCTTTGTCCAAGAACGAGGATGGTGGTATAAGTTTTGTTCAAGTATCTGCATATCAGTGAAGTCTCCCACGCGAGAAAAAGCCGTAAAGGAGAAATACATGCGAAGAGAAGTTATGAAATCAAGCAGGAGAATTCGATTCGAGTACCTAGTTATTATCGGCATGCTTGGTCTATCGATGTGGGTTGGGACGCCCGCATTACAGGCGGCACCGGGCGATACAACCACAGCGCTCGATGAGTACGTTGCGAAACCGGATCCGACGTATAGTTACGAGCTGGTTGATTCAATCAAGAAAGAAGGGGTCACAGCCTATATCTTGGAAATGGTCTCCCAAACGTGGCGGAGTCCTGAAGAAGTGGAACCGAATGTATGGCGGCATTGGATGACAATAACAGTGCCCGATGACGTGGACTCCTCCATTGGACTTCTGATCATCGGCGGTGGGAGCAACAACAGCGACCCTCCAGAGAAACCGGAAGGTGTTGGGATCGCAATGCAAACAAAGTCCGTCGTGGCTGTTGTGAAGATGGTTCCCAATCAACCGCTGAAATTCCCGGACGAGCCGATGGACAAGTACAAGGAGAAAGGCCGTTGGGAAGATGCGATGATCGCATATACATGGGATAAATATCTCGAAACGGGGGATGAACTATGGCCCGCCCGGCTTCCGATGGTGAAGAGCGCGGTACGAGCGATGGATACGGTGACCTCGTTTTGCAAGAGCGAAGAAGGTGGGAATGTGGCAGTCGACCGATTTGCGGTTGCCGGTGGCTCAAAACGCGGCTGGACAACCTGGATGACCGCCGCCGTCGATGACCGCGTCGTCGCCATCGTTCCGATTGTGATCGATCTATTGAACGTAGTGGAGTCGATGAAACACCATTACAGAGCGTACGGCTTTTGGGCTCCGGCTATCTCCGACTACGAAGAGATGGGAATCATGGAGCATATTGACGATCCCCGTTTCGCCAAACTGGCGGATATTGTCGAACCGTACGAGTACCGTTCGCGTCTCACGATGCCTAAATTCATGCTCAATGCAGCCGGAGATCAGTTTTTCCTGCCGGATTCTTCGCAGTTTTATTTTGATGATTTGCCCGGACAAAAGTATCTTCGCTACGTTCCAAACGCCGATCACGGGCTGGACGATACAGACGCGATAGAAAGCCTAACCGCTTTTTATTACTCGATCATCTATAACAAACCCTTGCCGGATTTCTCGTGGGACTTAATCGGGAACGACTCTATTCGCGTGAAAACGGTCAAACAACCGAAAGAAGTGAAACTCTGGCAGGCAACCAATTCGGAAACGAGAGATTTTCGGCTCGAGACCATCGGGAAAGCATACACATCGACCGTTTTATCTCCGAAAAAGAACGGGGTTTACATGGGGAAAGTGGACCCGCCCGAGAAAGGCTGGACGGCGTTCTTCGTGGAATTGACCTATGAATCGGACGGCCCCGCTCCCCTGAAATTCACAACAGAAGTCCAGGTAACTCCAGAAACGTTACCGTATACATTTCCACCTGAATCGAGTAATTGATTCAACTGTAGAGGCGATAATTGGACGGAGCAGACATATCGGACGGATCGAAGAAGGTGGGAGGAATCGAATAGGCGATTCAACCGTAGGGCCAGTAGCGTGATGAGTGAAGAATGGTGGGTATGATCCGGTTGGTCGTTAGCCGAGGTTTCAAAGAAGAAGAGCAGATTATATGAACAGTAAGCTGTCGTTTATTATCTTGTTACTGGGTGTGCTGCAGTTTTGTGTCTTCGATGTATATGCGGAAGATGATGTTGTTTTCCCCGGGGCGGTGGGATTCGGTGTTGATACGTCGGCGGGTTATGGCGGTCGAGTGATCAAGGTCACGAATTTGGATGCGAAGGGTCCCGGCTCGCTGCGTGAGGCACTTGAAGTATCCGGTCCGCGGATCGTTGTGTTCGAGGTAGGCGGGGTTATCGACCTCGATATGCGATCCATATCCATTTCAAAACCGTTTTTGACAGTGGCCGGGCAAACGGCCCCGTCACCGGGTATTACACTCATTCGCGGCGGTTTGAGCATCAGCACACATGATGTTCTGATTCAACATATCTGTGTCCGGCCGGGAGATGCGGGTCAACCGAAGAAAAGTGGTTGGTCGCCGGACGGAATCGCGACGAATGCGGCGTGGAATGTTGTAATCGACCATTGTTCCGTTACCTGGGCGGTGGATGAAAATTTATCGGCGTCCGGTCCACGGCAGAAAGGTCCCGAAAATACTTCTCATGATGTTACGTTCAGCAATTGCATCATCGCGGAAGGCCTCGATGAATCATCCCACGAGAAAGGAAGACACTCGAAAGGCTCGCTGATACATGACACCTGCACGAATATTGCCATAATTGGAAATTTCTACGCCCATAATGTCGACCGAAATCCTTATTTCAAGGCAAATGTCAGGGGCGTAATTGTGAACAATCTCATTTATAATCCCGGCCGTCGGGCGATCAAATTCGATTGGCCCGAGAGCGAATGGCAGGGATCGCCGAAACCGCGCGATCCGGTTGGGAGCATTGTCGGTAATGTGCTCATTCACGGCAAAGACACAAAGGAAGACGTCGTTCTCGTTGCCAAAAAAGGTGACGCCTATATGGAAGATAATCTCGCATTCGATCGATCGGGGAACCCGATCGACCTGATCGACGGAACAATTCGACTGCTCGACGAAAAACCTCTGTGGCCGAAGGGCTTGAAAGCAGTAACCGCAGACGATCTGATACCGCATATTCTCGAGACTGTTGGCGCCCGGCCCTGGGATCGCGATCCCATCGATCTGCGGATTATTCAAGATTTTCAGAAGCGCGAGGGGCGTATTATTGACAGTCAGGATGAAGTCGGCGGATATCCCGAAAGGTCTATGACCAGGCGTGCGCTGGATGTTCCTCAGCAGAACGTGAGAGAATGGCTCAATGAGTTTACGGTCCGTCCAGATCAGGGCGGATTCTAGCGGATAGAAAACTCGAATACTAGTAGAGCAATTCGGGCTGAAACAGAGAATTAATGTTTTGGCTACCTGCAGGCTTCAGCGGACATCATACGAAAATTCCCTAAACGGAGGGATTCTGATGAAGATGGCTCGTAGAACGTTTCTCCAATCTCTGACAGCAGCAGCTTCCATTGGAGCGGCACAGAAAGCCTTTTCGAAGCCGGAAGACGTTGTGGTCGGTGCGCATCCGTGGGTATATGCAGCAACTCAACCGAATTACGATATCACTCCGATTCTCGACAGGATTTTCGCCGATATGAAATACGCCGGGATGGAGGGCGTTGAATTGATGCATACCGCGCTGCGTCCGGATGACTCGGTTCAACGGATTTCGAAGCTCATCGAAGAACACGAGCTGCCCGTAATCGGAACATCGTTCAGCGGTGCGATGTGGGATCGTGAACAACATGACGCCGTACTCAAGGACGCGACGTTGGTTGTGACCCGGCTCGGCAAATTAGGTGGAAAAACACTCGGCACTTCCGTTGGGCGTGCAAAGGGAATGAAAACCGCCAAGCAACTGGATGCTCAGGCGGAATTACTGCGAAAGATCATCGCGATTTGCGAAGACAACGGCGTGACGCTGAACCTGCACAACCACACCTACGAAGTCGAGAACGACTTACACGATCTGAAAGGCACGCTGGAACGGATACCCGACGTGAAACTCGGTCCCGATTTGGATTGGCTGGTACAGGCGGACGTCGATCCGGTTTGGTTTATTCGGACCTACGGCGATCAAATTGCTTTTCTGCATTTACGGGATCAATACAAAGACAAGACGTGGTGTGAGGCGATGGGCGAGGGCGACATGGATTATGAGGCCGTTGCCGCCGCGTTGCGCGATATTGATTTCAAAGGCCACGCGGTGATCGAATTGGCACACCCGAAAGATCTAAAACTGAGTCGGCCGTTACGCGAGAGTCTGAAAATCAGCCGCCGTTACGTGCAAGACGTTCTCGGTTATTGAAACAATCGAAGGCAAGCACACGTTATAGAGAATATCCAACTCATTTATCGGAATCGCTTTCCGGTGTCTCTTCTTTCTTCCATGAGCGGATGTAGTCGATACTGAATGTGGAGGGAAGGTTTTCTTTCTTGGGCAATCCGAACCATTTCGGCATGGTTTCGCTGTCGAAATTCATGTGAAGCGGCTGATGCCAATGTGAGTTTTCTTTCTCGCGGACCATTCTTCCGTCCACGTACCACTTAATCCGGTCTTCGTCCCATTCCAAAGCGTATGTGTGATAGTCGTCCGCCAAACGGAAGGGCGCTTCCCAGACATCCGGGTCGCTCAAATGGTCCTCCACGGTGCCTTTGAATGAGGGGCTGTGGAAAACATGGACATTCATGTGGACTTTGTGTTCATGGCCGGGAGCTCCAGCTCCCATCTCGAACACGTCGATTTCGGTCCAGATTTCCGGGGTGTTGTTGTAAAACCAGAACGCGCTGGAAGCGCGTGAATCCATGGGTTTACATCGGATCTCAAAATAGCCATATCGGACAAGCGATTTGCTCTTAACCGCCGCTGTCGTAAATGAGTGATACCCTTTGGGCACATCCGGCAGGGTCTCCGCTTTGGCTGTTAAATGAAGCGCGCCATCGGCGACTTTCACATTCTCTTTGGAGAAGAAACCCGGTTTTCTTCCTTTCCAGCGCGGATTGTGATTGTGCCATTTTGTGGGGTCCAGCTCGGTACCGTTGAATTCGTCGGTTAATTCGGGGATCGGCTTCCATGACGCGTCGTCCGGGGGATCGGCAGACGCAGCAATGGATAACAGGTTAAAACCGACCAACGAAAGAAGGGAAATCAATATTCGTGTGTTCATCGTTGAAGTTGTTTTGGTGGGTTACGCTCCCTGTGAGGTAATGCGCGATTGATACCTCGTTCTGTCGCTAACCCACCCTACACTTGTATAGACACATGGATCTTGGTGAATGACGCGGGCTTTTGGGTCCATTTTTCCATTATATCGCCTGCTTCATTCAGATCAATTGTGTGTGAAACCGTTTCATGTGCCGAGATTTTCTTTTCTTCGAGCAATCGGATACTTTCGTCGAAGTCTTTCGGTGTGGCATTCCGTGAACCGAGAATATCGAGTTCCTTCAAGATAATTGTTTTGGTTTCATACGCAACCGGTTCGTTGACATATCCGATATAGACGACGCGTCCGGCATAACAGACTTCGTCCACTGCGGCACGGAAAGTCTCGGATAAACCGACCGCTTCGATGATCACATCAGCTCCCTGCCCTTTCGTCAATTCAGAGAGGGCGTCATGCAGCGAAGTGTTTTGCGAATTGACTGTGTGGGCGGCCCCGCAGGCGTGTGCGACATCCAGTTTCCTGTCATCGATGTCCACTGCAACAACACAAGCGTCCCTGGACGCCGCTCCGGCAACAGCGCCCAGACCGACCGCACCACAGCCCAACACGACAACAGTGTCCGATGAGACAACTCGCCCTCGATCCATTGCGTGAAATCCGACGGCCAGAGGTTCGACAAGGGCCAGTTCCGTAAAGGACATCTTTTCAGAGGATCGGACAACCTCCCACGGCACGGCAATGTATTCCGTCATGGCTCCGTCGCAGTGAACGCCAAGCGTCTGGTTGTCCCGGCAACAGTTCGCCCTTCCTTTTCGACACGCGGAACACTCTCCACACGGGAAATAGGGAATAACCAGAACCTTCGTCCCCTCTTGAAGGTCCGCCGGCACTCCAGGTCCTCTGCTCTCGATTGTAGCGCCGATTTCGTGTCCCGGGATGCGCGGATAGCTAACGATTGGATTGACGCCGCGAAAAGTGTTCAGGTCGGAACCGCAAAACCCAACAGTGTGTATGCGGAGGAGAACTTCCCCCTCCCCGGGAGACGGTTTTTCGATTTCCATCAGACCGGCACGGCCCGGGTCAGAAATACAGAACGCTTTCATCAGTCTTCCCTTTTCTCTTTTTCGATATCGTACTATCTGAAATTCAGACTCGGAGGTATGTTGAATTACCCTCTCCTGGTATCCTACTATGCCGACACAGGCTAACAAACCCGGTTATCTTACAATGTGACAGATCAAGAGGATTGTGAGCATAACGAGGAGATCCAACGATGAAGATTCGATCCGTTATTCCCGCGCTACTCCTTCTTTGCTCGTGTATTCACGGAGACCAGATCGAGTTCGGAGAGAACCCACCAAAAGGTGAAGAGTGGACAGTCGAGCTGCCAGGACTGCCTGCGGATGCCACACCGCTGGTTTTGGTGCATATTCCCGCCGGGTCATTTCTGATGGGGAGTCCCGAATCGGAAGAGGGTAGAGACCCGGACGAAGGCCCCGTTCATAAGGTGACGCTGACCGAGGATTTCTATATGGGTATGTACGAAGTCACCCAAGCACAATGGATGACGCTGATGGAGGAAAACCGTTCGACCGAGATCGATCCGAATTATCCGGTAAATAAAGTCAACTGGTTCGACTGTCAGGAGTTTTTACGGCGATTGAATGAGTATCACAACACAGACGGATTTCGGCTGCCGACGGAGGCGGAACGGGAGTATGCCTGCCGAGCGGGCACGACGACGGCCACCTATTTCGGAGAGGATCCCACCAGCGAAGAGATAGCCGAACACGCCTGGTATCGCGAAATCATTACATGGGACGAGCTTCACGAGGTTGGGTTGAAGAAACCAAATCCGTGGGGACTTCATGACATGCATGGAAATGTCTCCGAATGGTGTCAGGATTGGTTCGGGCCGTACCCATCGACAAACCAGGTAAACCCAACCGGTCCGGTGGACGGCACTGAGAAAGTCATTCGCGGGGCTTCGTGGAGGGCGCGACCACAGTGGATACGATCCGCCGACCGGGGACATTTTCCTCCCGACAATCGAAGAAATACAATCGGGTTCCGGGTTGTGTGGTCCAAGTGAATGCGGCTCACCGGGAGCGGTTGTCTCAAAAGTGTGTTTCTTCTCCCTCACCAAAATTGGGGAGGGTTCGGGTGGGGTTGACAAGTTGAGTTTTTCACCCCCCCCTCCTAACCTCCTCCGGTCTCGGGAGAGGAAAGGGAAAGAGGCTAAGAGAGTTTCGGAGGTCATTACGGTACAGACACATTTCAAATGCGCCGAATTGAATATCCAGCTGCTGAGAGAAATCTTCGTTAATCCACAAATTGGAGTAGATACGTGAAAAGCATTTCCATCGGGACCAGTCGACTGACAGAAGAGGAAATTGCGGCGGCGGAGCGTGTACTTCGTTCCGGTTATTTACGTCAGGGAAAAGAATGCGAGGCGTTCGAGCAAGAATTCGCAGCGAAGACAGGCGCTCGATATGCGGTGACCTGCGCGAACGGCTCAGCGGCGCTACATCTGGCCTATATGGCCTCGTTGCGGCCCGGAGACGAAGTCATTGTTCCATCGTTCACGTTTATCGCGACAGCAAGCATGCTCTCGCTTACGGGCGCACGGCCGGTGTTCTGTGATGTGGACCCTCGAACCTACTTGATCGACCTTGCGGACGCCACGTCCAAAATCACGAAGCGTACGCGGGCTATCGTGCCGGTTCATCTATTCGGCAACGCCGTTGCGGTGGATGCTGTCCACGAGTTTGCAAGTGAAAACAACTTGATTGTTATTTGGGACGCTGCACAGGCACACCGAACAACATACAACGGAAAGGACATCGGCTCGTTGGGCGATTTTGTCTGTTACTCGTTTTATCCGTCCAAAAACCTGTTTGTTGGCGAAGGTGGGATGATTTGTACAAATGACCCGGAAAAGGAGCAGCGGTTACGTTTTCTTCGAAGCCACGGCGAAACCGGGAAATATTCGCACACGATGTTGGGATTCAATTACCGAATGACGGATGTTGAGGCGGCTATCGGAAGAGAACAGCTCAAACGTTTAGACGATATGATCTCGACCCGACGGCGCAATGCGCAAAAACTAAGTGAAGGCCTTGCGAGGATCCCGGGAATCAAGGTACCGGTTGAAACTCCGAACTCGGAGCACGCGTGGCATCAATACTCTATACTGGTTCATCCAGAGGAATTCGGCTGCGACAGAAATGCACTAGCCGAGCGTCTTCAAAACCGTGGTATCGCAACGGGAGTTCATTATCCGTACGGACTCCATCAGCAGCCTATTTTCAAGGAGCTGTACGGTACACAACATTTGACGACGACGGAGTATTTAGCCTCGCACATCCTGGCACTTCCGGTTCATCATGGATTGGGCGAAGAGGAC
>CAZTDD010000014.1:13693-79577 GCA_964612675.1 uncultured bacterium
TGGAAGAGAACCGCGATCGCGATTTAGATTAGGAGAACCTGAGATGGCGGAATCATGGAATGAACTAACGAATAATCAGGACACGCCATTGCATGAGGACCCCGTTTATATCATCGCCGAGATGGCGTGTTCGCATGACGGGAATCCACAGCTGGCGGAAACAATCATCGATGGAGCCGGTACGGCGGGGGCCGACGGGATCCAATTCCAGGTCTGGCAGGCTCGCGACATTATGGTGCCCCATCACCCGGCTTTTGAACAGCTGAATAAGCTCGAAATGACGAGGGCTCAATGGTCGGGGCTCGCTTCGTACGTCCGCTCGAATTATCCGCTGATGGAAATCGTCGCGTGTGTGTATGACCGAAAGAGTGTGGACTTTTGCCAAGAGATCGATGTCGATGCGTTCAAGCTTCACTCCGCGGATCTTTCCAATCCCCACATGATCCGGCACGTCGCACAGACAGGAAAGAGGATTGACCTCAGCGTGGGAGCCTCCACGCTGGACGAGATTCAGCAGGCAATTGAATGGATCCGCGAAACATCGGATACAGAGATTTGGCTGATGTACGGATACCAGAGTTTTCCAACACCGACGGATGCAATTCATTTGGACTTTATGATGAAATTGCGAGAATTATTTGAACGCCCGGTCGGGTATCAGGATCACAGCGATGCGAACTCCGACGCAGCGTTCTGGCTTCCAGCTGCCGCGGTCGGAATGGGGGTCGATATTCTCGAGAAACACATTACCCATGATCGGTCGAAAAAAGGCGCGGATCACGAGGCGGCGCTGAATCCAGAGGAATTTCAACGATTTGTGTCTATGGTGCGAGAGATCGAGGCGGCGAAAGGCCTATCCATTCCCCGTCCCTTCTCTGAGAAAGAACTGGATTATCGAAAATATTCCAAGAAGAGCATTGTAGCCGCGCGGGATCTGGCAAAAGGAACACGAGTGCGGCATGAAGATCTCTTGTTTATGCGGGCCGAAGATTTGGGACTGCCTCCCGATCAAGCCCATCGAATTCTCGATAAAACACTGAAACGGGATGTAAGCGCTTTTTATCGGATTCGGGAGGAGGATGTATCGTGAGTATCGCGATTCTGGTGACCGCCCGACTCAAATCGACCCGACTTCCAATGAAGGCGATCAAACCCATCAAAGAACGGCCGTTGATTTCACACCTTCTCGATCGTCTAAAACTGGCCGCTCGAGCAGAGAGAATCGTCATCTGCACGTCGCCCGTGGAGCAGGATGCTCCGTTAGTCCAAATCGCTGAACAGGAGAACGTGGATTACTACCTCGGCGATCCGGAGGACGTACTGCTTCGCCTCACGGAGGCCGCCCGACATTTCGATATCGATACGGTCATCAGTTGTACGGCAGACAACCCGTTTGTAGATCCGGAGTATATTGACCGCCTGGTCGATTTCCACCTGGAACACGGACACGATTTCAGCAATACGGAAGGTCTTCCCTTTGGTACGTTTTCGTATGCTCTGTCCCGCCCTGCGATGGAGAAGGCCTGCGTAATCAAAGCGGAGTGCGACACCGAGGTATGGGGAGGCTATTTCACCCAGACCGGTCGGTTCCATTGGGGGACGATGCAGGTCACGGATCCGAGTCTCCGTTGGCCGGAACTTCGGTTGACTGTAGATACACCGGAGGATTTTGAGTTTGTCAGCAGGATTTTCGATGAGCTGTATGAGCCGGGGGATGTTTTTTCATTGAGGGAGATTGTTCAGTTGTGCCGAAGGCGGCCGGATTTGGTTGCGATGAATGCGGGAGTACAGCAGAAGCCGGGGAAACCGATTAGAGTCAAATAGGAATCTGCGAGCTCAGCGCTTTGCCTCTTGTGGCTTCGCCAACCCGATTGAAAAACAATCCGGGGCCATTCGTCACTCATCACTCTCCTCCCTCGGCGTAGCACGATCTTGCAGGTCGTGCTATTATTCAAAGAGAATTTAAAGAACATCATTGAACAAATGTCCTGGGAGGTCGAATCATGAAAGGATGTCGTTTCTTTCTGGCAGCGTGGATGATTCTGGGGTCTGCAGTGTGCGGATCCGCTCACTTCGATATGTTGATCGGAGACAAACCGTGGGTCGATCGAGGTGAGAACGCAACATTCCGATATTACTCAGGCCATCCATTCGAGGCTGAGATTGGAGACCGTGAACGTCCTGTCTCAGTTACTGCAGTACGCGAAGATGGAGACAAAGAAGACCTTAGTGAACACATCGAAAAGACAACCATTCGGTACGAAGGGAAAGACCAACCGCAATACGTATTCACCTATGCACCGAAGCGAAGCGGTGACGTTATACTCTCGGTCCAGGGAGCGCGAGAGTTTTGGGAGAACACTTGTTCGGACTCGTTTTGTAAGCTCGTACTTCACTGTCGGAGAAGCGTGGGCTGGGATCGGGAACTCGGTCATCCGGTGGAAATCGTACCGTATACACGCCCTTATGGAATCCGTGCGGGTTCCGTATTCTGTGGCAAAGTGAAAGTCAACGGAGAACCCGCCGAGGGAATCGAAATTGAATTCGAAGAATTCAACGAATCGCCTCCGGATACGATTCCTCCAGGACCGTTGGTAACCGGTATCGTAAAAACAGACAACGACGGCAATTTCCAGATAACCCTGGATCGAGAAGGCTGGTGGGGTATTGCCGCGCATGCAACGACAGGCAAGATCCAACATGAAGGGAAGACATACGACCGGGAGGTAAGCGCGTTGTTCTGGGTCTATGTGCATCCCGGGCGCTGAAACAGAGACAGGTTATCGGTATGCATATTTCCGACGGAGTTGTTGGTACGCCGACTGTGGTAGCAGGAGCCGCTGTCGCTTTGGCGATGTGCGGCCTTGCAGCCCGCAAGGTTCGTGACGAGGAGATCCCGAAGATCGCGTTGTTCACCGGGGCGTTTTTTATTGCCTCTCAGATTCGATTTCCGTGGGGTATTACAAGCGTACACCTTGTGTTTACCGGCCTTGTGGGCGCTGTTTTGGGCTTTCGAGCGTTTCTAGTTTTCACGGTAGGGCTAGCTTTACAGGCGATCCTGACGGGGCACGGAGGAGTGACGACGATCGGTGTAAATGCGTGCATTTTCGGGTTCCCGGCGTTGATCGCGTATCGATTATTCACGTGGATACGCAGCCAAGGCGAACGATGGATATTTGCCGGCGGGGCGGCGGCGGGAGCCGTGGGAGTGATTTTATCGGGGCTATTTTGGGCGGCGATTGTGATGTCAGCCGGGGAGCCCCTTGTGCCGGTTGCGAAATTCGTCTTTGTTCTTCATCTACCCGTGGCGATACTGGAGGGGATTGTGACGGGTTTCTGTGTGCGGTACCTCTCAATCGGGCGTCCGGAACTACTCCAGGAGTCGCGGACATGAAAAGTCTTCTTTTCTGGCTGCTCTTCCTGTTTGTAAGCACATCCGCAACAGCACATAAGATCGCTGTGGATATACTCTATCAAGACGGCATCGCCTATGTTGAGTGTTGGATGGGTTCGGATGAAGCGGCCGCCAACGCACCCCTGGAAGTACGGGACAGTGAGGGCAATCTTCTACACACCGGGAAGCTGGATGAAGACGGCTTTTACGAATACCGACCAACAAAGGCGGATTTGCTGACATTTTCCGTGAACGCGGGTCTTGGACACAAAGGGGAAGCCGAGCTCGATCTGAGAGGAGTCGAACTCCCATCTCCAGATAAACCGGCTTTCTCGGACGAGCCCACAATGTCTTCCACACCGATACCAGAGCCTGTAGAGTCCCAAAAGAACGTTCCGAAGGCCGTCACGAACAAAGACAGTCGAAAACCGCAGATACGAAGCAGCGAAGGCGGATTGACGGACGGCGAACGAATCGTGCTAGGCGTTATTTGTCTCGCGTCGCTGACCGCCGCACTGTTGAGCTACCGCAATCAGCAACGGATCGCCGCAATCGAGGAGAAACTACGTGCACGAGACATGGATTCCCGGTAGATCGCCGCTCCACCGCTGGGAACCACGCTGCAAGCTGGTCGGCACGGCTCTTTTGTGTCTGATAGCAACCGCGATATATGGTATCTTCCCGCTGACCACCCTTGCCGGATTCGCACTGGGGATTCTATTCTTTTTCCGCCTGCCGCTTCGTCCCCTATTAAAATATCTCGCCGGAATTCATGTGTTCCTGATTCCCTGTTTTCTTATCCTTCCGTTTTCAACCCCGGGCGAACCGTTATTTCGTTTGTGGGATTACCCGGCCACGCTGGAAGGGTTCGAGTTCGCAGTAACGCTCTATCTGCGTGCGTTGGCGATAGCATCGTTTGCCCTCGGTTTGATATTGACAACGCCAATCGATGTGTTGATCCATGCGGGCGAGAGACTGCATGTCCCAAGGGTACTTTCTCAAATCGCCCTGCTCACTTATAGATTTCTCTTCTCTTTCCGGTCCGATCTGGACCGCACAAGAATTGCGCTCCGAACCCGCGGTTTCAAAGCCGCGACCGGTATGCACACCTATCGAACGCTCGCACACAGCACAGGCGGACTACTAATTCGGGCACTGGACCGTACCGAGCGTGTGACTCATGCGATGCGTTGCAGAGGCTATCACGGAACTGTACCGACACTCAGAACATTCCGGACCAAGCCCGGCGATCTGGTTGCCGTGGCGGCCTGCGTAGTCCTGTGCGGTGTATTTCTCACTTGGGAGTACTACCCTTGAGCACGATTCTCACGGTCGAAAACGTTTCGTTCTCGTATCCCAAGAGAGCGGCATTGAAGAATGTCACCTTGCGGATCGATGAAGGCGAGCGAGTGGCCCTTGTCGGCCCGAACGGAGCGGGCAAAACGACACTGTTTCTGATTATCGCCGGGGTACTCAAGCAATTCACCGGGAACGTTCAAATTGCGGGTCACGCGCCGGGCGAGTGTAACGGCAACCCCGACACAATCCGCGACGTAGGGATTGTCTTTCAGAATACGGAAGACCAGCTTTTTCATACGACGGTTTTCGATGACATTGCGTTCGGGCCGTTGAATCTCGGGCTGTCGAAAGACGTTGTCCATACTCGCGTCCATGAGGTGATGCGTACGGTTGGGTTACCGGACGAGCTCGATAGCGAGTTCCCGCTTCACTTATCAGGAGGCCAGCGACGACGTGTAGCGCTGGCGGGTGTCTTAGCGATGGAGCCGAAAGTGCTTCTATTGGACGAACCGTCGAGCGATTTGGACCCGCGCGGCAGAAGAGAGTTGGAACAGCTACTGAACAATCTGAACATCACCAAAGTCATATCGAGCCACAATATGGACTTTGTCGCCGAAACGTGCGACAGGGTGATCGTGTTGGATGGCGGAAAAGCTGTAATAGACGGTCGAATTCGAGAAGTCTTAGGAAATGAAGAACTGATGCTAAAACATGGATTGGAGGTACCAAAACGGTTTCGGTGATGATTTCGTGGGGGACTAGGGGGTCCAGCTGTTGGTTGACAGTCCCCGGGTAACCTGCTAGAAAGATCCGAATTTCGCTGCATTTCCAGTCGACAAAGACATCAGACTGCACAGGACGGGAATAAAAATGAAAAAACACGGTTCCATCCAACTTCAACTCATTACGGTCTTACTCGTCAGCATTGTGGCGTTGACTACGGGCTGCCATCATGGAGCACGCCCCGATTTGTCAGGCGATCCAGTTGCACAGTATGACTACGGACAAAGCAGAAAACCGCTGACCGCCGTCGAACAAGACATTCGGACGGCCACACCGGAGGAGTTGGAAGAGATTGAGGATCGGATGCTCGCGATCATCGAATCGCCGAATGCGACCTACGCCGGGAAAGAGTTCGCTTGCCGGATGCTGCGTCGAATGGGTTCCAAGGATTGCGTATCCGTCCTGGCGGACTGCCTGTATGACAAAGAGTTATCGGATATGGCCCGTTTCGCACTGCAGGGAATGCCGTACTCCAAAGTGGACAAAGAACTTCGAAGAGCGTTAACAAGACTCGAGGGCGAGCAACAGATCGGCGTAATCAGTACTCTCGCGGCCCGTGGCGACGAAGGAGCGGTCCCGCAGATTGCAGACCTTGCGGATACGAACAATGAAGCCCTGCGAGAGGCCTGTATCCTCGCGTTGGAACGCATCGGGGGGTCGAGAGCTGAACGCGCTCTGAGTGAAATCGGCAGGTAATAGAGACAAATAACTCAAGGAATCAATCTCGTTCTAAGCGTTACAGTGGATAACCCACTCGCCTATCCGGGAAAAGAGGTATCGTATTCTCGTCACCTCGGTTTTGTTTCCGGTTGGACCTGTTACGTTGGTATGGGCTCTGTTGTCATCCAGCGGTTTATGATTGACAGCCTGACTTGGAATCCCGCGGACTTCGCCTACATTCATGCGCAGGACACCATAATCATCCGGTGAGCGCCCCGAACGGACACGCCCTCGTGTCTCTTCCGGTGTGGAGTACTTGCTCCAGTCGGTAGACATGCCTCGTTGGTCCCCTTCTCCGCGAACGCGAAATGCAAGTTGCGGGTTTACCTTTCCATTGACGATGTGGCTGCGCAAGACGCGCATGTAGAGATCATCTGCGTCAGGAACATCCTCTATCGGCCACTTGTATTCCCCTAAACCATCTGCGCAAGCCAACTTGCCACCCCCGGATGCAGAACCGTATCAGGTCCAATTTGACCGGATGTGCTTTCGGTTTTCGGGTGAGCCCGATTATCCCCATAGAAACTTGCTGACTCATTCACATCAGGCGGAACTTCAAGAAGAAGTCCAAACAATCCGCCTTCCCAATCGACAGCGATCCCGCCCTCGAAACCCGGCATAATCGTGGGTGCAGGCGGCGGCTTCCGACAGATCTGCCAGACTCTCTTCGAATTCTCCACCACGATTTTCGCAGCGCGGAGCCAAGCGTTCTTATTAACAGCCAAGGCCCCCTCGCCATCCCAATTGTCGCTCAGCTTCGTAAGATCGTAAGACTTGAGAATCGCCGCCCCAATATGTCTCAAAGCCGGTGGGATCCTCAAAGAATCGAATTCTTCGGCTCGCCCCTTCCAGACTTCCGTCTCGGCCACCGGGGGCACTTTTCGAGCCAGTGCATTGATGATCCAGGCTAGTTTTGGTCTCTCATCCTCGTTGATCTGTTCCAATAACACAAGATCGTCGGCAATATTCTCGGGAGTCTCGCGATCTTCTTCCTCTAAAATCAGATGGTTCAAAAGGAACTCCAGGAAATCAGTTATACGCTCGATCTCACTACGAGAGAGACCTGCTTCCGTCATCCGCGGTTCCGCCGTCTTGTCCGCTTCCTCACGCTTCTGCACCACCCGGATAGAATCCAGGTGATCGATCACATGTACCAATTGCCCCTCGTCCAGCCGAAGGACTCGATTGAGATCGTCGCGGAAGGCCGTATTGTCTTCGTCTGTTGGATCAAAAACCGCCAAAAGTCTCGACTTGATTGTCTGGTCCACGACAATTACCTCGGGTCGAATTAATTGGATGCGTTTACTGCTTATCAAGTCCCTTTTCTCATAGAATACGTATTTGGCAGTTCCTCAGCAACGATTTCTCAGCCCACTCAGATTACATATTGGCCCTTAACCGCATTATAGCCAGCGTCGCACGAAAAAGGCCAGTGTCTTATTCTCCACTTTGGGAATACTGTTCTCAGCCAACCCAAGCCGAGGATGGATAACCATTTACCCCGATATACTCGTCGATCGATGATGCATTCCGCTCTGAAGAGATCAACAAGAGCAGAACCAATGCCCCTCTAGGCGCATAAACCGCGCAGATGGTACTATCCGTAAAAAACTGGAGGTGTGTTTTGAACTTGCCGACACCAATAGCGCGGTTCTTTCTGCTCGCTTTTCTTCTTGCTGCAATTCAAATCTCTGTTCCGGCCGAGACATCGTTCTATAATGTGCGCGAGTATGGAGCGCGGGGCGATAAGACGACCAATGACACCAAGGCAATCCAGGCCGCAATCAATGCCTGTCATCAAAACGGTGGCGGAACGGTGCTCTTCCCGGCGGGAGACTATCTCTCCAGCACACTCGTTCTTCGGGACCACATCACTCTTCATCTGACAGCCGGCGCAACGATTTGGGCGAGTCCCGATCCCGAGCATTACGAAGCCCTTGGAAAGAGACACTTGCTCTCTGCCGAAAATGTGGAACATATCAGCGTCATTGGCGAAGGAGTTCTCCACGGGCAAGGCATTGAAGACTATGGAAGCCGGTGGGGCGTTCCCGAAAGACCGCCGTTTCGAACCGGCATATTGTTGTTCCAACGATGCAGACACGTTACGGTCCGAGATATCACAATCCTATACAGCGATTCCTGGACGTTGCATTTCAAGCAATGTGAAATTGTGAACGTTGACGGCGTTACGATTTTCAACAATCCACGCCGTCTGAACTCCGATGGGATCGATCCCAATTGCTGTAAAAACGTTCATATTTCGAATTGTCATATTGTTGCGGGGGATGACTGTATTGTATTCAAAGCAACGGAAGAAGAGTCGTGCGAGAATATTGTCGTTACGAACTGTACTTTAGAAACGACCACTACCGCTCTCAAGCTCGGCACGGAGTCTCGGGGAGATTTCCGAGATATTCATGTCTCCAATTGTACCATTCGAAATACACGAATTGGGATCGGTTTCTTCATGAAAGACGGTGCGACTATGGAGCGCGTCACGTTCTCGGGGATTTCGATTGAGTGTTTCGATAAGATGGGAGCACTCCACCCGTGCCCGATTTTCATGGATATCGAAAAACGTCATCCGGATTCAAAGATCGGCACAATTCGAGATGTTACGTTTAGGGATATATCGATAAAAAGCGGAAGCGGAATTCTCATCCAGGGCATGCCGGAGAGCCCGATCGAGGATTTGACACTTGATAACGTCTCTTTCCAAGTCAGTCAGCCAATCGATTACTCGAAACGAAAGAAACAGGTCGGCGGCCGTAGAACCACACAGGACGAACGTGACACGCTTTACGCCCGGCAGCCGTCCTATGTGACCATCGCGCATTGTAGCGATTTCGCAGTCGAGAACCTCCATGTGTCATTGAGCAAAGATGCTTTTGAACGGTATGAACGCGCAGCCTTCAGCGGCCATCACATCCAGAATGGAATCATTCGAAACGTGCGGCGCACGAACAACGGCGGCAGCGGACAGATGCCGGTCATAAGACTGGAGAATGGGGAAGATATTCTGGTCACGGACTGTTTGCCAAGTCCCGGTGCATCGGTTCTTCTAGGATTGGAGGGTGCGGAAACATCGGGAATCTTCTTAGGTCATCAGTTAAAAGACAAAGGAACAGACCTCCTTTACTTGGGAGAGGGCGTACGGGCAGGAGCTGTCCATGCGCCGAAGAGACAATAGAAGCCGGATCGATTAACGAGAGCAGACTTCGGAGAATTCATGTATATTCGGGAGAATGAAATTATGGTCAATCAACGTACTGTTCAGGGAAGAGTTTTCGGTCTTTTTTGTGTTTTACTGACCAGCGCACTATTGCCGCTGGATATCTCAGCAGGACCCACCGACCCGGTCTATCGAGTCCCGCCTCAGGTGCTTGTCGATATTATCGACGCGCCGCCAACTCCGGAGGTCACGCTCGATCCGAACTTGGAATGGCTGCTGTTGATGCAGCGACCAAACCTTATGTCCATTGAGGAACTGGCGCAAAAGGAGCTTCGTCTGGCAGGCCGTCGCATTAATCCTCGGAACAACGGTCCGAGCCGACAGCGTCCTTACAAGCGCCTTACGCTGCTGCAAATCTCCGATTTGACTGAACGCCCGATCGTCGGATTACCGAAGAATCCACAAATCGGAAACGTGAGTTGGTCTCCTGATGGAAAACATCTTGCATTTACTCATTCTCGGAATGAAGGAATTGAATTATGTGTAGCGAATGTGGCAACGGGAAAGGCAAGGCGGCTGACGGAACCGATTCTGAATCTTGCGATGGGTTTGTCACTTGAATGGCTTTCCGATGGGAAAACAATCCTGTTCCTGACTGTTTTGCCCGAACGGGGCGTAGAACCCAGCGCTCCCGAAATTCCCTCCGGACCGACAATCCAAGAGAATATTGGAAAAACAGCTCCCGCGCGAACTTACCAGGATTTGCTGCAAAACGTTCATGATGAGAATTTATTTGAGTATTATTTTGCAGGTCAATTGACTGCCGTGACATTGAATGGAGAGATGAAAACAATCGGTGAGCCCGGTATTTTTCGGGATTTTCGTTCTTCGCCGGATGGAAAACACATTCTCGTCGAAATTATCCACCGTCCTTATTCTTATCTGGTACCTTACTACCGTTTCCCGAGACGTGTTGAGGTCTGGAATCTCGAAGGTGAACTGGAAAAACAGATCGCGGATTTGCCGTTACAGGAAGAGGTTCCGATACCGTTCGGCAGCGTTCCCACCGGGCCGCGTTCTTTCGAATGGCGAAATGACGCACCAGCCACTTTACTATGGACAGAAGCCCTTGATGGTGGAGACGCAGGGAGAGAAGCGGAGGAACGAGATCGAGTTTATCTCCTTCCGGCACCTTTCAAAGAAGATGCGGTTCCACTGGTTACGCTGGGCTTGAGATACGGTGGAATCACGTGGGGAAACGACGATATCGCATTGGTCAATGAATGGTGGTGGGATACACGGAAAAACCGAGTGTGGGTCGTATCGCCGGAAAATCCGGAGACTGAACCGGAAGTATTATTCGATTATTCGTGGGAAGACCGGTATAACGATCCCGGCAGCCCGGATACGAAGAAGAACAAAAATGGCAGACGCGTTCTCATTCTCGGTGAGGACGCGAAAACGCTCTTCTTGATAGGAGATGGAGCCAGTCCGGAGGGAGATCGGCCGTTTCTCGATAAGCTGGATCTCACAACAAAAGAGACGCAGCGATTATTCCGTTCAGAAGCGCCTTATTATGAACATCCCATTCAAGTGTTGGATAATGAGGGTCGCCTTGTACTGACGAGACGCGAATCGGTTGAAGAACCACCCAATTTCTATGTTCGGGATCTTGAAGCGGAATCGCTTCGTCCGATCACACGGTTCCCTCATCCGACACCGCAACTAAAAGGAATACAAAAAGAGTTGATTCGTTATGAACGCGCGGACGGTGTTCAACTGACGGGGACGCTCTATTTGCCTGCGGGATACAAACCAGAGGACGGTCCGTTGCCAATGGTGATGTGGGCGTATCCTCGGGAGTACAAAAGCGCAGACGCCGCGGGACAGGTAAAAGACTCGCCGTATCGTTTCGACCGCGTGGGCTGGTGGTCGCCGCTGCTGTGGCTGCCGATGGGGTATGCGGTGCTTGACGATCCGAGTATGCCTATTGTGGGCGAAGAAGACGAAGAACCAAACGATACGTATGTCGAGCAGTTGGTCATGAGCGCCGAGGCGGCTGTCGCCGAAGTTGCGAATCGGCGCGTCACGCAACGGGGGCGAATTGCGATCGGCGGCCACTCGTATGGAGCCTTTATGGCCGCGAATCTATTGGCCCATTCGGATCTCTTCGCGGCGGGGATTGCACGCAGCGGTGCCTACAATCGCACGTTGACGCCGTTTGGATTTCAGGCTGAAGAGCGCACGGTCTGGGAAGCACCCGAGGTCTATTTTCAGATGTCGCCGTTCATGCACGCCGATAAGATCAACGAACCGATTCTACTGATTCATGGAGAAGCCGATAACAATTCAGGAACGTTCCCGATGCAAAGTGAGCGTTTCTATAGCGCGCTCAAAGGGCTTGGTGCGACAACCCGGCTGGTGATGCTTCCCCACGAGAGTCACGGATACAGGGCGAGAGAGTCGATTTTACATATGTTGTGGGAATCGAATCGTTGGTTGGAGGAATTTTTGAAACAGTCGGAGTAACGCCAGCCGGTTATCGGCTTGTTCACACTTTCCGAGAGAAGAAAAAAACAGGAGGCGAAAGAGAATATGAAACGTCGCGATTTGTTAGGAATGACTGCGCTCTCCGCTGCCGGTGCCGGACTGGGGAAACTGGCGATGCCGGCCTCCGCGCAGTGGCCGTCCTCCGGTACGGACTCCGCAGTAAAGATCACCGACGTGAAAGTCGTGCTCACAGCCCCCGAACGAATTCGGCTTGTCGTTGTCAAAGTCGAAACGAATGAGCCGGGCTTATATGGTTGGGGTTGTGCGACGTTTACGCAACGGCCACTCACAGTGAAAACCGCCGTGGAGGAGTATCTGCGACCGTTCCTGATCGGCAAAGACCCCGACCGGATTGAAGATATCTGGCAGTCCTGCTATGTGAGCAGTTACTGGCGCAACGGGCCGGTATTGAACAATGCGATTGCCGGTGTCGACATGGCGCTCTGGGATATCAAAGGCAAGCGAGCAGGGATGCCGGTATACCAGTTGCTGGGCGGAAAATGCCGATTTGCAGCGGATCTCTATGCCCACGCGTCGGGTCGCGATTTTGAAGAAGTGGAAGATCGGATCCGCAGCTGGATGGAAAGAGGATACCGTCATGTTCGTGCACAGGTTGCGATCCCGGAGTATAGCGCGTACGGTGCGGCGAGCGATCAAGAGAGCACGCAAGAACGTCTGCCGCCGGAAACTCGTGTCTTTGAACCGAGTGCTTATGTTCGGCGAATACCGAAGCTTTTCGACCATTTAAGAAGTAACCTGGGGGAGGAAATCGAGCTGCTGCACGATACCCATGAGCGAATATCCTGTGCGCAGGCGGTGAGCCTGGCAAAAGACTTGGAACCGTACAGATTGTTTTTCCTGGAAGATCCGCTGCCGCCCGAGGAGATTGATCATTTTCGAATTATTCGCCGCCAATGCTCGACCCCACTCGCCATGGGGGAGCTTTTCAACAACCCGCACGAGTGGATCGATCTGATCGGAGAACGATTGATCGATTTTATTCGCGTTCACCTTTCACAGATCGGCGGGCTGAGTCCGGCACGAAAGCTTGCGGCCTTCGCTGAGTTTTTTGGTGTGAAGACAGCGTGGCACGGTCCCGGGGATTTGTCACCTTTCGGTCAGGCGGCGAACGTCGCGCTGGATCTGGCCTGCTACAACTTCGGGATTCAGGAACAACATATTTTCAATGACGCAGCGCAAGAAGTGTTTCCCGGTTGCTTGAAGATCGAGAACGGTTACATGTTTGCGAACGAAGCTCCGGGTTGGGGAATCGATTGCAACGAAGAAGAGGCGAGAAAGTACCCATTCCCGGAGTCTCCAAGTTTCGATCAATTCTGGGGAAACGTTCGCAGGCGTGACGGTACGATCGTCCGGCCCTGATTCGAGTTTGCAGGCGAAGGTATCATCTCTAGAATCTGCGACGTCGGGAAATGACTTGACGTCTGGAGCCTTCGTCCATAGAGTCGTGACTGGAGACATCACGTTTGTCATTTGCCACTCCAGAAAAAAGGATGAATTATGTTGAGAGAATTGAATCGATCACGCTTATTCTATTGCGTCGCTTTATTATGCTGTTTTGCGGCGACTCTGTTCGTAAGTTGCGGTGAGCAGAGCGGACAGGAGTCGACAGATGAATATCCCAGCAGACCGATCAGCATCATCTGTCCGTGGGCTTCCGGCGGAGGAACCGATACGGTCAGCCGAATCACCGCGGAAGGGCTTCGTCAAGTTTTGGGAACTCGGGTGAATGTGGTGAACCAGACCGGAGGAGCAGGCGTAGCGGGCCATTCGGCAGGTGCACAGGCAAAGCGGGACGGCTATACGCTGACCATGATCACCGCCGAACTCTGCATGATGCATTGGCGGGGACTCACCGATATCGGTCCAAGCGATTTCGCACCCATCATGGTGATGAACAAGGTAAGCGGCGCGCTCTTCGTCCATGCAGATGCTCCGTGGAAGACGATGGTCGATCTCAAGAATGCGGTGGAACAGAATCCGGGCAAATATACGGCCTCAGGCACAGCGAAAGGCGGCATTTGGCATTTGGCCTGCGCGGCGTGGTTGATCGCCGCGGGTTTTGAACCAAACGCCCTGATTTGGGTTCCCAGCAAAGGCGCAGCGCCTGCACTCCAACAGCTGATCAGCGAAGGCAACGACGTTGTTTTTTGTGCCCCGGGAGAGGGAAAGGCGCTTGTCGATGCGGGGAAAGTCCGTATGCTCGCGGTCCAAAGCAGCGAACGGAATCCGTTCTTCCCGGAGGTGCCGACCTGTAAAGAACAAGGTGTAGACGTTGAAATCTATGGATGGGCGGGGATCGCCGCACCGAAAGGTACGCCTATGGAGATCCTCAGCCTACTGGAGACCGCTCTGCAGGAAGTGGCGACGAGCGAAGATTTCAAAACGCGGATGAACAACGCCGGATTCAACGTTTCCACTGAGAATTCCGCCGAGTTTCAGAGAATTCTAAAAGAGGATGACGAGGAGTTTGGAAAACTCTTGAAGGAAGCTGGAATCATTCAATGAAAAACGACCGCGTACTCGGCGGGTTGGCGTTGGCCGTTGGGATTGTTGTATTTTGGGCTACATCCGATTTCCCGGGAGCCGATACGAACCGGCCCGGTCCGGCGTTTCTTCCTCGAGTGTTGGCGGCCTTTTTCGCGATGTGTGGTTTTGTTCTTGCATTGCGGGGAGGTGCGACAGACGAGGGAAAACCGACGATCGAGGGTATCGGTTGGGCGAAAGGTGCAATTCTGGTAGCGGCTCTTTTCGTGTACATCGCTGTTATTAAAGAGATTGGATTTGTCGTCGCGTCTACAGCTTTGGTCGCAGCGGTATTTCTCCTTGTCGGCAACTCGATACTCACAAGCCTGATCGCTACTCTGATTCTCGTCCCGGTTACGTACACGCTTTTCTCGACGGTGATGGGCGTCGTGCTGCCGCGCGGATGGCTGGGGTGGTGACGTGATTCTCGAAGCCCTGGGACTGGTCTTCCAACCCTACATCCTACTGGTCATGGCGATCTGTGCCGTGTACGGCGTATTTGTGGGATCGATCCCCGGCCTTACCGCAACCATGGCCGTAGCGCTGATGGTTCCGTTTACGTTCTACATGGATCCCATTCCGGCGTTGGCGGCCATTGTCACCCTGGAGGCTACTGCAATTTTCGCAGGCGATATTCCGGGCGCTTTGGTTAGAATACCCGGAACACCATCTTCCGCGGCCTATGTCGACGATTCCTATGCGCTCAGCCAGAGAGGTCTGGCCCACTCGGTTCTGGGTGTGGCGTTGAGTTTTTCGGTAATGGGCGGTTTGTTCGGGGCGATCGTGTTGATGCTTGCGGCTCCTGCGCTCGCGGCATTTGCGCTGAATTTCACCAGCTACGAACTGTTTTGGTTAGCCTTGCTCGGATTGAGTTCTGCAGCCCTGGTCGCGAAGGGGTCCCCCATCAAAGGAGCGCTTTCGCTCGGAATCGGGTTGTTACTCTCGACCATTGGACTGGACCCGGTAGATGGGTTCGCGCGTTTTTCGTTCGGTCACCCGGAGCTGGTTGGTGGGATCAGTTTTATCCCTGCCATGATCGGTCTGTTCGGGTTTTCTGAGGTTCTTCGTTATTTCCTGGAATCGGTCTCCGATGTCCAGCCTCCGGAGACCCGCCACGGACGAATGTTTCATGACATTTTCCGACTGATCCGTCGCCGGAAAGGAAGTGTTTTACGTTCGGCCAGTATGGGGACGGTTATCGGAGCATTGCCCGGGGCGGGAGCGGATATTGCCGCATGGGTATCGTTTGCCGCATCCAAGAAGTTCTCCGATAAGCCGGAAGAATACGGAGAAGGCAGCCTGGAGGGAGTCGGCGATGCGACAGCCGCGAACAATTCGGCGGTCGCCGGTGCATGGGTACCCGCACTCGTTTTCGGGATTCCCGGCGACACGGTTACTGCGATCGCGATCGGCGTTCTTCTCATGAAAGGCGTTCAGCCGGGACCGATTATTTTCGAACGACAGCCGGAGTTGTTGTATTCGACGTATATCGTGTTCTTGCTGGCGAATATTCTCTTGCTTCCGTTTGGGTATCTTGCGATCCGTGTGGGAAGCCGAATCGTTTCTCTACCCCGGCGGCTTCTTTTACCTGCGATACTTCTGTTCTGCGTTGTTGGGTCGTTCGCGATCAACCACAGTACCTTCGACATCGGTATAATGATCGCCATGGGGATTTTGGGCTATTACCTGGAGACCAACGGCGTCCCCATAGGCCCCATTGTCCTTGGCATTGTACTCGGCCCCATGATCGAGCATTATTTCATGAACAGTTTGATCAAATCTCAGGGGGATTTCAGCGAATTCTTCACACGTCCGGTTGCCGGCACTCTGGGATTTCTGTGCTGTGTCGTGTGGTTTTCGCCCCTCGTTCTTTTTCTGAAGAGAAAGATTTGGGGATAAACAATCGTTGCGAATCTTAACCCCCTCCCCCGATCTTCGGGGGAGGAAAAAAAACGACCGTGTTTGCAGCGTTTTCTCCCCCAAGCTTGGGGCGTTCGCAAAAAGTCAAAAGCCGGCATCGGAAGTCCCCTCTCCCCCCGGGAGAGGGTTAGGGTGAGGGGCTATCATTGCACCGGTTTCGATTATCATGACTAACTTCTCTATTCGTCAGAGACAGCAAATGAATCAGAGGCAAAAGGCTTTTGTGATGACAAGTATCCGTCACGTACAATGGAACTTCATCGGAAAATGCAACGTGCCCTCACCCCGGCCCTCTCCCAGAGGGAGAGGGAGAAGATCTCTCCCGACTTTTTGCGACGCCATCAAGCCTGGGGGAGATTCAGAGGGGGTTGACACCTCACGTTTCGCATCCCGCTGACTTTTTGCGACCCCGTCAGGCTTAGCGATGGCAGCGGAAACAAATCAGCGTAAGCAGTATATAAACGGGTCTCTTTCATGTATCATCGTTCATTGTTCAGCCAGATTTTGATCAGGAGGCAAATGATGACATCGGAGAATTCAAACCGAAGGAACTTTTTAAAAACAACCGCAAAAGGAACAGCCGGGGTATTGGCTGCGTCCCACATGTTCGCTCCGGCGAAGGTGCTTGGAGCGAACGATCGCATCCAGGTCGCCAGCATCGGTTGCGGCGGACGCGGAAACTATCTGAAAGACGTCGTGGCGCATCTCGCCGCCGACTCCAACGCGCAGATCGTCGCGATATGCGATGTATGGACGAAACGACTGGACAGCATGAGCCAATCGGTAAGAGACAAATTCGGCGTGACACCAAAGCGAACTCAGCGTTACGCCGATATTCTCGAAATGAAGGACGTGGACGCGGTCCTGATCGCGACGCCCGATTTTGCCCACTCGCGAATCCTGACGGAGGCTGCGTACGCAGGCAAACATGCGTTTTGCGAGAAGCCGATGTCGGACAACATGGATGATGCGCGTGCCGCAGCGGATGCGGTGGACGAAACCGGGGTGATCTGTCAAGTGGGAACACAACGCCGCAGCGATCCGCATTACCAGAGGGCGGCGGAGATTGTCGGCAGCGGAGTTCTTGGGGATATTTCGGAGGTGGAGTGTTGTTGGAACCGGTGTGTTGCGAGTTGGTTGGATCCTCCCTCCGCATACGCGAATATGAGAAAAGAGGACGTCGACTGGGAACAATTCCTTATGTACCTGCCGCCACGCGAATTCGATCCGGTCCGGCTCAGTTGCTGGCACCTTTTCCGCGACTATACGATCGGCGTCGTCGGACTATTGGGTTCCCATATTATTGACGTCGGTACCTGGTGTATGGACGACCCCATACCGAATAGTGCCGTGGGTTTAGGCGGGACACTTGTTTGGAAAGAGAAACGCGAACACTACGACACGATTGAAAGCGCAATGATGTTCCCCAAGGGATTTGTAATGCGGTATGTAACCCGACTTGGAAATTCGGCAGGCGGCGCGCATACCCAATTCCGGGGGACAAAAGGAACATTCGATACGAGTACAATGACCGCGACCGGCGAAGGCGGCAAGAAAGGCGAAGCGATCGAGGAACCAATCAAAGTCGGCAGAATGCGAAGCCACCACACCGATCATGTGAAGAATTGGTTTGATTGCATTCGAAGCGGGGACAAACCCAATGCGGACGTTCATAAAGGGTACGCCCACTCGGTGATTTCGATCATGGCCCACATGGCCGCGGACCAGGGGCGCGAAGTGCGCTACGATCCTAAGGAACGGCGAATTATCTAGGCCCCGTAGAGAGCATAGTAACGGAACTCGAATAAACGGCAGACTGGCCCGATGGACGTGAAACTCATGAAGCGTCTATCGGGTCAATATTTTTCGGCCCCGGATATATTTTGCTTCTCGAAAACGATTTCATACCAGAGAGAAGGTTGTTCATCCATGAGGTCGACTACAACAGCTTCGCTCTGCTCGATCGACGCGAGTTTGGAGACATTTTTGGATCGCTGACCGCGATTATCCAATGCGAAAACCTGCGGCACATCCGCCATATCTGAAAAGGAAAGCCGCAAAGGAATGGCCTCGACCAAAGGCGGTCCCGATCCCCAATTTCGGCCCACCGAGTCTTTGGCGTCACTTTTCCATTCCATCCCTTTGTTTTCGTGATAACCGGTGGCGGTGAGCAACCAGTGGTCGCCTTCTTCATCGGAGCGAACAAACGTCAAAAGGACATTGGCCCAGTTCTGCATGGTCGGTCCGACGTTCAAGCGAACGTTATCCCGCAGTTCAAACTCATCTTCCGCCACGAAACCGATAAAGCCCTGGGTTTTGGCGGATCGAATCAGCACATAATGCTGTCCGGGACGTTGACGATTCCAGATCAGTTCATTTGTGTCGGATACCAAACGTCTTCGATCTCGCACAGTCGGATTGTCCGGCGACTGCAGATTCTGTCCGAAACGCATGACGATCCGGTGAAGATACGGCGTCAGTTCAGGAATACCAAACGTTTCCGCACTCAGCCCCCACGTGCTGCCGTTTCGATCCGTCAGAAGGTCGATAAACTCATCGCGTTCCACTGCAGCAATCACAACGTCCTCAGCGCTGCTTATATCCTTCCGCAGAAAAAGGTGGGCCGCCGTGGGCATAGCCAACATCTTCGGAGTATGTCCGTAAATATCGAAGAAACTATTGATCGATTTTTCGTCATATTCATTACTATGACTGTAGGAATAATAATAGATTCCGTCCCACTCGTGGAACGCGCCATACGCGGCAATTAAGGGGATTCCCTCTGACGAGCATGTGTTCGGTGCCGGGTGGTTGTATTCCGAAACGGTATATGCCCGTCCCTCGACCTGTGACAACATGAGCCGAGCAAGGACACTGTCCAGCTCATTCACGATAGATTCGTTTCGCACATACCAATTGCTCGCATCCCACGAGCGTCCCGGGAAGGACGGATGATGCCAGTACCCGTGAATATCGATGAAATCGTTTTCCATTTGGGAGGGAAGTACACCAAATCCGAGTTGGGTTCCAGCGACGGGACATTTCACACCGAGTTCACCGTGCAGATAGTCAACCATGTCCCTGTAATACTGCGATTCCCGCTCGACAAGAAACTCGATCCAATCTCGTTTTGCAGCGGGAGATCGACCGGCGAAAACATCGCGCGGCATTATCTGTACCGCGTTCTTTTCGAGATTCTCGTCATCTGACAGAGTTTGTGGCAACCCTTCTTTCATAGAAACATCGGAAACCCAGAGAGAGCCGAGTTCATCTCCCAAATCGCTGATGTCGAGCCGGGCATCCGAATCCGTCTGTGAAGGAGAAAAGGAGAACTCGTATTTTGTCCAGTCAGTCCCAACATCGATGGAGCGTGAACTATCGAGATTTTCCCAAGGACTGTGATCCATTTTCATGCCGACGCTGACATCTCGTTCCTGACTCGCTCGAAGCCACATTTCGACGCGATAAAAGGCTTCTTTCTGAACCGACAGGTTTGGGTAGAAAATCTGAACATGCCACGATTCTCGGCCGACCGAAGTCGTGGTAACTCGGAGCGCGTCCTTGCCGTTTGGTCCTGCATTAACAAGTTCTTTCCGTCCCTTGCCTTCTTCGCTTTGCTGGAATGTCCAACCGCGAAGACCTCGCGACAGAAGTTCGCCACCGGACCCAATGAGTTCCGGTGTCCAAGCCGCCAGGAGATCTTCGGTGCTGTCGTATTTCTTCCTTAGAAATCGATTCCAATCCATCCGCAGGGGCTCCAAACACTCGTCGGGTAGGTCATCGAGATCTCCCGCCTGCCATTTATTGACCAAACCACTTTCGTTATTGATCTCAATGGTCGCAATGGCGGGCTCGTCGACGTAGCGGTTCCCCGTGTATGGATTGCGATGGGTCAAGAGATCGCGGGCATACTGCTTCTGTAATTCGATCAAACGAGGGTAGAAATGATCCGGGCCTTTATCGTATTTCGGCAAGTCGTCGGCAAAGGGGATTCCGTCCGCCTCGACCGCTTCTCTGCCGATCTTCAGGTTAATGTTGGTATAGACACCGTTTCTTTTGAGCGCCGCGATGAAATAGTCCATTCGATCCAGTTGCTGGGGATCGAGTTCCTGCTTGGTTTTGGTATCTGCGCGCCATATTCCACGGGGAGCACGGCTTGTATCCGTATGATGAAACCGAACACAGTTGATACCGTACTTCGCAAGGCGAGCAGCAACCGCCTCCGCCTGCTCGTGGGTCGGGTAATTACCCGCGAAGGAGTTGTTGACTCCCAGTATACGAAACGATTTCCCGGTCCCGTCAACAAAACGGCCGTCTTTGATCTGAATGAAACCATTTTTCCCCGCCGGTTTTTCGAGCAAATAACTCACGTCGGTGATACTTGCCTGAGAATCGTCCCACGGAAGGGGGAATGGTATCAGCTCTCCAGCATGAACATTGAAGGAGACAACTAGTGCAGAAATGAAAATCAAAAACAGCCGGATTCGATGTAGAGTCACGATAAACACCTCGTCTGAGTAAGATATGTGTCCGTATTTCGATAGGTTGCGCAAGATGTATTTATGAATGAGCGCTGGAACGCTACAGATTCATCTTCATCACTTAGAACGGTGATCCCGTTTCTGAAGGGGAAATGCTCCGCAGATCATTTCGAATTCTCACATTCTTCAACATGTTCGATGGCTTCGACAAGCGAGTCGTACACCGGAAAGACATCATCTAGTCTTACTGTATGCAGAACACTTTGTAGATTCTTCCCAACACCGGCAAGAGCTAGCTGTCCGCCGGAAGGTTGGAGATCTTTGAAAACTTGGACAAGGAGAGCGATAAAGAAAGAGTCCAACGATTCGGCATTTGAAAGGTCGAGTACAATGTGGCGGATCCTTTTTAGGGACAGAATCCCGAGGATATTTCGAAAACCATCTTCGAGGGATTGACTCAACACCTTCTCGTTGAATCGGATGACTGCGATTCCCTCCGGATGATTCACAGACTCGTGAATGCGGTAGGATAGTGCCATGACCCCTCCTGTTACTTCATCGAGATAATCGCCTATCTCACAGAGCTCGGTGCCTTGTTCTATTCAATAACGATCCCTTTGATCCCACGTTCCGGAATCGGTAATGCTCAGATCATTCTTGCGCCAGCCATTCGAAAAGTCCAGGTTGTCAGGACCGGGTAGACTGTTTTTCATTCAGCAAGGACACCGGTGTTGAGTCAACGCTCTCTTTTGAAAGAGGTCTCTGCAGTGGTCCCTTCCTGTACCATTCTGTATGATAGCTGCCGCCAATCGAGTATACTTGGTAGTAATAATCGGTTTTTGAAAATCCTCGGAGAGAAGTATGAAACATCCCATAATAAGAAGTCTGTATCTTGCTGTATTCTATCTGGAGACAACGATCTGCTGCGCTTCCCAAGCTGCATGGATGGAGCCGGAAAGTCGGGATGTCGAGACGGTGATATGCTCGGAAGATAATCAGTTCTCTTGGTACAACGGTCCCGGAAAGCAGGAAGAGTGGCTGTTGAACTTCGGGGCCGCCACTCGAACGCGGCTGAAGGGCGCGCAGGATATCACCGCGTTGAAATTCGACCTTTCTTCGTTCGCTGGAAGAACCGTAGAAGAAGCCGAACTTCATTTGACACGATCGAACTCGCCGCCGATCTTTGCGCTGGTTGCGGCGACCATCAATGCGGATTGGGAGGAGGGTCGCGGATGGGGGTCGGTGGCGCGAATCGGTGAGAGTTGCTGGCGATGGCGCAGTCGGCCTTCCTCTCCCGATTCTACGAAACCGGAGAATGAATGGGCGTTTCCGCACAGTGATTTCTCATGTGCATCGTTCGGCAATTTCGGATCGTTGGTTTCGTACGCCTACAAGGCCGACGGAACGTTCGGAACATATACATCGCGGAATAAGACGTGGCTGAGAATGAAACTGGCACCGGCGCTGGTTCATAGTCTCATGCTCGACCAGTATGGCCTGACAGTGACCGATCCGCGCGGATACAACTATGAGAATCCGAGAATTTACACAAAAGACGAGAGCCGGATTCTGGCCCCGCGACTGTTGCTTCGGTTCCGAAACGAATTGGATACGCGTCCGCCGGAGCAGGTGCGTTCTCTGCAAGTCGAACCGGGAGCACGGAACGGAGAGGTCATTTTATCGTTTGACGCCCCAGAAGATCCTGATGCGCCGAAGGCCTTCGGCTATAGAGTTTTCATTTCTGATTCGAGTTCATTTCAAACGGTTGAGGAAGTAGCACCCTGGCGCATTCCCCGGCCAGGCGTACCTGGCACAGAGCAAAGAATCCTCATCGAGAATCTCGAACCGGGGAAAGACTATTTCTTTTCAATCCAGGCCTACGATCACGCGGGTAACCATGGAAAATCAATTACAGTGGAATTTCCCCTTCCTCAAGTGAAACCTTCTTTCACCCTCCCGATAGAGAAGTTGGGTGTCGCGGAGAATCAGAATCAAGACGTGCGAACTGTACCGGGAGTTTTGCGATACTGGGGTTGTTCCGAGGTCACGAAAGTGAATCCGATAACGGGAAACCGAATGGAAGACGCCTACACGGAAAGCGGCGGAGACGCATACAAATCATCGAATACGATCTGGAATGCGGATGCAAACAGAATCTCACTAATGGCTGCTCGGAACGAAGTCATTGGTTTTCAGTTGATCGTCGAACGCCTAACAGAATCGCTAACAAACGTTCACGTAGATATAAGCGACCTCAAGGGCAAAGAGGGCGCTGAGATCGATGCGAAGCGCTGTGTGGAACCGTTTATTCTGGATTATGTCGCGGAAGACGGTCGATGGTATCCGGATGCAGCCGTTCCATTATCGAGTCCTTTTCCGAATACATTCAGCATTCCTGAGCCGAATCGGAATCCGGATGGTATGAATCAAGCGATTTGGCTGGACATATATATCCCAAAATCTTCGTCAGAAGGCAAATACGAAGGGACAATAACAGTAACGGCCGACCAGTTGGAATCTCCCGTCGAAATCAAACTGGAGGTATCGGTTCGCCCCGTTGAAATACCGGACAAACTCAGTTTTATCGTGGACCTGAACGGCTACGGGAATAAATGGGATTATGGAAATCGCGAGCGTACACGTTTGATCTGGTTTCAGACGTGTCAAAAGCATCGCTTGTCACTCAACACACTGCCCTACGGGTGGAGCGCCAATATCACATCGGACCGCGGCCCAACACTTGCCGGTGAGGGCGCGAATCGCCGGATTCAGGATTGGAGTGTTTTCGATGAAGCCTATGGGCCTCTCTTCGACGGTTCCGCCTTCAGCCCCAGCAATCCCGTCCATCCCTATATTGGACCGGGAGCCAATACACCGGTAAGCACATTCTATACGACTTTCTTCGAATCCTGGCCGATTCATGTACTCGATCCGCGATATGGATTTGATGCCGACGGAAAGGGCGGAGCCTATTGGAACCGGTTGATCGACACTGAGAAAGAGTCCTTTTGGACAGAGGCCCCGGATGTTCTCAACGCTTTCACAACCGGTTACCAAGAGGGTGTTCAGAGTGTTGTGAAGGAGTGGTTTGAACATGCGGAGGAGAAAGGATGGCACGATACGTTTTTCCAAATCTATTTGAATCATAAATACTATTACAACAACTGTGCTGCACTATGGATACTCGAAGAGTGTGTCACTGCGGACGATTTTCGTGCGGTCGGCTTCTTCCACAGGCTGTATCGTGAGGGGTGGCGGGAAGCAGAGGCACCGAATGTAAACTGGCATTGGCGCATCGATATAAGCAACCATTGGGGGCAACACTACGGACAGATCGATAATCTGATTAATTGGTATGTCATGAACAAAAGCTCCACGGATTGGCACTGGCCGCATATCCGCTACCGAAACATCTTGCTCGACAGTGACGAGCGGTGGGTCTGGTATGGAACAGGTCCGTCTCCTTCGGAACCGGGTATCGACCATGCAAAGGTATTTCTTCAAGCATGGACACAGGGACTCGACGGAGGGTTACCGTACTGGGATAATTTCCAGACAAATTGGTCAGAAGCTGATGCATTATCCGTTGTCTACTCGGGTAGAAAAGTGCCCGGCTTTGGGCAATTCGAAGGGCCGATTATGAGCATTCGTGCAAAGATGATGCGTCAAGCACAGCAGATTGTCGAGTTGGCGAATCTGTTGGCAGCGCAACCAGGATGGAATCGTGAGTCCGTCACGTCCGCCATCCTTGCCCGATACGGGGACGGCAGTTGGGATCGCTCGTTCGATACGCTCACCGAAGTCGATCTTTACGAACTGAAAACCGCATTGATCGCCGCGCTGGAAGACTCTTCAAAATCGAATACGAGTGTTGATGAGTTTTCGATGTTTCAATAGATGCGCCGCCCTATCGCTTCTTTGGCGGCGCGATCATGAATTCTTCTATCTGCTCCGCTAGTTCCTTGGGGTCCATTTTCTCAACAAGGTGAGCATGGTCTTTATCTTCGGTATCAAGCCATTCATTGATGCCGTCCCAGTGGATGAGATTGAAGCCGGGTTTGTGGAGGTCCCAATAGTCTCGGAGTCCCCGTACAGCGTACAGCACCGCTGTATGATCCCAGCTCTCCCGGTCTTTCAGGCCGTTATAATGAAGATAAGCGGTACGGACGGGATTATCTTCCGGGGTTTCCGCGAGCCTCGCCCCAGTCATTACTTTTCTACCGATTTCGTAACCACTGAAAACAATCGGGGTAGGCCAATCATGAACGGCACGAACGGAGGCCAGCTCATCTCTATGAATATTGTACTCTTTTCCTTCCGGGAAATTCCCTCCCATACAAACATACATAGCGACCTTCTTTTGTACCAACTCTTCACCTTTGAGATCGCTGAAGTCATCCGGCTGTGAATTTAAAAGGTCTCTAAGATTACTGAGAAAACCTACAGTGACAATCACAACACTCTTATCCGGCGCGTGAGCGAGGATCTTTCTATACAGATCCGCCGCGTCGGGAACTTCATCACTGGACTTAACGCTGTGGGGATATTTGTCCGCCACCTGCTTGGCATAACGCGATTTGGCCTCGACCCCCTCGCCTCGCAGGATACCGATCGGAATATCAGGTCTACCGTAATAAGTATTGATCGCGTCCAGGCAGAGCGGAGTATGTGGGTTCTTCGCTGAAACCATCGTGGCAAGGATCTCGACCTCCCCCTTGTCCGCCAATGCGTGTAACAGTGCAAGCGCGCCAACATCATCCACATCCGACGCCATATCCGTGTCGTAAATCAGTTTAACGGGGCCGGAATTTGCCGTTGCAGGGTGTAGCAGAACCATCAAAACAAAAACGGTCAGACAGTATACACTCTTCTTCATCATAATAACCTCCGCAATATGTATATAGTCTCTTTTTCAAGTTTGCATTTCAATATTCCATACCCTCTTCGCGGTATCGCTTCTCGATTCGTTTGTCGTATAATCCCTTCATTTTTTCTTCGTACTTCTTCGCAATGGAGGGATCTTCGGGAGTTTCGCCGTGATCGTCCGTTCGTTCGATCCATTGAGCGAGAATCCTTCGCATTTTCTCGAGTTGCTCTCGATAATCTGGATTCTGTGTAAGATTGTTCAGTTCATGGGGATCGTTTTCCAGGTGATACAGTTCCTCTTTCGGCCTGGTGTCGGCCAAGAAGCGTTCCTGCTCCGGTGTCAGTTTCTTCTCAGCGTGCAAGCGCCTCATGAGACGGATTACCGGATATTCACTCTCTTTGTATCGGTTGAGCTGTAAATAGGGGCGGTTAGGCATAAAATTCCGGATATATTTGAACTCTTTCGTTCGTACGCAACGAATCCTGTCAACTGTTTCGTCGCATCGATCTCTGGCCGCTACAATGTATTCTCTCCCGGTCGCTCTTGGCCCTAAGAACACTTGTCCTTCCATAGAGTCCGGAACATCGATTCCGACGAGATCCAGAGACGTTGCAGTAATATCGATCGCGCTGACAAGTTGGTCATTAACCGTCCCCGGTTTAATCTTACCCGGCCAGCGGACAATCAGAGGAACGTGAATCCCGCCATCATACAGCCACTGCTTGCCCCGCACATGAGGGCGACCGTGATCCGCAAAGAAGAACACGATTGTGTTTTCAGAAAGTCCTTCTTCATCGAGACGCCGAAGAACCGCACCGACTTTATTATCCAGATGTTGAACCGTATCCAGGTACAACGCCCAATCTTCTCGCACAATCGGATGGTCGGGATAATACGGCGGGAGGTCCACATCCGCCGGATCGACCGAGTTCTCTGTGGCCTTTTTGAATCGTCGGTGCGTCTCGGGAAAATTGACTTGCGCATAAAAGGGCTGGCCGGGGGCTCGCTGGTTCCAATCGGTCCCGTCAAACGGGTTCTCCACGTTGAAATTGAAATCGGTTTTTCCAGTGCCTTTCACACCCGGTGCGGCAGTTGTCACGTTTGCGGTGAAATATCCGGCCTGTCGGAATATCTCAGTCACCAAAGATATCCTTTCGGGCAAACGGTACCCGTCATCGCGATGACTCCGGTGGTGATGCGCACCAATGGAGGTCTGGTACATCCCGGTAATGAGTGCCGAGCGGGAGGCGGAACAGACGGGAGCCGTCGTGAAGGCGTTCGTAAATCGCATGCCCTGGCTCGCCAGCCGATCGATCTCGGGCGATGTAACCAAGGGATGGCCGTAACATCCCAGATCCGGGCATAAATCCTCTCCGATGATCCAGAGAACGTTCGGCCTGGACGCCGCCGCGAGCGTATCGCGGCTCAGACTTCCGAGAAGAGTGCCGACCGTAACGCCGCCTATTGTCTGAAACAGTTCTCGTCTTCGCATAGTACCTGTCCTCCGTAGCGCCGGTTTTCCACCGCGCAGTCGGGTCATCTCAGCATTGTGCGACAAATGGCCCAGGAGATAAAGGCGTGATGAGGCCGGGGATAGGGATCTCTGTCTGTGACAATTCTATGTTGGAGAAGCCGGTCTATCCGTGGTATCCTGCACAAACTGCCGGATCTCGAGGTTTGGTCCGGGCTCCGTATAGAAGAAAAGTAAACAAATACAACTCACGAATGGGATCTTATGATGAGAAAACTTCTGAAAGCTGCATTCATTTTGGCCGTCGCGTGTCTTCCGACCATGGACAACCCGATGGCGGCACAAGCAGGCGGGGGTTCGGGTCCTGCCACAAAGAAGAACGTAGAATTCAAGCATGTCGTCATAGACAAACAAGGCCCTACCAATCCGTGGGCAAAGATAATCTGCGACATCGATGGGGACGGACTCGACGATATCGTCATTGGCGGTCAGAAGGGTCCTCTTGTCTGGTACCGAAGCCCGGATTGGTCGAAACACCGTATATGCGAAGGCGGATACAAGACAGTTGATGGGGAGGCCGGGGATATTGACGGGGACGGAGACCTCGACATCGTCATGGGCGGGACTCTGTGGTATGAAAATCCGGGTTCTTCAGAAGTCAGAAGTGCGAAGGATTGGAAAGCACACAGGATCGCCCAGCATGAAACCCACGATGTGGAGGTGGGGGATCTCGACGGAGATGGGGATGTGGATGTAGTGACAAGAAATCAGTCGGATTTCGGCAGAAAAGCGGGAAATCGAATTTATGTTTGGACTCAAGAAACTCCCGATCGATGGAGTGAGCGCGTCATCGAATGTCCTCACGGGGAAGGAATCTGTCTTGCAGACCTCGACACCGATGGCGATGCGGACATTGTGATCGGCGCGCTGTGGTTTGAAAACACACAGGACGGAGGATGGGCGCGCCATGAATACGGTACGTGGCATCCAAGTGCGACGGTTCAGGTGGCGGACATCAATAACGACGGAAGACCGGATATTGTCCTTTCACCATCCGAGTTAAAAGGTCAAACGTACAAGCTGTCATGGTTTGAGAGTCCACACGATCCAACGCAGAACCATTGGAAAGAACATGTTCTTGTCGATCCGATCGAATGTGTGATTCATGGACTGCAAACAGCAGATATGGATAATAACGGCCAGATCGACGTGGTCTATTCCGAAATGCACCAAGGGAAGGATCCTGATGAAGTTGTTGTGTTGTTCAACCGTGAGAACGGTTCATCGTGGACAACGACTGTGATCTCCCAGAGAGGTTCGCACTACGTCCAGGTTGGCGATGTGGACGGAGACGGAGATAAAGATGTTACCGGAGCCAACTGGAGTTCGGACTATCAACCCGTCGAGTTGTGGATCAACCAAAACGACCGGTAGAACGCTGAAAACGAAAAGAATTGCTGGAGGTTACTATCCGATGGTCTGGATGCTTACACGAAGGAAAGTCCACTGGGGTGAATCCCGAAAGTCTGTTTTTGTTCTTCTGGCAGGGGCGGCACTGTGTTGTTCGTGGTTTGTGAATGTCGCATCCTCGGCCACCGTGACAATTCGTTTCGACCGTACACAGCAAGTTTGGGACGGATTTGGTGTCAATTATGTCGAGACCTCCCAGACCCGGGATTACGATGAGTGGCCCCAGGACTACGGAGGAATGAGCACTCTTTCCGAGGAAGAGCGGCAGGAGATTATTGAACTCATCTTCGGCGACGATGGTCTCAGGCCCGGTATCGTAAAAATGTTCATCGATCCTTTCCACGAAGGAGAGACCAAGGCAGACAACGACAACAGCGATCCGTACGATATCAACCTGGACGGATACACCCATGAACGAACCACAAAGAACATGCGGTATTTCGTACGCGAAGGTCTGAAGCGTGTTCAAGAGCGGGATGAGGATCTGAAGATCATCTGCACCTTGTACGGCCCGCCTCCGTGGACAACCAAGCAGCGAATGATCCGAGGTCGCGATCTCGACCCGAACGAAAAACTGGAAGTCGGCGAGTATATTGCTGCGTTCGCTAAATTCATGCGTGACCGCGAAGGCTTTCCCGTGAAATACGTCAGTCTACATAACGAAGGAGGCCATCCTATTCGTTACAATGAAGACGGACGCGACAGCGAAGGGCTTTACAAGCATGACTACAATTTACTTTGGACACCGGAACAGATCGCCGATTTCATTGGTTTCCTGCGCGAGATTCTCGACAGAAACGGTATGAAAGACGTAGGAATCTCGCCGGGAGAATGCACAAATTGGAGCTGGATGCGCCATATCGCCGAGGCGATTGTGGCGGACCGAGAAGCATGGGAAAACCTCGGGTTGATCACAAGCCATGGCTTCAACGGCAGCAGCGATCCATCCTCGAACTGGTATACTCCGACCGCCCAGGACAATTTCTCGATCCGTTTGATTCGGTCCGTGCGTCCGGACCTGCATGCCTGGACGACTTCGGCGTCTTGGGGAGACATGGATGTGAATTTCATCGAATTGATACGAGGTCATATTTACGAAAACGGACACAATGGATTCATTCCGTGGGCTGCCGTGCAACGCCACAGCCAGTGGGTCGGCGGCGATCCGAACCCGGGATGTGCGGTCAAGGTCGACGAAGAGGGCGATTTCATTGTCAGACCCGGGTATTATCTGTACAAACAGGTGACACGCGCCGGGCAGCCCGGCATGCGGGTTGCTGAAGTCAGCTCGGACGATCCTTGCCTGGGAGTGATTGCGTTCGAGGAGGGCGACTCGGAGTATCCGGATGCGTTCGTCCTTCTTAACCGTTCGTGGTTCCCCATAAAAGTGGATTTGAACATCCGGGGAACAAAAGCAAAGACGTTCCGCGTTTGTAGGACAATCGTGGATTCCTTCCCTGGACCGTTTTGGACAGCCGAAAAGCCCGAAATCGAGTTTTATAAGAAACATGCAGATATGGAAACCCTCAATGGGAAATCTCAATATGTCGCCCCACCGCTTTCTGTAACGACGTTCTTGGGGAAGTAGAACGACGGAAAGGGGATTCCTGCCACTTCAGGAGCTGCACCGGGGAGGACCTGAAGGGCATGCGATATCTCGCTAGTCATCGTGGGGCAAATCTGGACATGAAAAGAGGCTACGCAAGGGGCACAATGTTCGCTTGTGTGCTTCATTAACCTCTTAGGGGCGGGGATTATGAAACGAGCGAGGATGAGAACCATTCGGGTCTTCATTATCGATGACCATCTGATTCTGCGGCGAGGTCTGACAGTGATCATCAACCAGGAGAAAGGGATGCAGGTGTGCGGTGAGGCGGAGGACGGACCGAGCGCCATCCAGGCAATCGAGATTTTGGATCCGGATATCGTTCTGCTCGATATCTCACAGAGAGGAATCGACGGAATCGATCTTATCAATCGACTCCTGAAGCGCTGGCCGGATCTCCCGATTCTCGTTTTGTCAAGACATCCCGAGATGATCTACGCCGAACGTGCGATCCACGCAGGCGCGCGCGGATATGTTATGCAGCAACAATCCGGCGAGCTGCTCATGGACGCAATCCGAAGAGTGCTCGACGGGGAGATCTACGTAAGCGAAGATATTGCCGAATCTATTCTGAGAAGAAGGTTCGAATCCGGCTCTTATGGACAAGCAGACCAATTACGGATTCTCAGCAACAGGGAACTGGAGGTATTTCGGCTTATCGGCCAGGGGTACCAGCCCCGGCAAATTGCGGAACAGCTCAACCTGAGCGTCAAGACAGTTGAGACCTATCGAACACATATCCGTCAGAAGTTGAGCTTGGGGAATGCGACGGATTTGATCCAATTTGCCATTCAGTGGGTACAAAGATAGATCGTAATGTGATTTCCCGTACCACGTATGTTGCGTAGGATAGAGGATTGCCCTGAAGACAAAGGCCCGGCTGGAGAACCGGAGTGGATTGTTCGACGGAGATCTTGTATAGTCGCAACCGCACCCATCCGGAGACAATGAAGACGACGAGGGATGAATGATGAGATCGACTCTATACCCGGCAGCATTGATGAGTATGACAATAATCCTGATCACAGGATGCGGAGACTCGAGTAATACCAAGCCGGCAACAGGTGGATCCACGGAACAAAAAGAACAGCTGAGGATCGGTGTAGCGTTCGAAACTCTGCAAACCGAGTATTGGGTCGCAAGTTTTGAGGCGATTCGCAGCGAACTGAAGGCTCGCAATATCGAAATGCTCGAAGCCATCGCGGATGGCGATGCAAATCGGCAGTTCGAGCAAATTCAGAATTTCATCGCCCAGCAGGTCGACGGGATCATCATCGCTCCGAAAGATGCACGCACCGTGATTCCCATTATCAAATCGGCCAATCGCGCCGGTATTCCCATCGTTTCCTATAATCGCCCCCCGGCAGAAAGCGCCGACATCGAGGTAGTTACGGTAGTAGCGGACAATTTCGAGATCGCGAAAAACACCGTTGCCTACATGGTCGAAAAAGCGCGCGACATGGGTGGAAAATACAAGGCGATGGTTGTCATCGGCGATCTCGGCGACACAAACGCGATCAATCGGAGGGACGGGTTTTTCGCAGCGGTTGAGGGACATGAAGACATCATCGAGGTCGTAGCCAAGGTCCCTTCCGAATGGAACCAGGAAAAGGCACTGGCGGGTGTGACCAATGCGATCCAGGCGCACCCCGACATTAATTTCCTGTTCACATCGTCCGATTTTCTGTTTCCGTCCATCGTCTCCGCCCTCAAAGCGGCCGATAAATACAAGAAGATCGACGAAGAAGGACACGTGCTGATGGGAGGATTCGACGGAGACGCCACCGCATACCAAATGATGGTCGAGGGATATCTGGACGCCGACGGAGTACAGGATGTTTATTTCGAATGCGAGCAATCCGTCAAAGCCGTTTTGGACATGATTGAAGGCAAAGAAGTCCCCGAGAAGATTCTCGACCCCGGTTTCGTGATTCATCAGGATAATCTTCAAGAACTTGCCCCAAGGATGTGGGGGGCCAATGTCCAAGCTGGGACATGATTTTTCCGGATTCGAGAAGGAGGCGTCTTGAGGAACGACACATATAGTGTCTTTCCCGGCTGGGCTATCGCGTAGGTCCAGCCCAATTCCTTTGTCTGTAGAATCGGTCATGAATTCGAATCATCAGGCTGCTCATCCTAATCCTCTGCTCAAGAGATTCTGCCTTCACATCCTATCTTCCGAGTATCTTATTCTGTACGTAAGCATCGCGTATTTTCTCGTTGTTTGGCCGTTCATTCCGCAGCTGGGCTCCTCATACAACCTCCGAAGCATCCTCTCAAACCTCCTACCGCTGCTTGTCGTGTGCATCGGGCAGACGGTCGTTTTGATTACAGCAGGGATCGATCTCTCTGTAACCTCGACAATCGCGCTCTCCAGTGTGGTAGGTGCCCTGATCATGAATGGGGACACCGGTTTGCTTGCGGGAAGTGCGTGGTCTCTGCCGCTGGGAGTCGCAGCAATGATTGGCGTTGGAGCCCTCCTCGGGTTGTTCAATGGCACTGCGATTACTCGCTTTCACATGCCGCCGTTTATCGTCACGCTCACAACGATGATGTTCTTCAGCGGGCTGGCAATTTGGCTGACGAAATCACGCAATATTTACAACTTACCGGAAGGCTTCATTCGCATATGGTATGGCGGAATTCGGATCGTGCCGAACGCATTCATCGTTGTTGTGTTAACTGCGGTGTGCGCGCATCTTCTCCTGAATCATACTGTAGCGGGAAAGTGGATCTATGCGGTAGGTATGAGCACAAAGACTTCCGTCACCTCGGGTGTTCCGGTTTCACGCGTTATCACATTTGCGTATATCTTTAGCGGCATATGTGCTGCACTTTCCTCGATCCTTTACACGTCTCGTCTCGAAACGGGCTCTCCGGTGCACGGTCAACGGATTCTCCTGGACATCATTGGTGCGGTTGTCATCGGTGGGTCGAGTCTTTTCGGCGGAAAAGGGAAAATACTCTGGACGGTTTTTGGAGTGCTGTTTATTACGATTATCGATAACAGCTTGAATATGCTCGGGCTTTCTCATTTTTTTATCATGATGGTAAAAGGGTCCGTTATTTTGCTTGCGGCGCTGATCGACGTAGTGAGAAATCGTTATCTGGCAAGTGTCTAAGGATATTGAGCGAAGGATATGACAAATCCCGTACTCCAATACAAAAACGTTGACAAGAGCTTCAGCGGGGTGCCCGTCCTTCATGACGTCAGTTTTGCATTGGGCCACGGAGAGTTACTGGGATTGGTTGGAGAAAACGGTGCCGGTAAATCCACATTGATGAATATCCTCGGGGGCGTTTTTCCGCTGGACTCCGGCGAAATACTGCTCGATGGGCAACCCTATTGTCCGCACAATCCCGCCGATGCACGATCGGCCGGAATTGCCTTTGTCCATCAAGAACTGAATTTGTTTCCGAACCTGAGCATCTCAGAGAATCTGTTCATCGATTCATTTCCTGCGAAAAGCCGGTTCGGTATCCCGTGGATCGATCGAAGATCCATGAGGAATAGAACCATCCCGCTGCTTCAGGCGGTCGATTTGCATCGTTTTCCCGATACGGTAGTTGAAGATCTTTCTCCCGCAGAACGTCAACTCGTCGAAATCGCGAAAGCACTCAGCTTTGACGCTCGAATTCTTATACTCGACGAGCCGACCACCTCATTAACCAGTCACGAAACCGAGAAATTGTTTGAAATCATCGAAAGACTGCGCAAGCAACGGATTTCCATAATTTACATATCGCACGACCTCGAGGATGTTTTTCGGCTTTCCGACAGGATATTCATACTCCGCGATGGGGAGTTGGTCGGACAAGGTCCCTCTATCGAATTCGATATGGACCGGGTCGTTTCGCTTATGGTCGGACGCAGCATCGAACAGTTTTATCCTCCGAGAAAGACAAAACCGTCCTCTGTTCCGTTGCTAGAGGTCCGGAACGTCTCGCAACCAGGGATTGTAAAGGATATTCATTTTACGCTCCACAAAGGAGAGGTTCTGGGAGTTTTCGGTTTGATGGGGTCCGGACGCACGGAGTTGGCCCGAATTCTGTTCGGTTTGGATCGATGCGAATCCGGTGAGATTTTTCTCGCCGAGCGCCGCATACCTCGCCTATGTCCAAGAAACTGCATTCGAAAAAACATGGCGTTCTTGACAGAGGATCGCCGAGAGGAAGGTCTCCTGCTCGACGCCAACGTTGAAGACAACGTGGCCCTTGTGTCGCTGGGATCGTTCGCCCTGAAGTATGTGCGCTGGATTCAGCGTTCACGTCTACGGGAAGCGGTTCACCGCGTAGTTGCATCGGTCCGGATTCAATGCGCTTCTGTGAATAAGCAGCCGGTGCACACACTCAGTGGGGGAAACCAGCAAAAGACTGTGTTATCAAAGTGGCTGTTGTCCAATCCGCTTGCGTTGATTCTTGACGAACCTACGCGGGGTATCGATGTCGGTGCGAAGTGCGAGATCTACAATTTGATCAACGAACTCGTTGCGGCAGGCGCCGGCGTACTGTTTATTTCCTCCGAAATCGAAGAACTACTAGGAACATGCGATCGAATTCTGGTGATGGGAAACGGTGAGATCCGAGACTCGGTCGATAGGGATCGATTCGACCGTGAAGCGATACTTCAAAGCGCACTCGAAGACAAAGCAAAATGATTCACCCTAGGTCAAAAGCCGTCTACCTTTGGATCCTGGAAAACTCGACAATTGTCCTGTTTGTTGCGGTCTTCCTTGTGTTTGCGTATTTATCCTCGAATTTCTTGACGCTGTTGAACATGAAGCATATTTTGATCCAGTCTTCCTCCGCCGCTATCGTCGCAATCGGTATGACATTTGTTCTGCTAACGGCGGGAATCGACCTGTCGGTCGGGTCGATCATGTTCCTATCCGGTGTTATTTCCGGTTTACTTGTTGTAAACGGTTGTCCGGTTCCGTTGGCCTTCCTGGTCGTCGTCGCGGTCGGCGTTGCGTATGGGGCGTTCAATGCCTTCTTCGTCACGCGACTCGGTATCATGCCCTTTATTGTAACGTTGGCCACCCTCTATATCGGTCGCGGTCTCGGCCTGTTCATCTGTAAAACACGAGCCGTGAATCTGCCGGACGATTTCCTGCAAATCGGTTCGTCGCTGGTTTTCGGAGTCGTTCCCTTCCCTATTCTGGTTTTCGCTCTCGTCTTGCTTGTATCCCATTCCATATTGACCTATACGCCGTTCGGCCGCCAAATCTACGCCGTCGGTAACAGCGTTGAAGCTGCACAGAAAGCAGGAATCAATCCAAAGAAGATTCTGGTGTGGGTTTATCTGATCAGCGCGCTGTGCGCGGCCATCGGTGGAATGGTGTCCATCGCGCAGTTGGGTGCCATCTCTCCAAGTTTCGGGCGGGATCGCGAGTTTGACGCGATCGCGGCAGCGGTTCTAGGTGGAACCAGTCTGTTTGGAGGACGTGGCAAAGTCTTTCCGGGGACAGTGCTGGGTGCGATACTCATCCAGGCCGTTCGCAATGGTTTGGGCATCGTCGACGCGGATCCGTACATTTATCCGCTAGTTATCGCTTCGATCGTCTTCCTGGTTGTGTTTATCGATAGTGTACGGTATGTCTTGCTTCAGCAACTTAAACGTCGGAAAATCCGGATCGAACCCGCAGTCTAGATTCTATATGCCTCGGAGCGACAACATGTTCGAACAGAAAGTAATTTATAAAGGCAGCGAAACAACTGAGCCGAAACCGTACTCTCTTCGCGCCGGTCCCCTCACATTGCTTTTCGAGCCAGGTGAAGGATTCATCCGATACATTCGGTACGGCCGAAAAGAGGTCCTACGAGGAATCTACGCGGCGGTTCGAGATCACAATTGGGGCACAGTATCGCCTCAGCTGAATAATCTGAAGGTTGAAATCGTAGGGGAAACGTTTCGAGTAACCTTTGAGGCGGACTGTATCGAGAACGATATTGATTTTTACTGGAAAGGCACGATCGAAGGAGACAAGAACGGCACGCTTGTTTATCGAATGGATGGAAAAGCCCGCTCGACCTTTCGACGAAATCGAATTGGTTTTTGTATTCTCCATCCAATGGAATGCGCAGGCTCACCATGCCGTATCGAAAAAGCGGACGGTACGACGTCTGCCGGGACATTTCCTGAGACCATCTCTCCGCATCAGCCCTTCAAGAATCTGAAAGCGATCAGCCATGAGATTGTTCCCGGTGTAACAGCGGAGGTGAGGTTCGAGGGCGACATTTTCGAAATGGAAGATCAGCGGAACTGGACAGATGCCTCGTACAAAACGTATTGTACACCTCTCGAATTGCCATTCCCGGTGGAGATACTGGAAGGAATTAAAATCCATCAATCGGTCACGCTTGCTCTCAAGTCTCCTACAACAACCGACTCGACAGCAGGTGAGAAAACGCTTCCCGGAATTCGTATACGAGTAGGCGAGGATACTCCGACAAGAATCCCTCCGATCGGCCTCGGCACTGCGAGCCACAGAGAGCCCCTTTCACGCTCGGAGCTGGCACGGATTGCCGCGATGAACCTGAACCATCTTCGTGTCGATTTGCACTTGGGGGATGATGGATACCTTGAAACCCTGAAGCAAGGCTCATCCGAAGCGAAAGCAACCGGTACCACATTGGAGATCGCGTTCCATTTGACAAATACCTGTGAAGAACACCTCAAAACATGTTTGGAATACCTGAAACAGGCCGGCAGCGTAGTGGATTCTTATCTGTTATTCCATCAAGAGGAAAAATCGACGTCAAAACAATGGATCGAATTCGCACAGAGGATTATTCGAGAGTATTTTCCAGACGCTGCGATTGTAAGCGGGACGGATGCTTTTTTCACAGAGTTGAACCGTGAGCGCCCTCCCACAGAAGTACTCGACGGCGTTTGTTTTTCGATCAACCCACAAGTGCATGCATTCGATAACGCCTCCTTGACCGAAACACTTGCGGCCCAACAAACGGTCGTTGAAAGTGCGAAAGCGTTCGCAGACGGTCTCCCGGTCACAGTCTCTCCGGTCACGCTGAAACCTCGGTTCAATCCCAACGCTACGGGGCCCGAACCGGAACCGGCTCCCGGCGAACTTCCGCCGCAGGTGGACGTTCGACAAATGTCCCTTTATGGTGCGGCTTGGACACTTGGGAGCATCAAATATCTATCCAGGGGAGGAACCGGTCGCATTACATATTATGAGACGACCGGCTGGCGGGGCGTTATGGAAACGGAATCGGGTTCTCCTCTTCCCGAAAAGTTCCAATCCATTCCCGGTACAGTATATCCCCTTTACCATGTATTGGCGGATGTGGGAGAATTCGCCGGTGGTACCGTGATTCCGTCTTATTCCAGCGATCCGCTTCAGGTGGATGTTCTCGTTCTGGCAAAGGATGACAAAATACGGATTTTGATCGCGAATTTCACCGATTGCCCCCGGCATGTTCTTCTTGAATATGCACAACTCAGCGAGATGGTGCGGGTAAAACATCTCAATGAAATGAATGCGAAAAAAGCATGCTGTAGCCCCGAGGAGTATCGGTCGGACCTCGGTCTTCTCATGCAGACAAATCGGAAGTGGTTGGAGATCAGTCTTCTTCCTTATGCTACGGCAATGCTCGATCTGGAGGACAATAAGAAATGAGCACCTTACGCGGTGGTCTCGTCGGATGCGGTTTTTGGGCGGAGAATCATCTGAATGCATGGAATTCGATTCCGGATGTAACCATTGCAGCCTTGTGCGATATCGATGTATCGAAAGCGCACGCGTACGCCGAACAATTCGACATTCAGAAGACCTACTCGGCTTTTGAGACAATGCTCAAAAGCGAATCGCTTGATTTCGTCGATATTGTGACCCAACCCGATACACACAGAGAACTCGTCGAACTCGCCGCTCGCAATGGGCTCGATACAATATGCCAGAAACCGTTTGCCTCGAATTACGCTGACGCAGAAGCGATGGTACAAGCCTGCCGTAACGCAGGCGTAGTCTTGATGATCCACGAGAATTTCCGCTGGCAGAGACCAATGCGAATAGTCAAAGAATTATCAGCGGGGATCGGTGAGATTTTCTTTGGACGCATCAATTTCCGGTCGGGTTTCGATGTGTTTGCCGTGCAACCGTATCTGGCGGAAGACCCGATTTTTATTATCTATGATGTGGGACCGCACCTATTCGATTTGGCACGCTATTTCATGGGTGAAGCGGACAAATTGTACTGTCAGGTCAACCGAGTCAATCCGCGTATCAAGGCGGAGGATGTTGCGACAATCATGCTGCGCATGGCCGGCGGCGCGACGTGCATCGTCGACATGAGCTACGCCTCCAAGATGGAGGACGATCTATTCCCCCAAACGCTTGTTCACCTCGAAGGGTCGAACGGTTCTGTTACTCTTGGTCCCCATTATCACATCACACATGTCCAAGACGGAGAGACACACCATCAGACGCTCACCCCCGAGACATTACCGTGGGGCACACCTCCGTTTGAAACGATCCAGAAAAGCGCCCTCGATATTCAGGAACACTGGGTGGAATGTTTGCGGGACAGAAAACAACCTGAAACGTCGGGCGAAGACAATTTACGCACAATTGAAATTGTATTCGGATCCTATGAATCCGCAAAGAGCGGATTGCCCTATAAGGTCAAAACACAATAATGCAAAACGATCGAATATTTGCCACTTACTATGTCGAAACCCCCTGCGCTCTTGAAGAGGCCGCTGAAGTCCTCGCCTCCGAACAGTCCACCGGTACGTTCGTGCGGTTGCCCGGTGAGACCGATGAACTCCGTGAGCGGTTTGCGGCTCGGGTTGAGAAAGTCACTCCACTCGAAATTGTCGACGCACCCGCATTCCCCGGTTCGAAACCGCTCAAGGCGCCCCCCGGTCCGGTACGCTATCACCGTGGAGAGTTACAAATTTCTTTTTCAATGGAGAGTTCAGGACCGAAATTAACCTCAGTACTGTCCGCCGTAGCGGGTGGTCTGTTCGAACTACGTACATTTTCCGGCATCCGGCTAATCGACATTGAGTTGCCGCAAGCCTTTACGGAAGCCTATCCGGGCCCTCAATTTGGCATTCAAGGAACGCGCGAACTAACAGGGGTACACGAGGGGCCGATCATTGGGACGATCACAAAACCCTCGGTCGGACTCACACCGGAAGATACTGCGGAATTGGTACGGAAATTGGCTGCAGCGGATGTGGATTTTATCAAAGACGACGAGATTATGGCCAATCCGCCATACTCACCTCTCGAAAAGCGCGTGGATGCCGTGATGCGAGTCATTAACAACCACGCCGATCGCACGGGCAAAAAGGTGATGTATGCGTTTCATATCAGTGACGATTTGGAGGAAATGCTTCGTCATCACGATACCGTGCAGAAGGCGGGCGGAACGTGCGTGATGGTTAGTGTAAATACGGCAGGAATAACCGGCCTTTCCTATTTGCGAAAACGCTGTGCGCTTCCAATTCACGCTCACCGCAACGGCTGGGGAATGATCACGCGACATCCTCTGTTGGGAATGTCATTTCCTGTATTTCAAAAAATATGGCGGACAGTGGGAGTCGATCACATTCACACAAACGGGTTGGGAAACAAGTTTTGGGAAACGGACGACTCGGTGGTCGAATCGATTCAAGCATGCCTTTCGCCTTTTCTGGGCGGTTACTATGTCATGCCCGTGGTGTCGTCCGGTCAGTGGGGCGGTCAGGCACCGGAAACGTATCGTCGGATTCAAAGCAACGATCTGATGTACGTCGCGGGAGGAGGCATTATGGCCCATCCCGGCGGTCCCGGTGCGGGGGTTATAGCGATCCGTCAGGCATGGGAGGCGGCCCGAAAGGGTATTCCGCTCGATGATTATGCGAAAGAACATGTAGAGCTACGACAATCCTTGGAGAAATTCGGCAACAAAAAATAAACCGATGGATGAGATCATGTGTGGAAATAATTCAATACTTATAGGCTATTACGGTGATGATTTTACAGGGTCGACCGATGTGATGGAGGCGCTTACACGCGGCGGTCTGCGAACGGTCTGTTTTTTGACACCTCCCACACCGGAGACGATCCGAAAATATGAAGGATTGCGCGCGTTCGGCGTGGCTGGAATCAGTCGGTCGTTGCCCAGTGAAGAAATGGAAGCGGAACTCCGCCCGGTTTTCGAAGCAATCCGCGACATGAAAGCTCCTCTCATCCATTATAAAACATGCTCGACTTTCGACTCTTCTCCGGAAATCGGAAGCATCGGAAAAGCGATCGATGTCGGATATGATGTTTTTTCGCCTCCGTATGTCTCGACAATGATTGGCGCTCCAATACTGGGCCGGTATTGCGTCTTCGGGAACCTGTTCGCCCGCTCCGGTCTCGACACGGAGCCGTTTCGCTTGGATCGGCATCCGACGATGAGCAGACACCCGATCACTCCGATGAACGAGAGCGATCTACGTATCCACCTCTCGCAGCAAACAACGAAGAAGACAGCATTGTTCGATATCCTCGAAGTTGCCAAGCCCCTCGAGGCAGCCAGAAAGAGTTTCGAAACACTGCTGGAAGAAAAACCGGACATTGTACTTTTCGATACCCTTTATGACGATCATCTACCAACGATCGGCAATCTTATCGGTAGCCAGGCGGATCCTGAGAATCCTATTTTTCTTGTCGGGTCCTCCGGTGTAGAATATGCACTTGCAGCGTATTGGCACTCGATCGGCATTTCGGAACCGCGAACGTTTCCCGATCCAGGCGAGGTGGACCAGCTCCTGACGCTCTCAGGAAGTTGCTCGCCGGTTTCGGGAAGACAGATTCAATGGGCAGTGGATCACGGCAGCTGTGAAATTCCTCTCGACACGGAAAAACTGTTGGGAAGCGAAGAAACCGATAAAGAGTGCGAACAGGCGGCACGCAACGCCCTCGAACTGCTCGACCAGGGGCGCAGCGTGATCATCCATACCGCAAAAGGTCCATCCGATATTCGACGCGAAGGGACCATACGGCGTCTGAAAGAAATCGGGATGAGCGAGATGGATATTAAGCTGAGAAGCGGCAAGTTTTTCGGGGAGGCAATGGGAAAAATCTTTCTTAGAATTATGCAACAAAAGAAATTGCGTAGAACCGCCGTTATTGGAGGAGACACGTGCGGGTATTTCGCCAAGCACGTAGGGATTGAGGCGGTGGAGATGATCGGTCCGCTGGCTCCAGGAGGACCTCTGTGTCATATCCATAAACCCGATTCTCCTCTGGATGGATTGGAGATTCTATTTAAGGGCGGCCAGGTAGGAAAAACAGATATATTCAGAATAATCAAACGGGGAGTGCCTCCCACGGACGAATAAGGAGAAAGAAATGGTTACAACGATCGCGATTTTCGGTGCAGCGGGAAATATGGGGACACGTGCTTGCAATCGGCTCGGCGAGGAAGCGTCCTACAAATTACTGTACGTGGAAGGGAACGAGACCGGCGAAGCGAAACTGCGTGAGCGAGGCCTCCAACCAACCTCCGCTGAGGAAGCGGTCAAAGAAGCCGATGTGGCGCTTCTGGCCGTTCCAGACAAATTCATCAAATCAATCGCACCGGAGGTTGTACCGAAGTTGAAAGCGGGAGCGATGGTGATCTGCCTCGATCCGGCTGCGCCACATGCCGGGATTCTGCCAAAGCGAGACGACATTTCGTATTTCGTCACACACCCCGCTCACCCTCCTGTGTTCAATGACGAAACCGATATGGAAGCGAAACGAGATTTCTTTGGAAGCGGGCAGGCGAAACAGTCAATCGTAAATGCCCTGATGCAAGGCCCTGAAGAGGATTATGCGAAAGGTGAGGCAATTGCGAAGAAAATGTTCGAACCGCTTCTTCGCTCACACAGGGTAACGGTTGAACAGATGGCGATGCTCGAGCCCGCGTTATCTGAAACACTTGCAGCATCTCTCATCACAGCGATTCGTGACGGCATGGATGAAGTCATCCAGCGGGGAGTGCCGCCGGAGGCGGCACGGGATTTCATTCTCGGACACATCAATGTGGAGTTGGCGATTCTATTTAAGGAGATCGACTGGGATTTCTCGGACGGGGCGAAAAAGGCAATCCGCGAAGCTCAATCGGTCATTTTTCAACCCGACTGGAAAAAAATATTCGAACCCGAGCACATCAAAGAAAGCGTGGCAAAAATCACAGACACCCTTTGATGGAGTAACTTTCGTGGAATCGCAACAGCGGTTTATTTGGCGCGTATTCTAACGGTTATTGTGCTACTTGTTTTTCAATTTCGCTTTCAATGTCATTACAAGGATTTTTGGATCGATTGGTTTCTGGAAAATTCCGGCCAAACCGAGTTCGCGCGAGTCAAGGTTGTAACGCACGGCGTCTCCAGCTGAGCTGAGCATATAAACCGGTCCCTGATACCCTTTATCCTTCAGTTTTTCCGCCAAAACCGTGCCCGAATCCACGTCTTCCATCATCAGATCGACAATAACGGCGTCCGGTTCGATTCGATCGACAAGTTTCAGACCTTCCTCACCCGTCCCGGCGGCACCGACGGTAAATCCCTCCGCCTCGAGCGTCAACCGTAAAGCGGCCCGAATGTCCGGGTCGTCATCAATAGTCAGTATGGTTTTCTTCTGCATATTCCCTGTATTCATCGCTGGCTCCTGCCAATCCCCGTCGTGAAGCCGTATCCATATAACTGCGTTGTTGCTTTCATTTGCGAATGTTCTTCTCGCCTCCCGGAAAACACACACCGAGTTCCGGACCTCCACCGCGCACCGTCCGATCGAGCACGCGGCCGGATTCATCGAACAGCTGAATCTCCAGCCCCATCTTGCCGACAGCGTGTGTCGCACAACTCAAACATGGGTCGTAAGCCCGAATCCCTACCTCAATATGGTTCAGCAAACCTTCCGTAATCTCTTTAGCGCCTTGCAGATCTTGCTCGGCGACGACCTGAACAGCCCGGTTCATGGCTTCGTTGTTATTGGTGGTTGAGACGATCAGGTTCGCACGTGTTATCTGATCCGTCTCCGGATGTACTTCGTAATGATGGAACAACGTACCCCGGGGAGCCTCAAGCCACGCCACTCCTCTGGAGCGCCGTTCGCCCGTTCGGACAAGGTCGTCGCCCTGTAGATCCGAATCGTCAAGCAGTTCCTTGATTTTCTCGGCGGCGTGAACGGTTTCGATCATACGTGCCCAATGGTAGGCGAGTGTCGAATGAACCAGTCGCCCATTCCCCAGCTTCATAAACTCTTGCCGCTCTTTCTCAGCGATGTCCGTATCGATATAGTCGCAATTATTGATCCGTGCCAGTGGGCCGACGCGATACCACCCCTTCTCTTTCCCCAGCGGATAAATGAAAGGAAATTTCATATAACTCCAGGGCCGTACTTCTTCGCGAATATAGTCAAGATAATCGGCCGGGAGGATCAAGTCAAAAATGGATTTTCCATCCGGATTTTTCGCCCGGAGTTTTCCATCATACAAATCCAAACAGCCATCCTCTCGAACGATGCTCAGGAAATTCGACTCGAAACTGGCAAAATCAAGCAATTGCCGTCCGCCGCTGTGGATTGTCTTCTTGCAGAGATCAAGGCCCTCCATCGACCACTCAATCATCTTGTCGATGTCTCTGCGCAACGGATCGCGTTCGTCAAGCAGCAAGTTTTTGTTCACACCTCCCGGAATCGAGCCTGTGCCATGTACCTTCTTACCGGCGGTTGCCTTAATCACTTCCTGACCGAATTTCCGCATCAGAACAGCCCTTTTCGCCAGTTCCGGATGCTCATAGATTACGCCGACGATATTCCGTTTTTCCACCGGAGCATCAAAACCGAACAGCAGATCCGGCGAAGCCAAGTGGAAAAAATGCAAGGCATGCGACTGAAACACCTGGCCGTAATGCATGAGACGGCGCATCTTTTCGGCCGTCGGAGTCAACGAATCCGCTCCAACGATTACGTCCATCGCTTTTGAAGCGCAGAGGAGATGGCTTATCGGACAAATGCCGCACAAACGTTGAACGATCACGGGGGCTTCCCAATAAAGGCGTCCGCGCACGAAACGCTCGAAACCCCGAAACTCGATAATGTGAAACCGGGCCTGTTCGATTCCACCGGATTCGTCCAGATGGATCGTGACCTTTCCGTGTCCCTCAACGCGGGTCACGGGATTGATCACTATTTTACGTGTTGCTTTCTTCGTTGAATCGGTCACGATGGTTTAGGTCCTGATCCGTCAGTCGTATTTAATCAATTCGTACGATAATTCCGGCTCCCGTCCTTCGAGAAGCGCTGTAAGAGCCGTCCAGATAACCTCCGCCGACGGAGGACACCCGGGCAGAAAATAATCGAATTTCACTACCTCATGACAGGGATAAACCTTGTCCAACATGATCGGAATATCCGGGTCGTTTGGAATGACTCCGTCGATTACGGTCGGCCCGTTCAGAAATGCCTCTTCGAGACACTCGGTCAATGAGACTGTATTGCGCATGGCGGGGACCCCGCCGGTGAGCGCACACGCGCCAACCGAAATCAACGTCTTGCAATGTTTCCGAAAATCTCTCAGAAACTCGACGTTCTCATCGTTGCTCATACCGCCTTCCACCAGGCCGATATCCACCATACGGGTAAATGACTTAATGTCGTTGATCGGCGATTTGTCAAATTCGACCAGCTCGACCAGGTCCAGTATTCGTTCGTCAATGTCCAGAAACGACATGTGGCAGCCAAAGCAGCCTGTGAAATGAGCCGTGGCGATAAGCGGTTTCGTCATGGATTACTCTCCCGCTTCCTTCTTCTGTTCGATCTCCGCACCGATTGGCAGTTGATCGTATCGCCGCCTTCCTATCGGAACATCATATCCTTTACGCTTCACGACCAGACTGCCGGTGGGACAAATGCGGGCGGCTGCATCGGTCGCCTCCATGGCGGTTTCACCGAGACCGTGTTCGCCGTTGACCGCCACTCGCTTCCATGGCCCTCGCCCCTGAAAACCAAAAACATTTTTCTTATCAAGAATCTTGGACGCCCGCACACAGCGGCCGCACAGAATACAGCGATCTCGATCAACAAAAACATCCGGGTGTGTCGCGTCCAATTCGCGTTCCGGATATTGATACGGCATCGTCGGCGCCAGCATTCCGAAACGGTAGCCGAGAGCCTGAAGTTCGCATCGACCGCTGGCTTCGCACGAGGGGCAATAGTGGTTCCCTTCGACAAACAGCATTTCGATAATGCTACGGCGCAGCTCATTCAATTCGTCCGTGTCGGTTTCAATAACGATCCCCTCACTCACGGGACACAAGCAGGAGCTGGTTGCCCGCCCGTTCACTTTGACCGTGCAAACACGACAATGCCCGGCGGGAGGAAGATCGGGATGATAACAGAGCCGTGGGATATAGATCCCCGCCGCCTCCGCCGCTTGGAGAATCGTTTGGCCCTCTTTCGCGTCCACCAGTTCACCATCGATAATCAAGGTGACGGTATTGTCGTTCATGCCTCCTCCTTCAGGGTCGGCGTTCGGCCCATGGCCGCGCTCCCCTCTTCCAAAGCCGCGGAAAGGTCAAAGGAAGGAATAAAATCATCCGTTCCGATCTTGTTGTAATATAATTCAGGGAAGTTCCGCAACGTGGTCAAAATGGGATTTGCCGCTGTCTGCCCCAGTCCGCACCGGCTCATGGTTTTGATCGTTTTTCCCAAGCGTTCCAATTCCGTCAGGTCGTCGGATGTTCCCCGTCCGTTAAGGACCTTCTCCAGTTTGTTCAGCAGAATCGTGTTGCCCGCCCTACACGGTGCACACCAACCGCACGATTCGTCCACGAAAAACTCGACAAACTGACGCATGTACTCCAGAATATCCCGACTTGGGCCGAAAACGATGATCGATCCCCCCGTGGGTAAATCCTCGAATGAGATGCTTCGACCGAAGTCTTTCGGGGCGATACACTCGCCGGAAGCGCCGCCCACTTGGACGGCTTCAGCGTCCTCGGCACCAATCAGTTCCAGCACGCCCTCAACCGTGATCCCATATTCGACCTCGTATATGCCGGGTGAATCACAGTCTCCCGATACGCTCAACAGTTTCGTACCGGTCGAGTCCTGTGTGCCGAATCCGGCGAACCAATCCGCCCCTTTCTCAATAATCCGTGCGGCACAGCACAGAGTTTCGACGTTGTTCACGGAAGAAGGTTGCCCCAAGTAGCCATGTTGAACCGGAAAGGGAGGACGATCGCGAGGGGCTCCACGTTTGCCTTCAAGGGATTCGATCAGCGCAGATTCCTCCCCGCAAATGTACGCTCCGGCTCCGATCTGAATCCGGATATCGAAATTGAATGCTTCCCGGCCACAGATGTCTTCCCCTAAAACCCCCAACCGTCGCCGTTTGGCAAGGATTTGTTCCAGATGATCGCGCAGATACTCGTATTCCGCTCGAAGATAGAATAGGCCGTTTTCGGCGCCGAGAACATACCCTGCAATGGTCATTCCTTCAAAGACAAGATCCGCCTTTTCCGTAAGAATAACGCGATCCTTGAATGTCCCGGGTTCACCTTCGTCGGCGTTACAGATGACGTAGTGTGTCTTTCCAGCGTTCTTCTTGCAGAAGTCCCATTTCATGGCCGTAGGGAACCCCGCCCCACCTCGGCCACGAAGACGAGCCTTGTTGATCTCAGAAATGACTTCCTTTGGCTCCATATTGAGCGCTTTTCGAATTGCCGCGCCGCGCTGCGAGGAAGCAAACACTACAGGACCGGCCTCCCGAACGTTCGACTCGACCCATCCCTGTCGGTCGAAGGGCTTAAAGCCTTTGTTTTTTCGGATGGCATCGACCATAGGGGAAACATCGCGCGGTCGCAGGTTTGTCACTGGAATCCCGTTGACCAGGGCGCTCGGCGCATGATCGCTCAAACCGATACACGGTGCGTATTCGAGTGAAATGAGACCGTCCGGGCTGGTTTCACCAAATTGCACCCCCACAGCGTCTTCGAACGCCTTCGCGACCTCCTCCGCTCCCATCATGCGTTCGACAACGGAATACGCCAGACGGATAACGTTCTTTCCTGTGGACTCCGAAGAAAAGTAGGAGTAAAAACTCGTCATGTCTCGCACGTCAACGCGGGCCATTCCAAGTGCATTTGCGATTTCGCCTATTACCTCCTCAGAGAGGCGGCCCAGCCGTTCGTGAACGTCACGGGCAATATCCATCAACCGAATGCGATTCTTCCCGTAGAGTTCTACGGTTTCATGGATAATCTGAAGCTCGTTCTTCTCCATCGTTCCTCGCGTGTCTTTTCCCTCGCCTCACCTGGAACTACACCAGGAGGCGTTTGGAGCGTCAACTGTCAGGAGACCACAGGAATGCGACTTTTCCAGGAGGACCCGTCGCCGAACCGCCGGTCGAAATCTTCTGTTCGTCCATTTAAAGCAAACCAATTAACAACAGAATAAGTCAAGTGTCCATCGGGTATTCGACCGCCCCAAATCCTACTCCGACAATCTTGGAAAAGATAGTGCCCGACTACTTACATTTCTCCTGCTGTGGCGCTAGATTTTTTAGATAAACGTCAGCCTGCCGGCCAGAGAGTGTGGCAGGGATGATACGCCGGGGATTGCATATCGATGCCCGAATCACAATCATCGTTAGGCAGCCTTTTGTCGCAAACGCCTCTGCGTGGAGAGATCGCTCCCCGCGTCCTTTGGCTCATCTATTTACGCTACCTTGCGGTTGTTGGCGTCGCCCTGGTCCTTTTCGTCGTAACGTTTTTCCCTGTCCAGATCGAGCTACAAGCACAAATTCTCCTCTTGGCGGCCCTCCTGATCTCCAACTTAACGTATCACTTCTTCTATTATCGGATTCGCGGCACCGGTGACAAGATTGATAAATGGGTCCGACTCGCACTCATTCAAATCTCCATAGACTTTTTGATTTTGACCCTGCAGCTCCATTTTGGCGGCGGAATCGAGAACCCGTTTTTTGTGTATTATGTGTTCCACACGGCCTTCGCGGGCCTTCTATTGACGCCGCGTTCTGCTGCAATGGCGGCCGCGTGGGGAGTAATCCTCTATTCGGGAATGGTCCTCGGAGAAGGTTTCGGGATTTTCAACCACTACAGTTTGTCCGGCTGGATGCCGCCGGATATGTACAGAAATCCATGGGCCATGGCTTCCGCCGTATTGCCCGTCGCAACATGCATGTTTTTCATGACGTATCTAAATTCCTCCATCGGTCAGACCATCGGTGACAAAGAGGAACGTCGAACCGCTCTTCAGGAAAGACTTCGTCACCGGGGAGACGAGCTCGCTGAGGCATACCGCCGTCTCGAAAACGCAATGAAAGAACGGGAACAGTTTCTCGTGACGGTGGAACACGAGCTGAAGTCCCCCCTCGCTGCGATTCGCTCGAATTTGGAGGCGATCCTCGTAGCGGGGGGAGAACTGACTCCTTTAGTAAAGGATATGATCGAGCGTTCCAGCAAACGCACTCAGGGGATGCTCGAACTAGTCCAGGATCTGCTCGCCTTGTCCCGCGTTGAACATGAAATCGACGCCGGGGTAATCGAAGAATTCGATATCGCCGGGCTGGTGAAAGACGAAATCGAACTGATTCGACCGCTTGCAGAGGAGAAGGGACTCGATCTGATCGTCGACCTGCCCGATCACACGACCGCGTATGGTTCGAGAAACGCAGCACGCTACTGTGCCGCAAACCTCGTATCCAATGCTGTGCGCTATACGAAGGAAGGCTGGGTAAAGGTGGTCTTGCGACGAGACGGCGAAATGGTGGAACTTATTGTGCAGGATACGGGTATCGGGATCGCCGCGTACGAACAGGAGAAGATCTTTCAGGAGTTTTATCGCACACAGAGTGCCCGGGAGACGGTTGCGGAAGGCACAGGAGTCGGAATGACGCTGGTCAAACGCTGCGTCGAGGCTCTTGAAGGAACCATTGAACTCAACAGTAAAGCCGGTGAAGGATCGATCTTTACCGTACGCTTGCCCAGAACGCCTTCGTATGTGAAAGAAGACCTTGACGACGAACCTTCCACAATCCACACCGACTCTTCCGAAACCGGGTAACTGATTTACCGCGTACGCCGGCTCCAGACTTACATCAACGCAGACAAGGCACTCCAGGCGAATTCTGCCCGGCGATTTGTATTTCGAGTATGACTCGTGAAATGGTTTGATCAGTAACGGCGACATCACACGGCTCGGCCCATAAGAACCGGATAAACCGCACCCCTTGATCTGTATCTTGGCTCTTCCCATGATAGCCATAGCTTGACGGGATGGCCAAGAATCCATATCCAAGACAACATCGAGAAGGTGAAGATTTGTCGAAAGATGGAGATCATACCATGGAACGACTCAACAGAAAAACCGAATGGACGGATTTGAAAAAACACTTCGAAGAAATCAAAAATGTCCATCTACGAGATCTATTTCAGAAAGATTCGAAACGGGCGGAGAAACTGAGTATTGAAGACTGCGAATTGCTTCTCGACTATTCAAAGAACCGAATTACGGAAGAAACACAGAGATATCTGATCGCTCTAGCGGAAAGCATTGATTTGCGGACCGCTATCGAGCAGATGTTCATGGGAGAGAAGATTAACGTCACCGAGCACCGAGCGGTTCTTCACACAGCGCTACGGAATCGTTCCAATGAGCCTGTACTCGTTGACGGCAAGGATGTCATGCCCGAAGTTCGCTCGGTCCTGGAGAGAATGGCGAATTTCTCATGGAGAATTCGGAATAATCAATGGTTTGGTCATACAGGCAAACCGATATGCAACGTTGTGAACATCGGCATCGGGGGCTCGGATCTCGGTCCGGTGATGGCCTGTGAAGCGCTCAGATTCTACAGTGACCGACAATTGACGGTACGTTTTGTATCAAATGTCGACGGAACGCACATCGCGGAGACTCTCAGAGATCTCAATCCTGCGGAGACGCTCTTTATCGTCGCCAGCAAAACATTCACCACACAGGAAACCATGACAAACGCTCATACGGCGCGATCGTGGCTGCTGTCGGCACTCGGCGATGAATCAGCCGTGGCGAAACACTTCGTCGCTTTATCGACCAACAGAAAAGGCGTTGCGGAATTCGGAATCGACGCCGCCGAGAACATGTTCGAATTTTGGGACTGGGTAGGCGGTCGATACAGCCTGACATCCGCCATCGGACTGTCGGTAATGATCGCTATCGGACCTGAGAATTTCCTGCGCCTGCTGGATGGATTTCACGCGATGGACAGGCATTTCCGCACGGCTCCGTTCGAACGAAATATGCCTGTTGTATTAGGACTGCTGGGTATCTGGTACAACAACTTTTTCGAGGCGGAAAGTCACGCGATTCTTCCGTACGATCAATATCTGTCGCGTTTCGCGGCCTATTTCCAACAAGGCGACATGGAATCGAATGGAAAATCCACTGCTCTGGACGGTTCTCCGGTCGAATGGCAAACCGGTCCGATCATTTGGGGCGAACCGGGCACGAACGGGCAGCACGCGTTTTATCAACTTCTCCATCAGGGCACGAAATTGGTTCCCGCCGATTTTATTGGTTTTGCAAGAACGCTGAATCCGTTGGGCGATCATCACGCAAAACTGATGGCGAATTTCTTCGCACAAACGGAGGCATTAGCCTTTGGCAAAACGAAAGAGGAAGTGGAAGCGGAAAAGGTACAACCGGAACTCGTTCCACACAAGGTTTTTGAGGGTAACAGACCGACAAACAGTATTCTCGCCGAGATTCTCACGCCAGAAACCCTCGGGAAACTTATTGCGCTGTATGAACACAAGATCTTCGTCCAGGGAGTCATTTGGCAAATCAACAGTTTCGATCAATGGGGCGTAGAGCTCGGGAAGGTGCTTGCCAAACGAATATTACCGGAACTCGAGTCCGAAACCGATCTCGACCACGACAGCTCGACGAATCAGTTGATCGGTTGGTATCGGAAAAAGAATCAATAGTTTTTTTTCAGGCGTAATATATTGCGGCCCCGGAAATCGATCCATTCCGGGGCCGTGTCTTCATTCAACGCGTGTTCTCTTTTAATCCTGGTAGGTGACTGTGAAATTCACACCTCCGACCATCTCACCTCGAATGAAAGCGGTTAATGCGAATTCGGCCTGCTGACCGTCGGTAATGTTGATATTCCCGGGCTCAACAATAGCCTTGGCTCTTTGATCGGCGCCCGCTTGAATCAATTGCGGGTCGGGGTGTTCGACGGATGTTAACCAATACGGCAGTTTTTCTTTAATAATATCCGGGAGTCCGAGCTGCCGTATTTCGATGTGAACCCAGTCTTCTTCTTCGGTTTCATTGAATATCAGGAATTCAATCTCCGCCGGCGACGACGTCGGTCCGACGTGAGTATTCTCCTGGCCTTCGTTGTCGTCTGTGTTCGCGTCCTCCACGTGGAAAATGGAGACCTTTATGCAGATATGTCCTGTGCCCGTCGGCGACCACTGTACTTGCGCGTCAGTTGTTCCATTGGCCGGAACGTCGATGGTATCGGTGCCGATATCCGTCCATAGACGGTCGGATTGGCCGACTCCAAAGTTCGCCCACCGGAACGTGACCTTTACTCCTTCGGCCCTGAAGTTTGAGTCGTTGTGAATCGTCGCATTGATCGTGTAGTTGGTACCGACGCTCAGGTTATTGGACTGAACCGGATTTCCACCCGCGTCAGTCAATTGAATCTCGGGGTTGTTCCAGGTCGGATTTCCGCCGCTGCTGAGATGCCACGTGCTTTGGGCCCATTGGCTGTACGTGTACAGGTCCACGGGGTTCTCGGAGCGTACCTGGAACACATCGACCGCATACCGACCCGAAGTCTTCCCCTGAGCAACGATATTCACAGGCCCGAGGGGCGAAGGCGAAGGAACCTGAATCTCGACGTCATTCACACCCGCCTGGCCGAAGCTGCCGCCCGAAGCCGTGACGGTCTTCATCAGCTGCCCGTCGAAGAAGATGTCGACGTCTTCCCCGCTCTGGAATTTGACACCGCCGACGAGAACACGTGCGTTCTCTACACCGTTATCCGGATCGAGTCGATTCAGTTCCGCACCGCCCGATACGGCCTCCATCATGCCCTCATAGGGACGATAGTTGTGAGCCGTAACCGTCACGGTAATGTTGCCGGACCCCACGTTGTCTAAAGTGAATCGAGCGATGCCGCCTGGGTTCGTTAGTTGGGTTCCGAGAATGGTATTGCTGCGTGTCAGGACTACGCGGGCACTGTGAACGGGATCGCCGGTATCGTCGTCGGTGACAGCGATCACGAAATCCTGTTCCCCGGTCGCGCCGATACCGTCGGGATGCTGCACCTGAAGAATCCCTGGTTCTTCAGTCCACATCGACATGTCCGGATCGCCGAACAACGTATACATCTCGAACGTAGCTCGGCGCGTGTTGGTGTCGTTAAACGAATTGGCCATGTAAACAAGGCCGAACACTGTGACGGGACCCATCCGGTATACCGCGCTGTTGTTGATTGTGGGGATCGTACGATTCCGCAACGGGGGTGAGGGGCTAAAACCCGGCCAGGGGCCTTTGTACAGCCCAAGCTTGATGAAATCATTGGGAGCCCAGCTCACCCGGGTGGCGCCAAACGCGGCCACCGCACCGCCGCTCGCCTGGCGTATAAATGCCTCACAAAGGCTCTCTGTCCCGTTGTTGGTATTCAGCGAGTTGAGGTCCGTCTCGTTATCAAACCAACCGGTCATACACGCCATCGAAAACAGAACCGGGGTCAAATCACCATTGGACAGGTTCCCTACATTGTTCGTGTTGTAGCCGGGTCGGCCCCAGGAGAGTCTGCCTCCGTGACCATTGTAGGTCATCAGGAAGTTGCCGGTGTTCTCCAGCGCGTTGGTGATGTCCGCCGTACCACCGTTCCATGGAAAACTGGGCTGAGTAAGACGGGACGGCAACTGCGTATTATTCTCGTATCGCTGCGGACCGTTGGCGAACGAACCGCTTTCGTCGTAGATCTGCGCACAGTTGTATCCCTGACCGGTGATGAACTGACGTATCGCGTCGGCGTTCTCAATGATGCGGAATGTGGCGTTTTCACGACCATCCGAGTTCCCGTCTTCGAACAAGCAGACCAGCGAGGTGTTCTCGTAGTAATCCGCATCTTGAGGCGGATCCTTTTCGTACTGAATGATCTTATCCACGACCGTATTCAGCTGATTCATACCGTCAACCGAGAGTCGGCCAAGGAATATGTCGGGGAAGTAATCGCTGCCGTCAACGGTCACATAATAGAGATCGCTGGCGACTGCTGTGTTGCTGTGACTCGTAGGATGGTCATTGATGTACGTCGTCGGCATGAGTTCGGAGTCGCCGACGAGCACTACATACGTTGGTGGAATATTCCAGCTGTCGTAGGCAGTCTGGATGAAACTCTGGATATCCGTCGTCGCGCTGCCGATCGTATCGAGCGTCGCGACCCGAGTTACCAGACCCTTTTGTTGCTTCCATTTGCGAAGTTTTACGATTGGGTTGGTGTCGTCCTTTTCGTTGTACAACTCCGCAGACGTAATGATGAGGTAGTCGGCACCGAACTGTCCTGGAGACGGCGCGCGTGTCGGGAAACGAACGGGCTCTTTGTAATTCAGTACGGATTTTTTCATGACCTGCTCGAAAACAGGAGACTGAATCCGCTCGTCCACCCCCACGATCTGCGCCGGTTGCGAGAATTTTACCCGCACCTCAATTCGCGAATACGCGGTGAGAGTCTTTTGTACCGGGTTGTACTGCAGCGGATACACTTTGAGCATCAGGACTCGGTGTCCACGGATGACGCCTACGTCTCGCGGCCCAAAACCGGCAAGAGGTCCCGGGTAGTTCTCGTCCATTGCATAGCGGTTCTGGTTCTTGACGAATTTGACATTCACGGGATCCGGGAAATTCAGCTCACGAATGTTCGGCATCTGTTTTGGAAAGACATTGTAGTTCTGCAGAGTAACCGACTCCGTTTTGACAATGTCGACGCTGAAGTCGACACCGTAGGGAACCTCGATCATCCGGCCGATCATCGGAAGTTCCGGCTCTCCGACGTTCATCCTCGTGGCGTGACCCGGGATCGAAAGACGGTGATAAATCACTCCGTCCTGTTTATGCTCGTGCGCATACATTCCGGGCACGCGCACGTCGACCATGGTTCCGGTACTCGTCTCATCCTTCATCGCAGAGATCGGTGCTTTGCCGGTCTGCGGGTCGTCGGTGAACGGTACCCAACCGAGTTTTGGTGGAACGTACTGAGTCGGCTCGCCTGTCGGCGTGGCAGTAGGAGTGACCGTGGGAGTATTCGTCGGTGTATTCGTCGGCGTATCGGTCGGAGTAGGCAGCGGTGTGATCGGCGGCGGTACAATCGGGCCGCGCGGGAATATGCTCACCGCAACCGATCCGGAACCCGGCAGGAAGTCACCCGCAAACGCCTTGAACGGCGGGACGACGGTTTTCTGACCGGCGAACCGTCCCTTTTCGTCGAACAGGAGTTTGAATCCTCGCACAATGGCGGCGGGGGCGGGATGCTCGGCTCTCACTTCGCCGTCCTCGTTAAGGACAGATATTGCTTGCGTTCCGATCGCCAACTCATCACCGGGCTCGTTATCCAGATTTCCAGCGTCGATGTGAAGCCCGCCGGATGGATTCCGGTCCGGCCCCAGAACAAGAATGGGATCGGTGAGCGGCTCGATAGAGGCAATTTGATTACTTTTGTCCGTTCGAGCACTGAAGACGCGAATCAAATTCTTGAGATTCGGATCGCCCTTGGCACCGTCCGGCATGCCCGCACTGGCCACGATAATCTCATCGCGACCATCGTTGTTCACATCGCCGACCGCAAGGTTGACGCCGCCGAGTCCTCTGTACCCTTCCGGCATGGCGGGCATGGGAGAGGTTCGACTCGTGACCACTACGTTCCCGTTCGACGTCCCAAGGTCAAGCACCTGGAACAGGGTCGTCGCTTTTTCACCGTTCATCTGAGCGACAACAAGTTCATCCAGCCCGTCGCCGTCCACATCGCCCGCGGCCACGGATGTTCCGCCCGAGCTGTTCCCTTGGACGGCCGCTCCGGTTAGTCCTTGGATAAGACCAACGAATTCCAGTTTGCCCAGACCTTTCTCGGCAGGCTGATAAGTCAGGAGACGGATGATATTGTCACCGCCCTGTCCCTGTGCGGCACCAATAATCAGGGGCGAAGTTTGATCGTGTCTCTTGGCGACAAAGACACCTGCTGTGACATTGATCGCTCCGTGTATGTTCCTCAGCAGGGCGTTTCCGGCCTCGGGAGCAAACACGTTTCTCGAGCTCAGAACATTCGATCGATTGCCGAGCTCACGTGCGGGAGTCCAACCAAGAATGATGGATGGGAACTTCGAGCCTTTGCCACCCGCGCCGAATCCAAGAAGGACGTCCGGTACGTCATCGCCATCCACATCCGTGACAGCAGAGTCGATCGACCGCGCACGAGACGAACCGATGGCTTCAGCAAAGTTTGGCGGCAATCCTGCGAAACTTGCCACACGTTTCAGGTCGGAGGTCCGTACCAGTTTGTTCGACGTGGTTCCACCGTATCCTTGCGACAGAACCAACCAGCCCGGAACGGCGGTCGGCCGCTGGGTCGGAGTCATTGTCGGTGTCGGCGTCGGTTGGGGCTCGCCCAATTCCACCACTTTGGTGCTGTACTGGTCGCTATGGATATGTACGCGTACCACCTGGTCGGACAAGATACCGGCAAAACCGGCCGTACCGTCCGTCCCCGTGTGAGTGTTCTTTGTACTTCCATCCTTCAACTCCAGGTTGACCAGAGCGCCCTTAAGCGGTTCGCCCTCGTCGTCCTCCAGGAGCACCTGAAGATCCTCACCGACCTGACTGAGTTCAGACTGGATTTTTTCGGGAATATTCACCCCTGTGCGTCGAACGCTCATTTCGGGATCACCCAACAGGAGATAGCAGAATGTGTTACTGTCCCATACGCTGTTGGAGCCGGTCATTCCCCAGGAAATCTGCTCGGCTTCGGCAAGCACGGGGCCGAGTCGGGAAACACCTTTTTCATAAATGGCTCGGAAGACTCCCTTGGCGCGGTTGTGATTCTCGACAGTGTAGGAGTTCACCGTCGCCGCCCAGTGGGCTACTGAACCGGCATCTTCGAAGCTCATCCAATCTTCGCCTATGGAGTCTTCGGCTTTGATGCGGTTGTTCTGACACGCAATGGAATAAACGATCGGGTGAATACTGTTGCTGAGTTGCTGAAGTTCGCCACCGGCGTCGAAATTGTCACCGGTCGAGGATGTGCCGTCCCAACCGTATACCCACGCGGTTGTAGAACCATGACCACGGTACAAGAGATGTCCCCTGCCGTCGTTCACGGCGTCGATGACATCTTGATTCGTAGCCCGTTGTGCGCTCTGGTTGGCCGCACCTGCATGCAGCACCTCGAAATTCGGCTGAATATTGTATTGATTGTACCCATCGATATCCTCTACTGCTTGCGCATATTTCGATGGGAAGTTGGTGCAGACTCCCAGACAACTGCCGGAAGTCTCTGAGTTCGCACAGAGGGTTACCTCTTGAGGCCATGTACCCAGCGACAAACCGCGATCATACCGAATAATCCTATCGAGCTGATTCGTCAGATCTTCACCGGAGTCGACAGAAAGCCGACCGACGTAAACCGTGGCAAAACGCCCTGAGCCGATGACCTCATATACCTGGTCGGAATCGGACTGATCGCCATCCGGACTGACGCTCAATTTGTCACTGCGACCGGATGGAATGACATCCTCATCGCCGACCAGCAGAACGAAGATCGTCGCAGGCTGATAAGAGGTATGATAGTCCTCGATGTATTTGTCAATCTCGTCGCGATCAGCCGTTACGGCGTCGCCGGGATCGCTGCCGACTGTCCTGACATCGACCGCCAATCCCTTGCTCTGCTTCCACTGCACCATCTGCTGCAGCTCATCGGTGTACTCGCCGGGCGTCAGGATCAAGTATCGTGCTGTTCGTCGTCCGACAACGCCCACGCCGTATTCCTCCAGTTCGCCGGGGATCATGTGGCCGTTCAGGAACGGCGGTTTATTTACCCAATCATCCCAACCCAGCGGTTTACCTTTTTCCTCGATTTCGGGCGGGAGACCATTTCCACACCCGGTAATCTCCAGTTCGACAGACATCCCCATCCGTACCTCGTTGGCATTGAGAACCGTAAGTATCGGATGACTGAATTCCATACCGGTGAACGGTCCCATTCGTGTATTTTCGGAAAATGGCTCGATGCCACCGGTGTATTCCCCCTCAAACTCCTCATAAAACTGTGCATCGTAGAATTCGGGCGGATTGAACGGATTGGTCCCCTCCGGCGGTTGTTGATCCAGACCTGAGTAGCCCGCCGGGATGAGCGGTACCGGAAGTTTTACAGTGACTCGATTCCCGTCACGATCAACCACAAACTCGTGTTCGCTTTGTGGACTGCTGTCGGAAGCAGGCACTTTCACGATCTGTTGCGACTGAGATAGTCCTTCTATGCCTTGAGTCGCCTTGGATGGCTGGACGATTGTGTCGGTCATCTGGTAGACATTTTCGCCGGCGGCTTCGGGATCCGCGGCCAGCAAACCGCGTAACGCAGGAACGCCGGGCCGCGCACCGACTGAGTCGAGAATGAGCTCGCCGGTTCGGTCTCGGTCCCATGCAGGCTCCTCGATCTCGCCCACAAGATTTTCCGGGAAAGGCGGTTTGCCTATTTGTGCATATAAGGCCCTCTTGTACCGGTCATACGGCAGCGGCGGCAGATCGCCCTGCGGAAACTGGAACCATTCTTCGCCGGATTCCAAACCGAGTCCGTCCAGCACACCGATTTCCGGGAACTCGATGACGGCGAAGTCCCGTCCAGCGTATTGCCGTACCGATGCATAGAATCCTGGGATCTGCAGCCGAAGCAGCAGGCGATCCGGGTTGCTCTCGTCAACCGTCATGGTGACCGGGTCGCCCGGTTCCGATTGCGGATCGAGCGCCACCCATGTTCGTGGTTCTTTTTCAAACTCGCATTTCCAACAGACCTTAAATATGCAAATCTCCGCTCCTTCGATTTCGATTTTCGTTATGCCGTCGGCATCGAAGAATACCAATTGATGTATCACGCCTTGTGTCCCGGCCTGTTGCGGGCCAACCGCGTTACCGGCGGTGTCATACGCTGTCAGTTCCGCTTTAGAGTAATGCGTCAGAGAGACTGTGACTTGCTTGGGATAACCGGGTTCGCAGGTATTGTCTGAGAATGAGATGGTCGCCTTTTGCGATGCCGACGCCTCGGTCCACGGTACATACACCGCTAATTGTTCAAACCCCGTGCAAGTCCTCACGCTCAAGGGCTCAGGTGTCCCATCGGATAAAGCGCCTTCTTCAATACGTACCGGGCCAAGGTTGATTTCGTGTAACCCATCTTGTGGCGAGGTGAAGAAGTCGCTCACAGTGGCACAGCGCTCACCCGGAGGCAATGTGGGCAACAGGAGTCGGTGTTGGCTCTGGTTCCGCCTCACATTTCCAACAGACACCGAGGATGCAGATTTCCGAACCTTCGATATAGATCGTGCCAAGTCCGTCGCTGGAGGAGAATGTCGTCTCAGTAACATCTCCCTGTGGTTCGACCTCTCGTGTCTTGAGCAAGTTATGGCTGGGATCGTACGCATGTAAAGTAACAGGCGTTATATGACTCATGATGAGCGTTACTTCCTTGGGCCACTCGCCTCCACATTCTGTGTTGAGCAATTGGACCAACGCCTTCGGCTCATCGGCATCCGGCCCCGGACTGAAATCGATAAACGCCCCCAGCCGGTCTGCTACCGGACACTGTCGAATGTCGAGAAGAAGCAATTCCTGTGGGCCGGGCTGACTGATAGCGGCAGGTCCAAGAACCACTTGCTCCACTTCGATACCCGATTCGTTGTGAATATCGTCGACATAGACACACTGCTTCTGTGGCTCTCCGGTAGCGGTCGGCGTAAGAGTCGGTGTCTCCGTCGATGTAGCCTTGGGCGTTTCCGTCGGAGTCGGTCTTTCGGTTTCTACCGAGACCAGACTAATCCAATCGATTTCGAATTCGATCCCTTGATGAACCGAAGGATCGAAACGAACTCGGTTGATCGTAGCGCCGTCATATAGATCATCCGGCAGCGGGGCAAATATGATTCCGTGCTCGGGACCCGGCGAGTCAAAGTTTCCGAGGTGGATAAACTCCCCTCCTTCGGCCGACGTCCCTACGAATACCTGGCATTTCGTCGGATCACTGGTACGGAAGCGAACGGCGACACCCATGACGTCGTTTACCAGCGCACCATCCCTCATGACAATCTGTACAAGTGGATCGTTTGTCTCAGACATACCCATCAAGACATCGTCCTGAACCCCGATACCGGCGATGTTTTGTGGTTGCCATCCCATCAAATTGCCTTCCTCGGCGAAGTCCCATTGCTTGTGGTGAACGATATCGGTGTCGTCAAATGTTTGTGCTTGGGGAGATGGAGAAAACGAGAGAATAAGGATTGCTGCGATAAAAAAACAGAAATTGCTTTGACTGTGAGTGTGTATAGATATCATTAGAGAATCTCCTTACGAGTGATTTTTCCGTCTCAATCGATCGTCATTTGACATTCGTATTTATTGAAACCAATCGTCCGGGAATACACCGACAACGATGGGATTGCGAATAAAAGAATTCTTGATATGGGGAGATGAATTGTCGTATCGATAAGGACTGAAGATAATTAAGTGAAAAAGTGATTCCTGCACCTTCTGGAAGGGAACGAAAAACAGTAAACAAGTGAACAAGTTGCGCAGAGTGGCTCACATTCGTGTCCTTGGTTCGCAAAAACCAAAAGCGAAGAAGACAGAAGGAACTGCATAGCCGGAGTGACTATTCCCGTCGGATCCTCTTTTCCTTCGCTAGTCCTTTTTGCGAAAGAGTATCGAAACCACCACTGCACAAAGCAAAGTTAACACCTCGGGTGACATGGTCATCCGACGCTTAACCGTATGAAATCAAGCTTACAAACTCATATGTCGTTCCAAATGGTGGCCACAGCGGAATGACATGAATCTCCGTCGAGAACAAACAACCTGATTGATCGCTGCCCAAGGCCAATAGGCAGAGAAAACCCCTGGTAGGCGTTTCTATCGAAACCGGACAACTTTGAGAACGCTGTTATTCGTGCGGTCAACCTGGGTGGGGACACGGACACAATCGGCGCAATGACAGGTGCGATCAGCGGCGCGTATCATGGAATGGATGCGATTCCCGAACGATGGGTCGATAAACTCGAAAACGGAGACAAAGGTAGGGACTACGTCATCGAACTGGCGGATTCGCTTGCCGAATTGGTGCTCAACCGCTCACGGTGAACATCGCAGCATCCGCATGAATTCCGCCATGAACAAATGATTATCATGCCACGTACGCCCGCTGACCATATTGCCGTCACGGACACATCCTTCGTTCACAAATGTCGCACCGCATACTTCGATGTCAAATTGACACTTGGGCACAGTCGCCATCCGCTTTCCTTCAATAACCCCCGCCGTCGCAACGATCTCCGCACCGTGACAAACCACCGCTACCGGTTTGTTCATTTCGAAAAAGTGTTTGACGATTCCGATCAGATCCCGGTCGTAACGCAAATACTCCGGTGCGCGCCCTCCGGTCAAGAACAAGCCGCGATACTCCTCCGGCTTCACGTCGCGAAAGGCGATTTCCGCCGCAAGATGATAGCTCGGTCCTTCGCGCGTGACTTCCCAGCCGGGCGGAATTTCATGCATAACAAGATGATACATCCTCGCCTCGGGGCCGGCGACAACCGCCTGAAAACCGTCTTCCTGAACGCGAAAATACGGATACATCGTATCCAACGCTTCCGCTGCATCGCCAATAACAAGCAGAACTTTCTCCTGCGCCATGATAGATAATCTCCTATGATCGACTAAGTTCTTTCCGTTCTCCTTTACATCAATCGTACGAGAGGTAAGTATATTCCGACGCGGGAATATTGTTGTCAACCTGTGATTGTCTCAAGGAACACATTGAATTGTGAAGACAGAAAAGAACCGAACGCGGAGAATAAACATGGACAAGAAAGAGAAAACAATCCGAGTCAATCGCCGTGCTTTCAATAAGGCCGCCGTCGGCCTTACGACAGGCATCGCAGCCGCCTACGGCCCGTTTTCCTCGCGTGTTCTCGGTGCAAATGAAAAAGTCGTTATGGGCGCGATCGGCCTGCGGTACCGTGGAACAACCGTTTCGAAAGAACTGATGCAAACAGGCTGTGTCGAGTTCGCTGCGTGTTGCGATGTAGACAAACGCGAAAACGACAAATACATTCAACTAATGAAAGAGCAGCACAACGCCCGTATCGAACCCTACTGTGACTTCCGCGAATTGATCGACCGCAACGATATCGATGCCGTCCTAATCGCTACCCCCGACCACTGGCATGCGATTCCGTTCATTTCTGCCTGCGAGGCGGGCAAAGATGTTTTCGTGGAAAAGCCGTTCTCGCATAACATTGTGGAAGGCCGTGCGATGGTGAACGCAGCTCGCAAATTCCACACGGTCGCCCAGGTTGGTACCTGGCAAAGAAGCACGCAGCATTTTCAGGATGCGATTGATTTCGTTCGCTCGGGCCAACTGGGAACGATAAGCGTCTGCCGTGCCTGGCGCGTGCGAAACAGTGAAGGTGTCGGCCACATGCCGCCGACAAATCCGCCGGAAGGATTGGATTGGGATTTCTGGCTTGGCCCTGCGCCGTACACGCCGTATCGATCCAACCGCTGCCACTTCGACTGGCGATGGTATTTCGATTACGCAGGCGGAGAAACCGCCGATCATGGTGCCCATATGTTGGACATTGTGTGCCTGGCGATGGGCGATTGGGATCCGCTGGAGGTGTCGTCGTTCGGAGGAAGTTATGTCATCGACGATGACCGCGACACACCCGATACGCAGGTAGCCATCTACCGGTTCAAAGACTTTACAATGACCTGGGAGGTTCGCTGGGGCAACGCCCGGCCGGTCGATGGATTCCCCAGCGGTCTGGGGTCGGAATGGATCGGTAGAAACGGCACATTGGGTGTCGACCGAGGACGATGGAAGTTCTTTCCGGAAAAAGGTGCGAAGAAAACCGAACCCCAAACCGTCACGGAACTGAAGACAAATCACTTTCAGAATTTCATTGAGTGCGTCAAATCCCGGAGTACTCCCCGATCGGATGTCGAGACATCTCACAAGACAGCTGTGCTATGCCATTTGGCCAACATATCGTTTCGAACGGGAAAGAAACTCGAGTGGGACTCGGATCGAGAGGTAATTGTCAACGAACCGACCGCCATGGAATGCCCGCATTACCGAAGAGAGTATCGAGCGCCCTGGGCGCTGCCGATGAATGAGACGTGAGTAATCAGCAGGTCATTTTTCCGTCATCGCGAGCGAAGCGTGGCGATCTCGCCGTTATGAGTCGGGCGATGAGATTGCTTTGCTTCGCTCGCAATGACGGGGTACAGGAATGACACATCACACACTATGTCCATATCGATTAAACCAGGCGCGTTCTTCGAGGGGTTTCTTCTCTTTTTGCTTATGCACTTCGAGCGGTACACCGAGCGGCAGAATCACACGAATTACCTTCTCTTCCGGAATTCCAAGCAACGAACCGATGGTGTCGGCACGATCCTCCCTGCGCAACCAACCGTCGACCCAAACCGTGGCATATCCCAAAGCGGTCACAGCCAACAGCATATTCTCCACCGCCGCCGAACAATCCTCCACCTCGAATGAATTGCCCTGATAGACAGGCTGAGGATCGCGGTCCATCACACACGCGATAAAGGCGCGCGCCTGTTGGAAGGCGGTGTTGGTTGTGTGCATGCTGGAAATCTGGCTGACCAAATCGGGGTCATCCACAATGACAAAACTTGTGGTCTGCGCATTGAGTCCGGAAGGCGCCTGAATACCTGCCTGTACGATCCGGCGCAACTCCTCGCGCGAAATCCGTTTCTCCCCGAAAGGTCCCCGGTAGCTATGGCGTTTGTCAATTGCAGTAAAGAGATCCATTCTTCCACTCAAGATACGAGGCGATTTCTTTCAAATTCTTCACTTATTGATCGAGCCGCCGCTCCGCATAAAGATATCACCGATACTGTTGAGACCATTTGACATCGCATATGGAATCCCCCGCAGGTTGCCGCTCGGGTCACCCGCAAAACCGTCGGGACCGATGCCCACCAAGGCAAATTCTCCCGTTTTCAACGGACGGAGGTTGACCTGCTCGGCGACGCCAGGGTTCAGCACCTGAATTCCCTGATTCCGTCCGGGAATATGTGGATCGACGTCCGCGTAAGTATAAGTATCGGTAGGGCTGCCGAAGTTCCGCTGCATCTCGTCCCGCATCTTCCCTAGAAAAGGATCGATGGGGACGGAAGACAAATAGGCAACGGGGCTCGTCAAGACAGCGAGGTAATCTGTCTTCTTACGGACGCCTTCCGGGAAATCGCCAACGCCGTTGAATACATCGCGCAGAATCTCGCGCCCCTCCGTGGTGTCATCATCCCAACCGTCGATCGGAAGGTATCCCGTATCCATACGGAGTTGTTCCACGCCTTGTACAATAGCCCGCATATCCGCCTTACAACGTGCCAGTTTTGCGCGCCGCTGCGCGTTCAGAAAATTCGGTACGGCGATGGCCGCCAAGATTCCGATAATCGCAACAACAATGAGTAACTCGATCAGTGTGAATCCCTTGAAGATTCTGGTACGTGGCGATCGAAGCATCATTTACGCTCGTTCTTGTTCTGTCCCCAATTGACGCAGAGCGAATACCGCTCCCACTTGAGCCGATTGGGATAGTGATCAATCTCTGTTATAATTGCGTCGATGCATAGGGATTGTCAATGGCGTTTGAGAAAGCGCCTGACAATGGATATCGCAATCTCGCGAGTACGGTTATACGATCTCAAAACGGGAGAAGAAACATGAACAGCCGCTTCCATTTATCTCGCCGCTCCTTCATCGGCACTGCATTGTCCGCTGCTTTGTCTAGCGCGCTCCCAGGCCGCGTCGAAGCGGCAGAATCTACACCAAGCAAGATCGGCTCGAAAAAGCGTCCGAACATCGTCTTCATAATGGCTGACGATCTCGGTTATGGTCATCTGGGATGTTACGGCCAAACGAAAATCCATACGCCGAACATCGACCGGATGGCAGAGGAAGGGACCCGCTTCTCTCAATGCTACGCAGGCGCGCCGGTATGCGCTCCATCCCGTAGCGTACTCATGACCGGGCGTCACTGCGGCCACACCTCCGTGCGCGCAAACAGCGGCGGTGTTCCGCTGCTGCCGGAGGATGTCACAGTCGCCGAGGTACTGAAAAAGCAGGGGTATACAACAGGGATTTTCGGCAAATGGGGGCTCGGCAATTTCAATACGCCGGGGATACCGACAAAACAGGGCTTCGATGAGTTCTTCGGTTATCTGCACCAGGTCCACGCCCATTTCTACTATCCCTACTTTTTGTGGAAAAACGAGGAGAAATACATCCTCGAAGGCAACGAGGGTGGAAAGCGAGAGCAATATACTCACGACCTAATTGTCGCCGAAGCGTTGGATTTCATCCGTGAAAATCGAGATAATCCTTTCTTCCTTTATGTCCCATTTACAATCCCTCACACAGAACTGCTCGTACCGGAAGACTCATTCGAACAATACGACGGAGAATTTCCCGAACCCAGTCCCTACGAAGGAGACCATTACGCCGATCAGCCAAAACCCCGCACCGCCTTCGCAGCCATGGTAAGCCGTATGGATCGCGACGTCGGACGGTTGATGAAATTGCTGCGTGACCTGAACCTCGACGAAGATACAATCGTCTTTTTCACAAGCGATAACGGCGGCCAAGGCAGCGGAGGACCCGACCTGGAATTCTTTCATGGGAACGGACCACTCCGTGGTGCGAAAGGCGACCTGTACGAGGGAGGGATTCGCGTACCCATGATCGCACGATGGCCGGGCAGAATCCCTGCGGGCGGTGTCTCCGATCATGTATGGGCGTTTGACGATGTGTTTCCCACTCTCAGCGAACTCGCCGGAGCAGAGGCACCGGAAGATGTAGACGGCGTCTCCGCTCTCCCAAGCATTCTCGGTCGGAGGTTGGCCGGCCATCCGCAGGAAAAACGGGAGTATCATTATTGGGAACACCGTGGCGGCCGCGCCGCACGAATGGGGAACTGGAAGGCGATTCTACCGCGGAACAACAAACCGCTTGAATTATACAATCTCAGAGAAGATATCGGTGAAACAGACAATGTGGCCGAGAAACATCCAAAGATCGCGTATAAGATGAAATCGATCTTGGAAGAAGCGCACATCCCACCGCGCGAATATGAAAAGGAACCGCCGACGTGGGGGTATAAACCGGAGAAGACCGGATATGTACGTTAATCAACTCGACGACCTCACAGCGAGAAGTGTTTGCCTGTGTGCACCACCCCCTTACTTGATGGCGTCGCAAAAAGTCGTCGGGATGCGGGAAGTGAGGTGTCAACCCCCTCTGAAT
>CAZTDD010000015.1:0-79326 GCA_964612675.1 uncultured bacterium
ATTCTTGCGAAGATCGAAAGACTTGGCGAACGTATTTCTGGGACAGGACACTAGTCGCATCACATGGAATTCAATGGGGGTGATGGAATCCATTTCATAAAACGGTGGATTGAATGGTTCATGACGAGGAAGATCGATTCGCGCGACGTCGTGTTTGAAAACAACACTCGTTTGAACATCTTGCTTTGCGAGAGGCAAAACATCCTCAACCGTATCGGCAATACGGCGGGCGATCTCCTGTCGCCAGCACAAACCTCTTCGTTCTCGCATCATGTCTTCCGCCTTTTGTCGAAACATTCGGTGAGGCGAAAGGTCGCCGGAGGCGCTGCATTGAGGAAAAACATGGATTTCGTTCGAAAAACGTTTTCGAATTTCTTCCCGTGTATCGTGCCAGAAATCCGCCGATATATCGCTCAGTCCTTCGGTCTCCTGTGAGGGGCAGGCCAGGTTAATGACAACACCCGTTACTTCGTTGTCCGGTCCCCAGAAGAACAGCATCTCGACCCCGTGGTCTTCATACCCTTCGATACGCGCAAAATCCTCGCGCGATGTGTCGCCGTACATTTTCGCTGTTCCATCGAAATACTGCGCTCTCCGATTGAGCCCGACGACCGCATGTCCCAGCGCCCAGCTCATCCCGCCGGGTTCTCGATTCTCCCACGCTTCGATTACAGCCTTGGAAACGCGTTTCACGAAAAACTCCGCATATTCCGAGGCTTTCATGACGCCCTCATCGCCGCTGACATCGTAGCGTCCCTTGAATGCTCCATCGATAAATCCAGGCCCTGTATGCGTATGCGTAGCATTCATAAAGAGTTTGTCTGTATCGAACCCCGGTAGCCTTGGTTTGATGATTTCCCTCAATTCTGTTTGTACCGCTTTCTTGGTAGACAGCACATCGCAGGAAACCATTATTGCCTGTTCTTTCTTTCCATCGTCTCCGCGTGTCTCCAAAGCGAGTACTGTCGCGGTCAATGGATCCAGCACGGATTGCGATATCCGTTTCCCGTGCTGTCCGACCAGCGCGACCGGTTTTTCGGGTGTTATGTCTACACTCGCCCAGCCAACGAAGAGTTGTTCTTCTTCTGACCGGGCTTCTGCAGCGATGTTGGATATAAATAGGGCAATCGCTATCCCAATAATAAAGATCGACGATTGGGAGACTACTGAAGGAACATTTTCGGTTTTCATATTTCTATTGATCCCTTTCACTGAATTATGTTCCGGTTGAAGAAGCAGCATCTTCATTTTCTGAAGAAGCGACATCTTCTAGAGAAGCGACATCTTCTAGAGAAGCGACATCTTCTAGAGAGGCGACATCTTCTAAAGAAGCAACATCTTCTAGAGAAGCGACATCTTCTAAAGAAGCAACATCTTCTAAAGAAGCGGCGTCTTTTGAAGCAGCGGCGTCTTTTGAAGCAGCAGCGTCTTTTGAAGAAGCAGCGTCTTTTGAAGAAGCAGCATCTTTCTTCTCCCACTCCCTCTCCCTCTGGGAGAGGGCTGGGGTGAGGGAAATCCACATACTCTTCGTCGCCTGTTTCCAACCAGGGTGCCACCCCCAACTCCGTTTGGGGGTGGTCAAATTCAATTTAAATAAATTCCTCCAACGTCCACGGTTCCCTCATCGGCCTCAACAGCATCTCGTTCGCCTCTTCATCATCGACAAATCTCTCATGCTCGGGGTCCCATCTCAACTTTCGACCAAGACGTGTGGCAATATTTGAAAGTTGACAGAGCGTATCGGAATGAACGGCGGTATCGATTGGTGAAATGGGTGTCTTTCTCGTTTTTACGGCATCCAGAAAGTTTCGATAATGGTTGTCGCTTTTGGGCAAACGGATCTCGTTTGGCCCGATCTCCACATCAAGCAGCGATTTTGGTTCAGCCTCAAGTGTACTCCGATTCACATGAACCCAACCGTCTTCGCCCTCGAATCGTACACCTTGCTTGGCCCGTCCCTGATTGTCCGTATAAACCATCTTCACGCCGTTTTTGTACAGAAATTCAAGATCCCATTTTGTACAACAATTTGCGATCCCCTCTTTTGGGAATTCTCCGCTTCCCTCCACTTCGATTGGTGTGGTATCGTCCGATCCGTTACCCCATTGAGCGATATCCAGATGGTGAACGCCCCAGTTCGCAATAAAACCGAGACAATAATCGTAAATGTGATACCACGTGCTATATCCTTCCTCTCTGTTATGCGGTCGGCAGCGTTGGTACGAATACGGTACCTTTGGAGCCGGTCCGAGCCACATATCGTAATCCAAATCGTTGGGGACAGGGACAATGGGATCCTGTGGAATCGCCCAGCTGGCCGGTGCGCCAACGTATATTGTCTTCAATTCGCCGATTTTTCCGTTACGAACGAGTTCACACGCGAAACGGAAATCGTACGAGGAGCGCTGCTGGGTGCCAAACTGAAATACCGTATTATGTTCATGAACCGCTTTCCGCAAAGCCTGCGCCTGCTCTAAACTCACACCGACGGGTTTTTCGAAATACATGTCCTTCCCGGCCTTGGCTGCTGCGAGACCGATCAACACATGCCAGTGGTCGGGTACTGCCAAACTGACTGCATCGATATCTTCACGCGCAATCAGTTCACGGAAGTCATTGTAGTCCGAACAGTCTTTGTTTTCGTAATAACTGTCAACGAATTCTCTTGCCGGATCGCGTTGGCGACCGAAGACATCGCAAGCCGCCACGATTCTCACATCGTTCTCCCGAATGAACTGCCTGGCGTTTCGATTACCGCGAATTCCCAGTCCAATACATCCCATGACAATCTTGTTACTCGGAGCAATTTCACCGGCCTTTCCAAGGGCGGAGGAGGGGATGATCGTAGGAACTGCGATTGACCCCGCAATCGCTCCAACAAGAAACTCTCTTCGATTGAAACGGTTGTTCATGGTTTTGACTCCTGTAAGCTGACACCCGTCGTTTCATAAAAACCGATCGCTATTGCCCCGATTCTCCGCTCAAACAAACAACCTGTCCATCCGTGGTCGCGATCAGCAGATACCCATCGACAGCGATCATTCCGTCGAATACCGGCGGAGCGTCCAGCTCGTATTCGCGGCTGGACTTGCCTTTGTCGGCATCGTACACCTGCAACAGTCCACCCATACGTCCTTCAAAGGAGGCCATGGGATCGTTCTCCTTCACAATATCCGGCGGCCCTGCGACGAAAAGTCGATCCCCTGCAAGTGTCATGGCGCGCACTCGGATCGGAACCCAGTCGGACCATACCGGCGGCTGCCGCCGCGACAGGCCCATACCCTTATCGCGACCCCAGTTTCTGTCGTGCAAAATGGGATCGTTCTCGTTGTCGTCGGCTAAGAGCAGATATCCTTTGCTGCCGGGTGTGAACATCGGACTCAAAGTAACCCGCTGCGGGTAGGCCTGTAATGAATAGGTCCTGTCCGGTCCGACGACAAGGAGCTGTCCGGTCTTGGGAGCCACATTCGCAATGTAATAACCCGGCCAGAGATCGCTGTACATCCAGTAGGTTCGGTGGAAATACGTGTCGTCCAAGAATCCCCCCGTTGCGAAGATGTGCCGATCGACATGACGTGCGCCAAGATGTCCGCGCCGGAACCATCGTTTCGCCATCTCCGGGAATCGTGCGAGGACCTCTCGATCGACAAAATCCGGGTTATCGACATCGGCATTCGCCACCAGCGGTCCGAACGCGTCCGGCGCACCCCGATCCTCTTGGTATTCCTCCAGTCCGGGACGATATTCCGTATCGATCATCTCCAGCGATGGTGAGAACTGCAATTGGTTTAGGAAGATGAACCCGCCCTCGCTGACCAGGATGTCCGAACGTGCGCCCTCGATGTGGAACGCTGGAAGGAACGGCGCATCTTCAGCATCTTCGCGAGTCGGTGACCAGGTATCCAACCGAGTCTCATGGACGATCTCAGCGGTTTCGGGGTTGAGAGCATAGATAGACAGTCCCCCGTCGAGATAACTCGATCGACCCACAGTAAAGTAGACTAGCCCGTTGTGTGGCAGCACACTCCCATGGCACGGCCACGCCGACTCCAATCGCTCATCAACTACAATCAGCCGATCTTCCGGCGCGCCTCGAAAACGCCATACCAACGATCCATCTTCAGCTCTGAGGTTATATAGATAACCGTCCGCGCAGCCGAAAAGAACCATATCGCCGAGTATCGTTGGCGCTGAATCGATCCGTCCCCCGGCCGGGTAATGCCAGCGTTGTTTCCCGGTGGCTGCGTCCAGGGCATACAATACTTGGCGGTCTTTATCTGCGACGTACACTGTGTCCTGCGCTACTACGGGTTGTGTTAAGTTCCCGCCCAGCTGGATCTCCCATTTCGGAGTGAGATCATCGGACACGCTTGCCGACGTTGCCCCTGACCGTTGCGAATCCGCGCGATACATCGGCCATTCCAGGTCGGCCGCTCCTTCAGAACTAACCGTACCCCACGCCGGTCCGCGTTCCACCCTGTTCGTGCCCTTGTCGGCAGCCTCAGCAATCTGATCGATTTCGTCCTCCGACGCGGATGCAAAGGCATTTAGTCCCGTCATCATCGTTCCCGCGTAGCAGAAACAAGGGTGCGGCGGCACATACAGTAATCCGTTACCTGGCATGACACCATACCGGCATGAACCGCGCGTCCAATCGTTTTGTACGTGCTCATCTCCGGTAAGACTGATGAATTCGACACCGCGAAACTGGCTGATCACATAGTCCTGCGTTGCCTTAGCGGGATAACAGCGCAGGTGATGGCCCGCGCTTTGTACTTTCTGCGCATCGATTGACTCTTTTAGCTCGCCCGTTTCTAGATCATAGCCCACGATTCTCTCTGCGTTCGCATGCCAGACAAGACGGTCGATTACCATCATATCCGCACCGCGCATCGAGAAGCCCCCGGTGGGTTGTTCCCATATCATATCTCCCGACGCGAGATCGAGTGCTACTATTCTCTTTTCTTTGCCTACAAGAACATTCTCATCGGTAATCACAACACGCGGACCGCTGCTCCAGGAGTGTCTCTGGAAGTCCTTTGATTCATAAGTCCAGAGAACATCGGCATCCGCAAGGCTCAAGCAGTACAATGTCTCACGGTCGGCATATACCGCCTTTCCATCCCGGGCTGCCAGAGACTCCGATAAATATCCTTCTTCCGGTCGTTCCCACAGAATCTCGCCTGTGTCGGGATTGAGAGCGACAAGCGCGTTCCGGCCGTCGCTGTCCCGGGCGCTTGTCCGTACGAGAAGTGTGTTGTCGCACAGAATGATTTCTTCCGTGCCTTCGGTTTTTGCATATTGTTGAATTTCAGACCCTGTTGCTCCCTCCAGCTTCACGATCGACCCGCGAAAACTGGCAACAGTGAACAGATGGTCCCCGTCAGCGACTAGCGTGCGGTTAATCGGCGGCGGTACGAAGCCCCGGCCGCTGCCGCGGAAATTGACGGTGTTCCATTCTTTCAGGGAGCGTTTCCAGAGGAGAACACCGCTGAACGCGTCTCGTGCGATCAGTGTCCAGCGTTCGGGGATCGATGGATCGGTAACTCCGGTCAAGCCTTCATCAAATACAAAGAATATCCGTCCGTTATCGGAAACCATGCTCACAAAACTGGAGATAAATTCATGACTGCGGCACCATGTTGGCTCCGACTTCCACCGTAATCGGCGTGGCGGTCCCACCATCGAGTCCTGGGCGACCGCATTGTTATCCGGGCCGTGAAGCAGATGCGTCCAGGTGTCCATCGCCTCGGGCCATGGTTTAATAGTCTTCTCCCACCTACCGTTATTCAGAACATACGCTAGGCCTCCGGGAGCCAGCACACGCATAATCTCGTCTTCCGGTACCTGATAGGATTCCTCTGCAACCAAAAGTCGAACGAGATTTTCTGCGTAAGGAAGTTTCTTTCCATCAAACCGGCGTACGCTGACCCGGCCCATTAATCCCTCGTTGTGCAGAAACTCCCGCGCGGCGGCTACGTTCTCCGTGTCGGTATCGAGTCCATGCACCACAAACCGCTCGTTGGCGCACAATGCCGCCGTCAGTTCTCCTTCGCCACAGCCCAGGTGGACAACCAGGCCGCCTTGTACGCCTGTGTTTTGCAGTATTTCTTGTGCTGTTTGCTGCGTTGTAGCGGCAAAACTCTGGAAGGAAACGAAGAGGGAAATGATAATTACGTATTTTACGGGTTTCATGGCCTTGTCCTTCTATCGATTATTGTCACGAGTGTACGGTCCGATGTGTAAACCTAGAGATCATCCCGCATATAGTCAACCCGTGGAACATTTGCCCTATTCGCAATTCTGTTATTCATCTGCTCTGAAGCCTTATGTTCTGAAGCCTCTCCGATATCGATTTTGCAGAATCTGAAAATTGAAAAGGGATTCAGCGCCATTCTGCCGACAAGTAGGCGCACGTCAGTTTTTTCGGCTTGTAGCCGGGACAAACGATGTTTATACTGATGGCTCCGGAATTGAGCCGTTGACATTCCGTTTCAAACAGAAAGGAATCGCATGGTTGATCGTCCACGTCTTATCGAACGTCCGTGGGGAAGGTACCGGGAGTATGCCCGTAACGAGCCCTGCACGGTTTGGATTGTCGAAATGAAGCCGGGGGAAGAGGGCAGCCTGCAGTCGCATCAGAACTTCGACGAACTCTGGATCATGCTGACGGATGGAGCGGAGGTTACTCTTGATGAGAAGGTTCTCCAGCCGAAAGCGCAAGAGGAGATCTTCATTCCGCGTGGAACCAAACATCGTCTGCGGAATCCCAGTAAGGAATTGATCCGTATGATGGAAGTCGCGTACGGCAATGTTCAGGATGACGACAAAGTGCGGTATGACGACAAATACGGTCGGGACTAATACGATCCTGGATTCGACGGAAATTCGATGAGTCCATCCCTTCTCCCATACAGGATTCTTTGTGTCGGTGACCTCGTGGCCGACATTTTTGCAAGCCCGGTGGGCCGTTTGCCGGAACCCGGTGAGCAGGTGCTGACAGAGAAGATCGCTGTGTTCCCCGGAGGCAACGCCCTCAACACCGCCATCGCGCTCAGGCGTCTCGGCGACCAGGTCGCCATAGCGGGCAGTATCGGGGACGATGCATTGGGCGATTTGCTGCTGGGCTCGATTCGGGAACTCGGACTGGATGTCACAGGGGTTTACCGTGAACCGGAAGAAACAACAGCTTCAACCTTCATCTTGCGCGCCGAGGGAGAGGACCGGCGTTTCGTTCACGCTTTGGGCGTTGCCGCCGGTTTTACGGGAAACCACATATCAACTGATCTCATCCCAAGCGACGGTGTCGTCTTGGTCGGCGGATACCTCAAACTGGGTGCCTGGGACGACGAGATTCTGGCCGAATTTCTGACGTCGGCACAGAAGAAAAATTGCAGGGTTGTATTGAATGTCTGTCTCGCCAAGGGCAGCGGTGTCGATCCGAAACGATGTCTGAAACTGCTTGAACATGTTGATGTTTTTGTTGTGAATGAAGATGAAGCCCGGGTTATCACGGAAGAAACATCGCTTGTCCGCCAGGCACACGTCATCCGGGAATCGGGTGCGCGGGTCGCGGTGATCACACGCGGTTCGAGAGGACTCCTTGCTGACGACGGCCATTCCACCATCGAGATGGGGGTGTTTCGTGTACCGCTTGTTGATCCCTCGGGCTGCGGAGATTGCTTCAATGCCGGGTTGGTTGCGGCGTTGGTCCGCGGCTGGGAACTGCCGCGCGTCCTTGAATTCGCTAGCGCAGTCGGGGCTTTAGGTGCAACTGCTCTGGGATGTACGAACGGTGTACCGGTTTTCGCAGAGGTTGAACGCTTTCTTGAAGAAAACCGGCTCGAAGATATTTGTGCTCAATAATCTTTTTTTATGATTCTCAACAAGGGATCGCCCGCTTGAGGGATTGCCGCGACAATGTATAAAACAAATGTATAAAACATATGCGTCTAGAAATCCTCAGCGCTCCCCGCCTGGCCTTGAAATCCCTGTCCGAGAATCCCCCCATCCGTTGTCATAATGTCCCCGACGCTCACAAGACCGTTCGAGGCATCGTATGCCATCCAGCTCATTACCCGTTGCGGCGAATGAATGTACCACCGATCCGGACCGGGACTTCTGGCCACATAATGGGCCTGCGGATGAGCATCGTTTTGCGCGTTCTGCAAATTCCTCTCGCGCATCACATCGATGTTTCGGTAGTGATAGACGCCGTCCATTACCGCTTCCCACGCTGCCCCGCTGTGTGGATTCTCCTGCGGAATAAACGGGTCAAAAAACGCACTGCTCGAAATATAACCTGTTGGGGTCGTGAGCGGCGACCACACCTGAAAACCGCGTTGATAAATCCCCGCGCTCGCCCACTCGTTTGGGTCGGGGATATTGCGATTGTAATCGATCTCATACATCCCCATCGCTGTCCGAATACTGCGCAAATCTCCCAACGCACGTGAGATTTTTGCTCTCACCTGAGCGTTCAGGAAATTCGGAACAGCAATCGCCGCCAAAATCCCTATAATTGCGACAACGATCAGCAGTTCAATGAGCGTGAACCCCTTGCGTCTTGTTCTCATTCGACGGCCTCCGTAATCGATGCCCTTAAGTCGGGGACGGCAAAACGGGCTGAATAAATCGAAAGCAGCTGCGATTTACAGAGCGCATCAGGGAGGGCGAAGCTCCAGGGAGGGCGAAGCTCCTGGGAGGGCGAAGCTCCTGCTGAGCCGATTCGTTCTTCTTTCGGCTCGTCGGGAGACTCGCCCTCCCAATAGACTGACGGTGCAGCAAAAAGTCGGGAGAGCTCTTCTCCCTCTCCCGGGGGGAGAGGGCCGGGGTGAGGGATCTTTGCATTTTGCGTCACCCCTCCCTCTGTACCTAATGAACTCCTGTCATCACAAAAACCTTTTGCCTCTGCTTGATTTGCTGTCTCTGGCGAATACACAAGCGAATAATAATAGCCGAATCCAGTGCAATGATCGCCCCTCACCCTAACCCTCTCCCGGGGGGAGAGGGAACTTCCGATGCCAACTTCCGACTTTTTGCGACGGCATCCCTCTTGGGGGAGAAGACGCTGCAGACACGCTCGTCTTGAGCGACCGGGCACATGGGTAACACTTTTCCTCCCCCGAAGATCGGGGGAGGTGTAGGAGGGGGTTGAAATCTCTTTCGTGGACTTTTCGCCGTACCGTCATAGACTCTCCATGTCCCGTTACCGAATCATCCACTCCTCGATCAACGTCGGTGGACCGCCGAGATTAAGAACCCCATAGCTCGATTCCACGTGCGGTGTGCCTTGCCAGCGCAATTGGGAATCCGGCTCGGCTCCCGCCTCATCGTCATCGTCATCATTGACTGCCATATTGATGCCTACCTTGTCGACACTTACCAGAGTTTCCTTCTTGAAACGCATCTCACCGACCCATTCGCCGTCCACAATCGTTGCCCGCGCCCACCAATCGTCGGCATCCGTTTCGCCGATCATGACAAAGTCAGCCGGTGATGTATTGGAATCGCGGGTCGCGTTCCCGGCGGTGATTACATACTGACCTTCGATCAGATCGGGGCTGCCGTAACGATTGTTGCTGGTATCCTCGCCATGATTGAGGTCGTGATCGATGAAAACTTCCATCGAATCGTCATTCCATGTATTCCCATTATGGGACCCTTCAGGCTCGGTATCGATCACGATTTCGTCGTCCTGTACCACGACTCCGACATAAAGCCACGTATCATCGTGCATGATGTACGCATCGTACGACAGATCCTCGGGGGAAATTATCAACTGGTTGGCAACGTCGACCCCTTGAGAGGGGGTGACCGTTTGCACGTCCGCTTTCTCCCAATCGGCTTCGTCCATCACGCCATCGATGGTGACCGGTCCGCCCACCAGAGGAGCATTTATCTCACGCGGCCCGAAATAGAGAGTGCCGTAAGTGGACTCGCGGTGTGCCTCTCCCGCCCATCGCATCTGGTATCGAGCGGTGGTCTCATCGTCGTCGTCATTCACAGCGACATTGAATCCGATTTTCGACCCTTTTGTGGGATTGCCGATCTTGGAGAGCTTGATCTTGAACTCGGCCTCATATCCGGTATCGGTCCATTCCACCCGTCCGTACCAGTCACCATTCTCACCGAACTCAGGGTCGCCGGCTTCCTTATCGCGCCTCGCGTTCACCGCGGTCAGGACAAATTGGCCGCCGGTTGCGAACTCTCTGGCCTGATCGTCGGCGGATGCCTGCGTGAGCGGAGTATCAAACCGGCTGTAATCCCCGTCAATGAAAATCTCGACCGAATCGTCGTTCCAGGTCTGCCCGTCTTCACTCTCCGGGTCCGCATCATTGGCCGCGACCCAGTCATCGGTTACACTGACGGCCAAGTATAGATACTCGTCATCATAAATACTGTACACCTCATAGGAACAATCGCTCGTGTCAAACGGCATCTCATCCGGCTTGATAGATTCCACTACCCCAGTCTGAAGAACCCCTTCGTAGTTCCATTCGTAGTCCCACCGGACGTACCAATAGGAACCGGAGGCGCCCGAGCTATTGGGAGAGAATCGCCATTCCTCTGCATCGATGAACCCGTCTATCGTTGGGGCTACCGTTCCTTGGTCAGCGTAAAACGAGACCGGTCCCGTGGTCATATACGGCGTTACAGCAGCGAATGAGACAAATGGTACAGCTGCGCACAGAGATACAAACACAACCGCTTTGACTACGCCTGAAAACCGGATACCATTCTTCATGATGCTTTTCCCTTTCCACCGAGTTTTGTCTTGTAACTGCCGCATCCAGGATACCGGCAGGTAAGAAGACGGATTTGTGATGGAGTCGTACGATCTATTTCTCACGACGATACTCCACTTTGTGCACCATGTCAATCACCTGGTGAAAGCCTGGTGAAAGCCTGGTGAAACCCGAAATAAGGACTTGAACTTCTTGGATTTTCGGCGTAAAAAAAACACAGATGCCAGTGGCAGGTTGGGCATCTGTCGGCTGAACTCGGCACATGGGGCATTCCCGGAGCCGAATTCAGAGCAATCCAGACCTTGCAGGTCGCGGTAACGAGGTCGATACAAAGGTCTCAATCAAAGGAGAGAACAATGCGAGCCGGCTTTACTCTTATTGAACTGCTCATTGTAGTGGCGATCATCGGTATTCTGGCTGCTATCGCTGTTCCCAATTTTCTGAACGCGCAAATGCGGGCGAAAATCGCCAATGCGGAGTCCGATATGCGTTCGTTGGATACTGCGCTTGAAATGTACCGGATGGACAACAATCACTACCCCCTCTGGCGGGATTCCAGCGGGACAAACGTTAACCCGGTCAATCGCCGTTTGATCCCTCTGACCTCACCGATCTCGTACATCAGCGCTGTTCCTCAGGATCCCTTTGTCTACGGCCCGCCGGGCGCACGTCTCGACAACGCACAACACGAAGCGTATGTGACTTACGACTACATTGAATCTCAGTCCCAGTTCAACCACGGAAACATCCCCCTCGGTCCCGCGTGGCGCTGTTCGGAATGGCGTCTCAACGGCTACGGTCCCGATGGGACCAACGATGTGGCGGCGCTGACCTATGCTGCGTCCAACGGATTGAGGAGCCGGGGCGACCTGATCCGCCTTGGTCCCAAAACCAGTTACGCATGTGATGACTCATGGGTCGGATTGTAGGCGTACCCTCCACTGTGTATGTTGGTACCATCATTCTCAGAAAGGCAGGCAATGCAGTTTCGGAAGTATTTCCAATCCACTCGTACTCCTTTTTGTCACGCATTTACTTTGATTGAACTACTGATCGTCGTCGCAATCATTGGAATTCTTGCCGCCATCGCGGTTCCGAATTTCCTCAACGCTCAGGTCCGGGCGAAGGTTGCCCGCGCGGAAGGGGATCACCGCTCCATTGCGACCGCATTGGAAACGTACCGATTGGACTACAATATGTACCCCTATAGATCCGAATTATCCATCGGCTCGCGGTTGGAGTTCTACCGGCGTCTTACCACACCCGTAGCGTATCTTTCCAGCGGAGTTCGGGACCCGTTTTATAAACTCACGTCAAAAGACGAAGGGATTCCCTGGGCGGATTATTATCCGTTTCAGGATCCGGACTATACGGACCAACAGAAGATCTCCGGTTACTACGATTACATGCCGGAAGAAAAGACTCGCCGAAACCGATGGGTCTTGTTATCCGCCGGTCCCGATGGCGACTACGACAACTCACCGACAAGCTACCGAGGCAAAATCCCCTACGACAGCTCCAATGGGGTGGGCAGTTTCGGCGACATTATGCGCTTCGGTCCCTGACGTTATATTCTCGCGTTGACTTTCTGATCAAGCCAATCGCAGGTTCTAACACTGTCCGCTCTTTTAAGACGAATATTGAGAGCCGGACTCTCAAATCAATGCTATACTTGTTTTGTGGAAGACGTACCCGAGGATGAGCGGTTTGCCGTTCAACGCAACGGCGGGGTTGGTTCCATGATTACATGTCTTCCCAAAGAACTGATTTTCATGGCAGCGGTCTTTGTCTGTCTCCACACCCTGTGGAACATCCCCAAAGACATTTCCACAATCGGTCGCCTGATTCAGCGCAAAGCACCGAAACGTGAGCTCGTATCCTCACTGATTGCGACGGCTCTCTTTTGGGGGATTACCGCTTTCGTTCTGTGGATCTTCCTTACGGAAATCTTCGATTAACGCCAACATATGCCTCAACGCATACCTTTCATTTTAGAAGGTGCCAACCCAGTTCCGCTTGTTGACCCGATGCACATTACTTTACGGGTAGCTCCGATTGCACAAGCGGTTAATAGAAACCTGCCGATTTCGGAAAGCTCTCTACTTGGAAGAATCCCGGCATTTCGGGGGATTCTTCAAAACGCCTGCACAAACAGGTATATCTTGTCGGCTAAGTCAATCGGAGTGGCGAAGCCACAAGAGGCTAGCCAAATACGTTTCGCTTTGGTGCTCACAAGCTTCTCTCCTACCCCGTTGACTTTTTACCGCCGCGTCAAGCCTGATGGGACCGCAAAAAGTCGCGGGGGGTAAGAATAGAGAAGTATTCAACCCCCTCTTTATCTCCCCCAAACTTTGGGGGAGAAAACGCAGACGGACTTGGCTTGATACAGAGCTTGTTTCTTTTTCCTCCCCCGAAGATCCGGGGAGGAATCTCATGGCTTGCCGAAGGCAAACATGAGAGCCGTAGAGGAGGTGGTTGAGATCTGTTTTGCCTACGCCTTGTCGCTCCGCCTGGTGGCCGATTGAGTTGCTGTACCGCCGCCAATTCCGCAGACTCTGTGAAAGATCTTCTGCCTTCTCTTTGTGATTGGTATGATTGAATTGTCTCATATTCTTCTGTCTATACCGATTTGCGTTCATCAGAAATCACCATGGATCTCCTCAAAAACAAATCCTCCCGTTTCCTTGGAAATGAAGCCGACATTCTGTTCAGGAACTCTTCGGACTGTATTGCCGTTCTCTCCACCGAAGGAGTGATCGAATCGGTTAACCCTTCCTTCGCGGACTTCATGGCCGGTTCTGTCGAACAGTGGTTCGAAACGCGATTCCTCAACCACGTGCCCGAAGAAGAACGAGAATCGGTTGAGCGATTTCTCTCCGATGTAATGCAGACTCCTCGCGGGCACTCTCTTCAAACCCGGCTCCTGACTCCTTCCGGTGAAGAACTCGAGGTTGACTTATGCGGTGCGCCGATTGTTGGAACCGAGCATGATGTTCACGTGTTACTCATCCTGCGTGATCGCACTGACCGAGACCGCCTTCGAGAGCACCTCCGCGAGCACGCTCACCAGCTGGCGGAACGTGTCAAAGAACTCGATTGTCTCTACGCAATTTCACGAGTCTTCGAAGAACCCACGGGGACATTTGACGACAAGATGAATGCCATCGCCTCCCTTCTGCCACAGGGATGGCATTATCCCGAAATTACGTCCGCACGAATCAAACTCGGAGATAGGACGTACATGTCCTCCGGATTTCAGGAGACACCCTGGCGTCAACGCAGTCCCATCACGTTAAACGGAAACGTCATCGGAGAACTGGAGGTTGTCTATCGCGAAGAGCGCCCTCCCATGGACGAAGGTCCATTTCTTCGTGAGGAACGAACGCTGATCGATTCGATCGCGGGTCGGATCTCACGTTTCTACGACCGTCATATCGCACACAAACGGTTAGAGGAAAGCGAAGCGAGGTATCGAAATTTCATCAACAACATACCCATTTCCGTGTGTCGAACGACGCCCGGCCCGAACGGCCGTGTGCTCATGGCCAATACGCGCATGGCGGAAATATTCGGATATGGTTCGGTCGAAGAACTAAAGAAGATCCATGCGTCCGACCTGTACAGAAAGCCCGAACAGAGGGGACTGTTTTCGCAGAGCATGCTTGATCGAGGTGATGTTGTTTGGGAAGAAGTCGATATGCAACGCCGGGACGGTACGCTGCTCCGGGTTCGCCTCAGTGGTTCTGTCATTCGAAACGAGCGTGGCGATGTCGAGTATTTCGACTGCTTCATTGAAGACATCACGGCGAAACATCGTGCCGAACAGGAAAAGGCGATGCTGGAGGAGCAGCTACGGAACATGGTCGTTGAAGCGATCGTTACGGTCTCCGGCGACCTCCGGGTGCTCTCGCTTAATGACGCGGCCGCGGCTCTTTTCTCTCAAGAGGAGGAACAGCTGGAAGGGCGCGATTTCCGGGAACTGTGTGGCGATGCGCTCGTCGGGCTGGCGGATACCGTAGAACGGGCTATGCGCGAGGGCGACTTTGTACGCGATTATCAGAGAACCGTGTTTCGTGAGGGAGTCGAGTATGTCTACTCGATCAATGTCACTCCTCTTCGATCTGAAAAACAGACACGCGGTATCGTTGTAGTCCGCGATGTCACACGTATCCGCGACCTCGAAAAACAGGTCTCGGGAAGATTCCCGGCCGTCACGATTGTTGGAAAAAGTCCGGTGATGACCCAGGTCTTCGAGATGATCCTCGACGTGGCCGACACCTCCACTACAGTGCTCGTCGAGGGCGAAAGCGGGACCGGCAAAGAACTGATCGCTTCCGCGATACACCATCAGAGTCCGCGCAAAGGCGGTCCTTTTGTCCGTGTGAATTGTGTGGCTCTTTCGGAAACACTTCTTGAAAGCGAGTTGTTCGGACACGTCCGCGGAGCGTTTACCGGAGCGAACCGGGACAAAGCCGGGCGTTTTGAATTGGCGCACGGCGGGACGATTTTCCTGGATGAAATCGGAGACATCTCCCCCGCAATGCAGCAACACCTGCTTCGCGTTCTTCAGGAGCGCGAAATCGAACGCGTGGGTTCTACACGGACCATCAAGGTCGACGTGCGGGTCATTGCCGCTACCAATCAGTCGCTGGAAACCCTGGTTCAAGCCGGACGCTTTCGAGAGGATCTCTATTACCGCTTGAATGTTGTCCGAATGCGTGTCCCTCCGTTGCGAGAACGACAGGAGGATATTCCGCTGCTGCTGACTCACTTCCTGCGTCGCATCAAAAAACGCACGGGAAGAGAGGTGAAAGGAATCCTCCCGGAAAGCATGGAAATCCTCGTCAATTACCATTGGCCGGGTAATGTGCGCCAACTGGAAAACGCACTCGAGCGCGCGGCGGTCCTCAGCCGTGACGGATTCATTCACCCGGATCACCTCCCCCCCGAAATCCGAACAGGTCCTTCCGTCCCCGTGACCGACCAGACTCCGTTGGACGATTCTGCGGAGAAAGAAAAAGTCTATCGAGTGCTCGAACAAGCAGGATGGAACCGCATGGAAGCGGCAAAACGTCTCGGTGTCAGCCGCTCCACTCTCTGGCGAATGATGAAAAAACACAACATCCACCATCCCGCCAAATCCTAACTTCCTTTATTTGAGTGAAATACGTTGCATTTGAAACAAAACGTTTGACACGTAATGTTTCATGAAACATCGTCAGAATCCGCACGTTGAAACATCGGATCGAGAGGAGCAACGGACCTTGCGCTTGATTGCGAAGAAGCCGGGATGTGACGGACAAGCCGGTTTCTTCCCGGATCGTCAAAGCGAGGGTTGGTGGAATATGGGGGGAGTCCGAAATGAAGAAAGGCCCCCACTTAGTTGTGGGAGCCTTTGAGAACGAAGCATGTGCAGGAGTGCTTGGGGAGAAAAGACTACATCGTACCGAATATCCGCTTGTCGAGTATCCGCCTCACGGCGGATCGGAACACAGTATCGGCTTTGTCAGGCGGCCACGGCAGGGCTTTCGGGCTCTTCCACCACGGTCCTGACGCCGTAATTTCGGATGAGATGCTCCTCGGTATCTTCCGATAGACCCGCTTCGGGCTCGAAACGAAGACCGTAGAACGCCTCTTCCCGGCTCAAATCGACATAGATCCGCCCCTCAGCGAGGGCGTATTCCTCTATCCAATGCGCGGGCAGGATGACTTTCTTTTTGGTTGAATCGCGCTGGATGTCGGCTACAAAGTACGGAACAGTCCACCCCCGAGGATCGACGATCAAATCGGACAACTTGCCCGCAACTCCGTCTTCCCCGACTATCGACATTTCGCGCAGTTCAGCAAACGACACGCTTTCCGGATCGGGCTGAATATCGGCGTTGAGGATCTGCTCTTCCGTCAATCCGATGGTCATCCCACGTGGATCGGAAAGTGGGTTCTGAACGCTACGACTGTCAACAAAGGTCTTGCCTGTTCCCGTGTCGATTCCGAGAAACCGAACGTTTCCGTTCTTGCTATCGAAGACTATGTCGCGTACGACTCCGATCTCGCGATCGGCGGTTCGTGTGGTACGGCCTATCAGCTCGCTGGCTAGTTTCAACATTGGAATGAGCCTCCTTCCGTCTCCCGGGTTGGAATCGGAGATCGCTTATTTGGATTGCTTTGCGATTTCTCGTGTCCGGTGACGGCGATCTTATGTCTGGTTTTGTTGAACTTTCGAGTTCGCTTACTTGCTTATTGCTTCGTATACCCTCTTACTCAAAATGCGTGCCAGAAAAGGCTTTTGACTGCCGAATCTCTGAGAACATGTATTTGAATAAGAAGACCCTTGTCGAGTTGTTTCTGTCTCCCGATAGTCAAGCAATTTGCCTCAAACCGCTGTTCGTAGAATATCTTCTTCTCCGACAAACGGAGCGCCCTCGATAGGCCCGATCTCGGATGCCTGGTATAGAATTTGACCCGCCTTGATGGTCAGCATTACTTCCAGACGTTGATTCAGGACAACAATGTCGGCGTCTTTGCCGACACCGAGAACGCCTCTGCGATTTTGCCAGGAGAGGACGCGGGCTGGATTCAGAGACGCCATTTGAACCGCCTGCTCCAGTGTTGTTTCTGCTCTCTGTACCATGGTTCGTACGGCTTCATCCATGGTCAAAGTACTGCCCGCGAGTGTTTGAGGAGCGTCCGCCAGTCGGGCCTGATTGCGCCGGACTTTCACGTCTCGTCCGATGAATTGATAGACGCCTTCCGGCATACAGGCCGCGCGGATCGCATCGGTCACCAAAACGACGCGGTCTGTGCCCTTTGTCTTCACCAACAACCGCAGATTGGCCGGATGTACGTGGACGCCGTCCGCGATCACCTCGGCATACAGTTCGTCCCGCAAAAGGCTTCCCGCCAACACACCCGGTTCCCGGTGATGCATGGGCGGCATCCCGTTGTAGATATGCGTGATGCCCTTGAGGCCGTTATCAATGGCCTCGTCCAGTTGTTCGTAGGTAGCCCGTGTGTGTCCGGCGGACAAATGGAGATGATTTGTGCATGGGTCGCCGCAGTCTATTCCGCAGCCCAGGGCGGCATCTCTCAAGACGTCCATAGCGCCGGGAATACATGGGGCAATGGTCATAATCCGAATCCACGGTCCACCATGCTCCATAATGGCCTGAAATTTCTCAACATCGGCAGTCCACATGAATTCCGGACGCAGGACGCCCGGTTCGTCGGGATTCAGAAACGGTCCCTCCAAATGGATGCCCTCGACAACGTTGTCCCGGTATCCTCTTTCGCAGTGACGGCGAATTCGCCGGATCGCCTTGAAGAACCCTTCCTCGGTTTGCGGGTAAAGGGTTGCCAGCGCCGAGGTTGTACCGTGAATCGCGTGGACATGACTGACGGTCTGAATCGCGTCTTCGTCTCGGTCCGAAAAGTCGGCCCCGCCGCCTCCATGAACGTGAATATCGATGAATCCAGGGGCCACATAGCAATCGTCGACATCGATCCATGTCGCATTTCGAGGCGGATCGATGTTGTTGAGGTTTCCCATTGCCGCAATCCGGCCCGAGTCCAGAATCAGCGTACAGTTCTGTTCCCGGCGAAACGGCGTAATTGCCGTCCCACCTTTCAGCACGATCGGTTCAACGGGTTGCACAACGGGTTGTATGTTCTTCCGCATTGGTCTTTCTCGACTTATCAGACGAGTTTAAGGAGACTCCTCCTATCCGAAAATGAAGCGAAGATCATGGAGAGCAAAGCCGACAGGATATTGAAAAAAAACACGAGAGTCTTCGGACGTTGGAACAGACTCCCCGTACAATTCGCACGAACCTGCGGCAAATCCTCCAAAACAGTTCTTTACACAGGAACTCAATGCAAAAGCAGTGCCAGAAACTCCATCGTTCTGCAATCGATCCTCCACGGATGGGGAATGCCGAACTCCGGGGATAGGCGGGAATGCGATCTTCGTGCTAGACTGCCCCTTGCCTGTCTGCAGCATGCGGTTTCGTTACGGAGCGCATTCGCTTTGCGAATGGGACGGTGTCGTTCTGGTATCGGTTCTCTATTTCGCACTACCTTTGCTCTGTGAAGGAAGAATCCAGTAACTTTCGGAGATTGGTCAAATGCGTGCCCTTACTTGTACGTTCTTATTCTCGTTGCTTGTCGCTTTCCACAGTTCCCAAGTCTGTAGTGATTCGCAATCGCACGACCGTGTCACCATACGGAAAGAGAACAGCGAGTGGCAACTGATTCGAAACGGGCAGCCGTTTTACATCAAGGGGGCTGTGGGGGGACGGTCCTCCGGGATGCTCAGCGAGTACGGAGGAAACGCGGTCCGGATACGAGCGAGACGGTCCGATCTCGACCGAGCGCACGAACACGGTTTGGCGGCGATGGTGAATCTTCCTGTGCGAGGCGAGCGCAACGATATGGACTGGGGCGATGAAGAGAAGGTCGCCGAGCAGACTCGGCGAGTCATCAACACTGTGAACGATCTCAAGGATCAGCCGGCGGTTTTGTTGTGGGCGATAGGGAACGAACTCGATTACATCCCGCCCGGCAAACCGCATCATCCGAAACTCTGGGATCGGCTGAACGACCTTGCGAAGGAAATCAAGCAAATCGATCCGGATCATCCTGTACTGACAGTTGTCGGCAGCGGACGATTTGAGACGAAGATCCAGCAAGTCGCGGAGCATTGCCCGGACATCGATCTGCTCGGGATCAATACATACGGCGATATCGCGAAGGTTACTCGTCTGGCCCGCGAATATTGGCCGAAACCGTATGTGATTGCCGAGTGGGGACCGACGGGACATTGGCAGGTCCCGAAAACCGAATGGGGAGCGCCTATCGAGCAAACCAGCACCGAGAAGGCCCGCGTTATCTTCGATCGATACGAGCAGATCATTCAGGCCGATCGTGCGCACTGCCTCGGGTCGTTTGTTTTTTATTGGGCGGAAAAGCAGGAGACGACACACACATGGTATGGGTTATTCAGAGACGGCATGAAAACAGAATCGATCGATGCGATGAAATATCATTGGTCGGGCAGCTGGCCGGAGAACAGAGCCCCCGCTGTGATCGATGCGGTTATTGACGGATTTCTCGACAAGAACGGGATTTATCTTCGTCCGAATCACTCCTATTCAGCGCGTGCGTTCTGTTATGACTGCGAGTACGATTCGCTGACATTTACCTGGGATATCCGGCCGGAGGTAGTGATTCCCGAGGGATCGTATGCCGGTGGAATGGAGAAACCTGCTTTACCGATTCCGGGCTTGATCGAAACCGGACAGGGGGCGCGGATTGAGTTCAAGACGCCTTCCGACGAGGGGGCCTATCGACTTTTCGTACAAATTACCGACGGCGAAAACAACGCGGGCTACGCGAATGTGCCTTTTTATGTCGGCGACCGAGCTCACTAATTTCTTCTCGGAGTTATTCATTATGATTTATCGTTCTATTGTGATTTTCCTGTTTGTATTCACAGTTCTGACTTCTGTGGTTGACGGAACAGTCTATCGGATCGGTGCAGACCGAGAGACCAAGTCCCTGAAATCAATTGCGTCACGTCTCGAACCCGGTGACACGGTGGAGATCGATCCGGGCACGTACCGAGAGGCGCTAAAACTGACCGCAAACGGAACGAAAGACTCTCCGATCACTATCCGAGGGACTGGAGACTCGCGTCCTCTCTTTGACGGCGAAGGAGTGAATGTCTCCGGGCGTGGATCGATTCCACGGGCTATCATTCAAGTGGAAGGTGAGCATTTAATTGTCGAGCATTTGGAGTTCAAGAATGCGCGGAATGGAAATAACGGTGCAGGGATACGTTTGAATGGATCGCGGAACGCTGTCATCCGCGATTGTAAAATTACTTACTGCGACATGGGTATCCAGGGCGGGGATCGGGAGACGGTAACAATCGAGTCGTGCGACGTCGGCTTTAATGGGACGCCTGAATATAGCGGGTATTCGCATAATTTTTATCTAACCGGGAACTGGGCGGTAGTGAGGAATTGTTATATCCATGACAGCCTGTATGGTCAGAATTTCAAAAGCCGAGCCCATTACAACGAACTTTGGTACAACTGGATTGTCGACTCGAACGAGGGAGAGGTGGGACCGGTAGACGGCAAGGGAGCCACCGACCGGCCGCACAGCAATGTTCTCATGGTTGGAAATGTCATCATCAGCAAGCCCGACCGAACCGGCAATAAGGCAAAGTATGTGCTATTCGGTTCGGAGCTGGGCGGCTCGCATCAAGGTACTTTGTATATGTTTCATAATATACTGATCGCACGCAGTCCGCGAAATATTTTCGTACAATTAGACGATCCGCAGGCTGGTGCGGTTATTTCCAGAAATATTTTTTATGGAAGCGATCATATCCTTGCCTTCGCGGAAAAGCCGGTCTCGGTGACCGGCAAACAGAACTGGGTTCCTAAAACTGCGGATATTCCCGAAGAATTCAGACAGACCCTGACCGGGGTTCGTCCGGGTTTTGTGAGCATCGCAGAGCGGAATTTTCGCTTGAAACCCGATTCACCTGTCGCGGATCTCCCGTCGAGCGATTTGTATTACGTGGACGGAGACGGCGTCACACGCGACCTTTCCGTCGATGATAAGCGCTTACGCAAAGTCCGCGTGTGGTCCGAGAGAATGAGCGAGGTTTCGGAGTACGGGATTCACGATACAAAAGACGCAAATAAGTAGAATAGCCCGAGTTTATGTTTATTCTTTGTCTTAGATATCCACATCAAAGGAGTTCAGACGATGTCGAAACAGGTTTCTCGAAGATCGTTTATTAGGACAGGTACAGCGGCTGGTTTGGGAGTAGGTCTTTCCGGAACCGGACTGTCCGGTTGTTCGACGGTCCCGAAGACCGCCCATGTGCCGATGACAGCGCCACCGATGGAGCGAGTGCGTGTGGGGTTTGTCGGCGTAGGAGGGATGGGTTCGAACCATGTCAGAAACTTGCTTCGCATTGACGGCGTCGAACTGCGTGCTGTTTGCGATATCGTCGAAGAAAGAGTTACGCGAATTCAGGAGTTGGTTGTCGAAACCGGGCAGCCGAAACCTGCCGGATACTCCCGAGGAGAGTGGGATTTCAAGCGGATGTGCGACCGGGACGACCTGGACCTGGTTTATACGGCGACGCCGTGGAGATGGCACGTTCCTGTGTGCGTGGCCGCGATGGAACGAGGCAAGCACGCTGCTACCGAAGTGCCTGCTGCAGTGACGCTTGATGAGTGCTGGCAGCTGGTGGAAACCTCGGAGAAGACACGCCGACACTGTGTCATGATGGAAAACTGTTGCTACGGGCGGAGTGAGCTCCTGGTTTTGAATATGGTCCGAAAAGGTCTTTTGGGCGAATTGGTTCACGGCGAGGCGGGATATTTGCATGATTTCCGATACGGCCTAATCAGGAAAACCGATCCGCTGCCGTGGCGGACGATTCATGCCATCGAACGGGACGGCAACCTGTATCCGACGCACGGTCTGGGGCCGATCGCGCAATGCATGAATATCAATCGGGGCGATCGGTTTGATTATTTGGTCTCAATGAGTAGCAAATCGCGAGGCCTCAATCTTGCCGCAGAGAAAGAACACGGGGTGGATCATCCGCTCGCAAAAATGGATTACGCGATCGGCGACGTGAATTCAAGCCTTATTCGAACGGTGAATGGCGTGACGATCTCGCTAATTTACGACTGCGGCACCCCCCGTCCCTACAGCCGGATCAATCTCATCCAGGGAACGAAAGGGATTTTCCGTGGATATCCCGACCGGATTTATATCGAAGACAAGAGTCCAGAGAGTCACACATGGGAATCGCCGGATCGCTATTTCGAGGCATACGAGCATCCTTTATGGAAAGCCTTGGGAGACAGCGCTAAGGGAGCAGGTCACGGCGGGATGGATTATATTGAGGACTATCGGCTGATCCAATGTCTGCGGGAGGGGGTTCCTACCGATATGGATGTTTACGATGCTGCGGCGTGGAGTGCGGTTTCGGCGTTGAGTGAACGTTCCGTCGCGAATAGAAGCCGTCCGGTCGATTTTCCCGATTTCACGCGCGGGGCATGGAAGACAAGGGAGCCGTTGGGGATTATTGAGATATAAGATGATCGTGCCGTCCGGGGCTATCCCGAACGAAAAAAAGGACCCCGAATCATGCACCGTCAAAAGATTCGCAATTTGATAATTCTCGTTATTCTCTCCGCGTTTGTTTGTCAGGTATCCGCTCGGAATCTGCGTTTGGTTGAGACAGACGGAGTCGACGCAACGAGTTTGAATTCCTTGGTTGAAACGGTCACTCAGGGTTGCGAGACAGATCGGGAAAAAATGATCGCGTTGTGGGCGTATATCACGCGCAATCCGTTCTATCATTGGTGTGAAGCACGGGAGAATCCGGAGGGGATGACAGAGCTCGGTGTGGTTTACGATCCGATTATTGCGTTCAATGTGTATGGCACGGTGATTTGCTATCAGGTTGCCGATCTGCTCTCCAATCTCGCGGACGCCGCCGGAATTAAGACGCGCACGCGAGGTGTCCCGGGCCATAAAGTCATGGAGGCGTTTTATGTCGGTCAATGGCACCTTTTCGATGCGCAGTATGATTTGCAGGCATATTATGTAGCGGATGACGGCAAGACGATTGTCTCCCTGGATGAATTGTGTAACGATCCAGGCAAATATATTCGCAATCCACAATATCCATCCGACCCGTTTTTTCAATTCGATCATTTCGGCGGGAACTTCTGGCCCTGGGAAGCGAAGGAATATGTTATTGAGCACTTCTTTCATCCGGATGTGCCTGCAGAAGCCTATATTTACGCGCCGTATATTGCGCGTGGCCACACGATACACCTGGATCTCCGTAGAGGCGAAAAACTTATCAGGAATTTCAGAAATGAAGGCAAATGGTTCTGCTCGCCGGCATTCCAAACAAGATGGAAAAGGGATCACACGCAACGATGGGTTGACGACGGGCCGCACGATCCCAGAAATCCGGAGAATACCTATGCGAACGGAGCATTGATTTACGAGCCCGATTGGAAGGCGAATGAACTGAATTTCTACGACGGCCTTTATGACGGCGAGAATTTTATTTTGGGGAACGGGAAAATACATCCACAAGGTGGCCGGGCAGGCACGGTCGTTTTTCGCGTTCAAAGCCCGTATCTCATCGTGGGCGATCCCGGCAAGTTGGACGTTGACGGCGATTCCCGTGACGGTGCCATCTTCGAAGCGGAATTCTTCCGCAAGGATGCGAACGCTTCAAACACAGTTGCCATATCGACAGACAATGGAATTTCATGGATACCCGTCTGGGAGAACGACAAGGTCGGAGAACGGACAATCCGACTGGATTTGACGAATTATGTCGAGGGGACCTACGGATATTTGATCAGAGTAACTCTGCGAGGTGACCGCACGGAGGATGCGAGTTTATCGAAAATGCGCCTCAGGAATTCGCTGTTTTTCTCTCCCATCCCGCTCCCGGCGGTAGAACCCGGCGAGAACGAATTCACTTTCGCTGTGGAAGAAGAAAAAGGCATCCTGGCTATTCGTCCGGATCTCGGGGACGCTGACAATTACCGGAGGTTCTTCTACGAATTAGAAGATTTAGACTACGATGAGAACTTCACGGGCCATCTATCACCAACTGAGCGCGAGGGGTATGCGCTTATCGAGGTTATCGGTCCCGATAATTCCACAATTGAATGGTTAACCGTCCACGCTTCGCTCGGCGTTACGGTGGGCGATAACCAAGGAGAAGAGGCCGAGATTCTCTACGCGACAGACCCCGAGGGTGAGTGGCGACCAGCGTGGCGGAGCGATTTCTCCCAACAAAACGATAAATGGCGCTGGGACGATTCGGTTGATATTCACTTGCCGCATCCCGCCCGAAAATGTTACGTGAAATTCCTCCTGAAACGCAACCGACGCATGTCTCTCAACATGGCGAGAATTTACGCACATTACATACACCCGGCACCGGCATTAGATCGCAACAGTGTTACGATCACGCATAAGTGGATTGAGGACGGAGAATCGAAAACTTACACGATTCAACCGATTCTACCAAACCAGGATTACGCAATTAAAACGACAGGAAATAGGATCGAGGATGAATCAATTGTAATGGAGGTTGCGAACGATGAATAATTGTTTCCGACGTCGTATTCTCTTTTTGTGTGAGATATGATAGGAATTACCGTGGAATGATTTTCTGAGGAGATTTGTATGAGTAGATACTTCTTTGCAGCTATTGTAATAAGTGCACTGGCGATGGTTGCCGGTGGAGCCGAGACCGGAATGGAGAAACCCGAGATTCGTAAACTGGGCACGATTGACTGCGACCTGGTGGAGACTACACCGATTGTCTTTGACGGGCGTCTGTATCGCTTCGAGTATGTCCGGGAGCGCTACAAGCCGAACACGACCGGCGACTCATACTTCCGATTCATCAATACGGAGACAGGCAACCCCACCGCTGCGTTCGCGAAGGGATACAACCTCGGCTGCGCTTTCACTGAGAATGGAACAATGTATGTTTACGGCGTGAAAGGATGGGGGACAACCGTTATTTATCAATTCCAATCCAAAGATCTCAAGAACTGGACCGGCCAATCTGTTCTCGAAAAACAGAGTTGGGAGATATTTAATACCTCTGTCTGTAAGGGAGCGGATCGGTATGTCATGGCGATTGAATTCCGCGCAGACCGGGAGGAGTGCGGTGTCCCGTTCACGATCCGGTTTGCGGAATCGACGGATTTGAAAACCTGGAGACTCACGTCCGCCGATCATATTTACACAAAAGACCGTTATTCTTCCTGCCCCACAATCCGCTTTCTCGATGGAATGTATTATATGATTTACGATGAAGCCCTGCCTGGGCCGACCTATGAGCCGTATATCGTGCGGTCCGAAGATCTTGTCCAATGGGAGAGTAGTCCGTTGAATCCATTTATGATTCATTCAGAGACCGAGGATAAGAGAATCGCCAACCCCAGGCTGACTGCGGAGCAAATTGAGCATATTAAGGAATCCGTGAACATTAACAACGCCGATACCGATCTCTGCGAATACAAGGGTAAAACGATAATTTATTACACCTGGGGAAATCAGCAGGGCATCGAATTTCTCGCGGAGGCCGTGTACGACGGTCCCATGGCAAAGCTGCTAAAGGGTTTCTTTCCGGGAAAATAGCGATTTCCTTGCTGCGTCGTAGGTGGTTTTACGTGTAAAAGCTAACGGTAGGGCCTTCGAGAACTTGTCAATCCGTGATCATAAGATCCCAACGATGTGTGCCAGTCCCAAGCTTGATGCAATCGCAAAAAGTCTGGAATACGAATTTCAACCCCCTCCTAACCTCCCCCGATCTTCGGGGGAGGAAAAGGAAACGAGCGTGTCTCCAGCGTATTCTCCCCCAAGAGGGACACGCTTGCGTGGCCGCTGTAAGGGGAGATTCAGAGGGGGTTGAATATTTCTCTATTCTTACCCCTCGCGACTTTTTGCGGCGGCGTCAAAAGCTAACGGTAAGGCTTTCGAAAACTTGAGTTTATCCAGGTGATCGCAATTTGCGATCACCTTGTCAGTTTTTCATCATAAGATCCCAACGGCGCAGATTCTCAAGTTACGCCCGGTTCAATTGAAACAGAGTATACCACCTTCATTTGGCATCAGCCCCCGCTCTTCCGCCACACCTCGATCCCGGAGAAATTGGCTGCGCCGCCGTGGCTGGTAATTTGAATTGAACCGTCCGTGATTTTCGTGATCCACGGCCCGAGTCGATGCCATTCGCCCTGAACGCCGCTGTAATGTCGTTCCGCGACGCGATCTTCCAGTCGAATCGTAAACTGTTCTGGATTATTGTCTTCCCATACATAAACATAAACCGCGTATTCGCCGTCCGGGACCTGGGTCATCGTGAGTTTCGCCCTGCCGTTCCAGCGGAACGAATGAATCATTTTGGCGCGGGCTTTGTTTGTCGGCGGATGAAGCTCTACATTTCGCGTTACAAGCGGCTGGTCGTCACACTGGAAATTCGGCGCATCGTCGCCTTCCCATTGATTGCCGTCGATCTTGATAGGGGAGCCGTTGAGATTAATGCCTCGATAAAATTCCCACTTCCCGGTTTCCGCAGGCGGTCCTGAAAGTTTTTTGATCGGAGTTTTCAGATAGATCGGATCGCCGTCGGCACCCTGGGGCACTTTTTGCGGTTCGCCGCTGACGTTGAGGATTACGCGACGATAGGCGCTCAACGGCGGGTCGCCATCGTCCGTAACTTTGAGAATGACGTGTATGGTTCTTCCCGACGCTTTGTTTGGCACAAGGACAACAGCATCTGCTGTGTTTCCGCCGCGAATGGTGGGCTCTTCCCAGTAGCTCCCAGCATCCTCATATGTCCACCAGGAATAGGAGAGTTTGTTCCCGTCGGGATCGGATGTGCCTGCCGCGCTGAGCCGAATCTCCTCTTCGGGGTCGGCGGAAATCTCGATGATGTGTTTCGTTCGATCACCGTTACAAATGACAACGGGGTTGTGGTTGCATTTATCATAGGGTTTTACACACCAATCGGCGCGTGCCGCCCAGTCGTTCTGAAAATCATCGGCCCAGCGTAAAATGGATTTGTAAATATCGCGGTCGTCCGGTGCGGAGCGCCAGCGATTATCCCTTCGCATGAATCGTCCGCCCCAACCTCCATAACTCGGATGGACTTCACTGCCGAGCCCGACGTCGATCAAATGCATGAAGGCGGGTGAATCGCCCTCGGAACGGAATCGTCCATCCCCGTGCGCCTCATACATCGCACACAACGGTCCATGATTCTTTAAGATATTTTTCTTCATCCATTCTGAGTCAAAATACTCCTGTTGTTCTTCGGTCATAATATCCTGCCACCTGTAGGCGATTGCACCGAAGGCGTTGCTTTGAATCAGCAAAATATCCGGCCACTTTTTCAGGATATAGTCGTTGCAGGTATCGTCCTGATTGGCGATAAGAAACAGTTTTGCTTTTTTTGTCACTTCAGCGACACGGTCTGGGTGTTTTTCCTCAATTGTTTTCAGTGCCCGGGCGATGGTGTTCGCGCCGCCCCACGCCTGTAGCCAAACCGGCGATGGATCGGGATCGAGTAACACCTCGACGATACGCTGAGAACCGGGCGTCGTTTTCTCCATCTCTCCTACATACCCGATATTGCCGATAAACACCTGCTTTCGAAGATACTCAGGTGTCGGAAAATCGGCGTGTTCTTTGAGATTGGGATACACTTTGGCATAGTTGTCGATCTGTTTGTCCAACCATGAAACGTGGTGCCAGTTGTGTTCTTTATGATTCTCGTCGCCTTTCCAGTGGTATTTCGAGCTGGAGTGGATCAGCCCCTCGATATCCCACTCGTTGGCATACATCAGAAACCGAATCATGGAACAGCGGTCGTCGATTTCACCGTCGGTCGTCGCGATTACCCGTGTTTTTTCGCTCCCCTGTGCATGCGTTTGAAAGCAAACCAAAAAACAAAGCAGACAAACGATCGCTGGAACTGTATAAAGTCGAATTGAGAAAAAAGGTGTTGGGTTACAAATATTCATTCGTGTGGTACTCCTTCCAGAGGATTCATTCTTTCCGAACAAGTAGATAATCGTTTCTCGCTGCCTGTCAACCCAGGCTACCATATATGTAGTGAATGCACTTGCTCTGATTCCTCGCATTGACCTGTCGCAGGATGGAGAGTATTGTCTGTATGATCTATATCATTGAGCGGTAGATCCCGGACAGCATTATTGGGGCAACCAGGGCTCTTCGAAACTGAGCCCCGCCCGCTATCCTGGAGAGACTCGGAGTTATTCACCGCTTTGCGCAATCTGCGTGTTCCGAAAAACGATCAGGCGGAGTGTATAACGAATCAAATGAACCAGGATTCAACAAATCACGTTAGTTGGTGGCAGCCGGTGCTTTTCGCAGCGATGGCAGGCGGAATGGCCTGGGGGATCCGCGGCCAATACGGTCATGAGACCGGCGCCATGATCGCCGGTCTTCTTGTCAGTCTCACGTTGGCGTTCCTTCTCTGTCCAAGGGCGTCCCTGCTTAACGTTGCGCGTGCGGTCGCCCTGGGTACTGTGGCCATGGGCGTTGGCGGTTCGATGACCTACGGACAGACCGTCGGACTGACGCATGACGCGCCTCTGGTCGGCAATTGGGCGGCGCTCGGTTGGGGCATGTTCGGCCTGTCAATTAAGGGAGCGATCTGGATCGGTTTCGCAGGACTTTTCCTTGGAATCGGACTGGGAGGAATTCGTTATCGACCGCGTCACCTGCTACTGATCATGTTGGCGGCGCTGGTGGCGTATTTTATTGGTGTCTTCCTGTTGAACTCGCCTTTCGATCCTGCAAATAAGCGTCTTCCCATGATCTATTTCTCGGATCATTGGCATTGGGAACCCGACTCGACTTTGAAACCGCGTTTCGAGTGTTGGGGCGGTCTTTTGTTCGCCTGGGCAACGATTTTCGTTTATGCGGGATGGATACGCAACGATCGGTTGGCGCGACGGCTTGCGTTGTGGGGTGTTCTAGGCGGCGCGCTGGGGTTTCCACTCGGACAAAGTCTACAAGCGTATCATGCGTGGAATGTGGAATCCTTTCGTCAAGGTTTTTGGGCGCAGCTCGATCCGCATATGAACTGGTGGAATATGATGGAAACGACGTATGGCGCTGTCATGGGCGCTATGCTGGGGCTGGGGCTTTGGCTGAACCGAAGGTTGATCAAGCCGGATGTCGATCCGGGGACGGTCTATTTGCCCTCCATTGCCGAGTGGATTTTACTGGTTATTCATCTTGCCTTGTTGATTGCGGTTGAATTTATGTCTCTCCGTGCCGTGGATGCAGTTTACGATCTTGGGCTCATTATGATCATTATTCCGGTTGTGGCTGTGGCGGGCGGACGATGGTGGCCGTACCTCGTTGTGTTTCCGATTACTCTGCTGCCAATCGCGGGGAAAACCGTGAGGCAGCTGGTGTATAACGAAGGGGCGATACAACCGGTCATTGGTTGGATTATTTATCTGATTATCCCGATGTTTGTTTGGACAATTGTCGCTGTCTGGTTCGCGCGTCAGCCGCGTGCACGCCAAACGGAAGGCGATTTTGCCCGCACCGCACTACTGCTGAATGTGTGGATGTATTTTCTGTTGAATTATGCCTTTTTCCGTTTTCCATGGCCGTGGGCCGAGTGGACGAGCAGGACGCCTAACGGGATTATTTTCACGATTTGTGCATTGGGTCTTACTGCGGCTGCGTTTGTCGGAGGGCGCTTTGCAGGAAATACCTCTTCGCAATAACGTCATTTGTATTTCAACCGGCAATCACGCATGAGTTGTTCAGATTTATTTACGAAAAGGGGTGAAACACGATGACCGAGACAAACAGGATCGACCGCCGCTCATTTCTACGAGAGAGTCTGGTTGTAGGTGAAATCGCCGGACTGTCTTTGATGAATAGAACGGGGGTATCGGCCGATAATCGACCTTTCATTATTGATAAACCCAGCGATGGCGGGTGTTACAAGATTGGTATTCTTGGGTGCGGGAATCGCAGCAAAGCTCACTTGTCTGCATTCAATGCGGTTCCGGAAATTGAAGTGGCCGCACTGTGTGACATTGTTCCTCATAAGATGGACCGGCTTGAGCCTCGGATACCCAGAGGAGGAAAACCAAGAAAATATACTGATTTAGAAGAAATGATGCAGCAGGAAGACCTTCGTGCTGTGGCGGTGCTTCTTCCGAATTATTTACACAAAATGGGGGTCATCGCGGCCCTTGAGGCGGGCAAGCATGTGTTCTGTGAAAAACCGCTGGCTCTTACCGTGCGCGACTGCAACGAGATGATCGCAACCGCGGAACGCACACGCCGGGCGATTCAAATCGGTACACAGAGACGTCACAGCGCGGATATGAAGACCGCTGTTGATACTATTCGCGGTGCTTCCGTTGGAAAGATTCTGTCGTCGGATATCAATTCGTATCGTCAAGACTGGCGCGTCCCGGAGCCGGATGAATATCCCGATGGCGTTGAGTATTGGCGTTTGGACCAAGACAAATGCGGCGGTGTCGTCTATGAAATGGGGGCTCATATTATTGATTTGAATAATTGGATTGTTGACAGCGAACCGCTGACTGTAGCCAGTCTTCAAAATGTCAATAATCTGTCACTGCGCTCGCGCGACTCGACGGACCATGGTGGTGTGCTTGTACGTTATGCAAATGATGCGTTTACGAATTACGGGGGCAATCTGTATACATACGGTCCCAGCGGATCGAATTATTTTTTTGCTGTAAATGGAACAATCGAGCTCACAGGAGGACATGTGTCGATTCACTACGGCCGTCCGCGAGGCTTCGCGGCGCAGGGCGAGTTACCGAAACCTATCAAGAAGGATCTCCCTCGGGCTGACGGGACAGTTGAACAATGGAAGCACTTTGTGAAAGTGCTCGCGGGAGAAGCCGATCCGTATCCGGACGGCTATATCGGCAGGCAAACCGTCCAGATTTGCCAGGGTTCGGTTGTGTCCGCACGAGAGAAGACGATTGTAGATGTGCGGGAATTGGGATAATGGCTGGACGACGTAGAGTTGAGTCCGCGAATGCGAACCGAAGCAATAAGATGCGAGTGCGATAGAGAACCTTCTCCCCCAAGAGGGACACGCTTGCGTGGCCGCAGTAAGGGGAGATACAGAGGGGGTTGAATTAACAAGACTTATATTCAAGACCAAACTCCCACCGAATAACTGTGTCATTTTGTCATAGGAGAATTCTCTTACGAAAATCGGGAGATTTTCCCGGTCATTTTGTGACTTTCCCCTATTGACATTTTCTCCCCACCCTCGCGTATAATGAACCCGCGTAGACGCGGGCAGAAACGTGTTCGTCATAGTAATCAGAAAGCCGTTATACATATTGAAGAAAAGGAGAACGCCAAATGCGCGTAGCGGTGGGGATTTTCGTGGCAGTTTTCGCGATTACAGGTTCGGTTTCGGGACAGGATATGGAGGGCCTCGTAGCCTACTACAAGTTCGACGGCGACGGGACGGACAGCAGCGGTAATGGACGGGATGGAACAGTTCACGGGGCCGTTACGTCTGACGGGATACTTGGCGGATGTTACGAATTTGATGGGGTCGATGACTACATTCAGCTGCGTGTGCCGTTTGCGGGAAACCAACCAACGTTCACGGTCGAGCTATGGCTTCAACCCGATACTCAGGAACATTCGGATACGTATCCTTTCGCTGTCGTCAACGAAGGCATTTATTCAACCGGTATTCACACCAACAACGGCCGCATCAAGTATTACTTTTCCACTCCGGAAAAAGACCAAGTCGCCTTAGCGATGCCGCGATCTTTTGAGACGGGTCGATGGTATCATGTCGCAATTGTCGCCAACGGGCACGCGGTCAAGGCCTACGCCGACGGCATTGACATTGGAACAACCGAGCTAGGGGAAACAACGTTCAACTGGACAGAACCGTCTGATGCTTTCGTCATCATCGGAACCGCATTTTCCCGGAAAACGGGGGAAAGCGTGCCGAGCCATTGCTACAAAGGCAAGATCGATGAGCTGAAGATATGGGACTGTGCCAGATCTCAAGATCAGATCCAGGAGTCCATATACGAAAGCATGGGTCTCGCAACGTACTACAAGTTCGATGGCGATGCGACGGACAGCAGCGGCAATGGACGGGATGGGACAGTCTACGGAGCCGCCGTTACATCCGAGGGGGTACTCGGGGCATGTTGTGAATTCGATGGAATCGATGATTATGTAAAACTGCCGGTACCATTCCAGGGAGACCACCCGACGTTCACGGTCGAAATGTGGCTTCAGCCGGATACCCAGGGTTATTCGGACACGTATCCTTTCTCTGTCGCTAACGGGGGCATATATTCGACCGGAATCCACACCAACGATGGCGAGATCAAGTATTACTTTTCCATTCCGGGAAAGGATCAAGTCGGCTTAGCGATGCCAGGATCTTTTCAACCGGGTCAATGGTATCACGTCGCAATTGTGGTTGACGGTCACGCGGTCACCGCTTATGCGGATGGTGTTGAGGTCGCAACAACCGACTTGGGGGAAATTACCTTCAACTGGACAGAACCATCTGATGCTTTCGTCATCCTCGGAACTGCCTTTTCCTGGAGGACAGGAGCAAGTGTGCCGAGCCATTCTTATAAGGGCAAGATCGACGAGCTCAGAATATACGATCACGCACGGACGCAGACCCAGATTCACAAGTCTATAGACGAAGTTACGAATCCCAGTGCGGTAGAAGAATTTACCCAATACTAAGAGGTCAAATCAATGAATTTGGAGGATTAAACTCATGCCACCGCTTCAAGTCAAGATGGACGAAGATGAATTGTGGGAAGATTACCACAAGCACAAAGAATACTTGGAAAAGTGTAAGATACCGAGTGGTATAAGGGTGACCTTTTGGCGACACCCTGAATATCCGCCACAAGTGGAGCCTGGAGACACGGCATATATAAGATGGGCTCGGAGGGAGAAATATCAGAAACAATTAAAGGGAAAAAGAATCGTCGCAGAAGTACTTGACGTAGTCAAAACACTCAAAGGCGATGAAAAAGACGGCCTGCACACAATTGAAGATTGGCTTCGAAGCCAAGGGATTACCAATCCGATAAGATTCCATGACCCCCCGCCTGCGTTGGAACGATGTGCATCGGTCATTGTTTTGTATTGCCTGAGGTTGGAGCCAGCCTCTGAGAAATGACCCCTGCACGGCTCGGCGGGAGCCTCGCCCTCCCGGGGCCGGCGGGCAACGCCCCTGGAGAGAAATTGTCAGAATCAGGATTGTCAGGATAGAAGGATGGACAGGATAAAAACCCTTTGGAATCCATCCTGAGTATCCTTTCATCCTGGACATCCAGATTCAGACAATTCTTCGCCCCGTTGGGGCTTGGGCGATGTTGGCGTGTCGGTTTCCAGGGGCGGGTGCCCCTGGCTGTAATACATGACCCCTTCGGGGTCAACTGCACCGGCGCTTTTCTGCGTTCCCCAAAAACTGGTTTTAGTTTTTTTCAAAGGGCCTGCTTTCTGACCATGATATGTTCAACAGGCCAACTCGACGGCTTGTCTCGGGAGGGCGAACCTCCTGGTGAGCCGTCTTCCTTTTTCCATCGAAACGGCTCGGCGGGAGCCTCGCCCTCCCCGAGAAGGCGTGGTATGAATGGTGCATCCCCTTAAGCAAGGGCGGAAACAAAGGGAGATCATCATGACCACAATCGACCGAAGACGATTCGTTAAGACAGCGGGCTTGACTGCTGCCGGTGCGGCACTGAGCGGGATGAGGATTCAGGGTGCGGAGAAAAGGACACAACGGCCCAATATTCTCTGGCTGACGGCGGAAGATCTGAGTCCGCATCTCGGATGTTACGGAGATTCGTATGCTTACACGCCGAATTTGGATCGAATGGCCGCCCAAGGTGTCCGATACGATAATGCGTACGCGACCGCGCCGGTCTGTACCCCCGCACGCTCGAGTATCATCACCGGAGTTTACGCCAGCTCGCTCGGAACGCAACACCTGCGCGGTGAGATGCCACTCGCGAAGGATATCCACTGTTTCACCGAGTATCTGCGTGAATCGGGATATTATTGCAGCAATAATGTCAAAGAAGACTATAATTTCAAGACGCCCGACAATGCGTGGGATGAATCCAGCAATAAAGCGCACTGGCGGGGACGGAAAGCGGACCAACCGTTTTTCAGCGTGTTTAATTTCATGACCACACACCAAAGCCGTACGCGGTACCCGGCGGAGGAACTGGAAGAAGTCAACAAAACGCTTAAACCCAAAGAGCGTCACGATCCGGCCAAAGCTCCACTGCCGCCTTATTATCCCGATACACCGGCGGTACGAACGAATGTTGCAGTGTTCTACACACAAGTGACTTTACTGGATAAACAGGTAAAGGAATTACTCGATCAGCTGGAGGAAGACGGACTCGCGCAAGATACAATCGTGTTTTTCTACGGCGACCACGGCGACGGCCTGCCACGCGGGAAACGCTGGCTCCATGAAAGCGGGATGAAAGTACCTTTTATTATTCGATTCCCGAAGAAATATCAGCATCTGGCGCCCGGAAAGCCGGGAAGCGCTGTCAAGGAAATGATCAGCTTCGCCGATCTGGCACCAACCATGCTGAGTGTGACAGGAATCGATATCCCGAATTATATCCAGGGAAGGGCATTCCTGGGCGAAGCGAAGAAACCGGAACCGGAATATTTGTTCGGCATTCGCGACCGTGTCGATGAAGTCCTCGAATTGAGTCGTTCCGTCCGAGATAAAAAGTATTTGTATATCCGGAATTTCTATCCCCACCGTGCTCGCATGCAGAGAAGCTTTTATGCGGAAATTACGCCGATTCGAAAAGAATTGCGCCGGCTCGATCAAGAGGGAGAGTTGTATGGCGATGAAGAATGGCTGATGCAGGACCATGTTCCTCCGGAGGAACTTTACGATCTTGAGGCGGACCCGCATCAAATGAACAATCTAATTGATGCGCCTTATTCTTGGAATGTTCCTCAACGGTTCCGAAAAGAATTAATGAATTGGATTATTGAAACGAAAGACACTGCGTTTTTGCCCGAGCAGGAAATGATCCGTCGTTCGAAAGGGGGATCGCCATACGATATGGCACGGAAGCCGGGCGTGTATCCAATCGAACGGATTCTCGAAGTAGCGGATCGAATCGGACGAGGAAAAAAACATATCGCGGCTTTTCAGGAAGCACTGAAAGATCCGGATTGCGCTGTACGCTATTGGGGAGCGAACGGCTTGGCTGCATCGGCGACGTTTAATCGAAACGCTGAACCGGCGATAGCGGATTTGCGTGAAGCGCTAAACGATGAATCCGCCCCGGTACGCTACGCGGCCGCCGAGGCAATGTGTAAATTGGGTCATGAAGATGAAGCCGTGCCGGTTTTGATCGAGGGGCTGGAAGATGACGATGTGAAGAACAATTTGCATGCGTCCATGATTCTGATGGTCATCGGAGAGAAGGCGAAAGCGGCGGTTCCGCAGATGAAAGAGACATTGAAACGTTTAGAAGGACTACCGGATCGCGCGTGGTATACGCGGGAGAATCTTCAGTTTATGATTGAGAAGCTGAGCGAATAGATACGAAATAATCAACCCCCTCCTCTACGGCTCTCATGTTTGCCTTCGGCAAGCCATGAGATTCCTCCCCCGATCTTCCTGAGTTTTACCCAGAAGTCATCGCGATCTGTGACCCTAATAAACTCAACCCCACCCGAACCCTCCCCAATCTTGGGGAGGGAAACTGAAACGGACGCCGATTCAAAGCAGCACAGGTTTCTTTCCCTTCCTCCCCCGGTCTCGGGGGAGGAAAAAAACGAGCGTGTCGGCAGCGTTTTCTCCCCCAAAGGGACCGCGCTAGCGTGGCTGCAGTAAGGGGAGATTCAGAGGGGGTCGACTGGATCGTAGCAGTTTTACGAGAGGTATGCTCACTTCAGAAATCACAAAGCCGGGCAACATATTCCTTGCTGCCGTCATTCGCCCACGGGTCCAACTGATCGGGATCTTTTAACTGCTGGCCGCGTAAACGGTCGACGGCAAGAAACCCACAGGAGATATCCGGCAGAGCGGTCATGTCGCTCCAAAGTTTCTCGAACTGGGCCACCGGGAAAACATCCTCCTGCCCATGCCCCCAGCGCCGCTTCACATCTTTGATCGTCACATACGTCGGCATCCGACGGGCCATGCGGCGAACGGCGGCGGTGATCTGCTCCGGCGAACCGCTGAGATCCTTACGCTCCAATCCGAATCGCGCCAGAAACGCATCCACCTCTATCCACGTGGTCATCGAATTGTAGAATCGCAACCTCAGTTCATCCTGCTCACGCGGCTGCGCGAGCCCCTCCAGCAGACGGACTTGTCCGTTGACCCGCGCCAAGCCTCCTCCCCGATCCACGATTCGACGGGGTACCACTTCGAACGTGAGTTCGTTCTCCGTTCGCAGGTGATGTCCCAAGGCGCGCGGATTGAGATCCGCTCCCAGCGTGTCGATGTTGTGAAGCATAATCGTATCGACCTTCGGATGCTCGTCCAGCAAACGAGCCAAAACACCGTTGCTGAGAAGATTCGGGACTTCATACCAGTGCCCCAGCGGACTCAGCCTCTGCAGAGGGATGTTGTCTACATAGTCGCTTGCCTCGCCTTTCGACCGTGCCCACTCCATCAGGGCTCCTCGGACGGCCTCGCGTACTTTCTGCTTCTGTTCGTCCAGGATCTCCTGCGGCATCTCTTCCCATAAGAACAGCAAGTCCCGCACCATCGGGATTAGCCGCTGACCGATCGCCCTCCCGGGCGAAAGGTACAGCGGACCGCTGAATCCATAGGAATCGTTCAGAGCGAGATGTTTCTCAATCGCCTGATGTGTTAAGAAACTGGTCGAGACAATGTGAGGCAGAGCGGCTCCATACTCTTTCGCGGCACGCCGTGTTTTCGCCAGATGGATCTCCAGAAAGGTACGATGCTTCCCGGCCAGCCAGATGAACGGGTTAACCGCCTTCACAACCCCTGCCCCGGTCGTCCAGCGGCTTCCGACTCCGCCCGCCAGCGATAGAACAGCAACACGGCCATCCTGGAGTGCTTTCTCGCCGAGACGGGCGTCGTCCTTTGAATCGGAGTCGAGCCACGTGACATCCGTATCGCGCACATCTTCAATCTCGGTCTCGACGGGCAAGCGATTGTGGGCCAGACCGATACGGCCCGCCCGCAGGTCGGACCGGATTTGTTCGTGTTGAACGGAATCGAAACCGTATTCCGCCTTGACTCGGGAGACCTCGGCATCCCATGCCTGCCGTTCGCTTTGACCGGCGGGGTCATCGGCGCTCAGTAAACTCGTGACCAAACTGCGCAGCAGCCGGTGGGTATCGCCGCTGTCGCGAACCTGGGAGGTCACATGGTCCAGCTCCGCCCGACGAGTCGATGAAATGGATGCGCGTTCCTGCCTGACCATTTCAGGGATCTGTAAGGCGTGGTAGCGAATCGGCATGACCGCGTCTTCCCCGATACGCAGCCGGGCAACGCTGCCCTCATGATTAGTGCGGAAATCATAAACCACAGGATCCATCGCAAACGGAATCGCGTCCTCGAGTTCACGTTTAGTTTCCGTCATGATGTCGAGGATCTCGTTACGAAACTTGGCCTGCTGCTCGGGCCGCACAAACATCGCCATACCCCCGCCGGACATCCCCCCGAGCATAAGAAAGCCCCAGAAGTCCGGACCGAACCGCTTCGAAGCTCGTTCGATGATTGTTTCGGTGAAGTGATTGGTAACCCAAGGAATAATCGTGCGGAGCGGTCCCGTGAAGTTTCTGGTCGTGCTCGCCGCAAGCGCTTTTACGTCGCCGTTAGCAAGCGCCTTAAGAATGTCCTCGAAAATCCCGTGCAGAGCCTGACGAGCCTCCCATTCGATCTTTCCCCGCAGTAGGTACTTCTCGGTGACCATTTCGAGAATCGGTCCGACGTTCTGAGCCATGCCACCGTGAATCAGGACCAGTGAGTTCGCCAGGCGTTCCGGCATTTCCGGATGAATATCCTCCTCGCCGAGAAGTCGATGCCGTGGCAGCAGACAACCTTTACTGATTCCATATTCCGGATCACCCGGTTCGGCGGCTGCTCCGGTAATCACTTTGAGCCCGGGCCAAATCCCGCCGGAGTCCTGCCACCCGCCGCCCGAGCCGCCCAGCCACTCGCCGAGGATTGCCCGCGATGCGGCAAGACGCCTTTCCTGTTCCCCTAGTCCACCTTCAAGCGATGCCGTCTGACTTGTCGCCCGCATCAACGCAGCGATAATCGACGCCAGCAGGTTTGTGGACACAGCCAGACGCGAGCCTTTCGGGATGTCATTGACCTGCGTCACCAGCTCCAAACCCAGGCCCGGCCCGACAACACTTCCCAGAATATCTTCGATGGTCTGATTCGTACCTTCAAATGAAGGCGGTATCAACCCGGACGCGATCACACCGGCCTTCAACAAACTCAGGTAATCGTTGCCGAAGTTGAAGAGATCGCTCAGATCGCTAACGTCTTTCGTTGCCTCCAAATCGATGCTGGTGAGTCGAAGCAGTGGCTCCGGGATAACACGAATGTACGTCTCGATTGGCGGCTGTATCTCGCGGTCTCTACCATACACTCCCAAATCAACCGAAATGTTCAGCACCCTCGCCCCCTCGGGGTAGTCCATCCCCAGGAAGAAGATGTCCGACCACCCACTGTGGCTCAGATCCAATCGAACGGGGGTGGTTTCGCGAAGGATCGGGTACAGGGTCCCGTTCCCGGGACGTTCCAGGAGCTCGCGCCGAATCTGAAGCGGATGATCGACCGAATGACTCACCCGGAACATCCACTGATTCCCTCGTGAGGCTCGGACACTTCGACGTACCTGATCCGCGAGAGCCTGGAAGGCGAGCTGGTGATAGGTCTCGGCAAGTGCGCTGCATATTGTGCCGTTGGGCCTCGTATCCTGTATCGAGGAAAGAAATATGGAAAGCGCCTCTTCGAAACGGCGGGACAACAAATCGGTATACCCTGCGTAGGGGATTTCTCCTGAATGCGTCACGCCGGAGGACTCTGTCAGATAAAATCGATGAGCAGCGAAGAGAAACAGGCTGGCACGGACCCGGTCATACAGATTCTCGGCCTGAGAGCGAAACGTCTCCAGTTCATGGCAGGCCTCTAGCAGATCCTCTGCGGACATCCCTTCACACAATTCGCTGAACGGTCGGTCCCGGATGTTCGGATCGGAGCTGGTAATCGTCTCGACAAACCGATTCATGAGCCCTCCCCCGGTTTGCCGGTGCACGTGGCAGCATCTTCGACCAACATCTCGGTCACCGCCGCAAGGACCTCATGTCGTTCGTCGCCCGCAAGTCCGAGGGCGACCTGTGCCCGCAAAAGACCGAGCCGCGCACCGATATCAACACGCCGCCCCTGTACCTCCAGCGCCAGATACTTCTCGCGTTGCGCCAACTCGGACATGCAGGGGGTCAGCTGATAGCCACCGTTCCGTTTATCGCCTCCGGAGAGTGATTCCTCCAATAGTTCGAAAATCCGTGGCGTAAGGACATTCATGCCAAAGATACAGAGGTAATGACCGGCTCGGAGCCCCGGCGTAAGCAATTCCAACTCCGCCTGGCTGATGGACGGTTTCTCGATAATCTTCTCAACCTGATAGAGACCGGGCTGGTCATGTACGCGCTTGCCGGTAAGTGTCCCATACCGGCCGACAAGGTGTTCCCGTGTGGGGCTGACCGCAGAGACCGAGCAGGCTTCTTTGCGAGCGAGGTCAACCAGCTGAGCGGCGCAGGATTTGCCGGGAAGAGTGGAAATATATACATGGTCGCTCAGCATCAGCAACATCGCCTGATCTCCAACGAAATCCTTTGCGCAGTGGACCGCGTGACCGAAACCGAACGGCTCGGTCTGGACGGCAAAATGAAGCCGTTGAAGCAGCTCATCGATACGTGCAGCCTGCAGAGCGGCCCAGTCGATGCCGTGATAGCCCTCCATCAGATTCTCGCGCAGCGCCCGAAACTGGTTCAGGTACTGAGCCTCGTCGCCAGGCGCGCAGATAACACAGATCTCTTCAATGCCGCTGCTGAGCGCCTCTTCCGCGATGATCTGAATCGCCGGTTTCGGCAGTCCGTCCCGGTCGATCAACGGCAGCATCGCTTTCTGAACCGTATCCGCCGCCGGAAACAGCCGCACACCCCGGCCCGCGGCGGTAATGACCGCTTTTCGCACTTCCATCGCCGATACCTCCATGAATCCACAGGCTTCTCGTATAGTATGGGCTCGATGGTTCCACTACCAGAGCACCACAGCGCGCGAACCGATGACGATTCACCCCGCTGCTCCAGGAGTTGACCCACTGGTCCAGGAGTTGAACTCCTGGACCAGCGGAACTGCCGCAAAGACTATTGACAGCGACGACGGAATGACCGATGCTCCCGTAATCGTATTTAGGAGCGTGTCCTATGGCGTTAACCGGTATCGACTACGCAATCGTTATCATCTACCTGATCGGAACTGTCTTGTTCGGTATCTATCTGGGTCGCCGGATTAAGACGGGGAAAGACTACTTTCTCGGCGGGCGCAAATTGCCGTGGTGGGCGATCGGCATGTCGCTGGTCGTTAGCGATATCGGCGCGATCGATATCGTCGGGATTGCCGGTTCCGCTTTCTTGTACGGAATTGTGATGGGCAACTTCGATTGGATCGGATGTGTGCCCGTTATGATCATTGCCGGGTTCATCTTTATCCCCATGTTCTGGCGGGCGAATGTAACGACGGTCCCGGAATGGCTGGGCAAACGGTATAACGTCGCCGTTCGCACGATATCTGCTTTGATTTGGGGGTGTTTTCTTGCCTGCAATCTAGGGATCATGCTGTACGCGACCGCCGTAATGCTGAATGTCCTGATGGACCTGAATCCGAAGGCGGTCATAGCGACTACCGATACCACTGTAGCCGAGAACGCTATCGAGATCGTCGGACCCAAAAAGTACGACTATTTTCATGCGCAAACCGTTGAAGAAGCGATAGCGCTCATTGAGGAACACAAACCGAATTTCGTGTTGGTAGAAGAGGAATTCCCGTTACGGGAAGACCTGACCGGACAAATCGCGGGCCTGGGGATCGAAACAGAAATACCGACAGTGGATTTCGAATCCGAAGAGGCGCCCGTTTCTCTTTTGGAACGTATAGAAGCACAGGCCAGGCCGCCCAGCTGGCCGCTGATCTATTCAATTGTCTTGATGGGCGGGTTGATCGGTCTTTATACCCTTTGCGGCGGGCTGAGAGCAGTCGTGTATACCGATGTCATCCAATGCATCGTGATGGTTCTGGGGTGTTTGTTCATTCTCTTCTACGGGATTCATCAGCTCGGTGGCCTCGGTGCTTTTGTCAGTACAATCCAACAGATGGGTGAGCGTACCGCGGATCATTTCAAATTGATCTTGCCCGCCGATACGGAGACACCGTATCCGTGGTCGGGCATTTTCCTCGGACTGGGCCTTGTGCTTGCCAATGCGTACTGGATCGGGAATCAAAGCATCGTCCAACGCTCCCTGGGTGCGCGTTCTGAGGCGGAGGCAAAGGCCTCGTATATGTGGGGCGCCTTGATCAAGGTCCTAATTCCCTTTGCCGTTGTCGTCCCGGGGATCATCGCGTTAGCGCACAATCCCCAGGTCACCGATGCCGATAAGGCGATGGCGACACTTGTCCGAGATTTGATGCCCACTGGAGTCCTGGGCATCTTTTTCGCGGCGTTTTTGGCAGCCCTGATGTCGAGTGTCGATTCCTGTCTCAACTCAGCGGCCACTCTCTGGACCAACGACATCTATCGGCGGTTCCTGCGACCCGATGCAGACGATACGCACTATCTTGTCGTCGGACGGATCCTGACATTTTTCTTTATCATATGGGGCATTTTATTCGCGGAGTATTCAGCCAATTTTGAGAGTATCTATACGCTCATTCAAACACTGATGACCCTGTTCCAAGGCCCGAGCCTGGCAATCATAGTCCTGGGCGTTCTTTGGTCGAGGACCACCGGCATCGGCGCGCTTGTGGGGCTTGTCGGAGGATTGTGTTGCTCGAGCGGGATGTTGTTTGTCAACAGTTACGCCACACGGCCGCTTTTTCAAATACAAGATCCGTTTCTCTATATCGCGTGGTGGTCCTTTGTCTTCTCGATCCTGCTGACGGTTGTAGTCAGCCTGGTTACACCGAAAGAACCCCCTGAGAAACTGCGCGGTACGGTCTATCGTTATCAAGGAGGGAATGCCTGATGGCTGCACCAGTTACAGAGACACCTGTTCTTACTCCGATCGCGGATTTCTTCGCGTCGATTCTCCGTGTGCCGGGTCAGATCCTTCGCGATCTGGCGGTTTCCATCGATGTGACCGTCGCCAAGGGAATCTTTATCGCGTATTTTGTCCTGTTGATCCTCTGGGTTTTATCGCTGCGGAAAGAGGAGGTCATTGTCACCAACGAACGCAAGGGAACAAGCGTCAGCCTGCGACCGTACGCCGTCCTTGCCCTTCTGTCGCAGGTGGTCATCTACTTGGTGTTCTGAGCGGTGATGGGCATGCCTGTACTTGTCTGATCGAGAAGGTCGTATAGTCTCTTCGAGGCGCTTTCTGGTTTGAGAAACAGAATTGAAACACGGGAGCTCCATGATGAATGAACGAGAACGAGATAGGCTAATAGCGGGTGTAAAGATAGTCTCTGCAATTCTCCGATGGCCGAGTGAGGAGGTGTATAAGAAGGTAGAAGAGTACAGAGAAAAAGAGAAAAAAAGAGAGGTGGAGGAATATCTAAAAGATGAAAGTGCCTTTGTCCGTCCGGAGATTTACTCTAATCTAATTGAACAGTACTACGGGCCGTGTTCATCAAACAAGGACGTCAAAAGATACGTTCTAAGAGTGGCGGACAAGAATATAGCGACTACGATTTATACGAAAAACCAGTTTGTCGGTCTCGCTTCACGACTGGGGGACAAGCCTGAGGACAGTCACGGAGAATTGGTGAACTCGGTCTCCACACCTCCCCTCGAAGATGAACCTGCAGAACACATCAAGGCATACGCTCCGAAAATCATAGAACGATTGGAAAGAATGGGCGTCAAGATTTGGGACGCACCACTATACCGGATAATCGAGGATGAAATTGCAGGAAAGATTTACTTTCGCTTCGCGGAAACAAGATTCCTGACTTATCGTTATACTGCCGGCTTGCTTGAGGATGAATTGACCGACGCGCTTATCGAAAAGCAAGGCGACGTAAGTCGCGTGCTGGATGAGAAGGGCCGCGTCCTCAAGATCAGACACGATCTGCTCCCAGACATAGGCTCGTTTACGGATTACGATTCGCGGCTCTGTTGCGGAGGAATCGGTGTCGTGTTTGCGTTGGCACGCGGTGAAGAATTTGGAAACGATTTCGTGATACCGTTGCAGATCAGATCCTCCAAGGTCAGTGACGGACGGGGGCGATTAGCTGTCTTGCCAAAAGCATTTCATCAGCCTGTCGTCGGAGACGACGCTGAAGCGAATGTCTTCTGGACCGTATTCCGCGAGTTGTACGAAGAAGTGTTCGGCGGCAGCGAAGTGGAGAAAGAAGCCACACGATTGAAGTATGACTGGTATGTCGACGAGTGCCCGCCGGTAAGGTATTTCTGGGAACATGACAACGTCTTCGATTTGGAGGTTACGGGATACGGGATAAATGCCGTCGGTGGGAATTACGACGTAGCTATTCTCCTTGCGGTAAAGGACACGTGGTACTGGGACACCTATGGCAAAGAAATGTGTAAGTCATGGGAATCGGGCACGACAATTCTTGTATCAACCAAGAACAGACAACAGATCGAAAAACTTCTAACGGAAGGTCAATGGTCTAGTGAGAGCTTGTTTCAATTTGTCGAAGGAGTATTGCGTCTAAGGCAAATAGACGAAACACGCGTTGATCTGCCGGATATGGAACGAACGTTAGGATAGATGTTCTCTGAAATGCGAAAAGACGGCCTTGCCCGGGTTCTTGTCTGATGTCTTTTGAAATAGCAATCGACGGTTCGTCCCTAACGAAAGAAAAAGCCGGGATCGGCTTCTATCTGGCTCGGCTGCTCCAGGCACTGGATAAGCTCCCCGGCGATGAACGCTACACAATTCTCTCGAACAAAGCGGTTCCCGAGCTCGGCCTGTCGGAACGCTTCAACACTGACGTTCAATCCATCCCGAGTACGACCCTCTGGGCACAAACCTATCTGCGTTTCCGGCTGAAATCACTCAAACCCGATATATTCCACAGCGCCTCGATCGGTATGCCGCTGGGGTACCGGAAACCGTCCGTCCTCACCGTCCACGATCTGGCGTTTCTCCATTTCCCCCATCAGCACCAACTCACCACGAGAAACGCTTGGAAGTTCATTGTTCCTCGGTTGATTCATCAGTGCTCGCATATCCTTACAAACTCCAACTTTACGCGTACCGAATTGATCCATCATCTGAATGTACCTGGGGACAAAATTACTCCCACTCCACTCGCCCCCGACCCGATTTTTCAACCAATTTCCGACAGAGAAGAGATCCAGCCATTCAAAGAGAAACACGACCTTCGGCGTGACTACATCCTTACAGTGGGCACACTCGAACCGCGCAAAAACATCCCTTTCCTGATGCGTTGTTTTGCATCGTGCGTCCGCGACAACCGCATCGACGGCGACCTGGTGATTGTCGGCGGCAAGGGGTGGCTTTACGATGAGATCTTCCAAACAGAACGCCAACTCGACCTCGGAGATCGAATCAGATTGGTGGGCTATGTCGGCGATTTGGAGGAACTGCGTAAGTACTACTGCGGATGCCGATTCTTCGCCTTTCCCTCGCTGTTCGAGGGCTTCGGATTCCCGCCGTTGGAGGCGATGAGCTGCGGTGTGCCGGTTATCGGTTCGACCGGCGGCTCCTTGCCTGAAGTCATCGGAGACGGCGGCCTGCTGCTGAACCCGGAAGACGGCATGGCATGGGAGAAGGCCCTGACTGAATGGTGGAACACCCCGGACCTTTCCCAGTGGAGGGAAAAGGCCCTGCGTCAGGCAGCTGGATTCTCATGGCAGCGAACCGCCGAACAGACCCTCGAAGCCTACAGACGAGTCGCAGACTGAGCGCTCAAAGGTACCGCACCTGCGAAATCCGTTTCTATCGCTTACACTACGCTCGGGTATTTGCGTTATGGCTCTTCACATCGGCATCGACGGATCATGCATCATCGCCCAGAAAGCGGGGATCGGATTCTATGTTTCGCGTCTTCTACAGTCACTCGACGGGCTTCCCGGCGATGAACGATACACCATTTTCACGAACAAATCACTACCCGACTTGAATCTCTCCGATCGCTTCACCATCGACCTGAGCCCCATCCGCAGCAGCACTCTCTGGGTTCAAACAATGCTGCGGCATCGACTCAGGAGAAGCCCGGTTGACGTTTTCCACAGCGGTTCCATCGGTGTCCCGCTCGGATACCGGGGAAAGACGATCATTACGGTCCATGACTTAGCATACCTTCACTATCCGGCTCAAAAGGACATTGCAACCCGAATCCTATGGACATTCTTCGTCCCTCGGATGATCCGCCAGGCGAACCATATTCTGACCGATAGTACATTCACAAAAGAGGATGTGGTCAGTCATCTGAATGTGCCCTCCTCACGGATCACAACCATCCATCTCGCCGCCGATCCGGTGTTCCGTCCAGTGACGGACCGAGACAGACTCGAAGAATTCCGCAAAGAGAACGGTCTAGAACGCGATTACATCTTGTTCGTCGGCACTCTTGAGCCGCGAAAGAACCTCCCGTTCTTGATGCGATGCTTCGCGGAATGTGTCCGTGAGAATAAGATCGACGGGGATCTTGTCATCGCCGGCAAACGCGGCTGGCTGTGTGAAGAGATCTTCAGAACTGCGGAAGGTCTGGAGATGGGCGAACGCATCCGGCTGATGGGCTATGTGCCCGATCAAGAACATCTGCGTCTCCTCTATTGTGGCGCGCGCTTCTTCGTTCTGCCTTCCCTGTTGGAGGGCTTTGGATTGCCGCCATTGGAGGCAATGAACTGCGGCGTCCCTGTAATCGCCTCCAATCGCGGATCGCTGCCTGAAGTGGTTGGAGATGCAGGATTACTTCTTGATGCGACAGATGAAGGCGCCTGGAAAGAAGCGATCGTTCGCTGGTGGAACGAATCGGACCTGAGCGGGTGGCGAGAAAAATCCCTGCGTCGCGCGGCGGAGTTCTCGTGGGAGCGGTGCGCAAAGCAAACCTTAGAAATCTATAGAGAGGTGGCTACGAAGAAGGAATGACGGGCACAGTTCGTGTCGGTCTAGCGTTCGCTTTTGTATGAGCCGTTTTCGCGGTTATTGCTGCTGTTCATGGCGCCCCCCGATCGTTGGAGCCGATGATGTGAGGAAGAAACCGTGAGTGTTCGCAGCCGGTCACTTTATCGTCATCGCGAGCGAAGCGTGGCGATCTCGCCGTTGTGTGTTGCGACAATGAGATTGCTTCGCTTCGCTCGCAATGACGATAGGTAGTGCGTCTACCTCAGGACTGCAACACTTCACGGATCTGCCGAAGAGCAAAACGGCCATCCTCTTCGTTGAGACTCTTCGTGCATCCGTCAGGAATTTCAACCTCATATCCCCGCATGATCGCGTCCGCCGATGTATATAGAATACAGATTTCTGTGACCACGCCGGTCACGATCAATTTCTCGACTCGGAGCGACTCGAGGCGTTGCTCCAAATCGGTTCGATAGAACGAATTATACTTCGTCTTCGGGATGTAGATGTCGGAGGAAGATGGTTTGAGCTCGTCAACGATTTCGGCACCCGTCGTGCCTTTGACGGCGTGGGGCGGCCAAATCTTGAATTCGGGATCGTCCTCGGCATGGGCGTCGCATGGATAGAGTATCGGCAAACCGTTTTGACGCGCTTTGTCGATCTGTTCCCGAATGCAAGGGATGATCTCCTTTCCGCCGCGTACCTGCAGCTGCGCACCGTCCAACAGGAAGTCATTCAGCATGTCAATCACCAAAAGCGCCGTATTCGCCATGGCAGCACCTCCACCAATGAGTCCGTTTCTATAATGAGATTACGAAAGCCTCGGCTCGGTCCAAACGGAACGTTTGGATGTCCCTTTCGATAAACCGGATCATGCTTTCGCATAAAGAGCGACTATTCGTTCGCCAAATCTTTGGAAAGCGACTCTCTCGTGGGATGGGGCGAACCTCGGTGACACATGCTGCACGAGATCGCATTCGCCTGGACGATCTTCTTCGGGTACGCCGCCTCCATAAGCAACCGGTTGAGGCGAATGAGTTGGACACCGCGTGGCTGACTGGCAATCAACGCCTGGATATCATCGCTCAGCTCGATACCTGTGAATCTCCTATCGCTGTAAAGACTGGGGCCTCTCAGTATCCGATTCAACTCGAGAATCAACGCTTCCCGCATGAGTTTCGAGGCGGGTGCGGTCTCGTCAAATTCGTTGAGCAGCTCCTGCGTATCCTCGTACAGCTGTTCATAAATGTATTTGGATAACGGGTCGTTTTCATCTGCTTCCCGCAGTTCGACGGCGAGTCCTGCGGCATCCCGCAAATCCCCCATCTCAAAGAGCGAATACCCGATCAGGCCGCTGAGATAATCGTCTTTTTCGAAGTACTCATTGACTCCATATACCATACGGATCATTTTCCGAGTCGCATTCTTGTGCTCAGCGCGGTTCAGTCTCGGGTCATCCACAGCGAAATCATCGAGGTTGTGACAGTAAACACAGCTGACTCCGAGGGTCCTCATGATTCCTTGCATATACGCGAGTAGATCGTATTGGTCGTCATATGGGAGGACTTTGAGATTCTCGCCTGCGCCTCCGACCCGGCCCACAGGAACTGGAGTGTCGTCAAACCAGGAAAAGGGCTTCTCTTCCTGCGCACCCACTTGCACAAACGCGAAGCAAGCGAGGATGAGCAAACCGAAACACAGCACCATACGAGTCATAGTACACACCTCAGAATCCCATCATGTCCTTTGAAAGGCACAGTATCCGAAGCGTTTTGATATGTCAAAGCCAGAAGGAATGCGATCAGTTTGTTTGGTCGTGTACCTGTGTGGGCTTCGTCCGTCTTGACCGTCTCCGCAGCATGACATACGCTACGAAACCGATATGTTGTTAAACGATTAGCTATAGTGAAATCAGCCGAATAGGAAAGAGTCGGTCCTGTTTCCGGTCGCCGAAAGACGATAATTCAGAAACCGGACACCAAACCGTTCGAAGAGAGAACATACAATGGATGTACCGATATATCGTTGGAAGAAAACCTCCGACGCCGACAAAGAACGAATCCTTCGCCGGTCCGGAGAGGATATTGAGCGGTTCGAGGAAGATGCTCGAAAGATCATCGAGGAAGTCCGCCAGAAAGGTGACGAGGCCCTTATCGATCAAGCCAAACGGTTCGACCGGGCGGATTTGAGCGGCGGGGGCATCCGCGTATCCGAAGCGGAAATCGAGAAAGCCGCCGGTCGTCTCGATCCCAAGGTCAAAGACGCCATCGACCGTTCCTATGACAACATCCGCCGGTTCCACGAGTGCCAGAAACCGGAGGAGTACTGGACAACGGAGGTTGAGCCCGGCCTATTCGCGGGCGAAAAGGTCACTCCGATTCCAAGCGTCGCGGCGTATGTTCCACGGGGAACAGCGGCGTATCCCTCTGTCATGCTGATGCTTGGCATCCCAGCCGCCGTCGCGGGCGTCCCGCGTATCGTTGCGGTGTCCCCGCCCTGCGAGGACGGAACCATCGACGATGGAACGCTGTATGCCGCACAGAAAATCGGAATCACGGAAATCCTACGTATGGGGGGCGCGGGCGCGGTAGCGGCCTTGGCGTTTGGAACGGAGACGGTTCAACCCGTCCTCAAACTCGTTGGACCGACCAATATTTACGGAGCAGCCGCGAAAAAACTGCTGTACGGAAAGATCGACGTCGGCACACCCGCGGGTCCCAGCGAGGCGATCATTCTAGCCGACGACAGCGTCTCTCCGAAACTGGCAGCCTCCGACCTGTTGATCGAAGCGGAACACGGTCCTTATTCAGCCGCGCTGCTCGTTACGCCGGATGAGTCCTTCGGCAGAGAGGTCGCCAAAGAGACTACAGAACTCATCAACCAATTGCCCGAGAAGCAGCAAGAGTTCACGTCTCGCGTCCTGACCAATTATGGAGGAATCGTTTTGGTCGATACTTTGGACGAGGCCTGCGACTTCGTGAACGAGTACGCCCCGGAACACCTAGAGGTTCTCACACGCGAACCGCATGCCTTGCTCGGGAAGCTCACCAACGCCGGCGAGATCATGCTCGGGACCTATACGGCCATCTCGCTATGTAACTTCTCCGTGGGTGTGAATGCGATCCTGCCGACGGGTGGAAGAGCCAAAACGTCGTCGGTCGTCACGGTTCACGATTTCATGAAGCGAACGTCCGTAAGTTATGTAACAAAAAAGGGTTTTGTATCGCTCAAAGATTGCGTTCAGACGTTTGCAACGTTCGAGGGATTTCCGGCGCACGCCAGAGCCCTCGACGCGAGAGAGGTTTGACTCCCTGACCATAGACTCCTGATTGGAGAAAGAGCCATGTTCAACTTCCAACCGGTCACGAAAACGCGAACATCGCAGGAAAGCAACATCACTGTCACGCTACGAGACGGAGACCGCGATCCGGATCTCAAAGCGAAAATCAAGACACCGATCAATTTCTTCAACCACATGATTGAACAGTGGGTTTGGCGCGCCTGCCTGAATCCGGAGATCAGCGTCGAACTAACCGGGTATCGCCTCGATCACGTAATCTGTGAAGACACCGGAATTTGTCTTGGTGAGTGCCTGGCGGGCGTTGTAGAACAGATTTTCGAGGCTGACGGAGCCAACGGCAGCGGTGTGGCATATGGCATGATCGATGAAGCGATGGCTCGAGCGGGGATTTCGTTCGAGTATCGGGTTGGTTTCATCCTTCGGGGGGGAGATGTCCGAATCCCGGATCGGTCGGAGGATATCGCCTCGGCCGATCTGATCGCCTTCCTGGGAGGCATCGCACAGGGCGCAAGGGCCACGATTCAAATCGACCTGATGGCGGCCGAAGATCCACACCACTTGTGGGAAGCGGTGTTTCGTGCGGTGGGCGAAGCGACACGAGCCGCCCTATCTCCCTGCCCCTGGCGCAAAGGTACCCGGCCGGGCGTTGCGGGGAAGATTCAGACAGAATGAAGCGTTAAAGGATGGAGAACCCGGGAAGGCAACTCTATCACTGTCTATCGAGTACGTCGTGCGTTCCAATCGTGTGCAAAACGTAAGTATCGCCCTCCATCTCAAACAGAAGACGATAATGGATTGTCACGCGCAGTTCCCAGCGATTCGAGCGTCCCTTCAGTTTTCGGACCCGCAGTGACGGATGATGCGGATCGTCAAGCAGCAATCTGATCTGCTTTTTTGTCCTTTCTCTGATCTCGGGTGGAAGTTTCTTGTAAAGCGAGTTGAACCTCTTCGTTCGGCGTATTCGCATCCGCTTACTCAGGCTTCGCTTTCGAGTTTCTCCAGATCCGCAATGAGTTCGTCCGCCGACTGAGCGTCCCCCTCAAAGCGACCTTCTTGTTTGTCGCGCTCTGAGGCACGTTCATTCTCTTGCCATTCTTCCGTCCAGAAATACGCCTGATCGTGCTCAATCAACCCGGCCTTTATTGCAGCCTCGATCTCTTCTCTCTCCAGTCCACGCGAGTTTAGAGGATCATCGTTGATTCTCTTTATCTTCTCAGTAGCGGACGCAAGAAGCTTGTTTTCGTGCGGAGAAAGTGTTGGGCTATCACTAGAAAAACAGGATTCTTTCGGAGTTAACACGATCTTGCCATGTTCCACTTCCGCATCCAGAATATCGCCTTCCTTGAGTCCCACCATGCGGGAGATATCTTCCGGAATCGTGATCTTTCTTTTCGAAGAAACTCGGATGGTCGACATCAACACATGCTCCTCGGTCGAAGAACGCTTAATACAGTCTATGACTTCGCCTCGAAAGAGACTCTCGACTCCTATGGTACCACCCCGGATACACTCCGTTAACTGTCAGACTTTCCTCACCGCAACAGCTGCCGTTTCGCCTTGTCCATTATCTCGTCGAGGGCTTCATCCGACGGGGCTTCAACATAGACCCGGAACAAGGGTTCCGTTCCCGACGGGCGCAGCAAAAGCCAGCTTCCGTCCTCCATAAAGTACTTGAAGCCGTCGATGGTAAGTGTACGTTCGACCTTGCGCCCGGCGATGCTCTTGACCTGCTTCGAGTTCAGCTTGTCGAGAACGGTTTCCATCTTCTCCGGCGTCAACCGGGAATCCTCCCGCCGGAACGCGTGATACCCGATCTTCTTGTACAATTCTTCGCGGATCTGCGACAGCGGTTTCTTGCGCATCGCCATCATCTGGAGAATCAGCAGCGCAGCAAGCGATCCATCACGCTCGGGGATATGCCCTTTCATCGAGTATCCCCCGCTCTCTTCGCCGCCAATCAACACCTCGCGCTCCAACATCAGATCGCAAACATACTTGAAGCCCACTGCAACTTCTTGCAGCTCCAGACCGTACACCTCGCAAAGCCTGTCGAGCATGCTTGTGCTCGATACTGTTTTGACTACTTCACCGGACATTTTCAAGTCTTCATAAACATGCATCAATAACAGAGCGAAGACATCCTGAGTCGTGAGCCAATTTCCTTTCTCATCTACGACCCCGATCCGGTCCGCGTCTCCATCCAAAGCGAACCCAACATCCGCTTTGGATTTTTTCACAGCGTCACAGAGGGGTATTAGGTTCTTTCCGATTGGCTCCGGGTGCAGTCCTCCGAAGGATGGATTGTTCTCCCCATGAATCTCTTCGACGTCTAATCCCCAGGAAGCCAGATGGGGCGCAAGGAGGCCGACACCTGAACCATACATCGCATCCACCACAACTCGAGGCTTGAGACGCTTAATCCGCGATACCTTCACAAAACCCGTAATTGCCTTCAGATAGCGTTCTTTTGGATCGAAAAACTGAACGAGTTTCCCCTTTTGGGCTTCGTCGATGGGCATCCAGCCGGGGAGTTTTCCTTTTTCACGAAGCTCGTTCGCGCGTTTTTCAACCTTACGTGTAATATCCGGGCTGATAGGTCCACCGAAAGGCCCTTTGAGCTTGATGCCGTTATACTCTGCAGGGTTGTGACTGGCTGTCACCATAAATCCACCGACTGTTTTTCGTGTGTAGGTTTCGAGAGAAAGGGAAGGCGTTCCCGAGACATCGTCGGACACGATAGTCCGCAATCCTTTCGCTGCTGCGACGCCGGCGATTTCATGGGCATACTCGCGGGAAAGAAAACGGCGGTCATAACCGATCGTCGCAGGTTTGCCCTTTCCAGAGCGTTTGAAATACTCCGTAGCAGCAGCAGCCACATAGCGCACATTATCAAAGGTAAACTGGCGGCTGATGACAGCGCGCCATCCATCGGTACCGAAGACGATGTTGTCCATCCTATTCCTCCGTGGGTCAAACGCTTTATGATAAGCCTCTTAAGGGAAACGATAGAGTAAGTCTCAAGGGAACTGAAGTCCGACGCGAGTCGGTCGGCCCGCTTAAGCTGAGTCGAAAGGCGTTTGCCATGTGTACGGACGATCTATCCTACGTATTGGAAATGTGGCCGATCTCCGACGATACGGACGATCACATCTCCTCCCATCACTTGCTTCTTAGAGACCATGTTCGGAACCAGGCGTTCCAGCGAGCAATTCACCGAACGGTGAATCCGGGGGATATCGTCGTTGAGATCGGCGGAGGAACAGGAATTCTCTCGGCATTTGCGCTCCAGGCCGGAGCGAAACATGTCTACCTGATCGAATCGGAGGATGTGATCTCGTGTGCGCAAAAGATTCTGCGCAGAGGCGGCTGGAAGAAACGCATCACCTGCATTCGAAGCCGGGCGGAAGCTGTTCGGTTCACCGGACGTCGCGCAGACGTAATCATCGCCGAGCTGATTGGCTCCTTCGGCGTGGACGAGAACATTCTCGAGGTTGTGCCGCTTGTACGAAATCGCGCTTTGAAGAGAAAAGGCACAGTGATCCCAAACCGTCTACAGCTCTTCATCGCCCCAATCTCCTACCCACCATTGGAGCAGGAACTGGAGCTATATCGGAGTGTCCGGCACGGGGTGGATTTGTCGCCTTTAGCGACTCTGGCAGACAATAATCTGTATATGGTCGATCTTCGCAACGCGCAGTTTTTAGCCGCCCCCGTTCAGCTTATTGAATTCGATCTTCTTACATGGTCCGACAATACGTTTGAGCGTAGCGTCCGTTTCACTATCGACAGACCAGGTACTCTGATCGGTTTTGCCGGTTGGTTTGAGATGTCTCTTTCCGAAGGAATCTCACTCTCGAATGAGCCCACAGGCAACCAGACCCATTGGGATCAAGTCATCTTTCCCATCGGAGACCCCGCGCGTCTGAAGAAAAACGACCGCGTCTCGTTTCATTTGCATTACGAAACTCCAAAAGGAGGCGACGAGTGGAAATGGTCCGGGACTATTCAAAGTCGTGAAGGCAAACGCCGTTTCTGTTTGTCAAGCGAGAACCGCTTCCCATTTACGAGAATCAGCTCGCGAAAGACCTTGCGAATGGGATAGATCGTCTTTCGAAGATGCGCCTTTCAACGGAAGACCTCACCCAACACGCGACGATAGAAACAGATTCGCTCCGTGATAGACCAGAAATGAAGTCACCCAGGCAAGGACCAACGCATACCCAACGGCAAAGACAGTCCACTTCCACGATCCCGTTTCGCGACGCATAACTGAGATGGTGCCGAAACACGGCACATAGACGAGAACGATTACCATCAGCGCCAAAGCGGAAGCGGGCGTCAGTCCCGACTCCCGCAGTGCGGTCCGTAGACCTTCGTCACGTTCGTCGACACCTTCAGTGGCCTGGTAGAGAACTCCGAGCGTGCTTACAACCGTCTCTTTCGCCGCCACGCCGGTGAGTAATGCGAGCCCGGATTTCCAGTCAAGCCCCATGGGCCGAATAACGGGGGCTATCAGCTTCCCGACACGGCCGGCGAAGGAATGCTCTAAACGGGTTTCTTCATAGAGCGTCCTGAGTCGATTGAGTTCGGCGCGTTCTATGGGTGTCACCTCTCCGGAGCCCCGCGCTTCGATCTCCGCCTTCAATTCCTCGGAACCGGGAAACTGACGAGGAAACGCACAAAGCCCCCAAATCAGGATCGAGGCGACTAGAATGACACCACCCACCTTGCGAATGAATATGTACGCGCGGTCCCACATGTGGATCAATACGCTGCGAAGCAAAGGAATTCGATACGGGGGAAGTTCCATCACAAACGGCATCGCTTCACCGCGAAACAGAGTACGACGGAATACTTGACCGACGATCATCGCAAGGAAAACACCCAGAGCGTAAATTCCAAGAATGACCCAGGTCGCATGAGATTTGAAGAAAGTGCCTGCGAGGAGAATGTAGACCGGCAAACGGGCGCTGCAACTCATAAGTGGATTGATGAGGATCGTCAACAGCCGGTCGGAGCGGTTCTCCAACATCCGCGTTGCCATGATGGCAGGCGCATTGCAGCCGAATCCCATCACCATCGGAATGAACGATTTTCCGTGTAAGCCGAGCGCATGCATCACCCGGTCCATAATGAATGCCGCGCGGGCCATGTATCCCGTGTCTTCGAGCACGGAAATAAAGAAAAAAAGGATCAGGATATTCGGCAGAAATACGATCACACTCCCCACGCCGTTGATCGCCCCATCCACAACGAATCCCTTGACGATCCCGTCCGGCAGCAGACTGGAAACTGACGCAGCGACAAACCCCACTACGGTCTCGATCCACTCCATGGGTATGGCCCCAAGGGTAAATGTTGCCTTAAACATCACATAGAGAAAAAAAACAAAAATTGGGATTCCCAGCCACCGGTGAGTAACGACGGCGTCGATGGAGTCGGATCGCCTCATCTTCTCTTCCATCGAGAGGCTCACCGTTTCCCGCACAGCGCCTCGAACAAAACCGTAGCGGCGCTCCGAAAAAAGACTCGTCAGATCGTCCTGGTGACGCGACTCGAGTCGTTGGACCGAGTGGTCGCGCACCCGAAGAATGTCTTCGCCATGCGGAGTCGGCGCAACGACTTCTTCGATGGTTTTGTCTCGTTCCAGCAAACGAATCGCGAGCCATCTGCGCCCATAACGGGAGATCAGGTCTTTGGCGGAGGCCAAAGCTTCCTCAACATTCAGAATCTCCTGTTCAAGATCTTCGCCGTAGTTAACCGTGACTTGATGTTGAATCGGGCTTGTTCCCGCCGCCACTTCCAATGACATAGTCAGTAGTTCACGTGTTCCAAAACCCCGATTGCCTATAGTCGGAACGATTGGAACTCCCAGCAATTGTCCGAGTTTCTCATGATCGATCGCCACACCCTGATTTCGCGCCTCATCGCTCATGTTCAGGGCGACCACAGTATTCACACCGAGTTCAATAAGTTGGGATGTGAGGTACAGATTTCGTTCGAGGTTGGTCGCATCCACAACATTGATAACAACATCAGGCCGCTGATCGATCAGATACGACTGGACGATCATCTCTTCGAGTGAATGGGCGGTAAGACTGTATGTACCCGGCAAATCCACAAGCAGCAATTCGAACTCATCCAGACGGGCGGTACCTTCTTTGATCGCAACAGTCACTCCCGGGTAATTCCCGACTCGCTGCCGACTGCCGGTCAGCATATTGAACAGACTCGTCTTACCGGAGTTCGGATTTCCTACCAACGCACAAGAAAGCTGACGTGGCTTGTTCATGCCGCGTTGGCGTATTGATGTCTCCGCAGATAGATAATCCATAAATCGTTACCGTTCGATTCTCGAAGTCTCCGTACCGCTCGAGAGGTAACAAAGATCGTTTTGCAGGTGTCAGGACGTCGGTACCTCTCCATCCAGAAGAACTTCAACCGCGGAGGCCTCGGCCTTGCGTAGTGAAAGGTTGTACCCTCGGATATGTATCTCGATGGGGTCGCCCAACGGAGCTTCCCGCATAAATCGTACTCGCTCTCCCCGGATCACTCCCATCTCCATCAGACGTCTCCGGATCGGCCCGGTCTCACGAATACGTCGAACGATGCCTTCCTGGCCCGGCTGCATGTCGGAAAGAGCGAGAATCTCTCCTTCCACTTTGGCAGATGAAGGCCGATACAGCGTCTCCGTCAGCTGACGTTCATGGTCCGCGTACTGCTCAAAAAGCTGAATCGATTTGGCACGCTGTTCCGGATCGGAATTCACGTACCCCATGAACGTGATAAGCCGCGCCATTGTGTTCCGACTCAGGTTATGTTCGATGGCACATGCGTCCTTTTCGGCCGTTTCCGGGTCAACCCGCAACACATCGGTCAAAAAACCCGAAATGATCCGATGGCGATTGTGAACCTCCTGGGCAATACGAGACCCGTCTTGCGAAAGCTGCACATCCTCATAGCGCTCATGCTTGACCAGGCCACGCTCATTGAGGAGACGCAGCGTCTCTGAGACCGTAGGGGCTTTTACACCGATATCGCTCGCTATATCGCGAACGCGGACAACACGTTTCTGCATCTGGAGACGGTAAATCGACTCCAGATAATCCTCCATCGCACGTGATATTTCCGGAAGTTTGCTCATATAACCAATGTTAGAGCCTCCCAACATTTTTGGCAAGTGCCAACCCTATCTTCAGCGAATATAATTCGTTACCGCGAGGCTTTTCTAACGGATAGGCTTTGTGTTTATCGTTCGACGGCTTACACTGGTGTGGTCTGATCTCATTTCGAATGAGGGGTTTACTCGATGCGCCTGTGGAAAAGAAAGTCGGAGCCGGAAGAGGTCCTGGAAGACGACGAGGACCTGGAATTGCCGACGGATGAGGAGCTGGAAGACCGGCCGGGGATCGATGAATATGAAGAACCCGAAGAACCACTTCCCGAGATTCAGACGCCGTGGCGGCGGGTGGCGGTCTTGATCCCGTGTTATAACACCGGACAGGTCATCTTGGATACTGTAACAGATGCCACACAGTATGCGGGCTTGATTCTCTGTGTCAACGACGGCTCGACAGACGATACACTCTCATGGATTCGAAAATCCGGTGCTGAATTCATCTCCCTTCCCCGCAACAAAGGGAAAGGACACGCGCTAACCGCAGGATTCAATTATCTGTGGCAACGGACCGAATGGGATGTGCTGATCACGATGGATGGTGACGGTCAGCACGAAGCCATCGATATTCCCTACCTGATTGAAGCCTACGAGGAGACGGGAGCGGATATTGTGGTGGGGGCGAGGGATTTCCATGCGCCCGAAGTCCCATGGCTCAGGCGCTGGTCGAACCGTCGAAGCTCCAAATGGATCGCCAAAAAGTCGGGACTGCCGCTCAGCGATTTTCAATGCGGGTTCCGGCTCTTCACGCGGCAAGCGATCAGGCACCTACTGACCCGTTTGACCGGTGGACTGTTCGAGATGGAAACGACCATGCTTATCCTGGCGGACCGTCTGGGACTGCAGATTACTGAGACCCCTATCACAACGATATATACGAAGACTTCGGCCGGCCGATCCTCCTGGCGGGTCTTCCGCGACAGTCGCCGAATCTACCGCGCACTGAAGAAGACGCTCAAAGAGACAGAGCATCTCGTCGCTGAACAGGAATAGAACGACCGGAACGAGGCGGGAATACTGCCGCCGGTTCTGTGGACACTCGTCTCACGGAGATCGTATATGCAGAAGATCGCAATTCTCGTCGCTATTATTCTACTTCACGCAGTCGGCTTCTACGTCCTGTACACTTACGTACTCATCAGCGACGAGACACGGATCAGAAGGGTCATCGAAAAGGGGCGCAAAGCGATAGAAGAGGAATCGCTGCTGACTGCGGCGACTCTGATCGCGGACAATTACCGGGATGAATACGGTCAGGACAGGGGAACTGTTTTGGGCGGTTTGCGAAGTCTTTTTCAGTCGACGGAAAACCTGCAGATCGATATCCACTCGACAGAAATAACCGTCGACAATGAGGACGCCGAGGCGGTGGTGACGTTCTCCTTGTCCGGAGAGCACGGGGGTCACTCATTTCGCGACATTGCACCGGACCGGAAAACAGGCGGCAGCGTCTATTTCGCAAAGGGGGACGGCGGCTGGAAAGTCGCCGGCACCTCCCGCTTTCGTCCGCTCCCGGATTGAAGCAAGTCAGTCAAGATTCACTTTTCTGAGTTCCCCGGTCTTCGTATTGATAATCATTCCGTGCAGACGCAAATCGTTGGAGATCAAAGGACACGCACGTATCGCTCGAATTGTGCTCCGAACATTCTCCTCGATGTCGTTCAGCGCCCCAAACCATTCCGAGACTTCTTTGTCCCCTGTCGCTTCATTTGGATCTACGCCCTGTTGTTTCAGTTGGTGTACCGTCTCACTCTCATCGAATTTCGACATACCGCAATCGGTGTGACCCAGAACAATAAAGTCTGCTAATGCCTGGTGAAGCACAGACATGGAAATCGACCTGAGAACATCGTTGTTCTCAGGCAGAACCTGGTTCCCCGCGTTGCGCAAGACGACCACTTCCCCCGGCGCGAAGCCCATCGCCGGTTCCACCACGCCGGTCAATCTCGGATCCATACAGTACAGAAGCCCAACCCTTTTGAAGTGATCGAAAGTCGGGATCTGTCCTTTCTTCTCGTTCACGTATTTTTGATTTCGTGCCAATATGTCGTCCAACAGCATATCGTTCTCCTCACCACCGGTTTCTATGGTTGAGACCTCGCAGAAGTCGCTTTACCGGAGTCTCTTCGCCAACACTCCGAATCCACAACCGGTCGAGTATCGTAATGGAGAATGAGAGAAGATTGAACCTGAATCCACCTATACCGCCCGGATCTACTCTCCGGGCGATTTTCTGAAACCCGCACCGCCCGGATTGACTCGGCGAACAAATCCAGGACCCTACCGAATGATGCCGTCGCAAAAAGTCGATGAGAGTGGAAAAACAGAAATCCTCAACCCCCTCTTGAGCGACCCCAATCTTTGGGGGAGAAAAGAAGCCATGGTCCCGGTCACTCACAAACCAGCTGTGTTCGTTTCCTTTCCTCCCCCGAAGATCGGGGGAGGAGTCTCATGGCTTGCCGAAGGCAAACATGAGAGCCGTAAAGGAGGGGGTTGAAATCCGTATCCCAAACTTTTTGCGACAGCGTCACCGAATGGAGGGGGTCCGGCGTTTCTCCTTCGAATCCCGGACCGACACTGCCGCTGATTTGAGAAAGGAACCGCGATCTCCGTTGCCGTCATGGCGAGCGAAGCATGGCCATCTCGTTTTTCCGGTTCAATGCGGAAATTCCCACGTCGTTGCGCTCCTCGGAATGACGGATTCGCTCGCGTTTTATTTCGAGGCGAACCGTTCGAACAGGCCGAGTAGATCCTCCCCGATGGTCGGACGGTATTCTTCATACACCGGCTGAGCAGCTTCCCGCAGTAGACTGCGCATCCCCGGCGAGAGCTCTGTGATCACCATCCCCCGTTGCCCGAGAACGCGGCGATGAGTTTCCTCCCGCTCGATAACGTGCTGTCTCTGTTCTTTCGCCGCCTCTTGAGCGGACTCCCGAAGAATCCTCTGTTGCTCCTCCGTGAGACCGTCCCATAGATCCGCATTCAAACATAAGACAATCGGGTCGAAGGAATAGTCCCAAATCGTAAGATATTTCTGTACCTCATACAGCCCAGCAGAGTGAATCACGTGGAGGGGGTTCTCCTGTCCATCCATGGTGCCTTCACGCAGGGCCTGAATCAGTTCACCAAAGTTCATCGAGCTGGGATCGGCATTCCAAAGCCGGAACAGCGTGATGTACATCTTAATGGAGGGAACACGGATCTTGAGGTCGCTGAGATCGTCAAGACTCGCGATTGGTCTCTTCGAATTCGTGATTTGACGGAACCCGTTAAAACCGTAGGCCAATCCGACAAGTCTCTTCTCGCGCAGCAGTTCGAGCATTCTCTCGCCCGGCTCGTTGACGCAAGCCTGCTCCGCCTCCGCATAATCGTCAAACATCCACGGCAGCGACCAAACCGTCCAGCGTGGATCGACCACCGACAGCAAAATCGAGGATTCCCACGAGCCGCCAAGACTCCCGCCCTGGACCATATCCAACTCGGTCTGCTGGTTATTGCCGGAGAGAGAAGCGTTGGTGTACAGATGGATCAGGATGTCTCCATCGCTCCGCTCTTCAACCAATTCCTTCCACCGGACGGCACCGTAATGCCATTCCGAGGTCTCGCTGAGAATGTGGCTGAAACGGATCGTTAGGGGACCTTCTTCCCGATCGGAACATCCTGTGAGTGCATTGAGAAGCAGAAACAGTCCAACAGCGATTCCGATTTGCACCGGTTCGAATCTATCCGCTATCCGCCTTTCGACCTGTTTCATGAACCTTCCCGCTCCATATATTCAAATGGTCTATTTCAGCTTAAAGACTTCCTCGAAAGCGCCTCCACCTCCCAGGCTCTGCATCAGAAGCAAGGCTGCGACGGTCAAAACAACCAAAATCACAAAGGCAGCAGCCGACCAAATCATATTCCGCTTCCTTTGAGACTTTGCGCGGTTACCGAGCTGCATGATCCTTGCTTGCATCGCATCTTCGTAACTCGTATCCACTTGAATGGTAGGATCGGCGCTAGACGCCGGCTTTCCCTCCACGGAAGATGTTGTGGGTGATTCTTGTTCTGCCATGATTCTGTTTTCCTTCCCTGGAAATCGGGACAGCGTTTTCCAATTCTCTGGTCATCGCGCTGTCCATGGCTCACCCACCTTCGTCTTTCCACTGAGAACCTGCCCAAGATACATCCCGGCCGCTATGACCGGGTTCCGGATAAAACATACAGATAGATTAACCACGATACCGCCCCAGACCGAGTGGAGTCCTACTCTTTCGTACGACACCCCCGTATCAAGAGTGACTATCTCTCGCATGCCTTAGTCGGTACTCACTTGTCTGTCGTGGGAAATGAGCTCCGCCTTGCAGGGAACATAGGTCGTGCCGCGCAATCCACGCCCTTTTACCCCGGGCCGAACCATAAACGGGCAAAGGGCTCTCTGATAGTCCGATCCCAATACAAAATTCATCGACGAGCCCGGCCCGGCCTCTCGCTGAGTCAAAGCGACGGACAAACTGTAATAGCCTTCCAACAGATTGAGTCCATCGAAATGAAAGCGGCAGACCCCCTTACCGTCTAAAGGTGGAAGATCGTCGCAATGAATGTGCGTACCCGTTGTAAAAATGGGAGTGCCGTCGTCATCATTGATCGAGATGCCGAACACAGGGTCCTTGTAGTTTCCAGGAGCCTGATAATGAATGTCTACATGTACCGATTCACCGGTTTCATAGATGTATTTCTCCTGCCCGTCCCCGTCATACATTTTCACTCCGGTCAGAAGGGCCCGCATATCGCCGAATCGATTCGACAACGAAACATCCGGTGGGGGCGGCACGCCCTTTTTACGGCTCATCTCGAACAAGTGCTGACGATACAAACCGATCATTTCGTACGGGTGCCCCTCGCCGATGATTCTGCCCTGGTCCAATACAAGAGCACGTGTGGACAGTGACAGGAGAACATCCAGGTCATGCGAGACGAGAAGTACTGTCTTGCCGGAGTCGGCGACTGCGCGCAGATGGTTCGCGCACTTCCTCTGGAACATCTGGTCGCCGACAGCCAGGATCTCATCCACCAACAACAGACTCGGGTCAACATACGCCCCGATTGCGAATCCGAGCCGCAGATACATACCCGAGGAATAGTGCTTCACGGGGGTGTCGATAAAATCCTCGATGCCCGAGAACTCGATGATGTCGGGAACCCGTGCGTGGAGGGTCTCTTCGGGAATGCCGATCAGTGCTCCCGACAGGTAGATATTCTCCCGACCTGTCAGCTCTGGATGAAAGCCAACACCGACCTCGAGCAGGGAAGCCACGGTTCCGCGTATGGTGCAGGTTCCGCTCGTCGGTTCTGTGATGCCTCCCACGATTTTCAAAAGCGTGCTTTTTCCGGAACCGTTGTCTCCGATGATGCCGAGGATCTCTCCCTTGCGCACCTCGAAGGAAACGTCGCGTAACGCGTAAAACGGTTCGCTTTGCGCTCGCTTGAAGCGACGGCGCAGCAATTTCTCTTTCAGGGTCGGATACGATTCTCGGGATAAACGATAACACTTGCTGACCCGATCCAGTTGGACGACCGGCTCGCTCATGTCGGCAGGAACTCCCTCACGTTTTTTCGCACGCTGTCGAGGCGTCGCATCTCATCAGAACACCAACGATCCAATTCGTCCAGCTCAGCGGAAAGGGAGACAAACGTTTGCCGAACCGAGTCGGGATGGGGACCGTTTGCCTGTTTTCGACGACGCACGTTTTGCCGCGGGTCGGCGATCCCGGCAAATTCCGATTCGCTCATCGGCTTTTGCCCGGCTTTCTCCAGGACGGTATTCACACGGTCCAGCACCAGGCGACCTTCGTCCTCGCACGCGGCCACCGTATCGGAAACGATTCGATAAGCAGTTCGAAACGGCAGCCCACGCTCCCGAGCCAGCATGTCGGCCAAATCGACCGCCTCGATGAACCCTTCCCCTGTGGCTTCTTTCATCCTCTCCGCCTGAATATCGAGATCCTGAACCAAACTCGCCAGCCCGTCCGCTACACCGGTCACTTCGCGAACCGCGTCCATCAGTACGAATTTGGTCCACTGGGTGTCTCGATTGTAGCCCGACAGGTTACCGAGGTTGATCGCGAGTAACGACTGGGCGTAGCCCATTACAACGCCCGCTTTGCCTTTGACGACCTCCAGCAAATCGGGGTTCCGTTTCTGCGGCATGATCGAGCTGCCGGTAGTCCATGCTTTCGGGAGTTTTACAAACGAAAATGCGGGCATCGAGAATAGAATCAGATCCTGTGAGACTCGGGCCGCCCGTCTGAGGAATTGCGAGTACGCCACGACGACATCCGCTTCCATTTCGCCCCGGCTTTCGACCGCATCCAGTGTATTGGCTTCCGGTTCAACAAAACCAAGCAAATCGGCGGTCCGCTCACAATCGATATTCCATGTTGTGCCGTAGCTGGCGGCTCCGCCGAGGGGCGACCGGTTCACACGACCGTATGTATCGCACAGTCGCTGAATATCCCGCATAAAGCCCACGGCATAGGAGGCGCACCAATGCGCCCATGTTGTGATCGTGGCAGGCCGGTGGTGCGTAAAGCCCGGCATCACCGTCTCAAAGTGGTTCTGAGCATGTTCCATGACTGCGCGGGGCAGCAGCAGCCACTCTTTCATCGAATTTAACACCGCATCTCGTAGGTACAGCCGTACGTCTGTCGCCGACTGATCGTTCCGGCTGCGGCCGGAATGGATGCGTCCGCTGATGTCCTCTCCCACCATCTGTGCCAGCTCGGTCTCGACACACATATGGACGTCTTCCAATTCGGGATCGAGATCCCATTCTCCACGCTCATGCCGGTCTTCTATATCTGCAAGAGCCCTGATCAGAGCCCCCACCTCTTGTTTCTTATAAAGTCCGATCTGACCGAGCATGATCGCCTGAGCTCGGTTTACCCACAGATCATACGGGATCAGAACAGAGTCAGCCGCAGGCAATGTAGAAACATCCCGTCCCGCCGACAGCGCTACCATTCGCTCTTCGGCGCTTCCTTTTCCTTCTGTGGCCCACACTGCACGAGGCATCGTTTTGGCTCCTTGGATTGTTTCTCGGCTCAGCCGTAGTAAAGCCGGAGTATTCAGCAGCATGTCAACTGTTTATCAAGAAGTATAAGCGAAACACTGCAGGCTATTTAGAGCGGGTACATCGAGAAGGTTGACAAAAATATCCCCGATTCAAATAAATCGGGGATATTTCTGAAAGTAGCTTAACCGACGAAGCAGCCTATTCAGTCTCTATAAAATCGTCGGGCGAGTCATGTCCGGGAAGCATAATCGGTTCTTTGTCAGTGACGGAATCGATATGCTTCGGGATCAGTTCTTTCAGCCGTTCGCCGCGCGCCTGTGTGTCAATAATCTTCCCGTCGGGGCCGAGAAGAATCATCGTCGGAATGTATCGAACGCCATATTCCTTCGAAAACTTGCTCTTGTACTGTGCCCCGTCAAGCACCTGCCTCCACGGCATATTATGCTTCTTCGCGAATTCCGTTACCGTCTCCCCTTCCTTATCAAGCGCAACTCCAATCACTTCAAACCCTTGCTTGTGATATTTCTTGTGAAGAGCCTTAATAACGGGAATTTCCTCACGACACGGCGGGCACCAGGTCGCCCAGAAATCCAGCAAAACCAGCTTTCCTTTGTACTGGTCCAGCGTCAGTTTCTTTCCTTCCGTATCCTCCGCTGAAATCGGCTTGGCCTTCTCGCCCTTGTCTACGTTGAAACCAAGAGCGTCTTGCCCAAGAAACAGAACGGAAAGCAGGAAAGCCAGTGAGATAATCTCTATATACCTAACCAAACTGAATTTACGCATTGGATACCTCCTAACGAATGATCCGTATCTTGATTGATTTAAAGTTTACTCATTTGGTACATTATAACAAGTCTCCTCTGCTGTTTCTTATGCGTCGGTCGTTAGAAGACACACGACTGGAGAACGGAAGCACTTGTTCGTCACCTGCCTGACATTGCCTTCTGTCTCAAAACGGGATACCGTGCCGCTGGCATGAACGAAACAGAGCGGATACTCGGAATCGACCCAGGGGTCCAAGCCGTCGGATATGGGATTGTCGACGCGTGTGGACGCGACGCCAAACTTGTCGAATACGGAACGATTTACACAGACGCCGGAGACACATTTTCCAACAGACTGCTGCATATCTACTCGACGCTTGAGGATATCATTGAGAAACACGGTCCCCAGCAAGCAGCGTTTGAGAAACTTGTCTACCATCGAAATGTCTCCATCGCCCTGAAGTTGGGGCAGGCGAGAGGAGTCGCGATACTGGCGACGGCACGGGCCGGTCTACCGGCCGAGGAATTCAGTCCGACGGAAATCAAGAACGCTGTTGTCGGAAAAGGCCGCGCGGACAAAGAACAGGTGCAGAAGATGGTCCAGCTGTTGCTCGGACTGCCGGAACCTCCCGACACGGAACACGCGGGGGACGCACTCGCGGTCGCGTTGACCTATATCCATTCCCGGCAAATGAAACAACTGATGAAAAGAGAACGCCGATGATCGCCTTCCTGAAAGGGATACTGCGAGAGAAACGCGAGGATCGCGCCGTAATCGAGGTCAGTGGCGTGGGGTTCGAGGTGACGATCCCTGTTTCCACGTATAGCCAACTGCCGGCTACCGGCGAATCCGTGATGCTGTATACCGTGTTCGTTCTGCGAGAGGACGAATGCAGGCTGTTTGGATTTTCGGCACCGGAAGACCGCGAATTATTCAACATACTGGTTCGCGTACCGGGCATCGGCTTGAAAATGGCCGTGGATATTCTCTCCACATTCACGCCGGAACGGTTCGCCACAGCGGTAGGCGGTGGCGATCATGTAAGCCTGTGCCGTGTTCCAGGGATCGGCAAAAAGCGAGCGGAGCGATTGATTTTCGACCTCAAGAGCAACGAGGCGCTAATGGTCCTGAGGAAATCCATCGTGGTTCAGCCCGAACCGGAGACGACCGCACCGCCGGCGGCCAGTGTGACCGAGGAAGCGGTCGAAGCGCTGATCGCACTCGGCTGCAAACCCACAGTCGCTCACCAGGCGGTTAGCGAAGCGGGCAGGATTCTGGGAACCGACACCGGCGTGGAGGGGCTGATCAAAGAGGCGCTGAAACATCGCTGAGACACTACCGAATCCCTCTCACGACGAACAACTGACAACCCGGTTACCGCCTTTCGAAGAGGCACTCTCGGTCCGCTCGACAAGTTCATGTAGCAGTGTATCGCTTTTGAGCGGCGGCTCGCCCGGAAATGTAATCACACCGATGCTGACTGTGATACAGTCCTCCGGTCCGAAACCGGTGAACGAGTGTTTCTCGATTTTCTGCCGGAATCCATCCGCCCATTTTTCAGCCTCTTCGTTACCCGCATCGGGCAGAAGAACAGCCAACTGTCCCGCGCTGAATCGCACGGCGAGACCCGACTCGGAAAGCGATTCACGCAGTAGGCCGGAGATTTCCAACACAACGATATCGGCCCACATGTGTCCGCGCTCTTTGTTGATAACATCGAATTGGTCGAGATGGATAAGACAACAAGAGAACGGGCGGTCTTTCGTCGCACGGGCGGTCTCCGCTTCCAGCCGCAGCTCCAGAGTTGGGAACAAATAAAGTTTCGTCAGATCGTCCACATGTTCCTTGACATAAAACAGCGCTCCCAACCGCTTCAACTCATCGATCCGTCCCTTGATTCGCAGCTGCGCATGAACCCGCGAAACAAGCCGCCGGTCTTCGACATCGCGAGGGAGAACATCATGAGCACCGGTATGAAAATACGTATCTTCATAGTGAAGGTCGTCGGTGAGAATGATGACAGCTGCATCCTCCGTAGCCGGAGAAGATTTGAGCGCCTGGCACAATTCGTCAATGAGCTTGGTATTTCTGCCGTCCTCAAAGACCACTACATCAGGCCATTGATCCTGCAACAGCGAATAGGATTCCGGAGTATTGGGCGAACAGACCACCTCTGAACCGCCGGCCCGAAGCGCGCCGACAACAGACTGAAACCGCTCGGGATTCGCGGTCAGGAAATGGACAGACTGTCTACTCATTGTGGACCTCCAGCCGTAAATCTAGGAGATAGTGTTGCTTAGCGATTATGAGAAGTGATCGAAGCCAGGCGTCGTTGTGTCAGGCAATCCGTCCACAACGAGATCGCCGGCGGTTGCGCGTATTTCGCCGATCTCGGACAAGGATAACCCGATATCCCCAGCCACCGAAAGAGCTCTCTCCCGATCTGCAGGAGCGAGCGTCAGAAGCAGTTCGTAGTCCTCCCCGCCCTCCCATGCCAACTCCGAAGAATGGTCTTTCGAGAAATCACGCAACGCCTTACTCAGAGGGAGATCCCGGGCACGGATCAAGGCCCCGGTTTGTGAGCGTTCACAGATGGTTCGGACCGTTCTAGCCAACCCGTCGCTGATGTCCGACATTGCCGTCGGAATAACGTCTGCCGATAGAAGAGAACCGATTTCAGCGACACGGGGAACCGGACGGAAAAAACGATTCAAAAGAAAACGTTCGGTCTCAGATGCGGATGAAGTCCTCCCGTCCTGTACAACCCTTAGCCCGGCGAGTGCGTCCCCTAGTGTCCCGGTGACATAGAGGCCGTCTCCGGGACGTGCCATATGATTAGGAACAATCGAATCGGCTAGGGGAGCCCCCCATACAAACACGTCAACGAAGAAAATAGGAGAGCGAACAGTGTCTCCCCCCAAAATGGGGCAGCTCCAGGGTTGATCCAGGGATACCCACGTCTCGTACATCGTCAAGATCCATTCGGCTTCCAAAGTACCCGGAAGCCCAAGCGTGATCAGCGCGCCGGCAGGTTTGGCTCCTTTGGCCGCCAAGTCGCTGACCGCTCCAGCGAGCGATTTCCAGGCGAGATCTTCGGGAGCCATCCAATTGCGGTCGAAATGAGAGCCCTCCACCATTGCGTCCGACGAAAAGACTGTAGAATGGGAATGGGAAGGGACGGCGATGCAATCGTCGCCGAACGGAAGGAGCACTTCGACAGACTGCCGTCGCAGGATCGTGTTGATCTTGGCCAGCAATCCAAACTCTCCGATGTCTGAAACAGTAGTCATGAAGACCGCGTCCCGGGGTCAAGAAGCGACATGCCTTGACCGACTCAAAAGCTTTGAGAGAATAGACTTCTTCGTTGCGGATTCTATGCGTACTCTATACAAGTGTATTGTATACCAAACCACCCGAGAGCATAAAGCACGGGGATAGAAAGGATTCTGGAGGAAATCCATGGCTACAAAAATAGCAATCAATGGCTTCGGACGTATCGGCCGGTTGGTGGCGCGAGCCGCCTTGGAGCAAGGAAATACCGGTCTGGAACTGGTGGCGGTCAACGATTTGACCGATGCCAAAACACTCGCTCATCTGTTCAAGTATGACACGGTCCACGGAATTTGGACGGAGGACGTGGCGGCGGCAAGCGATGGCCTGAAGATAGGATCGAAGACAATTAAAGTGTTTTCGGAGAAAGAACCCGCCAAGCTGCCCTGGAAAGACCTGGGTGTCGATATTGTCATCGAATCGACCGGCCGTTTTCGCGACAAAGATACCGCGGGCGGACACATTCAGGCTGGTGCAAAAAAAGTCATCATCAGCGCGCCCGGGAAAGAAGTAGACGCGACCTTCGTAATGGGCGTCAATGATGGCGACTACGATCCGGCAAACCACAATGTGGTTTCAAACGCTTCCTGCACGACAAACTGCTTGGCTCCGGTGGTCAAAGTGCTTCAGCAGTACGACATTCAATGCGGTCTGATGACCACCATCCACTCGTACACAAACGATCAACCCGTATTGGACTTCGTTCACAAAGACCTTCGACGTGCACGCGCCGCGGCTCTTTCGATGATTCCGACCAAAACAGGCGCTGCCGCTGCAATCGGTCTGGTAATCCCCGAGATGAAAGGGAAAATGGACGGATTTGCGATTCGCGTCCCGACCCCGAACGTTTCCGTTGTCGACCTCAGCCTTATCGTCGGCAAAGAAACCAGCCCGGACCAGATCAACAGCGCGATGAAGTCCGCTGCCAATGGTGAACTCAAGGGTATTCTGGGCGTATCGGAAGAACCCCTGGTTTCCAGCGACTTTAACCACAATCCGCTGTCCTCGATCTTCGATGCCGAGTACACTCGAGTCGGCGAAGGCAAACTGGTTAAGGTCCTCTCGTGGTACGACAACGAGTGGGGCTACTCGAACCGCTGTATCGACCTGGCAAAACTGATGGCTTCCAAAGGCTGATCGGAGGGAACGATCCCAATGGAGAAAAAAACCGTTCGAGACATCGATCCGAAGGGAAAACGAGTATTGATGCGGGCGGATTTCAACGTGCCGCTCGACGATAACGGGAAGATTACGGACGACACACGAATCGTCTCCACATTGCCGACGATTAAGGACATCTTGGGGCGCGGGGGACGTCTGGTTCTCTGCAGCCACCTTGGACGCCCCAAAGGTGCCCCGGATCCCAAGTTTTCGCTCGCTCCGGTAGCTCAACGTCTTTCGGAGCTCTTGGGGCAGGATGTCCAAATGCTTCCAGACTGCGTCGGCGGCGAAGTCAAAGACGCCGTCATGAAACTCCAGGACGGTCAGGTGTGTCTTCTGGAGAACGTGCGGTTCCATCCGGGTGAAACGAAGAACGATCCCGAGCAATCGAAAAAACTCGCTGAACTCGGGGAAATCTTTGTCAACGATGCGTTCGGCTCTGCACACCGTGCCCAATGCTCGGTCAGCGGTGTCACAGATTATATCGACACTTGCGTGGCGGGATTCCTGCTCGAAAAAGAGATTCAGTTTCTCGTTCAGGCGATAGAGAATCCCGAACGTCCGTTTTTGGCGATCCTCGGGGGCGCAAAAATCAGCGGGAAAATCGACGTGATCGAGAACCTGCTGACCAAGGTGGATGCGATCCTGATCGGCGGCGCAATGGCCTACACGCTCCTCAAAGCGAAAGGCGTCGAGGTTGGCAAATCCCTGGTCGAAGAAGAACGGATCGACATGGCGCGAGAAACATTGAAGAAGGTCGAAGAAAAAGGCCTTCCGTTCCTCGTACCTGCAGATCACCTCGTCGCTCCGGAGGTCAAAGAAGGTATCGCTCCAACGACAACGGACGGTGTTGAGATCCCCGCCGATCAGTGCGGTGTCGACATCGGCCCGAAAACCATCGACCGGTTCCAACAGGAAATCGCAAACGCGAAAACAATTGTCTGGAACGGACCGATGGGTGTATTCGAGATCGAAGCGTTCTCGAAGGGAACGATGGCGGTCGCCGAAGCGCTGGCTTCCTCCGGTGCAAAAACGATCATCGGCGGAGGGGATTCAACTTCCGCTGTGAAGAAAGCAGGAGTCGCCGACAAAATCACCCACATCAGTACGGGTGGTGGGGCGTCGCTGGAATTGTTGGAAGGCAAAGATCTACCGGGCCTGGTCAGTCTCTCGGATAAGTAGACTCCCGCGCCGGGCCGAAGGAAAGAAAGAACTATGGGAATCGTAACTGCTCTGCTTACATTGATTTACATTGCCGTATGTGTCGGGCTGATCTTCTTTGTCTTGATTCAGTCCAGCAAAGGAGCGGGACTGTCGGGCGCGTTCGGCGCTGCCGGAGGCAGCGACAGTCTATTTGGCGCTACCGGTTCGTACACGCTGGTCGTGAAGATCTCGGTTGGGTTAGCCATTACGTTCCTGATTCTTTCATTTCTGTTCGGTTTCTTGCCGAAAGAACAGCCGCAAGGCGTGATGAATGAGTATATGCAGGAAGACTACGTGTCAGTCCAACAGGCTGTCGAGACGGCTCCCGAGGAGGGACAAGAGGTCGCCCCGGGAGGAATGGAGGCCGCACCGCCCGCAGGCGGTGGCGAACAAGAGGGCGGCTGAGAATCAACGTCATAAAGTCGACATAAGTAGGTTTTTGTCGGGGAGGGCGAATCTCCTGATGAGCCGTGACTCCTGTTGACGCCCAAACGGCTCATCAGGAGATTCGCCCTCCCGGCATGATAGCTTGACTTAATCACATTCAGCAGTATCAGAGATAATCCGAAGGTCCGTAATTGCCCTCGAAATTCACTCCTAGAATGCCTCTGTCCGACACGATAATATCGCCGATGCTTACCAACCCGTTCGAGGTATCGTAAGCCATCCAATGCATCAGACGCATGGGATGGACGATGTACCAACGATCCGGACCGGGACTTCGGACATAATACCGCGCCGTCCGGTCGGCAAGCGCGCCCATTCCGCCTTGGTTGCGTTCTCGCCAGGCTCTGATGTTGTGATACTGATAGGTTCCAATTGCCACCGCTTCATTCGCCGCTCCACTGCTGTGGGGGTTGGTCTCTGGAATGAACGGGTCTTGAAGCGCACTGGCGGAAATATAGGAGACCGGTGTTGTCAGTTGTTCCCAGACCTGCCAGGCAATTGTATAGTCCGGCATTTCGATGGTGTCCAAAATCTCGCGGCCATGGTCGGTCGTATACATTTCGATGGCCGTCTGAACACTCCGCAAATCCGCTGTGGCGCGGGTGACTTTCGCTCTGATTTGCGCATTCAGGAAGTTGGGGATCGCGATGGCCGCCAGGATGCCGATAATAGCCACAACGATCAGCAACTCGATAAGTGTGAAGCCGGGTCCTCGTTTCATATTGCCCTCCAGTTCCGCCCACTGGCTTGGCATAGTGTACCTCATTCTTCTACCGGTTGGCAAAACGAAAGTAAAGCGGAAACAGACTGTTTTGCATGCGAAAAACCTAACAAAGCCCCCCCTTCGCTAAACGAAACGCAACAAATATGGCATCATAAATCGCGAGATCGGCAACCGATCTCACAGTCGTAAAACGGAAAGGAGAACAACAATGCGCTTGAGCACATTGATCATCCTGATGCCTCTCGTACTCTCGATTGGAACCGCCTTTGCAGAACAGGAAGCAGGACCGCTCGAACACGGCGTCGTGTACTTCAAAGAAGGAAGATTCGCCGGGTGGCCCGCGAACAACGGGATCTGGTCGTGGGGCAACGAAATCGTTGTAGGGTTTTCGCTCGGTTATTTTGAGTACACACCGGATGGGCATCCCATCGACCGGGATCGACCGTCAAGCATGCGCCAGGCCCGAAGTTATGATGGAGGGGAAACCTGGGAAATTGAAACACCGTCTTTTGTAAAGGCAGACGGTACCGAGCGTGCATCCTCCGAGTTGAAAGAGAAAATCACCTTCACCCACCCGAATTTCGCGATGCGGTTTCGCAACAACCGGTTTTACTATTCCTACGATCGCTGTCGAACGTGGGAGGGACCGTTCTTGCTTCCCGATTTTGGACGGAAAGGTCTGCTTGCGCGAACCGACTACATTGTGAACGACAAACACGATCTCATGGCCTTTATCGCCACCGAAAAAGACATCGGCGGCGAGGGCTGGCCGTGCTGTATCCGAACGAGAGACGGTGGACTGACCTGGGAATTTGTCGGTTGGATCGGTCAGCAGCCCGGCCCCGAGGGGTATTCGATCATGCCGTCGACGCTGCGCATTTCAAATCACACACTCCTCTCGATCATCCGGCGGCGAAGTGTTATTGACGGCGAAAAGGAGTGGTGGATCGAAGGCCATTTGTCTCCCAACAACGGTAGAGACTGGTATCGTCTGGCGGAACCGCACATCGATAACCGCAGCAACCCACCGCACATGATCCGTCTGCAGGACGGTCGTTTTGTATTGACCTATGGATACCGCCGCGAGCCGTTTGGAATTCGCGCGGTTTTGAGCGATGACGAAGGCAAAACCTGGAGTGACGAAATCATCTTGCGGGATGACGGCGGTGTATGGGATCTCGGTTATCCCCGCACGGTCCAACGACCCGACGGCAAGATTGTGACAATCTATTATTTCAATAAGGGCGAGCGCGAAGAGCGATACATTGCGTATACGATCTGGGATCCGGGTAGGCGCTGAGAAAAACCGAAATCAACCCCCTTCTGTATCTCCGCCTTACTGCAGCCATGCTAGCGTGGCCTCAGTTAGGGGAGGGGTTGGGTAGGGTCGAATTTACTTGACTTACAGTAGAAGCGGAGTGAGCCGGTAATACGATTCCAGCGACCATCAGTTGCCATAGATCTTACCCCGCGAGCGGAGCACACAACCTCCGGGCATACTCCGCGCTGTGACGATGAACCTCGACCGGGTCCATTGTGTGTGGGGTTCCTTTTTCCACGGCCTGTTCCAAAACCAGATGCGGTTCAGCGGTTTCCTTGTCCAGAATCTTGATTACCGACTCGTAGTCGATTTCTCCTTCGCCGAATGTTTCCGACCACGCACCGTTGCGCTCCTGACGAAGGTGGAGCTCGCTTACACGGTCACCGTATAGTTTCACGATGTCCAACAGCGCGACGTTGGAATTGCCCGAACCGCGGTAGACCCACTGAGCATCCAGGCAAAGGGAGACATGTTCGGGATCGGTGCCGACCATCATGTGATGGAATTCGCGGGCGGAGTTGCGCATCTCCGCGTCGTGGTTGTGGTAAGCCAGTGTCAGTCCAATTGCCGAGAGTTTCTTTCCCAGTTCGTTGAGGGCTCTTGCTTGCGTTCGTAGTTGTTCATCGCTTTTGTCCTGGCCGCTTCCCCAGCGAATCGGATTCGGGTTTGTGACGATGATCCTTGTGCCGGCTTTTTTTGCTCTTCGAGCGATGTTCACAATGTCCTCGATACTTTTCTGTGCCTGACTTTCTTCGTGGAGTGTGCTGTTGACATAGAGGGACCGCATTTCGAGTCCGTGCTTCTTGAGGAGCGGTTCGAGCGTGTCGATCTGTTCCGGCGAGCCGATGCTGGGTTCGTAGCCATCGAGTCCGCTTTTAGCCAGGTCTTTTAATCCTTCGTCCAGCGATGCGTTGAAATCGCGATTGTCGCGTTTGTAAAAAGTGAGCCAGGAATATTGGTTTGAAGCGAGATGGAATTTCATTTTTTTCTCCGATGCCGTTGTTGTATTTGCGCCGATCAGGATCGCGCCGGTCACTCCGGCCATCCCTTGGAGGAACTCTCGACGTGGTGGTTTATCAGTGGACATCATTCTCTCGTCTCCTGTTTGAGGCGTTCACTAGTACCCGTGTCATTTGAAATAACCGGTCGCATCGTAACTCGGCAAATGATAGCAGTAAAGTATTTGTGCTGTCACTGTTTTCAATTTGGCACCGATTGTGTGAATTTGTCTCATCGAAGTACACGGTACAATGAAATCGGCGATATACCATAGACCCTTGCATACTCTGTGGTCGTCAAAACAGGGGCAGATAAAAAAAACATAATGCAAGGAACACGGCATATATGGCTATAATAGCAGCAAGAACACAATTCGTCGCCAGTCTTAATGGCATGACCGAGTGCTTATCTGTTAGCCGCCTATCCCTTTGAATCCGCTGGTATCGTACTGGAGAAAGTCCCGTATCCTGTATATTATATTCTGCATCTAGTGTTCTTTCTAATGTAAGTGCTGACTCAGCGAAGTCTTTCTTACAGTTGAAGTTGTGACCCAGCAAAGAATACCACACAAAGCAAATAAATATTCCAAAAACAGATAATAGATACGGCAGAAAAGACAGCAGGTAACTGCCATGCTTCTTCACGAAAATTTGAATGATTGACAAGATGAGGATACTGTTCACTGCAACGAGCCAATTTAGAAGTCGACATATCGTATCGTCTGTATGGCACCAGAGATTTACGGCCATCTGACAGCGTGCGGTGAAGAGCGTTGAGGCATTTTGTGTTTCTTGGTTTGGCATAATTTCTCTCCTCCGTCTGTGCCGATAGACACCGGGTGATCCCGGCTAGTGTTCGAAATGGTAGAATCCCAATACGTATTGGGCGGTTATTTTATACGCTGTTGCTGACTCAAATCAACACGGACTATACTGTACTGTTCGATACTAAAATACGCGAATGATCCATTGCCACTGTGATTCCTTCACCATTTCGGCCTGGACGTCCGGTGTGACCTGTAGGTACGTGGACATTGTCACATAGACCGAAGCGTGCTCCAGCCAGCCGAAATAAAAACGGAGATCGGCAAGCCTTCCTGGACGAGATGGATGGCCACGCCGTGTCCGAACTTGTGCTCGTAGACATCCTTCAGTCCAGCGTCTTACGCGTACCGACGAGTCGGCCAGTGCGCGTGTGTCCACAAGAAGCCAAAGAAATTTTCCAGAGCGCCAAAGTCAGCCGCAACCGGCCCACAACCAAGACATGACTCTCATCTAACTTTAGCGTGCCCGTGCAGCCTTACTGATTAATTCCCCCGCTGCCGCGCATGTAGACATCGCCAACGCTGACCAGGCCGTTGCTGGATTCATACGGCACACCACGATCCGCGGTGATACCCCCTGCGTCCGATCCCAGAATTCCGTCCGGCCCCACACCCACGACGGCGTACTCATTGGTCTGGAGGGGTTTGATTCCCAGACGGTCGCAGACCGGAAGTTCGAGAGCCGCCAGATTCATATTGTTATTGTTGTTGGTCGTGGGCGGGACTTTCGGATCGACGTCCACATACAGGTAGGTTGTCAGCCAACCGCCGAAACCGCGCTGCTGCGCGTCTGTTAGACTGCCTTCGATGAAGGGGTCTCCGGGAACCGAGCCAAGATAGGCGACCGGCGAGGTCAATGGGGCCAGGATGTGGGTTGTGTTCCGCCGGGCATTGTCGGCCTCGTAACCGACCCCTTGGAAAACGCGGGCGACGATCTCGTCGCCTTCTTCCGTGTCATCGTCCCAGCAATCGATCAGCAGATGTCCCGTGTCGATCCGGATTTGCTCGACCCCCAGGCAGATCGCCTTCATATCCGACACTTCCCGAGAGATCTTCGCCCGGCACTGAGCGTTCAGGAAATTCGGGACCGCGATGGCCGCCAGGATGCCGATAATGGCCACAACGATCAACAACTCGATGAGTGTGAACCCCAGCCGCTTCATTCCCCTTTCTCCCTTCATTACGTATAACTGTTTGATATACCTTTACTTGTATCTTCCAGGAGACCCCGGCTACCGCCAGCCAAGTCTCAATTGGACGCAGTGTAAGCGCTTTGCCGTTGAAGGGCAAGCAATTTCTGAAAAAGATTCGAAAAAGGTTGAAATTCCTATTGCGTTATCGGACGATTTCGGTATAATTCCTAGTAACCGACAGGTTGTCTCGAAAGAAAAAAGATTTGTTTATTTGAAGGAACTACCCGGACTGCGACCATCCGGGTAGTTTCATTTTAAGAACCGTTCTTATCTCCGACTGCAGCCAAGTCCCTTCATTCGCTAAAGACGGCTCAGCGGGAGCTTCGCCCTCCCCAGCTTCGCCTCCCCCGTTCCGCATTTCCTGGTATATGACACAGTCCGTCTAGAGTCTCATCTCCTTGCCATACGCCCGAATCGGTAGCAAACTAGTGTGTGGTTCATAAATGGCTCATCGGTTTCTGTCCGCATTCGGACGGGTGGGACGGAGCGGCTCCAAGACTCTATTGATACAGGAGAATCAACGATGGAAAGCAATCGGCGTGGATTCCTAAAAGGGATCGGAGGAGGATTACTCGCAATGAGTTTCCTCCGTGAACTGGGCATGAGCGAAGCGCATGCCTCAGAGGACAAGTCAGGTATCAAAGTGGGGATGACGGACTGGAACCTGGGCGGAACATGCAACCCGGGCAAGTTCGCCTTGGCGAAAGAGGCAGGTTTGGACGGTGTCCAGGTGAGCGTCGCAACCGACCCGAACAATGTTCCGCTTCGCGATCCGGCGGTTCGAAGGAAATACCGTGACATGTGCGAAAGGCACGGCCTCCAGGTCTGTTCGGTGGCCGCAGGGAGTATTCTGAACAGCATTCCGCTGGCGAGTGAACCCCAGTCTGCGGTTTATGTCATCGACGCGATCGAGGCGGCGAAAGCGCTGGGGGCGGACAATATCCTGATGGCGTTTTTCGGGAACGGCGATTTACGTTTAAAGGACGCCCAGGGGAATGTCCGAAATATCAGCGATGATTCAAAGTGGAAGGAGTACGAGCTCGATACGCAAGGAGTCACCCGTGTTGTCGAGGCCTTGCGGCAAATCGCACCCCGTGCGGAAGACGCCGGTGTAATCCTCGGGCTCGAAAACACAATCACGGCGAAACAGAATATGGAGATTATCGAGCGGGTCGGCTCGCCGATGCTTCAGGTCTATTACGATGTCGGAAACTCGACCGGGAACGGATACAATGTCCCCGCCGAGATTCGTATGTTGGGAAAACAGCGGATCTGCGAAGTCCATTTGAAAGACAGGGGCACACCGATGCTGGGTAGTTCAAAAGCGCAGGTGGATATGAAAGCCTGCGCGGAAGCGCTCCATGAGATTGGTTACGAAAAATGGTATGTGCTCGAAACGAGTGGCAAAGACAGGAAGAAGAGTTTTGTCGAGGATACGCGCGCCAATGTAGCGTTTGCGAAGAAAATATTTGCGTGACTTTTGCCTCCTCTCTATCTAATTGAACGAAAGGGGCGGTCCCGGACCGCCCCTTTCTCTTTGAAGATTCTATCGCCTCATTCATACTCTTTCCATCTCCAGTTAAGACGGAGCGGCACAAAGTCGGTGCGTAGATGAAGAGGTTTCAACCCCCTCTGTATCTCCCCTTCCTTTGGCCACGCAAGCGTGGCCTTCTTGGGGGAGACAACAGTGCAGACACGTTCCTTTTCTTTTCCTCCCCCGAAGATCGGGGGAGGTTAGGAGGGGGTTGAGATCCGTTTCACGCAACTTTTTGCCGCATCGTCAGTAAGAAGGTGTACCGTATGAACGATTTGATCCGAGTTACAGTTTGGAATGAGTTTCGTCACGAGAAAGACAATCCGGAAGTCAAAGAGCTTTATCCCAACGGGATGCATGGTGAGATCGCGAAATACCTGAACGAACAGCCCGGGATCCAGGCTCGCACGGCAACTCTCGATGAGCCGGAACACGGTCTCACCGATGATGTCCTGGCAAACACGGACGTGATGACCTGGTGGGGCCACACCGCCCACGAAGAGGTGAAAGACGAGATCGTTGAGAAAGTCCAACAGCGAGTTCTTGATGGTATGGGGCTGCTGGTCCTGCACTCGGGGCACTATTCGAAGATATTTCAAAAGTTGATGGGAACGACCTGCGAGCTGCGATGGCGGGACGTCGGCGAGCGGGAACGCCTTTGGGTGGTCGAACCGAGCCATCCTATTGTCGAGGGCGTGAACGAGTACATGGAGATCGAGAAGGCCGAGATGTACGGCGAGCGATTTGACGTTCCTCCGCCCGATACACTGGTATTTCTGAGTTGGTTTGAGGGTGGGGAAGTGTTCCGCAGTGGATGTGTTTATTATCGCTCACGCGGCAGGGTTTTCTATTTCCGACCCGGTCATGAGACCTACCCGATCTACTACAACCCGGAAGTGCTGAAGGTGATCGGAAACGCTGTGCGCTGGCTCGCACCCGCTGGAGGGCCGAAACCGACCTACGGCAATGTGGAGCCGCTGGAGAAAATCGGCGAGTGATGGATGACGGGTGATGGGTGACCAAGGATCGGCGAAGGTTGATTAGAAGGGTGCCACCGCCAATTCCCAGGCTGTGTCATAATTCCCTTCTGTTTCTTTCCCCTGAATTGATGTCGTTGCAAAAAGTGTGGGATACGGATTTCAACCCCCTCCTGAGCGACCGGGCACATGGGTAACACTTTAAACCGGTCACATAGGTAACACTTTTTGTCCAAGGGATACGGATTTCAACCCCCTCCTAACCTCCCCCGATCTTCGGGGGAGGAAAAAAACGAGCGTGTCTGCAGCGTTTTCTCTCCCAATCTCGACGAGGTTGCAAAAAGTGTGGGATACGGATTTCAACCCCCTCCTGAGCGACCGGGCACATGGGTAACACTTTAAACCGGTCACATAGGTAACACTTTTTGTCCAAGGGATACGGATTTCAACCCCCTCCTAACCTCCCCCGATCTTCGGGGGAGGAAAAAAACGAGCGTGTCTGCAGCGTTTTCTCTCCCAATCTCGACGAGGTTGCAAAAAGTGTGGGATACGGATTTCAACCCCCTCCTGAGCGACCGGGCACATGGGTAACACTTTAAACCGGTCACATAGGTAACCCTTTT